>CAZWZF010000003.1:0-188188 GCA_964638715.1 uncultured bacterium | reverse complement strand
AAAAGAAAATCACCTGAAAACTATGTGTTCTCAGGTGATATGGGATGACTGTGTATATAAATGCAAAAAAGGGTTGCAAATTATTTGCAACCCTTAATTATTTAAATTATTTATTCAGCAGATGGTCTTTCTTTCGCCTTATCAGATTCAGCCACTATTTTATTCATATTTTCTCTATCTTCAACCATTTCTTCAAGAGATTTTGTAGCTAACCTGGCGGCACCTTGATAACCTTCTTTTACAGGAATTCTTGGTTCAGTAGCTCTTCTTGTTTTTGCCTTAGCGATTGCTTCAGCATACTGAGGAAGCCACTCTTCCTGTGCAATTAGCATATCATCAACCATTTGCCAGATTTCTGGTGGATTGCAGACTGCACCAGTTAGCGGATCCATCATAAAGGCTTGACGCAGCAACGTGTCGTTTCCAGTTGAAGCCGCTTCCATGGCCATACGCTGTACACTGATGCTGGCGTTGCACACAGCAGCGCATCCTAACGGCAAATCGCCAACGATAGGTATGCTCATACCATTACCATCAACATATCCAGGGGTTTCAATAATACAATCCTGCGGCAGATTAGTGATGCAGCCATGATTTACAATATTAAAATGACCGCGATAACATCTGCCAGTTTCTAAAGATTCAATAATATATGAGCCATGTTCATGACCGCGTTTTTCTGGTTCAAATGTAATCGGGGGTTCTTTCATCCAATTTGGGAAATCATGTTCAAACCAGTTACGGCCTTCAGTACAAACACGTAAATACCCGCCAGTTTCTCCATTAATCCAACTTCCTAAATCAATCCATTGTTTGATTTCATCAAGGCGTTTACGGTACCAGGGAACATATTCACTTAAATGACCATTTGACTCGGTGCTATAATAACCAAAACGACGCATCATATCGATACGAACTTTTTCTGTCTTACTATATTCCGGGTGTTTCTCAAATGCTTCTAATATTTTCCCTGTTAAGTCAACACCTTTGTGTTTTACGCTTACATACCAGGTTTGATGATTAATACCAGCACATATAATATCAACTTCATCTTTTGGCAATCCCAAAGCATTAGCGATTTGCCAATGTCCACCTTCAACTCCATGACAAAGACCAACTGTTTTTACCCCAAAACCATATTTATTACATGCCCATGTATTCATAGCCATCGGATTGCTATAATTTAAAAATAAGCAATTCGGTTTTGCAACTTCCTTGATATCTTTACAGAATTCAAGTAAAGCATGAATTGTCCGCTGAGCATACATGATACCGCCTGGGCCTAATGTATCACCTACACATTGATCAACTCCATACATTAATGGTATTTCAATATCAGTTTGAAAGCCTTCTAAACCAGCTACACGTACGAATGAAAAGACATAATTAGAATCTTTAATAGCATCGCGTCTATTTATATTCGCTTCAACAGTGGCAGAAAGTCCGGCTGATTCAATATCACGTTTCACTAATTGATATACCATATCAAGATTGTGGGCATTAATATCATGAAATGCAAATTGAGTATCCTGCAATTCAGGAACACATAAAATATCGCGAACTATTCCGCGAGTGAAACCGATGCTGCCGGCACCGATTACGCAAACTTTAATTGGCATTTGATCCTCCCTTATTTTCTATGA
Source organism: uncultured bacterium (assembly GCA_964638715.1). Taxonomy (GTDB): domain Bacteria; phylum Armatimonadota; class Hebobacteria; order CAIYQO01; family CAIYQO01; genus JBAXQQ01. The sequence goes on along the minus strand of CAZWZF010000003.1, from coordinate 186,545 downwards.
TTATACACAGGAAGAAAAATTGTAATTAACATTTTGTAGGATAGATTTCATCTTTTATCGGATTTAGAAAAAAAAGTTAATAATATTATTTCTGTTTATCAATCTGCTTTTGTATACGGTATTTATTGGGTGACATCAATGTTGTATCATGAAATAGTCTGTCAAAATGAGCAAGATGAGTAAAACCTGTCCGGATAGATATATCAGTTATTGATAAATCAGTTTCTTCAAGCAATGCCATCGCCTGATTTAAGCGAAGTCCAATAATATATTATTGGGGAGAGACACCAGTTAAATCTGTAAATAATTCAGAAAAATGAGCACGAGATAATGAAGTTTTTTTGCTAACTCAGATATGGTTATATGATCAAGAAAATGCCTGTCAATCCAACTGCGAGTATTAAGCAACCGCATCATCGTTGAGTCTGATGATAAATTTACTGATTTTGTATTTAACAGTCGGACTACCATTACAGCAAGAAGCTGGCTTACTGCATTAAATAATGGTACTTTCCATTCATTATTTCTTGCATATTCAGCCAGGCATTGCTCATATATTTCCTGCATGGAACGAAAAATATGATTATCATCAGTCCAACGAACAGGAATAGAAGAATCATGTCCAGATGCCAATTTCCTTGTCGATGGTGTTGGCTGCATTATATTGCTTAATCGCGCAAAAACTGAAGGATGTATATAAAAACCATGCAAAGTTATGAATTTATCAGCACCGGATAAACTGTGTTCACAGCCTGATGGTATGAATAATATCTGACCACTATGTACTGAAATCGATTTATTATCTGGTCCATAAGTATAATGACCAACTCCTTTTATAGGAAAAATCCATACAATGGGTCTAAGATGGTATATGAAGATCTTCACGTTTACAATAGATGTAGCGTTTTTTTCTTTTTTATAATTTAGCATATATAGCAATAACTCGGTATTTGCAGGTGCCAGCCGCGGCATTGTAACCATAAATTAATTATAGAAAAAATAACTGAAAATTGAAAAAGAAATCTGGTACAATATCTTTGTACTACCCTACCCCATTTTAAAATATTAGTATTTATTCATTTTTCAGCAATAAAATAGTAAAAAAACATAGATTTTTACATCAAACTATTGCATAACAAATGAAATTTATGTATACTTTATTGCGTTGTGCCCGATAAAACAACGGGCGATATTAAAAAGGAGAACTCTTTACCATGGCTACACGTTGTGAAATTTGCGGCAAAGGAACACAGGCGGGCTACAGCGTCAGCCACTCACATATCCGGACCAGACGTACCTGGAAACCAAATATCCAGCAAGTTCGCGTCCGTAACGAGAAGGGCACACCCAGTCGCGTAAATGTATGCACAGGTTGTTTAAAAGCAAATAAAGTAATTAAATCATATTAATAACCTGAAAATAAAGTTTTTAAAATACCGGCTTTTTTTATAAGTCGGTATTTTTTTGTGTTTAAAAGAAGATATAATCGGATATATATAAATATACTTGACAAGAAATGACTCAAGTAATATTATTCGAATGCAAACAACTGCTATAAGCAGATAATTGGAGGAAATTAAAATGGGTAAAGTTATTGGAATCGACCTAGGAACGACAAATTCCGTGGTCGCTGTTATGGAAGGTGGCGAACCAACCGTAATTACAAATGCAGAAGGTAGCCGGTTAACCCCTTCAGTAGTTGCGTTTACAAAAAGTGGTGAAAGATTAGTCGGTCAAACTGCAAAGCGTCAGGCCACCATTAATCCTGAAAATACAGTATTTTCAATTAAACGCTTTGTCGGACGCAGATTTGACGAAGTAAGCAGTGAGCGCGGCATGGTACCTTATAAAGTAATTTCAGGAACAAGCGGTGCCGTATCAGTAGAAGTTCAAGGCAAAACATATACCCCAGAAGAAATCTCGGCAATGATTATACAAAAATTAAAATCAGATGCTGAAACATATCTTGGGGAAAAAGTAGATTCAGCAGTTATTACCGTGCCTGCATATTTTAATGATGCTCAGCGAAATGCTACAAAAGTTGCCGGCGAAATCGCAGGTTTGAAAGTATTGCGTATCATTAATGAGCCAACCGCTGCATCACTTGCTTATGGTCTTGATAAAAAGAAAGATGAAACAATTTTGGTTTGGGATCTTGGCGGTGGAACTTTTGATGTATCTGTTCTGGATGTTGGTGATGGTGTATTTGAAGTAAAATCAACCAACGGCGATACCCACCTGGGTGGAGACGATTGGGATGAAAAGTTAGTTCATTGGATGGCTGATGAATTCAAAAAAGAACAAGGGATTGATTTGCGCCAAGATCGTCAGGCATTGCAAAGATTACGTGAAGCGGCTGAAAAAGCAAAAATCGAATTATCAAGTATGGTTCAGACTAATATCAACCTGCCTTATGTAACAGCTGACCAGAATGGTCCCAAACATCTTGATACGACAATTACACGTGCGAAGTTCGAGGAATTATGCCAAGACCTGATTGATCGCATGGTTGCGCCTTTCCATAACGCTGTAAAAGATGCTGGACTTAGCATTACTGATCTTGATGAAATTATCATGGTCGGTGGTTCAACGCGTATGCCAATGGTTGTAGAATTAGCCAGAAAATTGGCAGGTAAAGAACCACATCGTGGTGTAAACCCGGATGAAGTAGTTGCTGTAGGTGCAGCAGTACAAGGTTCAGTACTTGCTGGTGAACGGTCTGATATTGTCTTGTTAGATGTTACCCCATTGTCATTAGGTATTGAAACAGCAGGCGGTATCTTTACTAAGATGATTGACCGCAACACAACTATTCCTACCCGTAAGACCGAAACATATACCACTTATGCTGATTTTCAGACAGCAGTTACTATTATGGTATATCAAGGTGAGCGCGAAATGGCACGGGAAAATCGCCTGCTTGGACAATTTGATCTTACCGGTCTGCCATCAGCACCACGTGGTGTACCCAAAATTGAAGTAACATTTGATATTGACGCGAATGGTATTGTCAATGTTAGTGCGAAGGACCAGGCTACAAATCGGCAGCAGAGCATTACCATTACTGGTGCCGGCACATTAGATAAGAGCGAAGTCGAAAGAATGGTAGATGAAGCAAAGGCGCACGCAGAAGAAGATAAGCGAAAACGTGAAATAGCTGAGACAAAAAACATGGCTGATACTTTAGTTTATCAATCAGAGAAACAAGTAACTGATTTAGGTGAAAAAATAACACCTGATGAGAAAACTGCTGTTGAAGCGGCTATAAAAGCATTGAAAGATGCTGCAACAGGTGAAGATGTTCAAGCCATTAAGAATGAAATTGAAAATCTTCAAAAAGCGATGTCGCCAATTGCACAACGTATTTACGAAGCTACTGCAGCAGCAGAAACACCTGGTGCTGAAACAACAGGCGCATCTTCAGCAGATAAAAATGCTGGCGACGATGTGATTGACGCAGAATACAAAGAAAATAAATAATTAATTTAATGGGAGACGACGATGGCAGCTAAAGATTACTATAAAGTTTTAGGCGTTCCTAAAACCGCATCTGATAAAGAAATCAAGTCTGCTTATCGTCGTCTTGCCCGTAAGCATCACCCGGATGTAAATCCTGGCAATAAAAGTTCTGAAGACCAATTTAAAGAAATTGCTGAAGCTTATGAAGTATTATCTGATTCCGATATGCGGAAAAAATATGATCAATACGGTCATCTCGGTGATGGTTGGAAAAACGCCGCAGAAGCAGGATACAATTTTAATCCAGGTGGAACAGGTAGAACTGGTGGTGGTCAGCATAGAACATCTGAAGGCTTTAATTTTAATGCAGGCGGTTTCAGCGATATACTAAGTGACTTATTAGGTGGCGGTCACGCCCAATCAAGGCGTGGACCAACTAAAGGTGATGATTCAGAATATGAAATATCCGTTTCGCTGCATGATGCATTTCATGGTGCTGAGCATGGGATAACTATTCAAACACAAGAAAATTGCAGAATGTGCGGTGGTACCGGATATGCTAATAACACAGCATGTCCTGCTTGTGGCGGACGCGGTGCAACTATCACCCCTAAAAAATTGACAGTTAAAATTCCTAAAGGTATCCGGGAAGGTCAAAAAATACGATTGCAAGGTCAGGGATCCCCGGGAATGATGGGGGGGCAGCCTGGTGATCTGTACCTGATAGTTAAAATACATTCTGATAGTCATTTCGAGTTAAAAGATGATGATATATATTCTGATTTGAATGTTTCATACCTTGATGCTATTCTGGGTGGTGAAGTAACTGTTCATACAATTGATGGATCAGTAAACATGAAAATACCAGCCGGTACATCATCAGGTGCAAAACTAAGAATCCGTGGTAAAGGTATGCCAAAGAAAAATTCAGAAGAAAACGGCGATTTTTATGCACGAGTAAAAATTACTGTACCCAAAACAATTTCTGAAGCCGAAGAAGCATTGCTTGTAGAATTGCAGCGTTTGCATAAGGGTAAATAAAATGACAGATTACGATAAAGATATTCCATTATATGTAATCAGTGTGGTTGCCACAATGATATCTATACACCCACAAACTATCAGATTATATGAAAGAATTGGTTTGATTACACCACAACGCCGAGGGCATATTAGAATGTTCTCAATTCATGATATAGAACGTTTACGACAGATTCAGCGTTTAAAAGATGAGTTAGGGGTAAATCTTGCCGGTGTTGATGTGATTTTAAAATTACTCGACAAGATTGACGAACTGCAAGAAGAAGTATTGCGCGTAAAAGAACAATCAAAACGTCGGCTGAAACGTGTTACACAGGATTGGTAAAATGACAGATAAAATTGGCAAATTAATAGTGATAGCGACACCTATTGGTAATCTGGAAGATATAAGTATACGAGCAATTCGCATGTTAGGTGAAGTTGATGCATTAGCATGTGAAGATACACGCCATACGAAAATATTATTTGATAAATTTAATATAACAAGACCTAAAATTATTTTTTCCAATCATGAATATAATGAAGATAATGCTGCCTACAGAATATTATCACTTTTGCGCGATGGTTATAATGTAGGTTTATGCTCAAATGCAGGATACCCAGGCATAAGTGATCCAGGATACACAGCCGTTAATAGTGCCATTACTAATGGTTATGAAGTCGAAGTAATCCCTGGTGCATCTGCACTGCCTATTGCACTTATATCATCAGGTTTGCCAGTATCATCTTTTACATTTAAAGGTTTCCCACCTCGCAAAAGCGGTAAGCGACAGAATTTCATGGCGATAGACAAAGAACTACCGCATACAATGATTTATTACGAAGCCCCTACCCGTGTCATCGATTTATTAAAAGATGCACACATGGTATATGGTAATAGAATGGCTGCTGTATGTATTGAATTAACAAAAATTTATGAAAAAATACATCGCGGAACCTTATCAGAATTAATAGCAGCTTTCACGGATACTACTATAAAAGGTGAAGTTGTTATAGTTATAGCAGGAAATAACAAAAAATTTATCAAGGAAGAAGATCCTGATGTGAGGTAAATATCATGGATTTCAACAAATTTACAGATAAAGCACAAGAACTATTAATGATATCACAGGCCATATTAGAACGTTATGGCCACATGCAAATGGATACCGACCACCTGTTGTTGGCTATGATGGAACAACCGGAAGGAACAGTACCCAAGATATTAGATGAATTACATGTTGATGTTGTTACTTTTACAGACGAAATCAAAAGAACATTGGAAAAATTACCTAAAGTTTCAGTAAGTAAAAATTCCCGCCAAATGCAGGTATATCTTACTCCGGCAGCTCAGAAAGTAATCAGTGAAATATGTTGGGACATTGCTCGGCAAATGGGTGATGAATATGTCGCTACAGAGCATATACTTATCGCAATAGCTGAAGAAGGTACTTCACCTGGAGCAAGAATTTTAAACCAGTTTGGAATAAATAAAGAATCAGCACGTCGTGGTGTTTTATCAGTACGCGGCAGTTCACGGGTAAATAGTCCTAATGCAGAAGGACAATATAAAGCGTTATCTAAATATAGCCGTGATCTTACAACATTGGCGAGAGAAGGCAAGCTTGACCCGGTTATTGGCCGTGATAATGAGATTCGCCGCGTGATAGAGATATTATCGCGAAGAACAAAAAATAATCCTGCTTTGATAGGTGAACCCGGTGTAGGTAAAACGGCTATAGTTGAAGGTTTGGCGCAAGCCATTATACAAAATCAAGTACCACAGACTTTAAAAAATAAAAGAGTAATAGCACTCGACTTATCAAGCATGGTTGCCGGTTCAAAGTTTCGTGGTGAATTTGAAGAACGAATGAAAGCTGTAATGGATGAAATTCGCCAGGCACAAGGTGAAATCGTATTATTTATTGATGAACTTCATACTGTTGTAGGCGCTGGAGCTTCAGAAGGCGCTATAGATGCATCCAATATGATGAAACCGGCATTAGCACGCGGTGAATTGCAATGTGTTGGAGCTACTACTCTTGATGAATATCGAAAATATATTGAAAAAGACTCCGCATTGGAAAGACGATTTCAACCAGTTTTTGTTGATGAACCATCTATTGAAGATGCGATTAAGATTTTGCATGGTTTGAAGGAACGATATGAAAAACATCATGAGATAACATATACTGATGATGCTTTAGAGGCTGCCGTGACTTTATCTGCCCGATATATTCCTGACAGGTTTTTACCAGACAAAGCAATTGATTTGATTGATGAGTCAGGCGCAAGAAAGCATATTGAAGTGATTTTTATTCCTGGTGATGTTAGAGAATTAGAACAAAAGATATTGAATCTCGAAAATCTTCGGGACGAAGCTGCATTAAAACAAAATTATGAACAGGCTGCACATTACAAACAGGATATTGCAGCTTTGCAGGAACAAGTAAAAAAAATAGAAGCAGAAAAACGTCCATCCCCTATTGTTCCTGTTGTAACTAAAGATGAAATTGCTGAACTTATCGAAAGAGCAACCGGTATTCCGGTAAAACGGATGTTTGAAGAAGAGTCTTCCCGATTGCTGCAAATGGAAGAAGATTTGCATAAACGTGTCGTTGGTCAAGATTATGCCATCGGTGTCATCTCAGAGGCTATAAGGCGCGCAAGAGCTGGTTTAAAAGACCCTAAGCGTCCAATCGGCTCATTTGTTTTCATGGGTCCGACTGGCGTTGGTAAGACAGAGTTAGCTCGCGCATTAGCTGAATTTATGTTTAATGATGAAGATGCGATGATAAGAATTGATATGTCAGAATATATGGAAAAACATTCAATATCAAGGTTAATTGGGGCACCGCCAGGTTATGTCGGTTTTGATGAAGGCGGGCAATTAACTGAACAAGTACGCAGACGGCCATACCGAGTAATTCTGTTTGATGAAATTGAGAAAGCACATCCAGATGTATTCAATATTTTATTGCAATTACTCGAAGATGGCAGATTAACAGATAATGTTGGACGAATTGCTGATTTTAAAAATTGTGTGATTATTATGACCAGCAATATCGGTAGTCTTCATATAATTGGTCAACAGCAGCGATTTGGTTTTTCTGTTGGTGATGATGAAATATCAGAAAATAGTTATGAATCCATGCAGGAAAAAGCAACTCAGGATTTAAAACATATTTTCAGGCCAGAATTGTTAAATAGAATCGATGAAATCGTTGTATTTTTACCGTTAAAATTAGAAGAAATTGTACAGATTGTTGATATGATGATAGATAAAGTTAGAATAAATTTGTCAGAACGCAACTTACATCTTGAAATATCAGATGCTGTGCGATTGAAATTAGCAAATGATGGTTATGATCCGGCTTATGGTGCAAGACCATTGCGAAGAATAATTCAAAAACAAATTGAAAATCATATCTCACGAGGAATACTGGAAGGTAAATATAAAGATGATGAAATTATAAAACTTGATTTAGTTGATGGAAAAATTCAGTAAACTACCTCCCCTTTGAATAAATCCAAAGGGGAGAATAAAAGTTACTTATTTTTGGGGTTGGGTTTCGCTTTTATTTTATAATCACCATAAATAACTGGTTTTAAGATTTGTTTTTTCTTCTTTTTATTATTGTCAGCATTATCATCAGCATCAGTAAGTTTTTGCCATTCCTGCTCTACTATTTCGTCGGATCCCTCTTTAGTAACTTTATATTTTCCTTCGCCATCAAAATATGCAACACCAATTCCAAATGCAGTCATCTCTTTAATCGTTCCAATACATTTCATATAAAAACGATTATCGTTTAATTTTACTTCACCGTCTACGCCACGATAAATAAGATAACCTGCCTTTTTAGCGGCAGCTTTAGTCACTGCATTGGCAGCTAATCCTGGTAAATATTTGTCGATATCTTCATCTGTTAAAACTTCTGGCTTAATGGTATTACCGGTAATTTTAATTTTATCTTTTGATCTGGCAGTAATGATAATATCACCTGTCACTTTGGCACTGATTTGACTTACGTATGCATTAATAACAAGAGAACCTTCACCTACAGTTGTTAAAGTACCAGGTTTTGCACTATCAGAGGGTTGACCATTTTCAACAATCTCTGGTTGTGTAAAAGCAATAAAAATTAAGATTAAGGGCAATATTACTAACAAAAAATATTTTAACATTAATTTTTCTCCTCTATAGTAATTAGATACTTATTATTTTTCACCTTCTGACTCAAAATAATATTGACCGATAATATGAAATAAAAGTATAATTCACGTGTTACTGCCCGGTGGCGCAATTGGCAGCGCAGAGGACTTTGAATCCTAAGGTTGAACGTTCGACCCGTTCCCGGGCAGCCATACTTCATAAAACATTCAGTATTTCATTTATGAACAACGAACATTATTATACCACAAATCCAACCTCTTCCAGTGATATGCAGAAAATTACTTCTCGTATCCTTGGACGCGAATACTCATTTTGGACTGATCATGGTGTCTTTTCACGTGATCATGTAGATCCGGGTACTATAGAATTAATAAAAGCAATCGATTTTTCAAATGCATCTACAATTCTTGATTTAGGATGCGGATACGGAGTTATTGGAATCGTTACAGCATTTAATATGCCATTAGCTGCATTATACATGTCTGACCCAAATCAACGTGCCATTGAATTATCAATTAAAAATGCTGAACTTAATAAAGTATCAAATGTAATGATTTTAGAAGGTGCGGGATTTACAGCTTTTCCCGACCAACAATTTGATATGATTATCACAAATCCCCCTATTCGTACCGGTAATGCACTTGTTTTTGAATTAATACGAGAATCAGCAAAGCGACTGAATAATAATGGCAGATTATACCTTGTAGCCAGAAAAAAACAAGGTGCAGAAACATTTAAAAAAATAATGGGTGAAGATTTATCTGATATAACGCAAGTTGGACAAGGCAGTGGAGGATACCGGGTGTATGTAGGAACAAAAAGAAGTTAGTCTCTTGGAAGCATCTCATTTTTTGAACGTTCAGAAATGTGAAAATCTTCTTTTTTTACATCATCATCTTTATAAAACATAGATTCAATAACAATAATTCTTTTATCACAACGCTGACAATTAAATCCCGGGACATTTCCTTTGACTTCTGCGTTACAATATGGGCATTTTCCAGATAACGAAGAAGTACCATGAACAGCAGCAAGTGCAAGACCGCAAACAATTATTATTCCACCAAGGATCATTATAGGAAGTCCGAAATTTCCGAGTTTCCCAACCATTATCATTTGACCAGCAGCTAACATAACAACACCCAGCAAAGTACCTACACAACCTGCAGCAGCACAACCCGGAGTATTTTCTGATTGTTGCACATCAAAAATATTTACCCTTGCAGGTGTAGCACGTTTAAATTCAGGTTGTTTAGGTTTATTATTATTAAATTTTTCCAGAGGTGAACCTTCAGATGAAGAAGAATATTTTTGCATTTAATTCCACCAATTATATTGTAAAAATAGCATTTACCTCGAGAAATGTCAATGGATTTCAGGTAATGGTATTTGCATTTTTCACAGTTTAAGATAATATTAATACGGAAGGAGAATATTATGGGAAATAATTTGATGGTACCCTTATGTATCAGTGTAATCATTCTGGGGTTACTTGTTGTAATACAAATGATTGCACTTACAGTCTTACTCGTAGAAATGAGAAAATTGTTATTAGAAATGCGAATGAAGATAGACCCATTAGCTGAAAAAGCTATTATGTTAATTAATAGTCTGCAAGAAATTGTAACAAAGTTGCAGGAAGGTGTAGACCAAGTCGGTGATGCCAGAAAATCTGTTGATAAGCAAATTGGCAATGCCACAACATTCTTTAAAAGAATAGTTTCTGCCCCTATTATAGTTGCAGAAACTTTTATGGAAGGTTTAAAGAAAAGATTTGGTAAGAAGAATTCGACTGAATAAGTTCATTGCAACGTTATTGAGAATTATTCGTATAAAATAGTAAGGGGTGACAGATATGAAGAAGTCAATTTTAATTTTTGCAATAGCATTATTTGCTGTTATAGCATTTGCACAACCTGATCCGAATGTAATTGGCGCTGGGAACCCAGGTATACAACCTGGACAGCCAGGTATTAATATAGATTACAATAAAATCCAAAGTATGATGCTTGATAATGCTATGAATCAGTCGGAGCTATTAATAGAAGTATCAGATTCAGGTATTTTTATTTATAAAGCCGGAAGGTTGGCGAAATTAGATTATTTTACTCTAAAATTATTAAAAAAAATTGAATTATTTGGTCCTATGCCTGATAAACCAGCACCTCCTGCTCAAAAAGCAGGCATTGTCGGCTGGGGTGCAATGCTGCAAGATAAGGATAATCTGAAATATATTGAAGAAATTAATAAAAGAATCGCTCAAACTACAATTATTCCTGAAGAAAATGCGTTGATATTTATCATTGGCGAAAACTTTTTCAAAGTTAATACTAATACAATGAATATAGATTTACAAACAAACTTTTCGAAAAAAATTGCCACAGCTCAACAATTTCAAATAGATAATTTAAGAGGAGTTATTGGTGGTGCAAGTTTTCAACCAAACTATTTGAAAAACAATCAAGGGAATAATGTTATAGCGAAAACAAAAGATAATATGCTCGTATTCATAAAGCAAGATGAAATAATAGTTATTGATACTTTAACAGGAAAAATAATAGCACGTACTGCAGTTCCACAGGATTTTATATCCAAGCCGATAAACTATCAGGTCGGTCCAATTATAGGTGGACCAATAATGCAACCAGGTCAACCGATAGGACAACCCGCTCCAGGACAACCATTTATTCAACCCGGCGGGAAAAATCCTAATGTGCAGCCAGGCAATAATGTAGTACAAGCTCCTGCCGGATTAATCAAGGAGCAAGACATGACATTTTTAGCTGGTACTGTTAAAATGTCAAAAGGTTTTCCAGTATTGGAATGTGACGCCGGTGAAGTATATATTTTAACAGGTCCCAAGGTAACTGAATTAACAGATAAAATTAAACTTAATAAAAAATATCGTTTAATGGGTAAAATCTCTCGGGAAAAAGCACCGCCATTTGGAATTGGATACTTTGATGTTTTTTCCTACCTTGAATTAAATGGGGTTTAAATAGTTTATACCAGCTTTACCCTTTCATTTTTTCATATTAGATGAAAGGGTATTTTTTTGACAATAATCAATGTTATGAAAAATATTTTAAGTACCAGATTTCAATAGATGTATTAACTCAATAGCTTGAGAATAATCGTTAATTAAACCGTTTAATTGTGCATACCTTAGTTTATTGATTATGCAATGCATTTCATTGCCTGGATGAATCCCTTCAATAATTAAATTATCTCCATTTATCAAAGGTTTAAAATTTGATATTATTAATAAATAATCATTAATAACTTCTCTCTTGTCATTATCAAGCATTAACGATAAAAATAAAATTGTATCTGATGACAATGACTTAAATGCAACATCTATCCCCCCTAAGCTATTATCTTCATTCACTTTTGCTAAGCAATTATAAATTTCATCTGAGCTTATGAGATGTTTTTTTATAAACCTGCTAATTTTTAATCTGTTTGATATTTCGTTAATATCTTTTTTTGAATTAACCGATGATATTAACCAGGTTAATCGTAATAGTTGAGGAGAAATTACATTATTTTCACTTATAAGTTTTTCTATTTTATTAATATTTACTAATATAGGTGTATGCCAATTATCATTTATTGATGGTAGCAAATTGATTGATTTAATTCTTTTAATGACTTGTTCAGTGAACTTATTATTACAGATTTGCTTTATTTCATTAAAAATTCTTTCACCGCTTACTTTATCAACGATTCGTTTTGATATCGCATCTTTAGCTAGTTCAATTGTATGGTTATTAATTGTAAAACCTAATTTAGATTCAAAACGCACAGCTCTGAAAATTCGTGTAGGATCAGAAATGAAGGAGCTATCATGTAATATCCGAATTACTTTATTTTGTATATCATCAAGACCATTGAAATAATCAATAACATCACCATGGTTATTACCGCTTAATTTCATTGCCATTGCATTTATTGTAAAATCTCTGCGGTATAAATCATCTTGGATAGAACCTGGTGAAGTAATTGGCAGTGCTCCAGGATAAAGATAATATTCTTTTCTGCATGATGTAAAATCATATTTCCTGCCAGATGGCAGGAATAATACCGCGGTGAAAAAAGAATCGTGTATTAACAGCTTACCACCAGTATACTTTATTATAACTTTTACAAAGACAGTTGCATCGCCATCTACCATAATGTCTGCGTCTGCAACAGTCCTGCCAATAATGATATCTCTAACAGCTCCGCCAACAAGATATATATTTAGATCTTCTTTATTGGCTATATCTGCAAATAATTGTAGATCGATCTGCATTTCATTTGAAATTCTATTTTTATATTCTTGCCAAATATTCATGAGTTTTCTTTCAACAATTTTATATTAAGTGATTTTACTAAAAATATCATACCTATAACAGTTATACTGCCAGCACAAATTAAAATAATAAACTTATGTATTTCTGAAGTTATAAACATTCTACTGACAGAAAGTATTGTAGTCACAAGAATATACCAGGCATAATCAGCAAGAATATGACCGATGAAAAATACAGTCCATGCTTTATCACCACTCTTGTCTATTTGCGTTGTAATTAAACCTATACCTGCAGTACCCCACCAAATATACCATGTTGGATTTGTAACTGAAATGACAAAACCTGCTAACATTAATTTCCATATTGATAAGGGGTCTTGCTTTGTCATATTTAGAGCAAAAGAACCATTAATCGCAGTGTAAATCATGTTATAAGCAAAATATAGAAGTACAACACCGCCAACGATACCGATTATTTTTGAAATAACAGGACGTGTTAAAAAGTTGCCGGCACCATATCGAATTAAAAAAAGAAGTATTATTTCCCCTATTGCATGGCCATTAATAAGCCAAAATCCTGCTGTCCATCCTACTATCAATGCTTGTTGAATTGCGATTGCAAATAATGGTCCAGGCATTACTGCTCCAGATAAACCTACTAAAAATGATACAATTGCAATCTTGAAAAATTTCATTTTCTACTATTCTTTATTTCTTTAATAAAATCACGTGTTGCAGTTTTCATATTTCGCGCTCGTGTAATTGCGCTTATTACAGCGATGCCATCAGCACCGTTTTCTACTAATTCAGAAATCTTAGAGATAGTGATACCGCCGATAGCCACAACAGGTATTTTCACAACTTGTTTAATCTCTCGTATGATATCAATTCCAATAGGGTCTCCTGCATCACTCTTACTGTTAGTGCCATAAATACAACCTACGCCAATGTATGACGCGCCTTCTGCTTCAGCTTCAATAGCTTCTTCGATAGAGCCTGTAGATGCCCCAATTATCGCCATTGGACCCATTAACCTTCTCGCAACACTAACAGGCATATCGTCAGGGCCTAAATGAACTCCATCTGCCTTTACAGCTAATGCTATATCAACCCTATCGTTAATTATTAATGCTTTACCATATTTTTTTGCTATTTCTGAAATCGCACGAGCATTATTATACATTTCAATAGTTGAAACATTTTTATGTCGATATTGAACTACGCCGGCACCTCCAGCATAAGCAGCTTCAGCGATAGAAATATGGGTAACATCACCATAGTTTACTGTAACAACATATAGCGATAAATCAAGCGGGAAATTTAATAATCTTGCCATAAACTACCTATTCGACATTAAAGGTGTAACATCTTTACACTGTGCTTCACCATGATTCGCACAACCTGCACATGATTTTACTATCATACCGTTATATTCTGGTTCAATAACTGAGCCAGGTTCAATAACCTGGAAAATTTCCGGGTTCCAATTTCCATCAACAAAATCGTAAAATAGTTTAGGATCGCCTTTTACTTCGTCATAATTCCAGCCTAAATATTCCGCGCATTCACGGGTATATTTCTTATCAGATTCGGAAGTTACCAGTTCCCAATCGATATAAGTAGCCCAATTATAGCCTTTGTACCACCCCTGTTCTACTTCCATCAAATATTCAGCATTATCTTCACCATAAACGTCAACATAATGCTGAAATGTATTATCATAACGTTCTTTACCAGGTTGCAATGTACGCTCAATCCATCCACTACTATACCAATATATACCAGCATGGTTATCAAAATACTCCTGATACTTGTCTTTAGAACCTAATAATAACGAAACGCAATCGTGAGCACGTGGAATAACAAGCGGTACAGTATATGAATGTAACCCGACAACACCGTTACTGCATAAAGCATAACCTAATAATATCGCGTCAAACTTGCGTTCTTGTGCATTTGGGCCATCAATTCTATCAATTTCTTTCTGTACACCTGCACGTAAATTATCTGGGATATTATGTAATCCCTGGGGCATCCAAATTGCATCTAATACTACAGGCGATCTGGAAGCAGAGATACAAAACTCTCTGAATAAAACTTCACAACCGATAAATGCGTATCTCATTAATTATTTCCCTTCGTATGGTGCAAGCCAGTTTGCTGAAGAGCCTTCCTGACCTGGTAACATTAATGAAATTGAAGTTCCTTTATTACCATGAATTTCCGGAATAAATCTACAAATAGTTTTAACTTCTAATACACTTCCATATTTGGGATGGTTTATTATTTTTCCATTTTCAGGAATTTTATTACCTTTAAATTCATAATAAAAAGTAATTTCGCAATTTTTATATTCTGAATCATCATCTAACGGCCATGGCTGCCCACTTATTGAATCAATTTTCCAACCTTTCATTCTATACTTAAACATCTGATCCCAATAAACAGGCAAAATATTCTTAGTGTCTTTATAATACATTTCAACCTTTGCTTTATCCTGTTGTTGAACAGCATTTAATAAATCCTTAAAATAAGAATATAAAAACTTATTTTGGACGTATGAAGGATATCCAAATCCCATGATTGAACACAGTACAACAATAATTAAAAGAATGGTTTGTAATTTTCGTTTTTGTTTCATAATATAATCCTCTATAAACAAGATACCAAAAATAGAGACGATTAAAAAGATATTTTTGCATAAAACTTATAATAATATGGAAATCAAGTGATATTTTTAGCTGAAATTGGTAAAATATACATAGAACATGTTTAACGGAGAAGAAAATGAGAAATATTTATAGTGGTCAGTTAATAGCTGAAGGGTTGCGATTCGGGATAGTTATTGGCAGGTTTAATGACTTTATCACTGGCAGGCTACTCGCTGGAGCACAAGATGCACTGCAACGTCATGGTGTTGATATAGATACGCAGGTTGATGTTGCTTATGTACCTGGGGCTTATGAAATTCCACTATTAGTTAAAAAGATGGCTGAGTCTAAGAAATATGATGCTGTTATATGCCTTGGTGCTGTTATTCGCGGTTCAACACCACATTTTGACTATGTTGCAGCAGAAGTATCAAAAGGCGTGGCATCTGTAAGTCTTGGCACCGGCGTTCCTTGTATTTTCGGCGTTTTAACAACAGACACCATTGAACAAGCCGTTGAACGTGCTGGAACTAAAAGTGGTAATAAAGGTTGGGATGCAGCCGTAGCAGCTATAGAAATGGCTAATTTAATAAAACAGTTGGAGGGATAAAATCCCAATGGACACACAAACAACAAATTATAACCCGCGTCCCAAGAAACGCGGACCATCATCAGGCGCAGTTATATTTTTAGCTGTATTTTTTGGAATTATTGGTGGTATTGCTGGTACTGTAGGTACCATGTGGGCTATTCAAAACAATAAGATTAATATAGCATCAATGGGACCAAATCCGAGTGTATCACCAGGATTACCGCAAAATATTAATACTAATAAAACAAGTTTTTTCTCATCTGGGAGTTCATTTGCAGATATTGCTGATGAATGGAATGATTCCGTTGTAAATGTTAACACTATGAAACAGGTTAACGACCCGATGTCAATGTTTTTCGGTGGCGGCCCACAACAAGTTAAAGGGTTAGGAACTGGCGTTATAGTTGATAAAAATGGTTATATATTAACTAATTTTCATGTTGCCGGTGATGCTGATAATATAACTGTCACTGTATTAAAGAAAGATAAAAACTCTCCAGATAAAGTTATTTCAAAACAATACAAAGCAACTTTTATTGCTGGTGATAAAACAGAAGATTTAGCTGTAATAAAAATACAGGCATCCAATGATTTAAAACCTATTGTATTTGGAAAGTCTTCTTTACTTAGACCTGGCGACCCGGTAATGGCAATTGGAAATCCTTTTGGATTTGAACATACTGTTTCTGTTGGTGTTGTCAGTGCGCTTAATCGCAGTTTGCCGGTAGATGAATCAAATGTTATGCGCGGTATGATTCAAACAGACGCTTCAATTAACCCGGGTAACAGTGGCGGCCCATTAATGAATGCTCGTGGTGAATTAGTTGGAATAAATACTGCAGTTTTCCTTGGTCAAGGCAATGGTCCTCAAGCAACCGGCATCGGATTCGCGATACCAAGTGATCGTGCTGTATTAGTGATGACAGATCTGCGTACTAAAGGTCATGTTTCTCACCCATACGTTGGTGTATCATATCAATTAATTACACCAGAATTACAAGACCAACTTCATTTACCGATATCAACCGGAATATATATAAATGATTCTATGAAAAATAGCCCTGCTTCAAAATCTGGTATAAAGAAAGGCGACTGCTATACCGAAATTGATGGCATAGCATTATCAACCCAGAATTCATTAAGTGAATATATTGCGAAGAAGAATATCGGAGATTCAGTATCTTTGAAAGGCATGAGATGGGATGGTTCTAAATGGGGAGAATTTACAGTAAAGATTAAACTTGAAGAAAAGCCAAATCAAGCTGTAAAAGCACCGACTCAGCAAGAAACTCCTAATAATTTCCCCTTCCCGTTTACATTGCCGTAAAGTAATTAATGGATAAATATTTCGGTAGAACTGAATTAGTTCTTGGTTCAGATGGAATGAATAAACTGAAAGATGCCCGCATTGCCTTGTTCGGATTAGGCGGTGTGGGTTCTTTTGCATTTGAGGCATTGGTGAGAAGTGGTGTGGGATATATTCAGGTGACTGATTTTGATAAAGTTTCCAGTAGTAATTTTAATCGTCAATTGTTAGCATTACACTCTTCAGAAGGCATACAAAAAGTTGAAGTTGCTAAGAAACGTGCTGAGGATATCAATCCAAATGTAGTCATAAATGCACATGCAGAATTTTTTCATATTGAAACAGCTGATGACCTTCTTTCTTCAGACATTAATTTTGTTATTGATGCAATAGATAGTGTCGGGCCAAAAACAGAATTATTATATCAATGCACACAACGAAAGATTCCAGTTATTACTTCAATGGGTGCATCCGCGCGTACAGACCCAACTTTAGTCCGTATCGGTTCATTATGGCAAACAACCAATTGTCCCCTTGCAAGAGCGATTAGACGCAACCTGCGCAAACGTGGAGTTAATGCAGACATCACAGCAGTGTATTCTATTGAAGATTCTTTAGATACATATTCACCAGAAGAGATAAATGAACAACCAGATTTTTCATTTGAACGCGGAAGGAAAAGAAGAGTTTTGCCAAGTATGGGAATATTACCTGGTATAATGGGACTAATGTTAGCTAATTATGTAATATTACAATTGTCTGGATATAAACCACAAATAGAGATTTATTGTGTCAAAGATAATGAGGATTTATTATGAAATATTTGATTCTTTTATGCTGCCTTTTATGTGTAATAACAATTTCGGCATTAACACCTGCTGAAAGATTAAATCTTATTGGATCAGCAGATATAGTTGCAACCGGTAAAGTACTTGCAGAAACCATATCATATCCTTTACGAACTGATGAACCATTTAGAAACATAAGTGTGAAAGTTGATGAACAATACAAAGGTGGAGTTAAATCATTATTTAATATTAAAATTAGTGAAAATGAACCATCATTAAAAGTTGGCAGTAAATATATCTTTTTCTTAAAATATTCATTGGGTGCAAATAACATTATTCCATTACAAAAAAATAATTGGTGTTTTAGTGAGGGTGTGGATTATTTATTGTTAATTGATCTTGTGAAAAGATATCCGATTTCTATCGATATAACAAATCCTGAAGCAACATTTTTATATAGCAAAAAGAATTTTATCAAGTGTAAGATAAATAAAATTCCAGATGCTAAAGTTGAAATTACAGGTTTAAAACTCAACCTGATAGTATCTACTGAAGTTAAGAATGCCAGCAATGTAAATTTACCAGCTTTAATTGCTTTGGATAAAGTTAATATGATTAAAATAACTGATAAAGTGACTTCATTTGATATCCCGTTGAAGTTAAGAAATACTGAAGATAAAGATGATTATCAGGTTGTAATCCAACCAATCTTTTATTTAAAAATTAATGGTATAGCTTGTGAGTATTCTGGCGGAATTACTATGTATTATATAAGCGACAATGAACTTTAAAGTCTAAAGGCGGGGGATAGCCCCCGCCTTTAGATGAAGATTTCAACCTTTTCGATGATCAATTATTCTTTTTGCTTTACCTTCGCTGCGTTCAATTGTTTTAGGCTCAACTAATTTAACTCTGCATGTTATACTCAACACTGATGCTAATTCATTGGTGATTTTTCGAGCAAGAGTTTCAAGTGATCTGATATCATCTTTCAATACAGATTCAGTTACCTCTACCCATACTTCCATTTCATCCATGACACCTTCGCGTCGAACATGAATCTGATAATGCGGAGCAGTTCCTTCTATATTAACCAGGACGTCTTCTATTTGTGATGGGAATACGTTTATGCCACGAATAATTAACATGTCATCTGACCTGCCGCTTACTCTATCCATACGAACCAGAGTACGACCGCATTCACATTGTTCATAATTCAGCGATGTTATGTCACGAGTTCTGTATCTTAGTACTGGTGCGGCTTCTTTTGTTAGTGTTGTTACTACCAATTCACCTTTGCTTCCAGGAGGTAAAACTTCACATGTTTCAGGATCAATAATTTCAGGATAAAAATGATCTTCCGAAATATGCATCCCGCATTGACATTCACATTCACTTGATACACCAGGTCCAATTAATTCACACATTCCGTAAATGTCAATTGCCTTTAAATGCAACTTCTTTTCAAGATCATGTCGCATAGCCTCAGACCATGGTTCTGCACCGAATATACCAACACGAAGTTTTATTTTATCTAAAATCCCCATTTCTTCGGCAACTTCAGCCATATATAATGCATAACTTGGAGTAGATGCGAGCGCAGTAGAACCGAAATCTTCCATAATCATTACCTGGCGTTTTGTATTGCCGCCACTTATGGGAATTACAGTTGCGCCCATGGCTTCAGCACCATAATGCACACCTAAACCTCCGGTGAATAATCCATAACCATAACAAACCTGCAAAACATCTTTACGTGTTATTCCGGCACATCCCATAGTGCGTGCCATAACTTCTGACCATAGGTCGATGTCATTTTTAGTATAACCGACTACTGTCGGTTTTCCAGTGGTTCCAGAAGACGAATGAATACGAACGACTTCTTCTAATGGCACAGCAAATAAACCAAATGGATAATTATCGCGATAATCTTGTTTTACAGTAAATGGGAAATGTCGTAAATCTTCAATTGTATGTAAATCAAGTGGGGTTACACCCAAGTCATCACATTTTTTCCTGAATGCTTTAACGTGATTGTAAACACGTGATATAGCATCCTTCATGCGCCGGAACTGTAAACTTTCCATTTCTTCACGGCTCATGCACTCATACAATGGGTTATAAATTGTAGACGATTTCATTACTAAAATTCCCCTATCAAGATTATTTACAGATTTCTCTACCGCAATTAAATGCAGCTAAATTGATGTCTATAAATTTAGGTTTAACTAATTTTTTGATTGCTTCTTCCCAACAATTAATTGGTAATGTTGATTTTTCTGCTAATACACCCATCATCACGCTATTGACAGCGCGAGGATTACCGACTTTATTTGCCATATCCAACGCATCAATAATTATTGCTCCGGAAGCTGACGAAATAATATCGGCTTCAACATTTTCGGGATATTGCGCAGTTCCATAAGTTACGGATGACGGAATAATGATTTGACGATTTACAATAGCCAATCCACCAGGACGCAACCTGTCTATACCACGTAATCCCTCAAGCAGTTCAAATGCTAAAACGAAATCAGCACCTGGCAAAGGTATTAATGGAGAATTGACTTGAGAACCATATCTGACTTCACTAACTACGCTTCCGCCACGTTGTGACATGCCATGTATTTCAGAAGCTTTTGCTTCCAGACCAGATAATCGTGCTGCCATGCCGATAATGTCACCAGCCAGCACAATTCCTTGTCCCCCTACCCCGCAAATTAATATATTCGTTGTATTCATGTTATTTCCTGTTAAATTATTGTATCAGTATCACCTGATACTTGTTCAATGGCATCAAATTTACACATTTGTTTGCAAACTTGACATCCAGTACATAATAATTGATCCATTTGAGGTCGTATTCGTGTCTTTCCATCTACATCAACGGCAACTTTGCTTATGGAAGGGCAACCAATAGACAAACATGCACCGCAATATTTACATTTATCTGGAATAACCTGTACTTTCGGATATTTTTCATGCGGAATTAACATACATGGTCGATTTGTAATAATAACAGAAGGACCATCGTATTTTAAAGCGTGATTCAATGATTTCTCAATAGAAGGAATATCGTAAGGATCAATAACAACTACATCAATAACACCTAACGATTTAACTAAAGATAATAAGTCAACATGCGGTGCGGATTCTCCAGATAACGCTTTACCTGTTCCTGGATGATCCTGACGTCCAGTCATTGCAGTTGTACCATTATCGAGAATAATTAATGTGCCTTTTGAGCCGTTGTAAACCATATCGAGTAATCCTGTCATACCGGAGTGCAAGAATGTAGAATCGCCTATTACAGCAACTATGGTTGACGGATCAACACCAGCTTTTTCCATACCATGAGCAACGCCTATGGAAGCACCCATGCAAACACAACTATCCAAAGCCATTAATGGCGGCATTACCCCTAAAGTATAACAACCAATATCACCACTTACTGTTAATTTCAAGCGTTTTAAAGTTTTAAATACTCCACGGTGAGGACAGCCGGGACACATTGAAGGTGGTCTTGTAGGCAATGATGATCTTTGCGATTCTACAGGATTGGCAACTCCCATCCCGACAGCGACTATTGTTGGAGTAAACTCACCACAAATAGGGAATCTTTCCTTGCCAATACATTTGATGCCTGCAGCTTTTAACTGTTCTTCAATAAAAGGGTCTAATTCTTCAATTATATATAGATTCTCAATATTTGCAGCAAATTCAAGAATTGTTTTTATTGGTAACGGCCATACAGAGCCTAATTTTAATACAGAAGCGTCAGGTACAGCATCGCGAACATATTGATATGATATTCCACTGGTAATTATGCCTGTGGATTTATCACGATATTCTACTTTATTTAATTCAGATGACTCAAAGTATTCTTGAAGTTTTGCAGTACGTTCTTCAACAAATATGTGTCGACGTTTCGCATTAGCAGGAACCATTACATATTTCATCGGATTGTCTATTTTTTTTGTTTCAGGAGAACCTGTTGTCACCGTAGATGCTTTAACAGTACTTTTGCCATGAGAAAGTCTTGTTGTAGTACGCAACATAACCGGAGTATCAAATTTCTCAGATAGTTCAAAAGCTATTCGCGTAAAATCATAGGCTTCTTGTGAATCTGAAGGTTCTAACATTGGAACTTTAGCTGCACGAGCATAATGTCTGCTATCTTGCTCATTTTGAGAAGAATGCATACCCGGGTCATCAGCTACAAGCACAACTAATCCACCAGAAACGCCTGTATATGAAACAGTAAACAAAGGATCTGCCGCTACATTTAAACCGACATGTTTCATTGTTACTATTGCTCTACCACCACCGTATGAAACGCCGATACCTACTTCCATTGCCACTTTTTCATTCGGTGCCCATTGAGCTTTAGAACTTTCAAGGGTGGTGAGATTCTCTAATACCTCAGTACTTGGAGTACCGGGATAACCGACACCGAGAGCTACTCTGGCATCGTGAGCTGCCATTGCAATTGCTGCATTACCTGTTAAAATTGTATCCACTTATATCCAACCCCCGGCGTATTATCTTATTATGTAGGTAAATTCGTCAATAGTCCATTGACAAAATACCAGAAGAACTCTAATATTTGCGTGTAATTATGCAATCATCGGAGAAAATATGAATACCGGATCTATACATGATTTATTAGAATTAGCATTAAAACACCGTGCATCTGATGTTATTTTAAAGTCAGGGATGACCCCTGCTTTTAGAATTGATGGACGGGTTCGAATTCCGTCAGGTCCCCCACTCTCACCTAAACAAGTCTTTGAATTATGTGAAGAAATAATTGATGCTTCAGGTCGCGATTTATTATTGATGTTGGGTGCTGATGATTTAAGTATTGCAGATAAACACACAGATGAATTAATGAAAAGAATCGAAAATGGTGACGAAATTGATATAGATTTCACAATAGCTGAATTGATGCGTGTTAGAGCAAATATATTTAAACAACGAAATACTTATGGCGCAACTTTAAGAATCATCCCTTTAAAGCCTTATAACTTCACTGAATTGCATCTGCCTGATCATTTAAAAGATTTATGCAAATTAACCCAGGGAATGATTATTGTTACCGGTCCAACAGGATCCGGTAAATCTACAACACTTGCCGCCTTAATTCAACATATTAACGAAACTCGCGAAGCAAATATTGTAACAATTGAAGACCCAATTGAATACATTTTTCAAGAAGGAAAATCAGTTATTCATCAACGAGAAGTTGGGCAAGATACCAAGACTTTTGCTTCCGGTTTAAAATCGGTATTAAGACAGACTCCTGATGTTATACTTATTGGTGAAATACGTGATGCAGATTCCATGTCTGTCGCTCTTAATGCAGCAGAGGTTGGGCATCTTGTGCTTACCAGCTTGCATACTACATCAGCACCAGCTGCAATAGATCGTATTTTGCATGTATTTCCACCAGAAGACCAGCCTTTTATACGTTTACAATTATCGGCTGTTTTAGGCGGTATTATCTCACAGAAATTAGTACCAAAAGCAAGTGGCGTCGGCAGATTACCTGCAGTTGAGGTAATGAGAAATTCACCTACAATTAAGAAGATAATCGAAGATGGCGCATTAACAGAATTGTATGTAGCTATGCGAGAAGGTCAGCATTTCGGGATGAATACTATGAACCAGGCACTCGAAGCATTAGTTACATCTGGTCAAATAACTTTTGAAATGGCGATGGAGTATTGTGGCAATATCACCGAAATGAAACAAATGCTGCGAAAGAGTTAATACAACTATAATGATCTACGAAGCCAGCGATTTACAGACTGAAGTCCATCTTCAATCTCTGCAAATTCGCTGGTATTTTCTTTATTATCCTTTTCATGCAACTTATGCAAGCGAGCAACTAAAGTTGGCAATGTATCTAACGTTGCACGCATTCTTTCTGATAATATTTCCGAAAGTGCCAGCATAAATTTACCAAATAATAATGGGTCTTTTTCCGATATTTCACGAATCTTATCACGGCTTAATTCTTTGACTATAGTGTTAACTTGAGCTTTTACAGTCGCTGATCTTGGCGCTTCATTCAAAAAAGCCATCTCACCAAGAACATCGCCTGATGTTAATGAAGCAATAACTACTTCATTTCCTAATCGTTCATCTATAACATCCAGAGACCCGCTTACAATGAAAAACATACGATAATCAACCTCTCCTTGTCCAATTAATTTTTCACCAGGAAGCAAAGTTCTTACATTTGTAGACGACATAAATCTTTCTTTTTCTTCACAAGTAAGATATTTTACTAATGGTTCATCAGAATATTTTTTCATCAATTCCATAATTTACCCACCCAACCATTTTATAATGATATTATCTTTTTGAACGATTGATAATATCATGCCTGCAAAGATAAGAGCAATTATAATAATTTTCGATAAATCCTGACCTGTTAAACTACCCATCTGTATAGGGTCGCGGGAAAGATATGCAGTTGCCGCATAAAATTCATCACCAATAAGGGTGTAGTCGCAGGTGACAACAAAAAATGGAGTCTGGTTAATCTCTGGTGTTCCAGCAACTTGAATAGCTCCAACAGCATTGCCGTTTTCAGCCAGAATTAATGCTTCAGCAAAGAAATCGCCAAACATGAAATTGGCACCGACTTTGTCACGATGGATAATTCCGGTAACACCTGCAGCGTATGCGAATTGTCTGTCAGATAAAAATCTAACATCCTCCATTCGAAATGCTTCTGGTTTACCTTCTGCCATATACACTTCTCGAATTACTTCTTCGGTAACAGGAAGCATTGTTTGATCGCAAACAGGAATTATCAATCGAGTTCCATATTTAACAGCTGCTTTCGCCACTTTTGCAGCTACAGCAAGAGCTTGGAGGCTAACTATAGAGATTCCTGATAAACCACCTGAAAATAAAATGGGCCGTCCCATTTCAGTGGCACGACCGATAGCTTCATCAATTGCGTCTAAACCGGATATTTTTCTTAAATATGGCAATCGACCTTTTAGAGACGATATAATTGAATATATTATTACAAATGAAATAACCGGCAGAAATGCATACCAGAAAGGATTTGCAAAATCACGTAGAGTATAATCAAATGAAGATTTATATTTGTTTTGTACAAAATATAAAATTATGAAATATATGATTAAAAAGAAGATTGCTGATAATAATAATATTAATTCCTGGCTTTGATTAATTGAACTCTCATCAGACTTGATATTTGTTGCATTTTCAACAAGTACAATAGCACCACAAGATGGACACGATTCAGCATTTATCGGTAAATCATCACCGCATTCATGACATTTCAAGGTTTTAACATCTTTATCATCACTTTGATTGTTTGTCATCAATAATCTCCAACTTTTTATTCTCCTTTTCTCTTTCTTTTTCCTCTATCTTAGTTAATAATCTTTCAATAAACTCTCTATTTTCAATCAATTTTGAAAAACGTTCTATTTGTATAGGATTTATATAGCTTCCAAGTAAAGGTGTTGCTATTAATGTTGCCTGGCTTGCTATGAATGAAATCGGTTTTATTGATTCCAACATCATTATAACAAATGATGACATACCTGCTTCTACAATCCTTGATGCCATTATCTCTGATTGAACAGAATTGTCAGCATCAGCAGGGATATCGTTAATTAAATTAGATAATAATTGCAATCTATTCATTTAACAAATAAACATGGCATCGCCAAAAGACAAAAAACGATAATTTTCTACAATAGCACTTTTATACGCTTTCATAACATTATCTCTTCCTGCTAATGCAGATATTAATAATAATAAAGTAGATTTTGGCATATGAAAGTTTGTAATCAAAGCATCAACAGTTTTAAACTTATAACCTGGAGTGATAAATATATTCGTCGAACCAGATGAATGATTAACTCTGCCTGATTTGTCAGAACATGACTCAACAGTACGTACAGATGTAGTTCCTACACATATCACCCGACCGCCATCACATTTTGTTCGGTTAATTTTTTCTGCTGTCTCAACCGGCATTTCATACCATTCTTCATGAATAATATGGTCCATTACATTTTCTGTTTGTATTGGTCGGAATGTACCTAAACCAACATGTAAGGTAACAAATGCTGTATTAATTCCTTTATTAGTTAATTTATCAAATATTGAATCCGTAAAATGCAATCCTGCCGTAGGCGCAGCACTTGAACCTTCATAACGTGCATATACAGTTTGATAAACATCTCTTTTATCAGGAGTTGGACCATTGTAAATATATGGCGGCAAAGGCAATTCTCCAAACTCATGTATCAAATCATTAACAGTCTTACCATTAGCATTAACGCCTTGGTAAAATCTAACAATACGCCCACCATCTGGTATAAATTGTAATATCTCACACATTAATGCTAAATTACCGATTTCAATAATGCTGCCTTCTTTTAACCGCTTACCAGGTTTAACCAGTGCTTTCCATAGATCATTACCATTAGTCTTTAATAGCAATAATTCTGCTTTCCCCCCACTATCCACTTTTTGTCCGTATATTCGCGCAGGAATAACACGCGTATCATTTAATACTAATAAATCTCCCGGATTTATCATTGATACGATATCTGTGAATTTATTATGAGTTATGTCACCTGTTTTTTTGTCTAAAACTAATAAACGCGATGAATCTCGTGGAACAACTGGGTTTTGGGCTATTAATTCTTCTGGTAAACAATAATCAAATTCTGATATATGCATCTAATGCCCTTTAAACAATTTAATGTATAGATTTATCAAGATGGTAATAACAATGCTTATTATTATTGAAGTCATGATTGGGAAATCAATGGTGTAATTCTCTTTTTTAATATGAATATCACCAGGTATATTGCCTATATGTATTTTATTAAAAAATATAAAAAAGATTCCCAATATTATGAGAATTGATCCTGCAAATATTAAATTTTTGCCAATATTTAAATTATCCATCTTTTTCTGAATTAATTATAACAAATTCATGCCTTTTGTATCTAATATAGTATTAAAATGCCGCAAATGGTATAATTATGCCAGATAAGAGGTTTTGATATGAAAATTACAATTATTGGTGCTGGCTATGTTGGACTGACAACAGCGACATCACTTGCATACCTGGGGCATCAAGTTTTATCATTTGATAAAGATACTTCCAAAATTGAAAGCTTAAAAAAGCAAATTTCACCTATTCATGAAATTGGTATGAATGAATTGTTAATGTTAACAAAAAATAATATCACTTTTTCATCTATTTTTATTACAGAAATGACAGAAGCTGAAGTGTTTTTAATTGCAGTTGGTACTCCGCCGATGGCGAATGGTGATGCCAATATCGGTTATGTTGAATCCGCAGCACGTGAAGTAGCTCAACTGTTAAAACAAGGACAAAGATGTACCTTTGTTATAAAGTCAACTGTACCAATTGGCACCAATCAGCGAGTGAAACAAATTGTAAATATGACATTACGAGAAAGAAATATTGAATGTCATGTAACATTCGCCTCTAATCCAGAATTTCTACGTGAAAGCAGAGCTTTATATGACACATTTTTCCCAGACAGAATCGTTATTGGTTCTGATGATACCGAAGCTATTGATATTTTAAGTCGAATGTATAAGCATTTATTAAATCAAGACTTTCAACCACCATCATTTTTAACACGTCCTGATGACTATAAATTGCCAGCTTTAATTACAACTGACTTAGTTAGTGCTGAAATAATAAAATATGCTGCTAATGCATTTCTTGCAACCAAAATATCATTTATTAATGAAATAGCCGGCTTGTGTGAAAAAATTGGTGCTGATGTTACAGAAATTGCCCGGGGAATAGGCCAAGATCACAGAATAGGAAAATATTTCTTGAATGCAGGTCCTGGCTGGGGTGGTTCATGTTTCCCTAAAGATACTTCTGCGATATTAGCTGTTGCAAGAAATTATAATTATGACATGCCAATCATTACTGCTGCACGCAAAGTCAACAATCGCCAGAGGATGCATATTATTGAAAGACTTCAAGATAAAATAAAAGTTATTCGTGGAAGAAATATCTGTATCTTAGGACTTGCATTCAAACCGAATACTGATGATGTTCGCGATTCACCTGCAATTGATGTTATCAAAATATTACAAGAACGAGGCGCCCATATAATTGCACATGATCCGATAGCCATCAATAATGCAAGGAAGGAATTTAATGAAACAAATATTGATTTTAAAGAGAATGCAGAACAAGCGGCTGAACATGCAGATGCACTGATAATTTTAACTGAATGGCCTGAGTATAACGAATTGAATTGGTACAAAGTAGCAAAATTAATGAAAACTCCAATAGTTATTGATGCCAGAAACCAATTGTCGCCAGAAAAAGCTGCTGAAGCAGGATTAGATTATACAGGTATCGGCAGATAGTACTTATTCTGTGACAATAACTGCTGCTGTTCCGTTATTGATTTTTAATGTTTTTACTGATGCGATTTGCGCAACTTTCATGTCGTGAGTAACAATGATAACAGTTAAATCTGTAGTGTTTATGCGTTTATTCAGCATTGATATTATAATTTCACTGCTTTCCTGATCTAATGCAGATGTTGGTTCATCTAACAGCAGAATGTCCGGCGATAAAGTTAATGATCTTGCAATAGCAACTCGATGTGCCTGTCCGCCGGAAAGTTCTCTTCCATTCCTTTCCAAAAACTCAGCAGATAACCCCATTTCTTCTAAAAGTGATATTGCAGCATCTTTCTTTAACTTTTCACCTTTTGCAACTAATGGATAAGCCATATTTATTGAAACTGTGGCATCAAATATAACTGGTGTTTGACTGACATAAGCTATCTTTCGGCGTAATTGTACGGGATCATATTTACGAATATTAATATCTTTGTATAAAATTTCTCCAGATGATATCTCATCCAGTCTGTTTAATGTTCGTAATAAAGATGATTTCCCAGTACCAGATGGACCAATAATAGTAAATAATTCACTACTATTAAGAGAGAATGAAACATTTGATATTAGTTCAATTTCGTCTACTTTACCATCTAACTCACGTTTTCTTCTTATACTGACATCATTAACATTTAACAAAGCCATTACATAAGTCCACGCTTAGCTAATTCTGACTTTGCAAGCCCATTTAATGTTGTGCAATCAACATTCAACTTATCAACACTATTTCCAATCATCTGTCCTTGTGCCGCTCTTTCTTGCAATATATCTTTTAGATTAGCACACTTAATAAGATCGTCATCTGAAACATCAGAAATTTTATGCTGCAATATTTTTGTAATTGTTTCTACTATATTAGCGGCTATTGTTTCGTTATCAGCCATTTCGACTAATCTTCCCACAGCACGTCCATCACCGAAACGCGCCAGAGCTTTTGTTACCATTTGCCAAACTTCAGGCTGTTCATCATGTAATAATGATGATAATGCATCTGCCGCTTCAGGATCACCTATCATACCAAGTGCTTTCGCAGCATCTCGTCTTATAGCAGGATCTCTATCAATTAATGCCATACATAACGGACGTACTGCACGTTTATCGCGTAAAAAACCAAGAGCTTCAGCCACAAATGGTTTCGAAGCCGGGTCGCCATTAATTAATTCATCTATTAATGGTTCTACACTAATTGTACCTAAAGATGCTAATGATTCTGCGGCAGTTTTTCTTAAAGCATATTTTTTATCATTAAGAAGGGCCATCAATGGTTCGAGTGCGCGTCCATCTTTAAGTAAACCAAGTGAACGCGCTGCGGCGGGACGCACATATTGTTCGGGGTCATTCAATAATTCAATAAGAGCATCTAATGAAGAGGGATCTTTCATTACACCCAATGCCCGCGCAACAGATTCGCGTACTTCTGGATTATCATCTTTTGACATTTCTATTAATGCAGGTACAGATCGAGGGTCAGCTATTTTACCTAAAGCATTTGCTACTGCTCTTCTGACTTCATTACTCGGATCATTTTTTATTGCAATTAGCGGTGCGACCATAGCTTTTCCTTCAGCTACAGGTTCATCAAACTTTCCTCGTACAAATGCAAACAAAGCACGGTCTTCAGGACCACTTGGTTTCCATCCCATGATATTTAATGCATTAGCAGCATCTGATCTATCAGAACCTCCTTCATGCATTAACTTTGCTAATTTAGGTACAGCTCTTTGATCTTTTATCTTCCCTAACATTGAGATTGCTTCTTTTCTGGTATGCTCATCTTCACATGACATTAATTCAATAAGATATTCAACTGCTGGTGAACCTATAAGTACTAAGGACTCAGAAGCTGCTTTGCGAAGATCCATGTCAACATCTCTTAAAGAAGCTAAAAGAACAGGGATAGATTTGGCATCCCCAATTTGACCGAGTGATGTCACTATTGCTCTGCGCATAGCCGGGTTAGTACCTTTATCTTTCATAGAAGCAATTAGCGGGTCTATAGCTTTCGGATCTTTCAATTGTCCCAATGATACAGCAGCAGCACGACGTACTCCCGGTCCTTTATCTGACAAGGTTCGAACTAACAAATCAAGCACTTTAGGGTCACCCAAAAGCCCTAAATGTTTTGCAGCAGCTTCGCGTTCATTTTCAGAATCAGATCGCATCTGCATTTTGTACTTAAAAAGTTCCAAAAAAGATGACATGACAGTTCCTTTACGCAAGCAAAAAATAAAAAATATCTCATGCTAACAGCATTGCGTTCATAAATAATCTAAAATTATTGTATATAATAGCAGTATTCATCCTTTTTTTCTACATTTTTCTACTAATTATTTATTATTATCTCTTTTAATTTGCAAATTATTGCAAATTACTTAATTTTGATCATTGTCGATTAATAATGCAATTAGATTTACTGATTAATAATGCAATTAGATTTACTGATTAATAATATATTTGAATTGGTTATCCAGTATGGTATAATTTTTCAGGACAGCTACCAGGAGCTATTATGAAATCAGCATATATTTTCTCGATTTTAATATTATTAATAAAGATATCAGCACTTGAAATAACTATTGACCCGGAAAATAAATATCAAAAGATGACTGGATTTGGTTGTCATCTCTATAACTGGGGTAATGAAGCAAAAGGATATTATCAAACAACTGATTTTTTGAATGACTATATTGATGATTCAGGAAATAGTATGGTGAGATGCGAACTACACCCAAACTTATGTTTAGAAGAATTGCCATTAGAGAAGATGTCGGATTATAAAAATTATAAATCGGATTTATCAACAGACAATGTTGATAATATCTTTAAAGTCTTAACAAAATTAACCACAAAATCAAACGAGTTAAAAGTGATAGGAACAGTCTGGTCGCCTCCCGGATGGATGAAAAGCAATAAAAAAGCCTCTTCCGGTGGTGAATTAGATGTAAAATACTATCAACATTTTGCATTATATCTTTATCAGTACTATAAGTTCTTACAAGAGAAATATGGGGTTACTCTATATGCAATAAGTATCCAAAACGAGTTGAGATTTTATGAGCCATACAATTCGTGTATCTACACAAAAGAGCAATATCGCGATACTTTAAAAATTGTTGGGAAATACTTTAAAGAAAAAGAATGTCCTGTAAAGTTTTATGGCACTGAAGATATGACCGGTATGACCAATCAAGTAAAATCATATCTCGATACTATAATGGCTGATAAAGAGGCGGGAGATTATTTAAACAGTATCGCTACACATGGTTATTTAAATGGTGTAATTTCTGATGGAGGGTCAATTATTGAAAACATGAGATTATATAACGAGTTAAAGAAATATAATAAAGATTTTTGGATGACAGAAACCTCTGGTGAAAGTTGGAAGTGGGATGATAATTCTGTTTTTTATGAAAATGGCAATCCTGCTCCCGGAGCATTGACTGGATTAGCTGTCAAAATGCATACAGCATTAGTTTATGGTTTTGTTTCTGCTTGGACATATTGGGCAATTGCTGATAAGGATTCAAAGTCTGTTTATTCAATTGGAACTAATGAAAATGACTGGAAATATGTGGTTCATAAACACTATTCAAAATTTATACGTCCGAATTATTATCGTATTTATGCTGCTCCTGACGGTATAGATGGAGTTCTCGTTAGTGCTTTTTATTCTGATAAAGAAAACAAAGTTGTATTAGTTATTTTAAATACTAATAATAAATCTCAGCCAATTACATTGAATATACCTTTTAATACATCAATAATTAATATTAAAAGATATGAAAGTAATGGTAAAGATAAGTTTAAATTATCAACAGAAAATGCTATCAAGAATAAAATAGATTTTAAAGTTTTGCCGGAAAGTATAAATACCGTCACATTTGATATTGAAAAGAATAATCAAAATAATGGTATAACTACACCACCTGAAATACAATGCGACAAAGATGCTGGCGATTCAAATACTGCGATTCCTGTTACATTATCTATTAATAACGGATATGGATATTACTCAACAAATGATGGCAAGGATTATCAGAGATTTGATATGTTATATGATAATGGAAAGAAAACCATATTAATTAAAGAAAACACTAAACTTATGTTTTATGCTATAAATGGAAAAACAAAAAGTAAAATACATGAGAGAATTTATAAGATTACAACAGGTAAACAAAATGATGAATATATCTTTATTGATCCACTAAGTATTGAAGCTGAAAATTATATTAATATAATCCCTGGTAGAAGTGATTTCGTTGAAAATATCTGGAAAACTGTTGATGGACCCAATAACTCTATAGTAATGCAGGCACTGCCAGCAAAGATGATACGTGACGCAAAAGAAGACGGACCAACTATTGAGTATAAAATAAATTTTAATAAAACTATAAAATATTATTTATGGGTACGCGGATGTGGTCCATTTTCTTATGATAACTGGCTTGGATCTACAGTATATTATGGATTAGATGACAAAGTTATAGATTTTATGAAGTTTCAACTGGCATTGCAAGGCAACCCTTTAACTCTACCCAATAATTATATGTTATGGAGAAAAGGAACTATAAATATAACTGAAGCCGGCATTCATTCATTATTCTTTAAAATGAGAGCAGATAATTTTATGTTGGATAAATTTATTATATCTGATAAAGAAAGTTTCACGCCAGATGACTATATATCAATACCTTCCACACCCGAAAATTTGAAAATCAATAAAACTCAATCTGATAAAATATATCTCGCGTGGTCAATATCAAATAGCGCATACGGATATAAATTGTTTTATCGAAAATCTGGTGAAAAGTTTGATACTAACCACTATATCAAAATAGAAAATGAAAAAACTACTGAAGTAAATTTTGACAAATTATATTTAGCGGATAAAAATCCTGACGGAATGGTACATGCTGATACTCAATATGATTTCCAGATTTCTGCATATTCACCCCAAGGCGAATCAAAACCATCTGAAATAATATCAGGTAAAACTGAAATAGGAGGAAATGGTGGCAGTTTACAGTTGGAAAATGCAAAGATATCCGGTTACCCCATACCAAATTCAGGCAATTTATATAGCCAGGGATATCAATGGACATGGCAGAGATGTTCATCTGAATATACAACTTTAGGCTCATTAGAGAATATATTTAAAAGAGCAGTTGTATTTTTGGGAGACAAGTCAGAAATTGTTTCCGAAAAAATCCCGGGTGGTGTTGGCAATATATCATTCCGTATTGGTAGACATGGTTATCCAACTGGTGCCGAATTCGCTATATTTATAAATGAAACCGAAGTTGCCAGGACAAATAAATTAACTTATAAAGATAAAGAAATTTATCAATATACTTTTCCTGGTATAAATATTCCAGGTGAAGTAATCATTAAAATCAAGGATATGACTACGGAAAATGGAAACGATTCACGAGGTTCATTAGCTGATTTCAGGTGGACAGGATTTACTGAAAATGCACCTTTGCCACCAGAAAAAATTATAAGAATATTTTCTGAAGGTAAAAATATTATTTCATGGAATAAAGTTAATGATGCGATTAGTTATCGGATATATCGAGAAGAAAACGATAATAATTTTAAATTAATTGATGAAGTAAAAGATGTTTTAAAATATTCTGACACATCAAATGTAAAACCTTTTTCATACAAAATAACTGCTGTTAACAAGTATGCTGAAAGCATATTAAGCAAAATAAGCGAGGATATTAACGAATGACTGAAATACTTAATTACGAAGAAATGGTTTACGCCGGAGTTTTGGGGAAGGTAATCGGCGTTTATATGGGACGTCCTTTTGAAGGATGGGACAAACATTCTCTCGTTTTCCGGTGGGGTTTAATTGACCATTATGTTGCGGATGACCAGAATGTCCCATTAGTTGTCGCTGATGATGACATTACTGGAACATTTACATTTATCAGAGCGATTGAAGATTCCGGGAAATATGCTGATACCTTAATTGAAGAGTTTGGTGATATGTGGCTAAATTACATAGTCGAAGGAAAATCTATTTTATGGTGGGGAGGTTTAGGACATTCGACTGAACATACAGCATATTGCAGATTAAAAGATGGTATTAAAGCACCTAATAGCGGAAGTATCGAATCTAATGGACAGATTGTAGCTGAACAAATTGGTTCACAAATATTTATTGATGCTTTTGGAATGGTTTCACCTGGGAATCCGCAATTAGCCGCCAAAATTGCGATGAAATCAGCGTCTGTATCACATGATGGAGAAGCTATCTATGGCGCGCAAGTAGTAGCCGCTATGGTTTCTACAGCATTTGTAGAAAAAGATATGGACAAGATACTTAATGCTGGTGTATCTGTAATTCCAGCAGAATCTTTGATTGCACAGGTACATCGTAATGTACGAAAATGGTGCAAGGAAGATGGTAATTGGCACATCACATACGAAAAGATTAAAGAAAAATATGGTTATCATCTTTACGGCGGAAACTGCCACATAATTCCTAATCATGCAATAATGGTAATGGCGTGGTGTTATGCTCCCAATAGCTTCAGAATGTCCCAGGCCATCATAAATACAGCAGGATGGGATACAGACTGCAACGCTGCAAATGTTGGCTCTGTAATGGGTGTAAAAGTCGGTCTAAAAGGTATAAATGCCGAATATGATTTTCAATCACCAATGGCTGACCGCATACTATTGCCAACATCAGAGGGATCACGACATGTTTCTGATTGCCTATTAGAAGCAGGTTATATTGCACGTATAGGACGCAAAGTAATGGGATGGAAACCAATCACAACTCCTAAAGAAGGAGCCTGGCATCATTTCACTCAATCAGGAAGTATGCATGGATATATGGTTGAAAATAGTATAGACAAAGTAAAAGGCACGGCAGAATTAACAAATGTTTTAAAAAATGATACAAGGATGCTTGAACTAAAATTTTATGAAGTATCAAAAAATCATCCTGTTAGAATATCCACACCTATAATTCATACTCAGCGATTTGGCGGGTATAGTGTAATGGGAACCCCCAGAATATATAATGGCTATTCAGTTTACGCAGATATAATATGTGATAAAGTTTCTGCTGGTTCAACAATTTCATTGTTTGCACGTTCGATAGATACAGATACATCGGATAATATTTGTAAAAATACAAATATACAAAATGGCAGAGTAATAGCATTGGAAAATGATAAAACAACAACACTTGAACTTGATATAAAATCTGCGGAAGGAAGGCCGGTTACAGATTTAGGTTTTGAAATAAGCGGTATGGATGGCGGAAATGGTACAATCTATATTGATCGCGTCTATTATGATATTAATCCGGAAATAGAAATATCTGGTCCATTGGCGAAAAATGAACATTATGAAATGCCAGGTTGGATTAATGATATAGACATGTCACGCGGCAAATTTTCTGATGATACTGAAGATTTTTTCTATATTGGGAAAAATTCAACACGTGGTGTATTAGTTACTGGAACCGATGAATGGTCTGATTATACTATTTCTGCAGATATTAAAATCCACTGTCCAGGTAAGGCGGGATTAATGGCACGATATCGTGGTTTAACCCGCTTCTATGCCTAATATCGGTTATGAATTGATTTGTAAAAATGATGGTGCAGAAGATATTTTAGGACAATACCTATGTGAAGTTAAAACAGATTCCCCTTTTGAGTTATCACTATCAGTAGATGAAGATAACATTACTGCAAAATTAAACAACAAAATCATCATAAAAGCAAAGGATTATACTCATCCTTCAGGTGGTGCTGGTTTTATAGTAGAAAAAACGATGTTTGGATTCAAAAACCTGACTATTGAATAAAAAACAAAATCCCCTGGATGTTACATTCCGGGGGATTCTAATTCAGTTTACATTCGCAATAATTCATCTAACGAATAGACTTCAAAATCAGCGCCTTTCTTACGTGCATCCATAGCTAACAATAACGCTTCAGCAGTATCAAGTGACGTTAAGCAAATTATATTATGCTCAACAGTAGCTCGCCTTATGCGAGCACCTTCCAGTTCGACTGTTTTCTCCGGTGACAATGTGTTAAGCAGAAGGTTAATATTTTCATTGCGTATTAAATCCATAATGTTTGGACTACCTTGACTGACTTTTGCTACACTTTGAGCATCAATTCCATTAGCGATTAAGAATAAAGCGGTCCCGCGGGTTGCATATATTTTAAATCCCATTTCAGCAAACTTCTTAATTACTGGCAATGCTCGTGGTTTATCCATATCAGCTATAGTGGCAATTAATGATCCATGCATTGGCACGTCTATACCAGATGCTACCATTGCTTTATATAAAGCATGAGGATATATCGGGTCAACGCCCATAATTTCACCGGTAGATTTCATTTCTGGTCCGAGTGACACATCAACTTCAGTTAACTTTGAAAAAGAAAATACCGGAGCTTTTACACAAAAATAAGGTTTGCTGGGAAGTAATCCATGCGAGAAACCCATTTCAGATAATTTCCTGCCCAGAGCACATTTTGTCGCAACATTCACCATCGGTACTCCAGTCACTTTTGACATATATGGCACTGTACGAGAAGCACGCGGATTAACTTCAATTACATAAACAACATCATCTTCATCAACCACAAACTGGATATTCATCAAGCCAATTACATTCAAGCCATGACATAATTTAATTGCATACTCTACAACTGTGTCACATACTTTTTGTGATAAACTAACTGGTGGGTATACTGACATAGAATCGCCACTATGCACACCTGCACGCTCAATATGCTCCATAATACCAGGTATCAATACATCAATGCCATCAGATATGCAATCAACTTCAACTTCTTTACCTATGATGTACCTGTCAATTAAAATTGGCCTGTCCGGAGAAACATCAACAGCGTATGTCATATAACGAATAAGCTGTTCTTCATCATAAACAATTTCCATTGCCCGTCCGCCCAATACGAAAGAAGGACGAACTAATACCGGAAAACCTAATTCGCGAACTGTTTCAACAGCTTCATCAACTGAAACCACTGCTTTACCTTTCGGACGATGAATACTTAACTCTGTAAGCAACTCGTCAAATAACTTCCTGTCTTCTGCGACTTCGATTCCATGGAAATCTGTTCCAAGTATTTTAACACCTGCTCTTGATAACGGACCGGCTAAATTAATCGCTGTCTGTCCGCCAAATTGAACAACTATACCTTCAGGATTAATTTGATCAATAATATTCATAACATCGTCTTCGGTGAGTGGCTCAAAAAATAGAGCATCAGAAGTGTCGAAGTCTGTAGATACTGTTTCGGGATTATTATTTATAATTACTGCTTCATATCCTTCTTCGCGAAGTGCCCATACACTGTGAACAGAACAATAATCAAACTCAATCCCCTGCCCTATTCGAATTGGACCAGAGCCAATTACAACCACACGTTTTGCTTTTGACATTAGTTTATCCTTTTTAATATAAAACCGATATTAAATAGTTACGCAATCATATACCAATACTTTAGACCAGTATTTTGAATTATTTTTAATAAATTCATGATGTATTGGATGCTCTTGATAAATATTCTGGTCTATATCATTATCAAAATGAATTATCAAAGCATAAGAGTAGCTGCTATCAATAACTGGACGGTCGGTATCAGCCGGTGTGCCAACGTAAAAAGCACGAATATTTTCGATCTGACGAAGGCTTTGCAAGCCATCTTCAAAATCTGCAGCTTCAGCCAGGCTGATACTTTCTTTTGCCCAGAATAACACGGTGTGAATGAACATTTTAACCTTCCTTTATCGCTAACATATATTTATATAACGGTTTAAGCATTATTAAATCATTAGAAAGAGTATTTAGAAAATCGTCACTAAAGAGCCTGTCATCAATCTCACAATTCCGGATAATATAAAATGACTTCTTTTGATACCAGGATTGCAAGTCATCTGGAATTGTTGCATTTAAAATCTTTTTATAACTTTCGCCACCAACAATAAAATCAGATTTTTCATTATTCAAAAAAGATATAACTTTTCTAAAACCATCAGGGAAAAGTTGGATTTTCTTACGAAAAATATCCATTGTTTTTATAGATGCGTTATAGAACCCCATACCGTAACAATAATGATCTGGCGCGATCTCAAAGAAAAATCCAGGATAATCCTGCCAATCTTTTATTGGTCGCTTGAATGTTATCCACATATTGCTGCGGAAAGGTGACTTATCTTTTGAAAAACGAATATCGCGATAAATCCGAGAAATAGTTTTCCCAATAGCTGGATTGGTTTCAATTTCATCATCAATATCCAACATGGTATCGCTTAAATCTTCAACCAAGTCTTGCAAAGGCTCAAGGACGAATCCACGATAATCGTTTTCGTTCTCTTTAAACCAGACTTTATCATTATTTTCTTTCAGATTTTGTAGAAAGTTTATGGTTTTTTTATCAAAATAACTCAAAATTTATACACCTGATTTAAATAATTCATTTTCAGTTTCGTATGTCGAATAGAAATATGGAGTTTCTGATTCAAACTCAGCAGCACAAGTATCAACATATTTATACACTGGGCGAATATTCAACTCGCGACGTCTATCGCGTAAATCACATTCTTTAATTCCCCATATTTCCGCCAGATAATGGTCATTGAATCCAGAGACTTTTGCTTTTCTTAATAATTCTTCACCGGGCATCCCTTTATATTTCTTTAACTCTGTTTCAATATCAACTAAATCTTTAACTTTTTTCAAGAACCATGGGTCAACATAAGTTAATTGATGTAT
The DNA here is from genome assembly GCA_964638715.1 of uncultured bacterium. GTDB lineage: Bacteria > Armatimonadota > Hebobacteria > CAIYQO01 > CAIYQO01 > JBAXQQ01. Next base: position 147,005 of record CAZWZF010000003.1, on the reverse strand, counting down.
TTCCTCGACATCCATACCGCGTCGGAATGCTTCGCAAATTACAAATAGTCGCTGGTCGGTGGCATGTATTAACACTTCTTCAATTTTCATATCAGACCATTCAGAAACACCTTTTAGCGCAAGTCCGTATTGACCTATTTCTAATGAACGAACTGCCTTCATTAAGGCACCCTCAAATGTTCTGTCAATTGACATGACCTCACCGGTGGCTTTCATTTGAGTGCCAACCGTTCTGTTGGCAAAATTAAATTTATCGAATGGCCAGCGCGGTATTTTTAATACACAATAATCAAGTGCTGGTTCAAAACAGGCAAGCGTCCTTTTTGTTACAGCATTTTGAATTTCATCAAGACGCAAACCGACAGCAATCTTTGCGGCAACACGGGCAATCGGATAACCAGTAGCTTTTGAAGCAAGAGCCGAAGAACGGCTTACTCGCGGGTTAACTTCAATGACATAATAGCTGTATGTCTTAGGATCAAGTGCCAACTGAACGTTGCACCCACCCCAAATACCTAATGCACGAATAATCTTTAATGAAGCGGTTCGCAACATCTGGTATTCTTTATCAGTTAGAGTCTGACTCGGAGCAATTACGATGCTATCGCCGGTATGAATCCCCATTGGGTCAAAATTTTCCATATTACAAATTGTTATACAGTTGCCTGCCCCATCACGCATTACTTCGTATTCTATTTCTTTCCAACCCAATAAGCATCTTTCCAGTAATAACTGCTGTGTCATTGACATACGAAAACCACGATTGGAAATTTCGTTTAATTCTTCCCAGTTATAAGCAATACCACCACCGGTACCACCTAAAGTATATGCAGGTCTAACGATTATTGGATAAGCTGGCTGACCAGTTTTTGCTTCAATTCTTTCCATTTCAGCCACAAAATCTTTAACATCCTGAAAATTTTCAGCAATTGCAGATTCCGGCACAGGTTCGCCGATTTCCTGCATCAGGTTTTTGAAGTGTTCACGGTCTTCAGCTTTTTCGATAGACTCGAGAGGAGTTCCCAACAGTTCAACACCATACTGCTCTAAAATGCCTTTTTTTGCTAATTTTGTAGCAAGATTCAAACCAGTTTGGCCACCTAATGTCGGCAATAAACCATCTGGACGTTCTTTTGCAATAATTCTGGTAAGAAACTCAACAGTTAATGGCTCTACATAAACTTTATCCGCCATATTAATATCAGTCATTATTGTTGCCGGGTTACTGTTTACAAGCACCACAGACAAGCCTTCTTCACGCAACGAACGACATGCCTGTGTTCCAGCGTAATCGAATTCAGCAGCCTGTCCAATTACAATCGGGCCTGACCCAATAACCATTACTTTATGCAAATCTGTTCTTAACGGCATATTAACACCTTATCCTTTATAAACCTGATTATTTAAATGTTATAGTAATTTCTTTCATTAATTCACTTACCGGTAAACTATTAGGACATTTGCTTTCGCAAACACCGCAACTTACACACCGGTTATTTTAAGTCCCACCCACAACAGCCTCGATAGCCATAACCTGACCCGCAAGGACATTGCATGTTTTCATCAAATTCAGTTAATGGCAATATTTCTTCACCATCAGCCCATTTTTTTATAATTCCCATTATGCCAATTTTAGGCACGGCATCTTTTTCCTGCAACATTTCGTTAGCAGCTTCACGACTGAACCATCTGCATTGAAAATAATCATTATCATCAACGCAATATGGTTCTCCAGCCAATTTAACAGAGAAAAGAAAGCGATATACGCAATTTTGCGTAAAATCTTTTTCTTCAGTTACACCGACCATTTTCAACTCTGAGACATCGGTGTTTAACCTGTTTTTAACGATATTCTCTACAGTATTTATCAATCCATTTTCCAATATATTGGATGGCAGCAGCCAATAACCGGCATATTCACCTTTTGCGAGTTGGCAAAGTAAAATATAATCATCTTTCTCAGCCATAACCATTACTACCGGTCGTATCTCATACGATACTTTGCCGGTTTTTCGAAAAGTCATCGTGATACCCGATGTTTGTCAACCAATCGAATAAATTCATCAAACATATATTCAGTATCACGAGGTCCGCCACTTGCTTCCGGGTGGAATTGCATGGTCATAATTGGTAATTCTTCATGTATCATACCTTCAACAGTACCATCATTTAGATTAATGTGTGATACATTCAAACCGGAACCTTTAATACTTTCAGCATCAACAGCATAACCATGATTCTGCGCGGTGATATGAATAGCCCCATCTCGAACAAGGTCTTTAACTGGGTGATTGCTTCCACGATGACCGAATTTCAATTTAAATGTTTTACCGCCAAAGGCCCATGCCATAAGCTGATGACCAAGGCAGATTCCTAATATCGGTTTGCCGGATTTCACTACACCTTGCATACTATCAATTGCGTATCCAAGGGTTGCCGGGTCGCCAGGCCCTGGAGAGAATGCTAATCCATCAGGATTTCCAGCAAGTATCTCCTCAGCAGTTGCATCGCAAGGAACCACTCGTACTTCACAACCCCGTGAAGCTAAAAGACGAAGGATATTTCTTTTCACACCGTAGTCTACTACTGTAATTTTCAGCGGTGGATTTGATGTAAATCTAACCATTTTATCATAAGGTTCCTGCACCTGTTCATCCCAGGAATAAACTCTACCCGCAGAAACCTCACGGACATAATCTGTTAAACCATAATCAGGAGCTGATGCAAGTCTCTGCTGTAACTCTTCGACAGATAAATCTTCGCCACTAATAATGCCCATCATTACACCGTGCGAACGAATTATCCTTGTTAGCATTCGAGTATCAATCCCGGCAATTCCAGGGATATTATGCTTAACTAAGAAGGTGTCCAAAGCTTCATTAGCCCGCCAGTTGCTATGCCGATCGCACAATTGTTTAACAACTAAACCGCGAACCTGCACATTATTTGATTCCCAATCTTCAATATTCACGCCATAGCTTCCAATAATCGGATATGTCAGGGTTAGTATCTGACCGCGATAACTCGGGTCAGTCAACATTTCCTGATAACCTGTCATAGATGTATTAAATACAACCTCACCGATATTAGTTGCAGCGGCACCGATTGATTGCCCCACAAAAACTGTACCATCACTAAGTATTAATTTTGCCTGCATATCTTTCCCCATTACTTGAATTAAAAGATTACTGCCCCATCGGCGGTTATTATCTTTCCCTTATTGATTGTATATATTACTTTACCAGTCATTTGACGACCGATAAATGGGCTATTTGATGACTTGGAATAAAACTTTTTAACAGACCACCTTTTATTCAAATCTACTAATGTTAACCCGGCATTTACTTTTTTGTTAAATAAAATCTTTTCAGGTTTTACTGACATTATTTCTGCCAATGTGCTTAATGTTATGTATCCATCTAACACTAATTGGTAAATCAGTGGAAATGATGTTTCTAAACCTGTTATTCCAAAAGGAGCCTTTTCCCATCCGGCATTTTTGTCAATCACAGAATGTGGCGCATGATCAGTTGCAATAATATCAATTATTCCTTTAGCCAAAGCATCCCTCATTGCCATCATGTCAGATCTTGACCTTAATGGAGGATTCATTTTCCAATTTGCGTCATCTGTTACGATATCTTCAAGTGATAATAACAAATGATGTGGTGAAACTTCAGCAGTCACATTTAATCCATCTTTCTTCGCTTTGGAGATTATATCCACGGTCTTCGCTAAGCTTACATGCTGAATATGCAATCTACCGCAACCTGCCTTTCGTAAGGCTTCAATATTGCAAGATACTATTTCAGCCTCACGCATCATTTCAGCACCATTACCTAAAGCAAGGATTACTTTTTCTGCAGATTTTGGTGTTTCTTCACAATGCGCGGTTATTACCGGGCAACCAGGCAGCGAGGCTAAAATCTTAAAAGCATCAATCAAAATATTTTCATTTACAATCGGTTCACCATCATCACTGAAAGCGGGTGAACCTGAATTATATAGATTAACTAAATCAGTAAGAATAGTTCCCTGTTGACCTAATGTAACAGCGGCTTTTTGCATTACTGTTACGGGCAGCGAGTTCATTTTATTCTGGATTTCATTATAATTAGAAATATTATCAATTACTGGCCTGGTATTCGGCTCTGGCGTTACAAGAGTATATCCACCTGCAGCTGCTGCGCGCGCCCCAGTCATGATATCTTCTTTTTTAGTAAATCCTGGATCGCGAAAATGAACGTGAATATCAACAAATCCAGGTAAAGCTGTTAAGCCATTGCCATTAATTAAATCAACACTATTGCTAACTCGGTCACTTGACACGGAAAATCCTTTGCTGTTAGCAAGCAAATTAACTTTCTCACCATAATATTCAACATCAGTAATTAATAAGTTATTCAACTCATCTCCTGATATTTTTCACAATATGAACATCGCAACAATCCGTCAGGCATTTTATACATGCTATGCTTTGCAATTGGTTCATTACGGGAAATACAACGGGGATTTCCACAAATGTTATCGGTTATGACACCGGTTACTTCACTTACCTGGTTTTCTTTTAAAGTAGAGACATTCACTAATCCCAACATTGCGGCAATCAAAGCCATTCTCACTGGTACACCGTATGCAGCCTGGCGGAAGTATGCTGCACGCGGGTCGTCATCAATTGTATAATCTAATTCATCAACGCGCGGTAATGGATGTAAAATGATAGTATCAGACTGGCATTTCTTCAAAGTGTCTTTTGATACCACATAAGATTTTTTAACACTTTCAAATTCAAGCGGATCAGCGAATCTTTCTTTTTGTACTCTTGTTACATATAAAACATCACAATCATCTAAAGGTGCTGATTGCAACGAGTTATAAGATACAAACTCAGCATTATATTTTCTAATTAGTCGGTCAGATAAATCAGCAGGCATCTCTAATCCATGAGGTGCAACACATATCATTTTTGCGCCAAAGCGTGATAATCCCTGCGCTAATGAGTGAACCGTACGACCATGCTTTAAATCACCGCAAAGAGCAACTTTCACACCTTCCAACGTCCCTTTTTCACGGAAGATGGTATATAAGTCAAGTAAAGTTTGAGTTGGATGTTCTCGCGCGCCATCGCCGGCATTGATTACTGGAATAGTGGTATTCTCAGCAGAAATTTTTGCTGCGCCTTCTGACGGGTGACGTAAGACAATAATGTCGGTGTAATTCTCGATAATTCTTACAGTATCTGCCAGAGTTTCGCCTTTTGAAGCAGACGAAGCCATCGGGTCAGTCATATTAATAACTTGTCCACCTAATCGGAGCATTGCAGATTCAAAAGACATACGGGTACGAGTACTTGGTTCGTAAAAAAGTGCTGCCATTAATGCATCATTGGCGAGTTTTAATCTTTTGTGTAAATCAGAATTAAAAGAATTAGCGATTTCAAATAAAGACAATATAGCATCATTTGATAAATCACGGATTGATATTAAATCTTTCTTATTCATTAACACCCTCGTCTTTCGCATCTCGATATACCCATACACCATCAATGCTGTCTAACTCTTTTAATCTAACCATTACGCGTTCATTTTTTGATGTCGGTAAATTTTTACCAACATAATCAGGACGAATTGGTAATTCACGATGACCGCGATCTATTAATGCAGCTAATTGAATTGAAGCTGGTCTCCCATGTTCTACCAAGGCATCCATTGCTGCGCGGACAGTTCTTCCTGTAAAAATAACCTCATCAGTTAAAATAACTTTTTTATCGGTTAACGAAACAGGAATATGTGTAGTATGACCGGCAGAACGAATATATAAACCAGCATCATCACGATGACTGGTTATATCTAATTCGCCGACGGGAATTATTGTGTTTTCGATACGGGATATTTCTTCTGCAAGGCGATATGCCAGTGGAACACCGCGTGTATGAATACCGACAATAACTAAATCATGCGAACCACGATTTCGTTCAATTATTTCATGGGCTATACGGGTAACGGCACGGCGGATATCATTAGCGTCAAGTAAGGGGAGTGCATCGTCAATATTTAAAAAAAAACCTTCCCTATCTGAATCTGGGGAAGGTATTATGTTGTTGTTATGCTTTGACATTTTAGTACCCTTACCGGCCTCACAGGACCGAACTTAAAAGGTTTGTGACAGCAAAATAATAGCAAATTTAAAGAGGTAAGTAAATAGAAAATGGCGTAAATTGGAAAATTAAGATAAAATATTTTTATAGCAGAGGTGACTTTATGAAAATTTCAATTTTCCTGATATTAATATTTTTTGTATTTGTCTCAATGGCAATTGATGTTTTGCCATTGCAGCAGAATTACATCATTGATTGCACTTCTACAGTAAACCTGATAGATAAAAGTAAATATATTGTTATTGTTACAGGAAATCATGATAAAAATCATTTAGAAATGAATCATAATCTGTTAATACTGAATAGTTCCGGTGATATTAACACACAATATTCATTACCATCAACTGAAGGATGTTACGGGAAAATAATAACAGCAGATATCGATAATGACAAACAAGATGAAATTATGTTAACAAAGATAGGATTTACTGATTCTCTTCTAATTTTTAAATATCAAAATGGTCAATTATTACAATTACAGCCACTTAATAGTAAAGGTTTATCATGTAGATATGAGAATGGTTTTAAAATTTCTGTAAAATCAAATGACAGTAATTTAAGTTCAAACATCAATTACAATTTATCTTATAACCAGTTACCTTCTTTAATTGCTGCTAAATTTAGTAATGATGGCAAATCGACAGATAAAAATGTACCGACAGCTATATTATATGATTACGGAATTGAAAAAAATACATTAACTTCGTTTTATCGGATATTATCAAGCAATCCATCAGGAACAATTGCTATTGCTAAGGTAACATGGGATTTTAAGAATTCAATGTTAATTCCGGAGAAAGTTATACTTTCGAGGTATCTGCCGTCTGATGATTTTATCAAGGAACTAAAACAGATTGATACTTCAAACAAGACACTGGCGATATCACAAGGTATAAATTTATTCCATTATTATTATGATGATGCACCTTCAGATGTTAAAAACCGAGGGATAGCATATTTTAATAATTACCATTATGAAATGATAAAAATTGAGAGATTTAATTTTAATAACAATCTTGACACATACCGAAAAGAAATAAATCTGAAATTTAAAGACTCAAAAGCAAGAGATGATAAGATATCAGCATACATCAAGAGCTACAATGAATCAAATCAAAATATTAGTGCTGGTTTTGAAGCTTTTTACACAGGTGAAGGTGAGTGGAATATACAGAGACGTAATAATTATTTTAGTACTAAGTTTCCAAGCATGACTGATGATGCCAGAGAATATTTTACTATCACAGATAAAATAATATCTGAACCGGCAATACGAGACGGTGGTATTGTAATATTAGTATCTGAAATATATTACCGAATATCTGCTATGGAAAATTTTCTTTCTAAATATCCTGATTCATTATTTTCAAAACAAATTAATGAATTACTTTATCAATATTTAGTACTATTCGTGACTGGTACAGACAACACCCCAATTTACGAATGGAATACTAAGATAATAAAACCATCAGTTAAAAATGATGTTAAAAGATATATTGAATCATCCGGTGATTCAATATACAAATTAAATGCAAAAAACATTTATCAATATTGGGAAAAGAATAATTTCAAATATTCAACTCTTCTTCTAACATCAACTTTAAACTATTTAAAAGATATTGATGCAACATCTGCATCATCCTATTACCCTTTAAATAAAGATCGTGAAAACAAATACCTGATTTGTGGAGAAAAACCTGGAAAAGAAATCTATAGATTTACTGGTAAAACGCAACGTGTTTATTCTTCCTTAGATAATGCATTAAAATATGATGAGACAATGCTTACAGTATCCGACTCAATTTATGATGAAAAATTAAAGAAAACTCTTTTAAAAGAATCATTAATACCCGGTACAAAATGGAGTTCTAATGGAATAGATTATAAAATTGAAAAAACAGGAATATCCCATCAAGTATTTGATAAAAAATATTTGAATGTAATTATGGTTACAGGCAAAGATAAAAAAAATATTATTGAAGAGTCATATTACGCTCTTGGCATCGGATTAATTGAAAAGATTGAAAACACCAAATCCGGTGAAAAACAAATGTTATTGTTATCGTCATATCCTCAATTTTCTGATAAACAATTGTCATTTCAGCCGGATAAATTAATTGTAAAACCTGCTATTAAAGTAAAATCATCTGATAATTTGGAGATAAAAAATATCAATGATATAACACAAATAAATATTGTTACAAAAACTGGAATTGGAAGTGCAGATATTACAAAAGAACAAGAAATAAAGTGGCCAAAGCATCTTCATATTATCTTTAACAACAATTATATGGAATCTTTTATAATTGAAGTGGGTGAAACAAGTTATCAAATATCCTACACCAGCACAAATCAATTACTCGAAGATCTGGTAACTATTGAAAATGGGAAACGCAAAAATACAACTTTAACAAAGAATATGCCTGTTTGGATTTCTGTTACTCCTACCAGTAATAAATTTCTAATAATTGTACCTGCAGAAATATTAAAAGATAGTGATAATATCATTAAAATTTCTTGGATAGATCAGTACCGTTGATGATTTTCCAAGATTTTGTCCTTGCCAAAATTGTGAAAAAGTTCCTATAATAGCAACGGTTCAATCAAAAGTCTCGAGGAGTTTTATACTTTATGCCTCTTTACGAATATGCGTGTACTAAATGCGGACACCATTTTGATACTCGTCACAGTGCTGACGAAAAACCGGCAATTCCTTGTCCACAATGCGATAATGATACACAAAAAGTATTTCATGCAACAGGGATAATTTTCAAAGGGTCAGGCTGGTATATTAAAGATTCTGCAGCAAAAAGTCCATCTGAATCTACATCAAGCAACGATTAGATTTTTATAATTAAGGGGTTAATACAACCCCTTAATTTATTAAATATCATTCCCGGCATTATCATCTTCTATTTCAATTTCTTCTATTGTTTTTTTCTTTCGCGATAAAACCATAAATGTAATACTTAATAATATAAATAACGGAACTAAACCCCATTGCCATGTCCAAAAAGTTATAAAGTCACCTTTTCTTTTTATTGTAATAATTTCAACTACCGCAACGACTTCAACCATATTTTCATTTACTGCTGGCCGTGTGATTGGGATAAATTGCTCTTCACATTTTATTTTTGGATATAAATTTCCTGCCCAGGTTTCAGCTGCCGGTATATATGAAAGTTCATTAGGTATTACATTAATATTCTCAGCTTTACTTGCACGATAGTTCTCTAAAACAGAACTTATTATTGAAATAGCATCCTCTGAATAACCTTGACCAGCTGAAATATCTTCTTTTGTATCCATTTCCAATGCGTCAGACGATTGATTCATGAAATCTTGTGCATCAGATAAATCTGGATATTTTTTAATTAACGCCGGCATTCCACGCATTAATAGATTTTGCATATTATATATTTCACTGCGTAATTCAAGATCTATTTTAGTGGGCTTTAACAAAGATTCATATTCATCTGATATTGCTTGCTGTTGATTTAGAATATTTAATAAAGCATCAATTTCAGTTAATTCCCATTGTTGATTTTTACCTGAAAACATATCTTTAATTTTTGAAGTTGCGTTAATTGAAGGAACAGGATCTTCAGGTGTAGACGCAACAACTCCTGTTGGAAGTCTGTAACCTGCAATTTGCATAAAACCACTTTTATTCCAGACACGAACCAATGCTATATTCTCATTTGATTCTAAAACCGGTGTGATAATTCCAGATATTGTTTTGTCATTAATATTTGTATCTGCATATAATGATTCTACCTCTTCAATCATTGGTGCGGATAAAGATATTATATCAGTTCTAAAATCATTTTCTGCATTAGTATATTCATTGTTAAATTGTGTTGTCAGATAAACAGAGGAAATAATTAACCCAATTAGAAATAGAAATGATAGAACTTTAAAGATTACTTTATTTTTTGTTTTCAAGTTGTTTCTGGATGTGTTGAACATCTTTATCCCCCCGTCCTGACAAGCAAATTACAATTATTTCTTCTTTCTTCATGGTAGGAGCTAATTTCATTGCGAAAGCTACCGCATGAGAACTCTCTAATGCTGGCATTACGCCTTCAGTTCGCGATAATGTCTGAAATGCGTCGAGAACTTCTTCATCAGTCACTGATGTATAGATAGCCCTGTCAATGCTTTTTAACCAGCTATGTTGTGGACCAACACCAGGATAATCCAATCCAGCAGAAATAGAATGGGTTTCAATTATTTGACCATATTCATCCTGTAACAGATAACTATAGCTGCCATGCAATACACCAGGACTACCGGCAGATATTGTAGCTGAATGCTTACCGGTTTCAACGCCATAACCTCCTGCCTCAACACCATATAACTTTACTGAATTGTCATTTATAAAATCAGTGAAAGCCCCGATAGCATTACTTCCGCCACCTACGCATGCTACTATAGCATCCGGCAATTTACCTTCCTGCTTAATTATTTGTTCACGGATTTCTTTACTTATAATATGCTGAAAATCACGAACAATTTCAGGATAAGGTGCCGGACCTGCTGCTGTGCCAAAAACGTAATATGTTTCATGAAGATTTGCTACCCAATCACGGAACGCTTCATTAATAGCATCTTTTAATGTCCGGCTGCCACTGGCAACAGATATAACTTCTGTACCTAATAAGCGCATTCTAAACACATTCAATGCCTGACGTTCAACATCCTCAGCTCCCATATATACTGTACATGGCATCCCAAAAAGAGCGGCAATAGTAGCTGTCGCTACACCGTGTTGCCCAGCACCAGTTTCTGCAATTAAGCGTTTTTTACCCATTCTTCGCGCCAATAGCACTTGACCCATAACATTATTTAGTTTGTGCGAGCCGGTATGGCACAAATCTTCTCTTTTTAGATATATTTTTGCTCCACCGAGACGTTCAGTTAAATTGCCAGCGTAATAGAGAAGGGTTGGTCTGCCGACATATTCACGCAAATATCTCAGGTATTCGTTAATAAACTCCGGGTCATTTTTCGCTTTGTTATATTCTTTTTCGAGTTCTTCTAATGGCGTTTTCAAGGTTTCTGGTACATAACATCCACCAAAATCGCCGAAATATCCTCTTTCATCTGGTAACTTCATTTTATTTCCTTTCTAAATAAATTGCCTTATTTCCCGTAATGCCGCCATCAGCGGTTGATTCGGTGTAAGCAAGCATGATGGTATACCGGTACTTATAGCAGACATACATAATTTATCACTGCATTGCATATCATCAACTTTTACTTTATCTTCAGAGAATAATAATGTTGCATATTTATCCCATAGATTTGACTCTTTTTTTGCTATGCATGCATCAACAACTAAAAGAATTACCCTTGCGGCTCTGCCTTTAAGATATAATAAACCCTCAATTATCTCAGGCGATTGGTCAGCAGTAATCACGACAACGGTTGAACGATTTGATAATGATATTTCACCACTGGTCAATACTTTAGATAAAGGCATCTCGCCGTCATCACGAGTTAATGCTAATTCTTCTAATGCGCGATGTAATTGACGTCTGCCAGATTCTGCTGGCAGGTAAATTAATTTTTTACGAGTTAATGCCAAGGATATCTGACTGCCATTATTTGAGAAATGATTAAGTAGAGACGACGCGATAGTTACTCCGGTTTCCAAAGTAGACCATTCATCATTCTCAGCATGTGTTCCTTTATTCATATCCATTATTACAGTTAATGAACCACTTGCCAGATATTCAAATTCTTTAACTGATAACTGGTTGGCATGAGCAGTTGATTTCCAATGAACTTTGCGTAAATCATCCCCTATTACGTAAGGACGAATGGAATGAAAATCTACACTCTCGCCAGCATTGCTTTTAGATGATACTTCTCGTCTTAATCGCGCACCAGCGCCAAGTGCCAAATCTGGAACAGGCAAAGGCTGCGGATAAACAATAACATCATGAGTATCGTCAAACTTATTTTCCATTACAATTATTCCAAAAGGATCGTAAGTTTTTACAACTAACGGGCCTAATCGATAATGACCACGCATGGAAAATCTGATAGTATCAGTTATTACTAATGGTGAATTATCACCGGTTGGAGATATCATATTACTTTTAATACCACCGGCTACAACATTTCCAGAATCACCTTCTATTACTACGCTTAATTTTCGCTGAGTTACTTTATCATTTACTAAATTTAATGAAGAATCTATAACTTCCATCAGTCTCCATCGTTTTTTTGTTTGAGTTAATGAAACTTCTGCTTCAAGTGGATCACCGCTGAATACCGTATCTGCATTTAAATCACGGGTTGCACCTAAACCTTTTAACATTCTATTGGCAATAAAACTGCAAGCAAATAAGATAAAGATACAGAAAAAAGCTACTAAGTATAATAAAGGAGAGGCGTGCAAAAATCCTATCAGAAAAAAGCTGATTACACATAATGCTATTGTTCTGCCAAATGTAGTTAATTCACCCATAATATTATTATACGACCTGAATATATTATATACCTTCCTGCGAAAATCTGCTAAATTTAGACCAAACAAGAAAGGTGGTAGAAAAATGTCTTATCCATACAAGTTAAAACCGGTTTACATGGAATTAGTCTGGGGTGGCAGCAAGTTTAAAGAAATACTTGGACGTAAACCTGAAAATGATGGTAACTTAGGTGAATCCTGGGAGCTATGCGACCATAAACGCGGCATAAGCATCATAACAAATGGCACAGATGCTGGTATGAATATTCGCGATATAATTGCAAGAGATGGTATAAATTTACTTGGTACTCTACCTAAACCAGCACCAGGCAATAGATTTCCATTAATGGTTAAATATATTGACGCAGGCGACTCATTATCTGTCCAAGTACATCCTGATGATGAATATGGTATGAAATATAATGGTGAACCTGGCAAAACAGAAATGTGGTACATAATGCAGGCAGAAGAAAACTCTGAAATAATTGCTGGTTTAACAAATAATACTACCGCGATAGATTTCACCAATGAATTAAATAATGGCGACCCGGGTAAATTGCTGAATAGAATAAAAGTAAAAGCCGGTGATTCTATCTATATACCAGCAGGTAGAATTCATGCAATAACAAAGGGTGTAATGATTCTGGAAATTCAACAAAATTCCGATTCCACATTCAGGTTTTATGATTGGGGACGTACTGGATTAGATGGAAAACCGCGCGAACTTCATTTAAAAGAAGCATTTGAAGTATCAGATTGGAATGATTATGAACCATCTATGGATTATCCAATATCAAGAAGCATAAGTGATAACACCTGTATGACACTCGCTCATTGCCAATATTTTACAGTTGACCAATACAATATATCATCTAATATAGAGATAGCTACTAATGGTAAAACATTTCATATAATTAATTGCGTTTCTGGCAAAGCTAAAATTACCTGGAAAAATGGTGTTGATGATATTTATTTTGGCGAAACAATTCTTGTCCCGGCATCAATTGACACATTTACTATCACCGCAGATAGCGATGACTGCGTTATAGTTGATTCCTATGTTAGTTAAAAATGTTATCAAAAAAATATCACCAGCATTTCCTGCTCTTACAACATTTATTGGGCTGGTTATTTTTCATAATGCATGGTTGGCTGTTGGCGGATATTTTATTACGGCAATTATCATCATTTCTATATATGGTGATGATAGTTGTCATCCCTTAAAGCAACACAATAAATCGACGTTTATTTTTCAGATTTTATTAGGACTGGTCACAGGCATACCACTTTATTATCTCTGGCCAATTCTCATTCCTGACAATTCAGCCTTTAATAACCAGCTTACATCTCTTGGATTAGGCGGAATTTCATTCTTATTATTTCTGATATACATATTTTTTATAAATCCATTTATGGAAGAAGCTTTTTGGCGTGGTTATCTGCGAAATGACAATCCGAGAATCATATTAAATGATTGCTGGTTCGCAATTTATCATGTGATTGTGATGTATTTCTTTATACCCATACAATTGCTGCCATTAGTAATGATATCGTTAACTATCGCATCATGGCATTGGAGACAGGTGGTAAAAAAGAACGACGGTCTAAAAGGCTCTTCATTGTCGCATTTAGCCGCCGATCTTTCATTATTTTGCGCGTTATTATTACGAATTTATTTGTAAGTCATTAGCATATTCACGCATTTTATCAGCATATTGAGGAATAGTTACATCAGCATCTACGAGTTCAGGATGCCAGCGTTTTTCCCATTCTAAAGTATAGTAGCCATCATAGCCGGATTGATGCAGTAATTTTATTGCCTGGATATTTGGGATATCACCTTCCCCAAGTAATTTATATGTGTAATTTTCTGCATTTCCGATTGAATCTTTAAAATGCGTATGGATAACTTGCCTGCCAATATTTTTCATAGTAAATTCCGGTGATTCATTACAAAATCTATAAGGGTGATGAACATCCCATAAAGCACCAACTGCACTATGGTTTGCAGCATTTATAATTTTAGATAACATGACTGCACTCATAAATGCATCATGCGTTTCAACTGCAATTTTCACACCATTTTCTTCAGCATAATCACCTAAAATATTAAGCAATCGTGCACCATTTTTTATAGCTTCTTCTTGCGAAACATTATCAGGAATATTACCACAGAATACGCGAATGACTGGTGCTTGCATATCTGAAGCGATTTCAATATTTTTTTGACCATCATTAACCGATGATATGAAATCCTCAGTTGTTTGAGCTTTTGCTACAATTTGCATAGATGTTGATATGCAAGCTGTTTTTAATCCTGCATTCTCCACTAAATTAAGTGTTTTTTTACAGCTTTGAGGCGTGGAAAAAGCATTTGATTTTGTTAGGTCTATTTCAGGACCTAAGCCACGGAACTCAATTCCGGTATAACCGTTCTCTGACCCGGAAGTTAGAATTTTTTCAATGTTCCATTCAGGACAAGCAAGAGTACTGTAAGCGAGTTTCATTTTTACCTCATTTAAATAATCTATGAGCAGATTCTTCAACCTTAGCATAGATTTCTGGTAGATCCATATTAATAAATTTATTGTCTTGTAAAACTATTTTACCATTAATCATCACTGTATCAGCATCCTGACCGGTAGCAGAATATATTAAGTGAGAAATATGTCTGCATCCGTCTGGCTGAAGATGTGGTTTATTAAAGTTAAATATGGCTATATCTGCCAATGCACCAACTGTTAATGTACCAGCATTTTCCCAACCGGATGCCTTGGCGCCATTTACTGTCGCCATTCGTAATGCCTGAGTTGCCGGCACCGCAGTTGCATCCCCACCGACTTTTGCCAATAATGCTGCCATGCGTGCTTCATTTAAAACATCAAGACGATTGTTGCTGCCAGCCCCGTCAGTACCGAGTGTTATATTTACACCAGCAGATGCCATCTTCGCAACAGGCGCAATCCCGGAAGCTAATTTCATGTTGCTTGATGGGCAATGCGCAACAGATACCTTGGTATCAGCTAATATTTCAATCTCTTCATCATCAGGATGCACAACATGTGCAGCAACCACGGGCACACTAAACAACCCAATATCTTTCATAAGTGTTATCGGACGTTTCCCATAATTTCGCATGCTTTCTTTGACCTCAAATACAGTTTCTGACAAATGAGTGTGAATACCAACTTTATCCTCAAGAGCCGCATCAATTACTCGTTCCATGAAATTTGGAAGCACAGTATATGGAGCGTGTGGTCCATACATACATTTTATTCGCGGATGGTTTTCAGCTATTACAGCTTTTACAAAATCTCTGCTTATAGACCATATCTTTTCAGCATCCGGCGATATACCTATTACTACACCAGATAAAGTGGCTCTAATTCCACTATTTTTCACCGCACTTGCTACAGTTTCAGTATGCCAATACATATCAGTAAAAGTAGTTACTCCATGCCTGATCATCTCGGCTATTCCAAGCATTGAAGCATTGTAAACATCATCTGTTGTCATCAATGGTTCTATAGGCCAAATTTTTTCCTGCAGCCATGTCATTAACGGAAGATCGTCAGCAGCTCCTCGAAAAAGTGTCATCGCTAAATGAGTATGGTTGTTAACCAGGCCGGGAATGGCTACTTTTCCTGTACAATCTATAACAATATCATCATTTTTTGGAATTGGCGCATCTTTCTTTTCGCCAACAAAATCTATTTTATCGTTATTTGTTATTATTACAGCATCAGTAATAATCGTATTGTCTGTATCCATTGTGACAACTGTTAAACCATGTATATAATATTTTGACATATTTATCCTTTAAGGCGTTGCAGAAATTGAAAAACAAAAGTAAAATGTAACAAGAAAATAATACTATATTTTCAATCAAAAATGAAAGAGTATTTATAAAAACTAAATAATTTTTATAATAGGAACTAAACCCTTGGATTTCTTAATTGAGTTATTAGGTTTAATACAGCCATTACCGATTCTTACAGATAAGCCTGTTAAAAAAGTACCCTACGTTACTTACGCAATTATATTCATCAACATATTTATTTTTATGAATATGCAAACGATGTCTGAATCCGCAGTTGATCAAATTTCGCTTAAATATGGTTTCGTTAATTCTAACCCATCTGTTTTAACTGTATTCACATCTATGTTTTTACACGGAAGTATCAGTCATCTCGGTGGAAATATGTTAATGTTCTGGGTTATAGGTACTATCCTTGAAGCTGGAATTGGGTCATTGATGTTCACCCTTCTTTATTTCGCAACTGGTATTTCGGCTGTAATGTTATATAGTATTATTACGAAAATATCTGGTGGTAATTTAGATATACCTTTAATTGGAGCATCTGGAGCAATATCTGGAATTGCAGGTTTTGCAATGATCCGATATTTTCGCACAAAGTTATTAACAATACCATTAATTGCTATTTTCCCGTTATTCTGGTGGCGATTCTGGTTTCCAATGTGGGCATACTGTGCTTATTTTGGAATAAGAGAAATAATTGTAGGTGTAATGTCAATAAATAGCGGTGATTCGGTTGCACACTGGGCACATGTCGGCGGATTTCTCCTTGGTCTATTGGCAGCACATCTAATCGAAGGCAAACAAGATGCCCGTAAGGAGTTTGCTTTAGAAGATACTGAGAAATTAACCTCTGGAACCGGTGATAAATGGAAGACTATGGATGATATCAATAAGTTAATAAAAGAAATACCAGATGACCCTGAATTACATGAAGCCCGTGCTGGATTAAATATGATGCGAGGAAATCATGAACTTGCCATGGATGATTACGTGTTTTCATTGCCACTATTCTTGAAAAGAGAAGATTTTGATAAAGCTGCTTTAGCATATGAAAATATTATGAGAATAGATCCTGAATATATATTGCCTGTGCGTGAGCAGATGATGATGGCAACAGTCATGGATAAAAATAATCACATAGATGCGGCTATCAATGGATATATTAACCTATTAAAAGCTCATCCTCAGTCAGATGTGGCAGACAATGCACTTCTAAGATTAGCTGCTGTATATTATAAAAATCATGATATAGAAAACTCTAAAAAGGCTTTAATTAAATTAATTGAACATTATCCTGGTTCGCAATATACTTCAATAGCTAAAAATAAATTAGACCAACTCAATAAATTGGAGAAAAAATGACTATAGATTTAATACCCGGTTTAGGTATAATAAAAGCTGAACAACAGCACGATTTAATGGATTTAAATGTCGGCGGTGACGGTATTTTTCAGGTAGGCATAGATGGTGTTAAAAGAATAGTAACTCCACGCGACAGAAAAGCTGAATTTATTATTTTTTCAAATAAAACATTAGTATATGTCAAATCCGCAATGGGATATCCCGCTATTTATCCATTACATGCGGCGAAATTTGAAGCACCGGCTGAGGTTGTATTAATGGATCTGGACGGAACCAGTGTTCACAGTGAAGCATTCTGGATGTGGACAATTGAACAGACAGTAGCAAAATTGCTGCATGATGATTGTTTTAAATTAGAAAAAGTTGATGAACCACATGTCGCTGGTCATTCAGTTTCTGAACATTTGCAATATTGTATTAAGAAATATGCACAGAAGAATACTGTTGAAGAAGCAAGAGAAATCTATTTTAAAATAGTACGGGAAGAAATGCAGGAAATTGTAGAAGGTCGCGGTCATCCAGAATCGTTTCAACCGGCCCCGGGATTAAAAGATTTTTTATTAGAGTTAAAGGCTCGTAAAATAATAATTGGCTTAGTCACCAGTGGACTGTATGAAAAAGCATGGCCAGAAATAGTCGCAGCGTTTCGCACTCTTAATATGGGAAATCCACTTGAATTTTATGATGCAATTATAACTGCAGGACAGGCATTCGGACGTGAATCAACCGGAACTTTAGGTGAATTATCACCGAAACCTCACCCATGGTTATATGCTGAAACAGCACGTGTAGGATTAGGTATTGATCCGGCGCGTAAACATAAAGTTGTAGGTATTGAAGATTCAGGTGCCGGAGTAATGTCGGTAAGGTTAGCAGGATTTGCTTGTATAGGCATTGAAGGCGGCAATATTAATGCAAGCGGTTATCGACCGCTTCTAAATAATATGTGCACAGATTTTAATCAAATATTAAAAATTATAACAGGTGAATAATTTTTAAATACGCAAGGCGCAAATAAATGCGTCTTGCATATTACAATATTCCGTTTACAACTTTCTCCATTTGCATTGCACGACTGCCTTTTACCAGTATAATATCTCCAGATGCAGCTATTTTTCTTACTGCTTCAATAACTGCATCATGGTCAGGCTGCCAGCATGCGATGTTTTCACCAGCACCTCTGACATATTCTCTTCCCAATTCTCCCGTTGCAATTACCACATCAATTTTTAACGACGCCGCTAACTCACCTATTTCACGATGGATTTCTTTCTCCATGCCGCCTAATTCACGCATATCTGCAATTACAGCTATTTTCTTATTACCCGGACATTCTGCCAAAAACTCCAATGTTGCCTGCATAGCAGCGGGATTTGCATTATAGGTATCATCAACGACCATATAACCGTCTTCACTTGTAAATACCTGCATCCGGCCTTTTTCCCCATGATAAATTGCCAAACCTTCAGCGATTTCTTCTAAAGATATCCCCGCATTGAATCCAACCGCCGCAGCAGCTAATGCATTATTAACCTGATGCCTTCCTGGAACTGATAATTTAACTTTACAAGACGCGAAATTAACTTTCAAATCAAATGATGCGCATCCGCCAGGCATAATTTCAATATTTTCTGCCTTTATGTCGCTGTGTGGATGCATTCCAAATGTGAATATATCTCCTTTGGCATGTTCGCATAACATGGGGAAATACATATCATCGAATGGTAAAATAGATAAAGAAGATTTTGGCATTTCATCCAACAGTTCAGCTTTGGCATGTGCGATTGCGTCTTGTGAACCCAGCAATTCCATGTGTGTCATACCTACATTAGTAATAACACCAATCGTAGGACGAGTAATGGATGTCAAATATCCAATTTGTCCCCTGCCCCGCATACCCATTTCAATAACTGCGGCTTTATATTCATCAGATAATTTTAACAATGTTAATGGCAAACCAATTTCATTATTAAAATTTGCTTCAGTTTTTAATGTATTGTATTTAATACTTAATACAGCGGCAGTTAATTCTTTTGTAGTTGTTTTCCCGGCACTTCCTGTTATGGCAACAACTGGAATTTTATATTTTCTGCGATGAAAACGGGCAATTCTACCGTAGGCGTAGACAGTGTCAATTACTTCTATCAGATTCCAATCACCTTGCTTTGGTTCATTTACTTTATGATTTACACCGTCAATACTGGTACATATAACTGCCCCGGCAGCACCTGCGCTTTTTGCTTTATCTAAATATTGATGCCCGTCAAAGTTATCACCTTTAATGGCAATAAATAAATCCCCGGGTTTTACTTTGCGTGAATCAGTAGAAATACCTGTAAATTTATCAGTTGTCCCTTTAATTAACCAACGACCATCTATTGCTTCAAGAATATTATAAATTGTAAATGTAGCCATATCAGCATTATTTTAATACTTCTACAGAAAAATGTCATTGATAAAATTCACCTGTCGTAAATATTCATATAAAAATGTATAATATATCGGAAGTCGGTTAAGTGGTTGCCTCATGAAAATGGGGAGGAAAGTCCGGACTCTATAGGGCAGCGTGCTTGTTAATGGCAAGGCGGGGTGATCCGACGGAAAGTGCAACAGAAATTAAACCGCTCAGCAATGAGTAAGGGTGAAACGGTGCGGTAAGAGCGCACCGGCGGTATGGTGACATATCGGCCTGGTAAACCCCACGCAGAGCAAGGGACGATAGGGATGCCCCGTTAAATCGGGACGCGACGGCCCGTCGCCAGACATCCGGGTGTCTCGCTTCAGGTGTATGGCAACATACATCGCAGATAGATAATCACTCGCGACAAAATCCGGCTTATCGACCGACTTCCATTTTTTTAATATTTATCTATATCATTTGTTGTAAATACCGTTTTACTGCTATAATATTTCTGGTCAAGTCACACTTTATTCACAGCACAGGTACCATAAAATGCATAATTACATCTTAACACTGCTAATACCAGCAGTGACAACTTTTGTTGTTGCGCTGCTATTCTTACCTTCTTTAATTAAATTTCTCCAAAAAAGAAAATACGGTCAGCGTATACGCGAGGAAGGACCTGATGCCCATAAAAACAAAGCTGGAACTCCAACAATGGGTGGTATTGCTATTGTTATTGCAGTAGTTATTGGGGTAATAATTGCTATTCTTCGTAATTCTGCTATTACTATTCCCTCGCTTTTACTTTCCGGTATATTTATTGCTCATGCTGTAATCGGTTCAATAGATGACTGGAAAAAAATTAACCAGGGACGTTCGTTGGGATTGCGGGCGCGTGAAAAACTAATTTTACAAGTTATCTTCTCGGCAGCTTTTTTAGTCGGTATCCAATTTCTGATGGGTGGGTTAAATACTGATATTTCAATATTCGGCACAACATTACATTTCGGATGGTTTTATTGGATATTTGCAATACTGTTTATTACCGCATTCAGTAATGCAGTAAATCTCACTGATGGACTGGATGGACTGGCTGCTGGTACAACTATATTTAGTTCACTTGCACCTATTTTCGTTGCTGTAACCGCAATCTATTCACCTTCTAATGAAGCAAGCGCAATTATTATGGCATGTCTTGCGGCGGCTTGCCTTGCTTTCCTGGTATTTAATTGCAATCCGGCTGCGGTATTCATGGGAGATACCGGTTCTCTGGCAATCGGAGCACTTGTCGCAGGTGCAGCAATAATATTGAAAATTGAAGCATTGATGGTAGTTATCTGTCTTATATTCATGGTTGAAATGTTTTCAGTCATAATTCAAGTAATTTCATTTAAGACTACCGGCAAACGAGTCTTTAAAATGAGTCCATATCATCATCATCTTGAACTTTGCGGATGGAAAGAAACTGCTATTGTTACCCGGGCATGGATTTTATCAATTGTTATTGCAACCATAGTTATTGGATTTTTAGCAAAGTAATTAGAAGCAATTTAAAATTAAACGAGTATGGCATTATGATTTGCCGTACTCGTTTTTTATTGCCATATTTAGTTTGGTACTATTTTGTTAATGCTTTATGAGCCTCTGCCAATTGCCGTCGAATCTCAATGTTTTGCGGACATTTTGGCTCGCAAGCACCGCAATCAGTACATTCATCGCCGCGTTTCCCATTTTTATGTTCTGGTCCTAAATCATTATTATAACGGTGCTTAGCCAAATCCCATAAGCCATATACTTTCGCTTGATTATAAATATCAAATACTCCAGGAATATTAACACCATTAGGGCAAGGCATACAGTACCGGCATCCGCTGCAATATAAATCAGCCATCTTTTTCAAATTTATAACATGGGCAGTAATTGCTGCGTTCTCTTCTTCTGATAGCGTTATCTCATCAGCAGCAGTGACGATATTTTCTTCAATCTGCTGCATAGTGCTCATACCGCTTAGTGCCAATGAAATATTCTTATTGCTCAATACAAATCTGAGAGCTAATTCAGGAACTCTTTTAATTCCTGGAACAAGATTCTCCAATACCGTACTTGTTGCTCCTAATCTTCCGCCACCAACTGGTCCCATACATATAATTCCTACTCCTTTTTCATGGGCGTAACCAATTCCTTCTTCTAATGAACGATCCAGCATATTATATTGGAGGGTTATTACTGACGAGTAGCCAGAATCAACGATTTTTTTCAGATTTTCATTATTATCATGGAATGAATTGCAAACGTGACGAATCAAACCTTGTTCTTTCGCCTTCTTAGTCCATTCACCTATGCGAGGAACAATACAGTTTGTATATGCATCCCAACCCATACCATGGTGGTTGTAGATGTCAATGTAATCAGTCTTTAAAAATTTCAAAGAATTTTCCAGGTTGGTCCACCACTCTTTTTCATCTGTTCCATAGTAATGGTTTTTTGTTGATACAATAATTTTCTCACGTCCCCATGATTGTAAAGCGTCCCCTACTGCTTTCTGACTATCACCATCACAATATCCAACCGCGGAATCAATGTAATTAACACCTGCTTCAAATGCACGGTGAATCATAGGAATCGCCAACTCGCGGTTAACAATCCTTTTACTATCACTGGTATCCATCATCGGCAATCTCATAGCTCCAAAGCCCAATTGTGAAACTTTTAAGCCGGTTTTGCCTAACTCACGATAAATCATTCTTAATTTTACCTCGTTATTAATCTGTTGATATTCTGCCAGTTATTGCTGTTTGTGTAAATACAAATTTGACTCAATTATATCAATAGAGAAAAAATACCAGAAAAACAGTAAAATCATCTTGACTTCTATCTCATATATTGATAAAATATGCCTGCTTCACCAAACACAACGGGCCGGTGGCGCAGTGGTTAGCGCAGGAGACTCATAATCTCTTGGTCGCAGGTTCGAATCCTGCCCGGCCCACCATTCGACTTCCTTTGGGCTTCGCCCTTTGGTCGCTCATGGCAGGCCAGTTGAATAGTAAGTGAAGTTTTAAATTTTATAAAGTCGAATGGTGCCCTGAGTGAGTTAAACGAATCGAAGGGCTGGTAATAGTCAGCAGATATAATTCATTTTACAAACCGGATATATCCTTCATGTTCTATACCTATATTCTATTATGTGCTGATAATTTATATTATGTTGGTTTTACTCAAAACTTAGAATCAAGATTAAAAGAGCATAATGAAGGTACTCTTGGAGCAGCATACACGTTTATTAGACGTCCTGTTACGCTTGTTTATTCAGAATCATTTGATACCCAATTAAAAGCCATTATGCGTGAGCGTCAGTTAAAAGGATGGTCACATGCTAAAAAAGAAGCATTAATTAACGGTAATCTTGATTCATTAAAGACACTAAGTAAAAGAACTGTTAAATAACCTAACACACATTATTTCATATAATTATATAAACATCAATCCTACCTTATTCTTCAACAAGCAGGAATCACCTTAAAAACAGATAAATATAATTCATGACAAATATTTTACGAATTATTTTTGTTTTTATTTCCTTCTGCATTATTTCAACAGTGATTAACTGTGCATCCAAATTACCGGAACCTGTATTTAAAAGCCACCCTCGATTAGCATATACTACAGATGAAATTAATGCGTGGAAAGCTGATGCAAAACGTTCTGCTGAAATCACACACCTGCGTGAACGTTCCGATATTTTATTGAAACAAGGGCTTACAGTACCCACACTTGAAGGGAACTGGTATTTTTATTATGCCTGTCCCAAAGATGGTGCGCGTCTAAATCCTGAATCATTGGAACGTCATGTTTGCCCGGTTTGCCATGCTGTATATACCGATGAACGCACACAGGCTTCTTATCGAACAATCCTTAATGACCAACTTAATGATGCTTGTTATACACTGGCACTCACCTATGCACTTACTGGAGAAGTGAAATACGCAGAACCGGTAATTAAAGCGCTTTGCGAGTTGGCGCGTCTTTACCCAACCTGGGAACATCATGACCGCTGGGGTCGTCGTGGTTTGTTGGCAGTCGTAGGTGGTTGGCGGTATGCACAGTTACTTGATGAAAGCTACACTATTATCATTCTGGCTAAAGCTTATGATTTAATATCTGACGCTCCTAATATTACCGCCGAACAGCGTAATAATATCGAGCAGAATCTCTTGAAAAGAACTGTTGAAAATGTGATGAAGTTCCAAATTTTTGCTGGTTCTAAAAATAATCATCAAACTTGGTTTAATGCCTCGTATGTTACTGTCGGGGTTGCTATCGGCGACAAATCATTGATAAACGCGGGTATTAATGGTGCACATGGATTTCTATGGCAAATGAAAGAATCAGTAACAGATGACGGGTTATGGTATGAAGGAACCATGTCATACCAGCGTTACGCGATGCTGGCAATTATTCAAACTCTTGATTCCTGTGCGCGAGTTGGATGGAACTTCGCGGATAATAAGCGGCTCAGGAGCATGTGGCTTGGTCCTATTTCAATGGCTTATCCAAATGGGCAATTTCCAGTATTTCACGATAGCGACCCGGGATCAGTATATAGTTGGAGCGACTTTTATCGTTATGGATATTCATACTTCAAAGATAAACGATTTCTGCCATATACCGGTGAAGCAACAACCGAGAAAGCAGAACAATTAAACAGTTCAAATCTCAGCAGTATAGGGATTGCCGCATTACGCGATGGTTTGGGAGAAAAGGCAATCTGCGCTATGATAGACTACGGCCAACACGGCGACCATCATGGCCATCCAGATAAATTAAATCTGGTGTTATATGCAATGGGTAATGAAATATTACTCGATCCTGGTCGCATTACCTACAGCGTTCCTGAATATGAAACCTGGTGCCGGACGACACTTGCGCATAATACTGTAGTGCTAAATGGAGAAAATCAGCAACCTGATACCGGCAAGATGCTTTATTTCCATACTGACAAAGAGTATTCAGCCGCATTAATGGAAAGTACTGGCGCATATCCAGGTAATACAATGCGCCGTTTTGTAATTCTGAAAGATAACATACTGATTGATTTTTTCCTTGTCATAGGAGAGAAAGAACAGCAAACCGATTGGGTGATGCATGCACGCGGCGGCTGTTCAATTGATATGCAGTTATCACCATTAGAAACACTTGGGAAAACAAGTGGCTACCAGCATATAACAGATATACAGTCAGCACCCGGAACAACACAATTTAAAGTCTCGGGTCAGTTTGATAAAGATAAAAAATATGTAATATGGTGCGACGGAGATTCAACGTCAACAATCTTCACCGGTAAAGGAATTGGCTATTCGCTAAATGAACGTGTACCTATGATGATACGACGACGAACAGCACAGGCAACGTTATTTACAACCGTATATGATTTATCCGGTAACAGAACTGCAGTAAAAGATATGAAACGCCTACCACTTCAAATCGGCAACTCAGAAGCCAAGGAAAACGAAGCAATCGCATTACAAATTGCTATGAATAATGGAACATTAACAGTGGCGTGTGATTTACGCATAAATGCCAAAACACCGATTAAATTGGATGGTACGAAGATTGATCGGTGTCTGGTTATTGAGAGATAAATGATAATTATTTTTCATCAGATTACTGTTTATTTTCTTGATTGATGCCAATTTTCCGCTTAGATAATTCCAGAAATGCAATTAAATCATTTTCGTTTGCGAATGCTCGTTTGGGAATTACTGTATAATCGTTGGTACTATACTTTAAAACAATTATATTTTTATCCTCAAGCAATTTCGAATATAAAGCCCAATCAAGATTTGAATCAATCATATTAGTTTTAAATTTAATTCCATCTTCATGAAAAGTAAGATTAAAAGTATCTTTAAATTTAGGATTAGTTTTGAAGTAAATAAATACCTTTAGAGTATGCGTTGGAAACAAATCAAACCATATCACTGGTGCTAATATAATTAATAAAACTGTCCACCAGTGAATACCAATTATTATTACAGTAAACAGACCATAAATAAATATAATAGCTGCAATAATTTTGTCAATCTAATAAAACAAAGTATTTTTATATAGCATTTTTACAGCTTTGATATGCTCATCGATTTGATTTTTGTACTGAATTGTTATTGATGACATTGAAAAATACTCCTATTAGCACACAATTTATTTTATCAAATCTACTCAATATCATATAGATATATAATTTATTCACTACTTCACAACCCCATCAACAGGCATAGCACCGACAGTAATAACCTTAATCACTTTGCCGGTATCCGGGTCGATTACGGTGACTGTTTTATTTAATTGCTGCAGGTTATTTATTGTATTTGGTATTTGATTCGCTGTGTTTGATTGCGAGTTATAATTCTTTTGTATTACCGCTTCCTGTTTTTTATCGCCATCAGTGCCAATCAGGTATAAATTATCATTAAATTGATTGAATGTCATATTTACCGCAACCGGGATAATCTTTTCTGACTGTTCTATTTTATCTGTTATTGGAATTTTAATTTCAAATAATTTACTTGCAGTTCCTGATACATTAAGGATATACAATTTATCTTTGTTTATTAGGGTTGCAATAGGCCGGGTTAAATTATCAATGTGGTATTTCTCAATATTTAATTTGTCCACATTGATGACAACCAGATTATATTCTTGTTTTATTGATGCCTGAGTTTGCTGCATGTTATTTAACGGCATATTATAATTTTGTTGGGTAGGTAATGAACTCGCTCTTTCTTCCAATGGCAAGTATATCTGTTTGCCATCAGGTGAAATCGCCATGGTTCGTGCCGGGTAATTCCCTAATGGTATGGTATCTTCAACTCTGCCTTTTATTAAATCAACTACTGTAACCGATTTGCTGCCCCAGTCAGTTGTAAAGATTTTCTTGCTGTCATTTGTCATTACACTATCTAAAGGGTTCAGACCCAATAGGATGGTGCCGACGACTTTACTGGATTTCAAATCTATTACCAGCAATTTACCACGAATTTCGTTGCGTTTCCCTGCAGGACCGGCGGTAACAACAAATGCGAAGTTGCTTCCAGGAGATAAGTGGACATTAGACATCGCGGATAGTGCAAGTGGTATTTTTTGCGTAATAACATTTTTATTCAAATCAATTTTGAAAAGACCATTCATTTGTGATTTATTTTCTGTCGTCGCAGATGTTATGTAGCCATATTTGCCATCTTTATCAATTATCATTCGATAAACTGGTACTGAGCAATTTATTTCTGTAACAACTTGATTTTTCATAGTATCAATAACTGAAATGTTATCTGAGAATGAATTTACAACATACAACATCGGGGTTGAAAAAGCGTTATAACAAATAATTAATGCTAAAAATATTATGATCTTCTTCATCATTCGGTCTCCGTTATTGAATTAAGCACCGCTACTGATGCTACTTCTACTTTATTGTCAATTAGTTCTACAGTCGAAACTGGAGTTTCTGTTAGTGCGCTTAATGCAATTTCGTTAACATTTGTTTTATCAATGGCTACAATAGCTGGCATACCAGCAGGTTTTGCGGAGTTTACCGCTATTGATTGCATTGGTATCTTTTGTTTTTTAGAGCCAAAATCAGTTTTAGCTTTAATCATTGTTTCTACTGGTTTTTGTTCTGTTATGGAATATTGCTTACTTGCTGAATTATTTAATTGAACAACATCAACCTGTTTAGTGGGCATAAAGGTAATAAATAAAATGGCGGCGATACTTGCGGCAGCACTTCCCCAAATAGAATATTTATATACAACGCGGCGGCGATTAAGACGGTTTATTACAGATTTTGAAATCTCATTACCCGAATCTGCTACTTTCCATTGCTGTAATAAACCGTTTAGTAATACATCTTCTTCAGATATTATTTCTTTATTTTCAAACTCGTCATTCAACGAATTTTTCATGCTGTTACCTTTTTACGACGAATGAATAATAAACCAATCGCAATTACACATATTATAGGCCAAATCAAGATATTTCCTTTTTTAATATTAATCAAACTGGCATGGTTAGCCGGCTTATTTATCGTAATAAATTCTGCATTCATTTTATCTACTAATGGCTTCAATTCTGCGGGAGTGAACTCCTTTTCTCTGCCATCATCTCCAGTTTGAATTGCAGTGTCCTTCAATGAGATAATAACGTCATTCCCCATACTTAGGTATTGCGACATCTGCGGATGAGCATTTGCCAACTGAAAATATGCCGGCGAGAATGACTTAACTTTTATAACATTCTTTTGATTCTGATAATTTACGTCTATCCATTGCTTACCGTTTTGTACAAATGATCGTTGTGATACATTGCGCATTTGACCAAATGTTTCCATATCACCCCTGTCATTCATAATTTTTTGTTTACTTGTCACTTGTGAAGCGTTGTTATAAGCCTTGCCATTCACGGACTGGCTAACGGCAGGAGCACCAGAAAATATTTGAGTTTTGTCCCCTATTCTTCTATAGGCTTCTTCAAGCTGATCAGGTTTTTTCATGAAAAGTTTATTTTGAGGTGTTGGTGAAGTATTATCAATATCAATCAAAAATGATGTGTATTGAGAAATAATACCATATTTTTTTGAAAGCTCTATCAGTTCATTTAATATTTCTTTATTAACACCTTTTAAACGTAATTGATTTTCGAGACTGCCGACTTTACGCGTTGCCCATAACTTCGGAATATTCTCGTCATCGTATGCTGCTGCAGGCCAATTAACATTATATTTGAAATCATTGCTTTTACCAGCTAATAATCCTTTTAAAGTTAAAGTAGAGTTTAAATTGTTATCTGCTTTATATCTGCCAGTTATCAATATTTGCGATCCTCTATAGATATTTGGAATCTTCTCAGGATATACGTCAAATACTTTGGCAGTACCCCAATCGGCAGTAATATTAGTAAAGACAGGGGCAGATATACTGTTATAAAATTCACCGACTTTCTTCTCCAAATCTTCCTTGGGCAGCACATTGTCAGCGATACCATTATTTTCATCAGCTAATTTATCGAGAAATGGCGCATTGTAATCTGCACCAACTCCAAAATCATAAATACTTGTATTATTTTTATTCCAATTTGCAGCATGAGCAAGAAGAGTATCAATGTTTTGTTCACCTACTGTAGGTTGACCATCAGTGATAAAGATTACATTCTTTAACCTTTCCCCCACCCCATTACTGTCATTAAGCATTGATAATGCAGTCTTTAATGCTTCATCAATATTGGTTCCACCGGTAGCATTTAAATCATCTATATACTTTATTGCATCAGCAATATTGTCATTATCCGCTGGTTTTAATTCTTTATTCCAATTTTTAACATCATTACTGAATGAAATAATACTAAACCTGTCTTTTTTATTTATCTTTTTCAAACAATATTTTAGTGCAGATTTTGCCTGGTTAATTTTGTCACCAGACATACTGCCGCTGGTATCAAGTACAAATATAGTATCCTTTGGCTGCACTTCAGTTTGCGGAATATTAAATTGCGGGGCAACCATCATGATAAAATAACCATCCTTTGTACCGGCTTCTGTATATGCCAATAAATCAGCGCCTATGTTTAATGTGCTGAATGAATAATAAAATACAAAATCCTGATCCGGCAGCACATTTTCTTCGAAATATGCTACTTCAGCATGATAATCATCTATACGTTTGACTGATATTTTATGGGTTGGAGAATATATATTAATTAACGGTTTATCACTGATTATATTTACTCTAACAGTGCATTTCGACAGTGGTTTTGATGAAATCATTTCTGTTTTCATTGGATAAACATATTTAATCACATTATTTTGCGCTGTCAGCGCTTCCTGATAGCCTAATTTTATTCGTTTATCTCCATTAGGTTCAATAGGGAAAACTCTTGCCTGTATCATTCGCTTATTAATCCATTGCAAAAGTGCCGGGTCTTTACGCTGGCGAACGATGTTATTATATATTTTTGCTGCTTCATCCTTTTCAAGGATTCTATTTTTCAGTTCTTCATTTCCTGCATACATGATAAATTTCGATATAGTTTTATTATCATCAATTGGAAACATATACGTTCCTTCTGTCTGTATGTTTGATTCATTATGAAATACCTGGTCAATTTCTGTTTTGGCAATCTGCCGGTCAATATTTACGTCAACAGTGTGATATGTAACGCTGAAGGCAGGCAACTCTGGCCTTGGCTGTAATAACATGCCATCAGCAAGCAAACTCAATGACGAGGTAATTAATATTAAAAGAAATATTATGTTTTTCATTTTTCTACCTTCCTTTCATATTTACGATTAAGCCGTAGATTTCGTTACATCAACTCCGCAAGCATTTTTTTTAACGCAACTTTTGCACGGTGGCAATTAACCCGTGCAGCCTCTTCAGAGATACCAGTTATTCCAGCAATTTCATGATAATTAAATCCTTCATATTCTCTCAATAAAATTACTGACTGTTGCATGGTAGGAAGTTTCCCGATAGCTTTTTTTACAATCTCCGCCACGATATTGTCTGTTGCAGATATATCTGGAGATTGTAATAATGTAATAACTTCATCAGATTCAAATATTACTTTACTTGATTTTCGCAATTCATCAATAGCAAGGTTGTGACCGATAGTAAATAGCCAATTGCGAAATATCATCCCGTTTTTATATTTCTTTCTGCTGTCATATATCCTTAAAAATGTATCCTGGGCAATATCTTCTGCAGTGGCTGTATTTTGCATTATTCTGAATAAAAAAGAAAACAGTGACTTACGGTACCTTTCCATAAGCATTTCTAATGCTTTAAGGTCACCGCCAGCCACCATATTCATCAATTCTTCGTCCGAATTCATTTCTTACCGCAATTGAATAGAATTTTATACCAGCCTTTACTGCTATATATTTTCATATCTGTTAGGACAGCAGTTACATAACGAAAACATTTAGTTAGCTGGTATATATACGTAATGACATAAATAAACGTTACAATGTTCCATTGTAAAATATATTTTTTACCAAATTGGCAATGTTTCATCTGCAATGATAATTGGCACGTCAACAGGTATTTTTAATATTTCATCATGAAATATTGTAGAAGCAAAGATTTCTGTGGCAAAATGGCCTGCGTCAATGAGAGCTACCCCAGCTTTCTGTGCAAAAAGATAATGATGATGCTTGACTTCACCGGTAATATATACATCAGCACCAGCCTTATATGCGCTTTCCCACAAGTCGCTGCCAGAGCCAGTACATAATGCTATTTTCTTAATTACTTTATCTTTATTCCCACACACAGATACTTTATAATTTAAAATATTTGATAATATATCAGCGAAATCAATTAATTTTATATCTTCAGCTAAGACTCCAATTCTGCCTAATCCCCCGTTTATTTTCTTATTTTCAAGAGGAATAATATCGTAAGCAACTTCTTCATAAGGATGAACTTTTTTCATTTCCGCAATAATATTCCCTACATCAGTACGAACAGCTATTGTTTCTAATCTAATTTCTTCAACCATTTCCATTTGGCCGGACTTGCCTATATATGGATTAGTACCAGTTTCTGGGGTAAAAGTGCCTTCTCCATTTGATGAAAAAGTACAAGATGAATATTTTCCTATATAACCCGCGCCAGCATTGCAAATAGCATTCCGGACATTTTCATAATGATCCTTTGGAACAAAGATGACTATTTTTACATAAGGTGTTGATGAATGTGTTATCAAAGGCTTTATTTGAGTTAATCCAATTCTTTCGGCTAAATATTGATTTAACCCATTTGGTGCTTTATCAAGATTCGTATGAGCAGCAATTAAGCTTATTTCATTCTTTATTAACTTAATCATCAAACTGCCTACTCCGATGTCTTCAGTTATCATCTTTTGAGGAGAAAATAATAAAGGATGATGCGCAATTATCAAATTGGCATTATTTTCAATAGCGCAATCAATAACTGTATCTGTGACATCTAATGATGTGATTACGCCTGTTACTTCAGTGTTTTTATCACCAATTAATAATCCGGTATTATCCCAACTTTCCGATAAATTAAAGGGGGCAAAATTATCAACAATCTTAATAAAATCTTTTACTTTCATTGATTCAACCTCAATTAATACAAATATGGCAATATAACGTAACTTTCTGCCTTCTAAAGTGTATTATATATTAAAATCTTTGGAGTTTCTATGAAATATCTATCCCTTTTTTCATTTTTTGCCGTTTTAACGGTATTTTCTGTAGGCTTCCGAATGGACGGCACCAGTTTGTATCCAAATGCAAATGTGCCTACTGAATGGAGCAAAGACAAAAACATCTCTTGGCAAACTGACCTGCCTGCTTGGAGCAATGCCTGTCCATTGATTGTTAAAGATAAAATCTTTGTCTGCGCAGAACCAGACACCTTAATTTGCCTGAATAACAAAGGTGAAATTCAGTGGCAAGTAAAAAATAACTATTATGAAACAATGACACCTGTTGAACAAGAACAGCTAAAAAATGAAAGTGATGCATATAAAAAATTAACTGATGAGATAAATCAATTAACAAAAAATGGAAAACAGTTAGACCGTAAAATTAAAGATGCTAAAAAACAAGATGCTCCTGATCAGCAGGCTATAACTGCTCTTGAAACTGATCTAAAAACTAATAATGATAGTTTGACCGAAAAAAATACAATAGCAGATAAAATGCTAAGCAAAAAAATGCAAATGCCTCCAACCCATGAAGTAAATGGTTACAGCAGCAATACACCTTTCTTTGATGGAGAAAAGATTTATGTTTGTTATGGGTATGGCATTAACGCAGCTTATAATTTAGATGGCAAAAGAGCATGGATCAAGTTCGTTGAAAAGTCAACGCATGGCTGGGGACAAAGCTGTTCACCACTGGTAGTAAACGGTGTAATGTTAGTTCATTACGAAAGAAATACTTATGGTTTAAATACAAAAGATGGCGAAATACTCTGGAAAACAAGCCGAAACCACAACTGGGGTTCAATATTACCTATTACTGTTGATGGCGTAACAGCAGCGGTTACAGATAACGGCGATATCATTAATCCTGTTGATGGTAAAACTTTAGTATCAACAGGTTTTAGTTTAGATTTTGGCTCACCTTTAGTTATAAAGAATGTTATTTATTATGCGTCAAATGACGCATCTGCTGCATTTGACATTAGCATTGACGCTGATAAAAAATGGGTTGCAAAGAAATTATGGCGAACTATTGTTGCAAAAGATAGATATTATGCCTCACCATTATTAGTTGATGGCAATTTATATATTGTTAATGCAAATGGAACACTTACAGTATTAAATGGCACTACAGGTGAAAAATATTACGAGAAAAAACTAAATATTGGCTCTACAGTATACCCATCACCAATATTAGCTGGCAAAAATATCATCATTAGCAGCGACAATGGTAAGGCTGTAGTTATCGAGTCTGGCATCGAATATAAAGAAATATCTGCAATACAATTTGAACCTTACCGTACTACCCCAGTTGCAGATGGCAAAAACTTATATATTCGCACAACTCCTAAAACTCAAAGTAAATTATATTGTATCAGCGAAGCAGCAAAGTAATTTAATACTGTTATATCAAAAAAACTGCGGTGGTTCATTATGTTGAACCACCGCTTTTATTTAATTTTCCAAATTAGCCTTTTGACGCATAAACCTTTGATGCGCCCCCACGAGTTTGACGTTTTGTTGAGCATTACAGGTTTTGTACCTGTTTAACTTTCCTACTACTTATTAATCGGACTTTTTTCTTGCTCAGCTTTATAGCTTAAACGCCTTTTGCGTGGGCCTCAGAATGTCGGGTGTCGTTTTAATTAATCCCTCCTTTCTGGCGGGGTTATCCCCATCAGCTTATTTATTGTAGGTTGCTTTTCAACCTTACAATGTATATATTCCACAATCCACGCTCGTTTACACATTATTTTGAAATATTCTTAAAATATCTCGATAAATGGGTTGAATATGATATCTCACTATGCTATTCTTGCCGCAGTCAAGTGACTACTTTGATAAAATGACACGTCTGCAATATATACTCGAATTAGCGCGCCCGCATCGTGGGCGGTTAACAGTTGTACTGATAATGACTGTCGGTACAACTATTGTAGGATTGCTCCCCCCATTAACCTGGAAATTCCTTATTGACAATGTAATTGGGCCACCTGATTGGAAACTTCTTGCTGCAGGAGCAATGCTGGTTGCTGGTATCCCGCTTCTTTCTGCTGTTATGGCAGGTTTTCACCGAATTATGGTTGCTTCAATAGGACAAAAACTCGTTGTAGATATGCGCACGTCATTATACAGGCATATTTTATCATTAAGTATGCGGTTTCACAGTGAACATGGAACCGGCATGTTAATGAATCACCTGATGACTGATGTTGGCATTGTCCAAACAATGATTACAGGTGAAACTCTTACTATTTTAAGTAGTGGAGTTGCATTAATATTTAATCTCGCAATGGTGTTTATTATCAATCCATATCTGGGTGCAATAGTTATTGTTATGTTAATTATATACATCCTGAGTTATCTAAGATTTTCAAATCAAATCCGCCAGGCAAACCTGGAATTACGAGAAATTATGGATTCGGTAACAGGAAGATTGCAAGAAAGATTAGCTGGTGTAAGATTAGTTAAAACCTACTGCCGAGAACGAGATGAAACGAATGAATTTTTAGCATCAGCCGACCGCGCGTTAGAATATGGTTTAAGAACACAAATGCTATCAGTTTCTCTTAATGCTGCTTCACGTATTATCGGTGGTATAGGTTCAACTTTAGTATTTTCTTTATCGGCAACTTTTATACTGCTTAAAAACTATTCAATGCGTTTGTTAGGCCACCACACCACTTATGGCGATTTAGTAATGGTAGACAACTATTTATGGATGGCAACATGGCCAGCTATTAACTTAACAACAATTGCAGGACAAATAACACAAGCATTGGTAAGTTTAGACAGGCTGATAAAATTAAACATAGAAAATTTGGATGTAATAGATAAGCCTGATGCTTATGATTTACCGAATGTATCTGGTGATATAAGAATATCAGCAATTGATTTCAGCTATACTGGAAAAGAAAAACTTTTCGATAATCTTTCTATGCACATTCCTGCAGGAAAAATGACAGCATTAGTAGGACATACCGGATGCGGGAAAACGACAATCACCAGCTTGATATTGCGGATGTGGGATATTCAAGATGGTTCTATTGAAATAGACGGGCATGATATACGTAATATCACATTACGTTCATTACGTCGACATACCGGGGTAGTTCCACAGGAACCAGTAGTCTTTGAAGGTACCATTTTTGACAACATCTCGTACGCTGTACCTGATGCGACACTTGAAATGGTTATAGAAGCAGCTACAGCAGCACAGATACATGATTATATAATTACATTACCAGATGGATATTACACCATTTTAGGTAAAGAAGGTGCGAAACTATCAGTTGGGCAAAAACAACGAATAGCAATTGCCAGAGCTATTTTATGCAAACCGACAATCTTAATTTTAGATGAGGCAACTTCATCATTAGATTCTGAATCGGAATCTGCACTGCAAATAGCTATGAGACAGATATTGCACGGACGAACCAGTATTGTTGTCGCACACCGTTTAAGTACTATCGTTGAAGCTGATCAAATAATCGTTATAGATAATGGTAAAATTTGTGAAATAGGAAGCCATGATGAGTTAATGGCAATAGAAGATGGGGCATATAAAAAATTATATAACGAGCTAAAAGGAAAGGAGGGAACAGCAAATGGCAGTTAAAGAAAAGAAGAGTTCCCTGCAGGCTCGTAAATTAGAAATGTTAATGGAAGAATTTCGTGATAAGGAACCCAGAACAGTTGCAGAATTAACTCATTTTAAACGGTTATGGCATGAATACATCTACCCCATGCGATTCAAACTATTGGCAGCAATACTGTTATCACTAATCATGTCTCAGGAAGGTGTTGTCTGGGGATTCATGGCGAAGTTAGTTGTGGATAATATTTTAATGATAAAAGAAGGTGGAATGACTGTACCACCAGCAGAACTGCACAAACATCTTATATGGGTAATTTACCTTTTTCTTGGCAACTGTTCTTTTCATTTAATTGTTGTAGGTGCATCATGGTTGTCTACGTTTAATATAACTTTAATTGGCCAGCATGTGGTATTCAATCTGCGTAAAGAACTTCATACTCGTTTGCAATTTTTACCACTATCTTTTTTTGATCAAACTCAAACCGGAAGATTATTATCTGTTGTTCTTGATGATGTTTCTACAATTCAACAAAGTGTTGGAGGTTTAGCTGTTAATTTTGTTAACCAGGCAATGACTATAATTATTGGAGTTACAGTATTAAGCATTTTAAATTGGAAACTCGCTTTATTCACTTTAATAATTGTGCCATTCTATGTTTTTAATTTTAAGCATTTCCGTCCAAAGATTCGTGATGGCAATATTACTGCAAGACGTGCAAATACGTCTTTATACAATAAAGTAGAAGAAAAAGTATCGGCAATTAAAACGATTAAAGTTTTTGGCAGAGAACGCACTGAGATACGTTTATTTACCGAAGGAGCAAATAATCTTGCTCGCTTGATGATGCACATCGTTCGGTTGGGAACCATACAAAATATTCTTGCAGTAACAGTAAATAGTGCAGCAGTTTTCCTTTTTATCTATTTTGGACTACAATCGTTTAGAAATGGTGAAATGACACTTGGTTCAATATTCTGGTTCATTGGTTTATCGCGGCGTTTATTTGACCCTGCAGTGGCATTAAATGACTTGATTACCATGGAACTGCCAAGAGTTAGTGTGGTACTAAGGCGCGTTTTTGATTTAATGGATGCTACTCCTGAAGCAATAGACAAAGAAGACGCAATAGAATTAAAAGACTCACATGGTGAAATCAGTCTGCATAATGTAACTTTCACATATCCAGGTGATTTAATGCCCACTTTACAAAATATCTCATTTGATATTCAATCCGGCGAAAAAGTGGCTATTATGGGTCCCAGTGGTGCTGGGAAAAGTTCGTTATTATACTTGTTAATGCGTTTTTATGATCCACAAGAAGGCATTATTACCATCGATAATCATGATGTATTGGATATTAAATTGTTATCCTTACGCGACAGAATAACTTTAGTCATGCAGGAACCAGTAATTTTTAGCGGTTCAGTTGCCGAAAACATCAAATACGCAAGATTAGATGCCAGCGATAACGAAGTTATACGAGCTGCTCGTGACGCAGATTTACATAATTTCGTAATGACACTGCCAGAAGGATATCAAACAATCGTGGGAGAACGCGGGATGTCTCTTAGTGGTGGTCAGAGGCAGCGTCTTGCTCTTGCTGCAAGTCTCATAAGCCGTCCGTCAGTATTGCTGCTTGATGATACTACCAGTGCATTAGATGCGGAAACAGAAGCCAAAATACGAGTTACTCTGCAAAAACTTCTGCAGGGACGTACCAGTTTCATGGTTACACATAGGATTTCTTCTGCCATTAAATGTGACAAAGTTATAGTCTTGGAAGATGGCAGGTTAACTCAATTCGGCACACCAAATGAGTTATTGATGCAAAACGGCTTATTTGCAAGAATTTATGAACAACAAACAAGGGAATCTGCAGACTCAATAGTTTAAAGATGTGAAACCATTATTTAATTTCGACTATTTCTTCTTTCGGCATATAATAACAAAGGATTTGAAGTTCTTGCGTTAAATCAACATTTCGCACTGTTACATTTTCCGGTACATTAATTCGAGCTGGAGCAAAATTCATAATTACTTTTACACCGCTTTCAAACATTTTATCAGCAGCATATTGAGCTGCAGTACCAGGTGTAGTAATTATTCCTACGTTTACATTCATTTCTCTATTTATACTTGGCATATTTTCAATATCAAGAATTTCTAAATGCCATAAGCTGCGACCAATTTTATTAAAATTATTATCATAAATTGCTGCTAATTCAAAATCTGAATTTGAAAAACCAGTGTATCCTACTAACGCTGTACCAAGATTACCTGCTCCGACTATCATAACTTTCTGTTTTTCATGTAATCCTAAGATTCCAGCGAGTTTATTAACTAATGGTTCAACACTATAACCGCGTCCTGGCCTGCCAAATTCACCAAAATATGATAAATCTTTGCGTACCTGACCGCTATTTATACCAGTTATTTTTTCAATGTCTGCTGACGACACAGTAGATACGCCACTATCAAGTATTGTGCGTAAAGCTCGTAAGTATATAGCCAGTCTACCTATAGTAGGTTCAGGCGCTTGTTTAAATATCATTACTCCCTCCGAAGATGACACGAGGAAAGGCTTGTTATCAATTTTATTAAGAAATGGTGAATTTTGTCAATTATTTGTATTATAATTTTACCACAATTAAAAAAACTCCGTGATATAGTCGACGGAGTTTATAAAAATAAATGTTAACAAATTTACAGCTGCAACTTTTGCATGGTATTTAACATGTTAGTGAAATTACCATCTTGCCCAAACAACGATGTGGTTCCCATCATTAGATATAAACTTGATAGATTTTCTTGATTTGTTCCTGGCTGACAATCAAATTGGCCAATAATTGACATACTTTGCAACAAATCAGTGAAACTCATTATAATTGATTTTTCATAACCATACATGGCAGGATTATCAACCACTACATTCTTTCCATTAACAGCTATAGTTAATGGATTTAAAGATGAAACATTTCCAATAATTTCAACCATTTGATGTGGTTGCTCACGTTCCGGGTTTTTATCTTTATCTAAATTATCACCAGGAATATTTTTATCTCTTTTCATTTTATCACGATTTCCACCCGGTAATTCGCCAATTTTCACACCATTTGCTCTTTTCTTATTCAAAACTTCAACTATATTTTCTAATAGTGTAATCTTATCCGGTGTATTGTTTTCGACAGTTAATTTTTCTGACGAATTTCCGATAACTTGAACTTTATCATTTAATGTTATACCATCCATAGAAAAACGTTTCCGGGTAGTGATTACTGTATTGCTTTTCGCATTTAAGGTAAACTCACGTTGTCGCCAGCACATCATTTCATTAACCAGATTGCGCATTTTCTGTGCTTTTTCTAATAATTCGTTCCCTTTGCTCTCAATTTTAAGAATTGTAGGTAAAATGTCGTTTGCATCTTCTCTTAATCTTAATCGACGTGCTTCTTCTAAACGTGCGTTTGCAAGCAACTCAATTTTATCGGCAGTATCGCGCAACTCAGCAATCTTTCTAACCATCTCATCTGGAATTTTTCCTGGTACATCTGGATTGTTAGCGCGAAAGAAAAAAACTAAAAGTGATGATTGTTTGTCATTTGCAATAGATACGACCTTGCCCGGCAACATGTAACGCTGCGTTTTTATATTTCTTGTTTCTGCAGGTTGTTGAGAAAAAACAACAGCGGCAGAAATTAAACATAACAATATTATAGTTAATTTTAAAATCTTTTTCATCTTAAATACCTGACTATATTCATAGCCAATCCACTTCTTTATTAATAGTTACCTTTGCATCTTCTACCAGTGCCTGACCAGATGCTAATAAAGCCTCGGGTGATGGCGATAATTCGTATGATGATGAATACGCATCATACGCTGTAGAATAATCACCGGATGCGTGAGCAATCGTACCGGAAGAATATAAAGCAGCAGCGATTCTTTGGGTTGATGGTTCGATGCGTGCTATGTTAACTTCTACTTTTTTTTCTTCTGGTATTACTACGTTTGTTCTCTCAATAATTTTCGCGGTATAATCTCTGTATCCCTTTTTATTTCTATTCAAATAATTAGATTTAATGGTAGCAGCACTACTCTTTATCGATTTATCTGTTTTATTAATTGGTGTAATATTCGCTGCAACCACTGATGGCTTAACCTGATCTGATTGTGGTTGACTGCCAGGTACTACGATTGAACTAACAGGATTAACGATTTGATTAACATTTTGGAATTGAACAAAAAATATTACCATGGCTGCTGATAATGCTACTGTAGCCAGCGCAAGTTGTCGCTGGAAATTAATCATTGGACGCCAAATTATGGAAGATATTCTTCGCATAATACGATGTGTTCTACCCGGAGCAGAAATTAGTGCCGGGTCATCGATATAACTTTCTTTTAAAATAGTTGATAATTCTTCATCAGCAAGATAAGATTCCTGACGACAGTCAGCTTTTACAGCTAACATTATCTGAGCAGTTCTATTTGCTGATTCAACAGTTACCGGATCATTATTATATGTTTCTTGCAATAATGATGTTAATTTTAAATCTATCAAGCCTGAAGCCGACGAAATACGAACTATCCGCAT
Organism: uncultured bacterium; assembly: GCA_964638715.1. Taxonomy (GTDB): domain Bacteria; phylum Armatimonadota; class Hebobacteria; order CAIYQO01; family CAIYQO01; genus JBAXQQ01. The sequence continues at coordinate 106,363 of CAZWZF010000003.1, read as the reverse complement.
AATTTCGGCAGTTCTTTCCGGGCGATTCATTACCAAATCATCAGGATATACTTCTTTTAGTAAAGCTGACAATTCGTTATCTGCAATATTCAACTCGTTAGAATTTAATATTTTCATTTTTCGTTTTCCCTGGTTCAGACAAGATTAAATCTTCACCTAATTCTTTCTCAACCAGATTGCGCAATTTATGCCTTGCGCGATGCACTCGGCTTTTTGCCCCTGCAATTCCGCATCCCAGCACCGCTGCGACTTCATCCAGCGACCTTTCTTCCAAATAAAACATTAGAACGGCAATCTTTTCCTTCGGCGCCAATTGGTTTAAGCACTTTTTTACTATATCCATGCGTGCTGTTTTCATCATCTCTTCTTCTGGTGTCATTTTATCTGATGGCAATTCATGTATTTCATCTAATTCAATCGATGCTCTTTCGCCTGCATTTTTTCGTAACCACGAAATACTTAAATTATTTGCTACCCGTAACAGCCAGTGAATTATTGACGGTTCTGCTTTCAACGATTTGATATGCTGCCATGCGCGTACGAAAGCCTCCGCTGTCAAATCTTCTGATTCAACAGCGTTATTCGTAATCCGGTAACAGTGGTTAAAAACCCTTTGTTGATGCATATTAACTAATTCCTCAAATGCATACATGTCACCACTTTGCGCCCGGGCCAGAATTCTTCCTTCGTCTATATCGCGCATCGCGCCCCCGTCTCAGAGATTCACATTAATTTATACGCTTATCAATATGCAAGGTTGCAAAAACTAATACAATTACATTTATTTAATAAAGATTTTTGCAATTTCTGTAAATTTGAAATCTGATTTAATTACAATAACATATAAATATCATGTTTCATATATTATATTCCAAATATTTTGCTAATATCATGCAGAAAGTTGAGAGTTTTACATATTTTTTTCTTGTTATATCTAAAATAGCCAACTATAATTATCTAAAAATGGAGAAAAACAATGTCATATACAGATGGTTGGGCTGCTATTAATTTAGACATGCCATCAAGAGTACCCAGAACTGAATATTCCTGTGAAATGCACTTCGATTTGATGAAAGCTGTAACTGGTGTTCAGGTAAACGAGAATAGTTCAAATGAAATTAAAAATGATGCAGTTAGAAAATTTCATCTCGCCTGGAATTATGACTTTCAATGGAATGTATTAGTCGGAGGTGGCATCTTTGGTGATAAGAAAACTGACATGGGTCATGCGGTATATCAAGTCGGAGGTGTTGATTATCGTGAATTACAAAAATCCCCTTATAAAAGCGTTGATGATGTTTTAAATTTTGATTTTGAAAATACATTTGGATTGCCAGATAAAATTGAATGGAAAAAGAAATTTGAAGACCAGTATAAAAGTTCCCGAGAATATATGCCAGAAGCAGTTCCTACTACTGGTGTATATATCACATTAATTTCTGGATTTATTGACCTGTTTGGATGGGATTTGTTATTAGAAGCTGCCGGTGAAGATTCGAATAAGTTTGGTGAATTATCAAATCGTTACGCAGACTGGATGATGAATTATATGGAAGCATTATCAATGACAGAGAACGTTCCGGTTGTAATGATTCACGACGATATGGTTTGGACCAGTGGTGCGATATTCAGACCTGAATGGTACAGGAAATATGTATTTCCAAATTTTAAACGATATTTTTCTGTATTACGGGATTGCGGTAAAAAAATAATTTTCACCAGCGATGGAAATTTTTCTGAATTTATTGATGATGTTGCGGATACCGGTGTGCACGGGTTTGTATTGGAACCGTTGACTGATATGGCATATATAGCAGAGAAATATGGCAAAACCCATGTATTTATTGGTAATGCTGATACAAGAATCCTATTGTCAGGAAGCAAAGATGCTATTCGTACTGAAGTAGAAAGGTGCATGGCAATTGGTAAAAATTGCCCGGGATATTTTATGGCAGTAGGAAACCATATTCCACCGAATACACCTGTAGAAAATGCGCTTTATTATAATGAAATATATGAAAAATTAAGTAAACGATAAATTACTACTATCCTTCTGTTATCTACAGGAGGATTTTTTTTTGATAAAGTATTGCGACCAGCATGTTTTATGTATGTGTAAATTATACAGCAATATTAATCAGATTAAACTTACTTATTAACAATTTCTGATTTTATGTAGCAAAAATATTTTTTTATTGGTATTATTTAACCATAATTTTATATTCAGGGGTATCAAATGGCTTATTTACTCGGTATTGATATAGGAACCAGCGGAACCAAGGTTTTACTGGTTGATGACAGCGGCAGAAAAATAGCAAGTGTAACTGAAGAATATCCTTTGTTGACACCATTTCCTTTATGGGCTGAACAAGACCCGGGTGAATGGTGGAGAGCCACTGTAAATGGTATTCGACGAATCTTAGATACTTCAAAAATAGATTCATCTGAAATCGCCGGAATCGGTCTTTCGGGTCAAATGCATGGATCGGTATTTTTAGATGATGCCTGTGAAGTAATTCGACCAGCAATATTATGGTGCGACCAGCGAACGGTAAAGCAGTGTGCTGATATAACCACACGTGCTACTAACGCCGTCGTTGAATCTGAAACATTGAATCCTGTTTTGACAGGATTTACTGCACCAAAGATTGTATGGCTGCAGCAGCAGGAACCGGCTGCATGGAATCGAGTAAAAAAAATCCTACTTCCCAAAGATTATATACGTTTTAAATTAACTGGCGAGTTTGCGACTGAAGTTTCAGATGCGTCCGGTACGGCATTATTAAATGTACCGGAACGCAAATGGTCTTCAGCAATGATGGAAGCATGCGATGTTTCAACTGATATGCTCCCGCAAGTCTTTGAATCCTATGAAATAAGCGGTCGTGTCAGCAAAGAAGTAGCAGCACTAACAGGTTTGGCTCCCCATACCCCGGTTGTAGGTGGAGGCGGAGACCAAGCTGCTGGGGCTGTTGGCAATGGAATTGTTATGGAAGGTATCGCATCATGTTCAGTAGGTACATCAGGTGTATTGTTTGCCCACATGAAAAATGCCTACACAGACCAGCAGATGCGCACTCACACCTTCTGCGCTGCTGTACCCGGTGAATATCATGTAATGGGTGTTCAGCTTTCATCTGGCGGTTCGCTGCGATGGTTCCGCGATACCCTTTGCGATGTCGAAGTAGCAGCATCTAAGCAGGTCGGTACCGATCCTTACGAATTAATAACCCGAGCTGCTGCAAATGTACCTGCCGGTTCTGAAGGCCTTTTATTCCTTCCTTATTTAACTGGCGAAAGATGCCCCTATCCCGACCCTTATGCAAGAGGAGTATTTTTCGGACTTACCCTTCGCAGCAATCGTGCTTTCATGGCTCGCGCAGTGTTGGAAGGCGTATCATTCGGTCTTCGCGATTCATTGGAGATTTTCCGGGGAATTGGTGTGCATCCGACTGAAATACGTTTGAGTGGCGGTGGAGCAAAAAGTCCATTATGGCGTCAAATACAAGCCGACATCTTTAATAGCAATTGCGTTACTATCAATATCGATGAAGGTCCGGCATTTGGCGTAGCTTTGCTTGCTGGTGTAGGAGCTGGTATATATCCTTCTGTACAGGAAGCATGTGCACGTACAATTAAAGTTATTGATAAAACACCGCCGATTCAAGCTAATACTGAAATTTATAACAAATATTATCCGATTTACCGCAATCTGTATGCGCATTTGAAAGATGATTTCGCCGCGGTATCACAAATTTAAAAAGGAAAAAGATGAAAATTGTAACTGTTGAGAATATCAAAATTGGTGCGGGTGAACCACTGGTTTTAATCGCCGGTCCATGTGTTATTGAAAGTCGTGACATGGTAATGAGAATTGCTGAAGATGTAAAAAAGATATCTCAGGAATTAAAAATGCCATATATCTTTAAAGCATCATTCGATAAAGCAAACCGCACTTCCCGCACCGCTTTTCGAGGACCGGGAATTGATGAAGGTTTGAAAATAATGGCTGAAGTAAAAAAACAATTCGATTTACCAGTATGTACAGATTTTCATGAGGCATGGCAGGCAAGTGTTCTTGCAGAAGTTGTTGATTTACTGCAAATTCCAGCTTTTCTTTGCCGTCAAACAGATATGCTGGTGGCAGCAGCAGATACCGGTAAGCCAACAACAGTAAAAAAAGGACAATTTCTGGCACCATGGGATATGAAGAATGTTATTGACAAATACACCGCAGCAGGAAATCATAACTTGATGCTGGCAGAACGCGGTGCTACCTTTGGATATAATAACCTGGTGGTAGATATGCGCAGCCTTGCCGCCATGCGCGATTTTGGGTATCCGCTGGTATTTGACGCAACCCACAGCGCACAGTTACCGGGTGGTTCTGGTACAGCGACTGCGGGTATGCGTGAATATATACCAGCCATGGTTCGCGGTGCTTGCGGTGTTGGGATTGACGCATTATTTATGGAAGTTCATCCAGAACCCGAAAAAGGATTGTCAGATGCCACCACAATGTGGCCTATAAATAAATTAAAGGAATTATTATCAATCGCTCAAAGAATTGACATCATATCAAGAAAATAGTATATTCAAATCCCCGCTATTATTATTAGTGGGGATATTACTAAGGAGTATTATAATGATATCAGACATCGCAACCAGGCCATTGGGATTTAATGAAATCCTTTCAATTAGCTACAATCTATTCACGAAAAAATTTCGTGATATCATGACTATCTATGGAATGCTTTTGCTTCCTGTTTATGTATTAACAGAAATATTTTCTCCATTTATAGAGAAATACTTCAAAAATTTTAAAGACACTCCTGAAATATCAACTTTCATAATTATCATGGTGTGTGCTTTTTGTCTTTTTATATTAATAGCATCTTGTGTAACCGCTATCGCACAAAATGCTTGTGTTAAATTATTTGATGAGTCTTTCTTCGGTCGAGAAGTGGATTGGAAAAGTTCAATAAAATTAAGCCTTGTCAGATTCTGGCCAGTTGCATTAACTTCATTCATTCTATTACTTCTAATACTTCCTGCGACATGTTTCTTAATTATCCCTGGCATTATTCTTGCCACATATACAATTCTGAGCACAATTTGTACTGTATTAAAGAATGTTAGTGGGATGTCTGCTATTAAAGAATCAATAAAATTAGTATCAGGCAAAGCATGGTTGGCATTTAGGTTAATACTGATATTTTTCTGCATGCAATTGATTATAAGTTTTACCGGAAAATTTATTGCTGAATTAATGCCAAAACAAGGACTGCTTGCAGATTTACCGTCTATAATTTCATTAATTTTCGGCATTATTTCTTCTTTCTTATCATTATATAATGCAACTACATTCTATATATTCTATATCAACCGTGAAATGCTGGTAAATAGTAATCAGTATCAATTTAACGATGAACCTGCTGTTGAAGTTGCAGCTATTGCTGAGTAAGTAAATTTCCCAATTCAACATTTGCATGGTGAGATAAAAGGAGTAAATGATGACAGAAAACACAATCATTAAAGAATTTGGATTTAGTGAAATCCTTTCAATGAAATAACTGAACCAACAGAATAAATAAGATATGCCCGATATTATCATTAATATCGGGCATATCTTTTATCTTTACAGTAAATATTTCTCATCCATTATCATCATCGCCAAAAGCTTTCTTCCCTGTTATTTTAGCTTTTTTGCGTAATGCTTCCTGCCATTCGCGGACTGCCTGTAAATCATTTAAATCTGGAACTTCCGATTCAGCTTTATTAATGTTTTGCAAATGTTCGACTGCGTTTTGCATTTTTTCACCAGTTACTAATCTGTGCTGGTATTCTTCGCGTATACGTTGTAGTAAATCATCTGGATCGACATCTTCTTTTGCCGGCATTTCTCGGACAGATAACTCTGCTACTATTGCCAACAAATCGCTGTTATCGTTGCTTATATTACGCGGGTCTGGCTGCAAGCCTTTTGTTTTCAAATCTATCAGTGACTGGAATAGTTTAATATAATGCGGGGTGGTAAATACATCAGCAGATAATCCACTGTCAATTACCTTACGAGCGAAATCAACATTGCTGATAATAAACAATAATATATCACGTTCCAAAGGTATTTCATTTATATCTTGTATTACAGCAGGTTTTTGAGTTTGATTATTTTGAGAATGAGAAGTTCTTTCAAGATTTTTTACTTCCGATAAAATAGCTGATTGCTGCCGTGATAAATCACCTTGATTAATTCCACCAGTATGATCAATTAGCCACATAGCATATTCAGCGCGTGCAATGTCAGATAATGGCAGTAATATCTCTGCGGCTGCCCGAAACATTTTCAATCTGGTATTTGTATCGTTTTCCGGGAATTTCTTCAGTACTTGCAACAGTTCAAACGCTACCGGCTGTAATGCAGATTCTAAAGCTAATTCAAATGCGCCAGCTCCCTGCTCGCGAATTAAGGTATCAGGATCATGTCCATTTGGAAGCATGGCAATTCTTACGTCTGCACCAGCAGAGCGAAATATTGCCTGTCCGCGTAATGCCGCATTAATTCCTGCCGAATCAGCATCATACACCAGATAAATTATTCCATTCTCCCCTACCAATCTGTGTAATATCCTGACATGTTCTTCTCCTAATGCTGTACCTAATGTTGCAACAGCTTCAGTAAAACCGGCAATATGACATGAAATAGTATCAAAATAGCCTTCAGTCACTATCGCTCTGTTTTTCTTTGCAATAGTAGCCGCAGCCCAATTAAGCGCATAAAGAGTCCGGCTTTTTGTAAAAATCGGTGTTTCGGAGGTATTCAAATATTTTGGCTGATCATCCGGTGCCAGTGCTCTTCCTCCGAATGCAATAATCCTGTTTTGACGGTCATAAATCGTAACCATCAATCTATTGCGAAAACGATCAATAATTCCGCTGCTTGATGTGCGAAAATTACTAAGGTTTGCTTTTACTAATAAATCTTCAGAGTAACTTTTTTTAATCAGATAATTCGAGAGAAAATCCCATCCATTTGGTGCATATCCTAATCCATATTTTTCTGCATGTTCCATAGTAATGCCGCGTTTGTCTAAATATTCTCTTGCCTGTACTCCAGCTTTACCACGCAAAGCCTTGCGAAACGCGTCATCAGCAGCAGCATTTACGCTGTAAAGATAATCTTTTTCTTCCATACGACGCGAATCAAGCTGGACAACACGAGGACGAACACCAGCACGACGCGCCAATTTCTCTAATGCTTCAGGAAAAGTCAGGTGTTCGTGCTGCATTACAAAAGTAAATACATCTCCACCTTTTCCACAGCCGAAGCAATGCCAGAAGCCTTTATCTCCATCAACTGTAAAAGAAGGTGATTTCTCGTTATGAAATGGGCAAAGACCCGAATATTTACTGCCGCGTTTTTTTAAAGTAACAACCTGTCCGACAACATTAACAATGTCAGACCGCGTTCTTACTTCATCAGCATCATATTGTTCTATAGTTCCTGCCATATATTATATTACCATGATGTTCGGGCAACTTCCAAAGACCAGTTTTTACCGCTGGACGCACCAATACCTGCTGAACCGTTAATCCCTTTAGGACTATAATGTAATATCAATGAATAAGCACCCAGGCTGCGTCCGATGCTGTAACTGTCGTTAAAGCTGCTATTTTTGCCTGTAGTATAACTTAAATTAGCAGTGGTAGTCCAACGACGCTGCCCAGAAGCTGATTTATCCCAGGGAAGTTGATAATTAAAACCACCATTATGATAAAAGATATCGGAACCTACAGAATATGAAGAATATAAAAATGCATTCCAGGCTCGCGGGCTGTTTCCTGTCAGACTAAAACTATAACGACGAGAAGCCGGCATTGCCGAACCACGGTTGCTTACGGTTTTGCTATGTGAATAGTTAAGTGAAGACGAGATAAATTGCCCAAATTGACGATTATAACTTAAACTGCTGTCAAATGATGAACTTGTAATGCCGGTTGAGTCATTAGTTATATCCTGACTAACACGTGGGTTTAGACTGCCACCCAATAATCGGTATGAAGGAGTATTAAAACCTGCGCGTATGCCTTCACTTGTGAGATTAGTAGTAGTCGCAACGCCGGTATTTGATACTGATTTATTTAAATCATAAGCAAGAAATGGAGAAAAAGTAAAACCATAACCAGTCTTTCCAAATCGAAGTGGCGGTGGTGCTAAAGACAAGTCAGACCTTACAGAGTTTGTTTTATCATAAAATGAGGTAGATGTAGATAAATATAGATTTGTTGCGCCTAAATCGCGAGACACAGAAACGCCGGCATGTGTCGTATATGGTGAAGCCGCTGAATATCTGGAATAAGAACTGTTAAAATTGCATCTTGTTTCACCAAAATCCTGTCTATGGTCCCATGAAACAGAGCGAATTTTTCTATTAATATCATCAAAATATATACCGCCATCACCAGAATCATTAATACGGTATTCCTCTTCAACAGATACCTGTATGCCATCATAACCACGATAGTTGGGAGAACCTTGCAAAACGTTTCTAAACTTGATTGAACCGACATGGCTGCTTGATGCATCATAATAAACTGGGAAATCAACATATAACCCGGCACTTGATGTTAACGCTATATTAAAATTAAATAATGCACCGACATCTGATGCACGCATATCCAAGACATGATAAGGTAACCTTAATAAACAATGATCGAAATTATTTAGATAGAACTTAGGAGTCTTAAATAAAATATAATCTCCAGGATAAACAGTTGCTTTATTACTAACAATCCATGAAGCGGTTTTAGGAGATTCTGGTATTGTATAATCACGTGTTCTGGCAGTTGGATCATCCTGAAACTTTAATGTAGGCAATGAAAATGACTTAAAGCCCATATTATCTGTCAAAGTTACAGCATATCCCTGTCCTGTATTAAAATCAAAATAAATTTCTTCGGCTGTTAATGTGTTTTTACTGTCAGTTATTATTATTTTGCCACGCGCCAATACTATTCCGTGAATGGAATCTATATTCATTGCATTTGCTTTAATTATGTATCCTGCAGATAAAAATTGTGCATTATCATATATTTCAAAAACTTTATTATCGAAATTATAATATAGCTGCTTTCCGGTCAATTCATAAAAAGGTTTTGCTTCAGTAGGGGGAGCAGTTTCTCCCTGGCCAATATATGTAATACGTATTTTAGCTTGTGTCTCACCGGCCTGACATGTTATATCAGCAATACCAGGACCTGCATTATTACTTAAAATCACTGACACGCGACCATTTTGTGTATATGCTAATTCCGGAATATATCCCAAAGTAGTATAAAAATAAATAAGTGTATTATTCGGTACCATAGTTCCATCAGGATTGCTTACAGTAACGATGATATTAACGTTGTTATCAGAACCATAATTAACACGAGTTGGCGATGCATCGGCACGTAAAATATAATTCTGCGCAACAGATATAAAAGTGCATAGGAGAAATATGCTTAAAAGTAAAAGGAACTTCATCTAATAATGGTCCATATATTCAAAAAATCAGTGTTTCAACTGCATTTTATTATATCTATCTTAACCCTCACTGGTCAAATAATCATAAGTACAAAAAACAAAAACACCCGCAGTAATAATTTGATATACTGCGGGTGGAGTCAATTAATTATCCTTGCTGCACTAATGAGTGTCTTGTTTTGTAAGTAGGATTTGATAATACAATCTGTTTCCCAAAACGATTTTTTCCATTCATAACAATAGGTCCTGATAAATTAGCCGTAACATTTCCATCAGATATGGTAACAACAGTAAACACAACTACATCAGCTACATCCACCAAATTAATAGTATCAATATCACTTTGACTAATGTCAAAATCATATTCGGGGAAAAAATCGAAAGGAACTACAAGTACGAATGCAAGATCCGGTTCATTTGTTGATTGCATCCAAATGAATGGGCTTCCTTCCGCATGATTAAATATGCAAAAGTCACTCGCTGACTCAAAGCCAAGCATACCCTCAGGAAAATGAATCATTTCCCCTTGCTCAACTTCAATAGTTCCAAATCTGGTTGTTTCGATCTGCATAGCAGTCATTTCCTTCAAAGCTTGTGTCATAATAATTTGTCCCCTTTATTATACCTTTATCTCAACCAATTAAGAAGGCTTGCCTTCGAAAGGGTTGATGTTACATAACTTGTTGCTTGCAATACATTTTCTTGTTCTTTTAAATGAACTAAAGTTTCTGAGATATCAGCATCTTCAGTATCACTTAATAGCTTTGTTGTTGTTATTTTACTTTGGTCTAAATGATCAATACCAAGTTGAACTTGCTGCAAACGTTGACCATTTTCTGCTCTTAATGAATTAATTTTTGTTCCAAATTTATCAAGAGTACCGATTAACGATTGAATTTTTGTTTGGTCATTAGCTTTAATAGCATCTGAAAGCTGATTAAAAGTAGAAAACAAATCCGGGGTTGAAGGATCAGAGCTATCCATGTTAAATACTTCATTGCCAGTATGGTTAATCTGAACGGAAATACCTTCACCTATAGCATTAGATATCTTTCCATCATCACCATTATATGAAACGGCTGCCCCTGTGGTAGTAAAAAGCTTGGAATCAGTCTTAAAACCACCGAAAATAAAGCGGGTTCCAATACTTGTATTTGCGATTTGAACCATACTTTCTCGCGAGGCACTAATATTTTCAGCTAATGGCTCACGCGCAGCATCTGACATTGGATTTGCGGCTTGTAAAGCAATAGTACGAGCTTGGCGAATCATATCTTGTACATTGCTCAATGCAACATCTTCTGATTTCATCCATAATTGAGCGTTTGAGGCAGATTTCTGAAATTGGTCAATTCTTGCCAGTCCAGATTTCATATTTAATGCCTGAGACATTCCCGATGGATCATCAGATGGTTTATTTATCCGTTTACCACTGGCTGTTTGTAATTGTAACTGTCCTATTTTATCATTAACTTGTGATAGATTATCAGCAAGGAATGAAGTCATTATTGAATCAGGAATTCTCATATTATTTTCTCCTACCCAAGCCTGTCTATAAGAGTCTTCAGCATTTCGTCAGCAGTAGACAATACTTTTGCTGATGCATCGTACGATCTTTGGTAAAGAAGCATATTAGTTAATTCTTCATCCAAAGAAACACCAGAAGTTGATTTCTCCTGAGTAAGAAGTTGTTTTGTTAAAGCATTCGATGCGTCTGAGTTTGTTTTTGCATTCTGCATCGCTGTACCAACTTGCGTAATAATAGCATTAGATGCCTGGTTTAATGTTGAACTGCCTATTAATGGTTTGCGATATAAATCAGAAATCTCGGTTGCTAAGCTGCCATCACCCGACGCACCAGCAATTCTTGTACTTGCTATACTATTTACATCATTCATGACTGAATCGCTAACACGGATGTCTGCGGCAGTTGTGCCGGTGAAAAAATTAATAGATGTATCACCTGCAGGATTGATTCCCTGACGATGGAGATTATTGATTGTATTTGATAGTGTAAAAGCAACATTATCAAGTTGCGTGTGGAATGAAGGAACGATTGTATTTCGTGATTCGAGTAAACCACCTATTTCACCAGTTGATATCTTTATTTCAGAATTATCATCTGCCCAGACAATCTTTGAACCTGATAAGTCTGAAACCATGCCAACTCTATTAGGTAAAGTACCTTGTACCAGCATTTTTCCATCCATGCCAATATAGGCCGCACCATCGTCTGTAATATGCGCAGTTGCTCCTGTCAACTTTGTTAATTCCATCATTGATTGGTCACGCTGGTCTAAGATATCATTAACAGATATACCTTGCGCTTGCCCATTAACGATTATTACATTTTGTTTTGCAATGGTTTCTGCAAGATTATTTACATCATTTACCCGACTCTTTAGATTTGAATCTATATCACTAACAATTGCATTTAAATCAGTTACTGTACTGTTGATGAAATTAGTTAAGTTTTCTGCAGATGACCTGACTGATAATCTACCAGACTGGTCCTCGGGATTATTGGCAAATGATTGCCATGCATTGAAGAAATTATCTAATGTGGTAGAAAGATTTGTATCAGTAGTGGGTGATAAAGCACTCTCTAATTGAGATAAAGTTGTAGATGCCGAATCCCAACGACCTGACTGTGCCATTGATTGTCTGGTTTGTTGTTGCAAAAAAACATCCTGCATCCGTTTAACAGTTACTACATCAACACCAGTACCAAGCGGTGAAGTGAAACTCCCAAGATTAGAAACATCGCCATTCAAAGTAGCAGATGCCAGTTTTACTGCCTGACGATGATAACCGTCTGTATTAGCATTAGTTATGTTATGACTTGTTACTTCTAATGCCTGTTGATTTGCAATTAAACCGGAAAGAGCAGTATTAATTATTTGAAATGTTGACATTCAATTTTCCTGCTTCATTAGGCGCAACTATCCATTAAAAGTCGAACAGAACGGCGAGGTTCTGATTGAGGCCTTGCCTGATATGTTTGGGGAGTACCATTATTACTTATTAATCGTAAAGTGAAATCAACATATTTTAATGCTTGTTGTGCAAGATACCAGTTAATTCTTCCTTCGCGCTGAATTTCAATTAAAGCGGTAGCTAATTCTCGTTGATAATTAGCAACTGTAGATGCTGATGGTTCAGGAAGATATTGTATTACCATTGACAATGAAAAAGTTTCTTCTGAATGTATTTGATTACCAATGCGATCAAGTAATCGTATTATCTGGGTAGATAATCTGGCTTGTTCTGCCAATACAAGCTTTTGTTCTTCGACGATTTCCTGCAGCCTGTGAATTTTGCTATCAAGTATGCAGGATCTTTCTTCATCTATCAGCTCGCGAAGGCGTGCTAATACACCTCGCTGGTGTTCCAGCAAGTTGATTAATATTTCATTAGCGCCCATGATACTCTCCCCTTGCTATTTCTGCAGGATTTTGGACAGGCGACCTTCGGAAATAATCTTATCGGCAATCTTATCTGAAGATATTACATAATCACCATCTTCGATAAGCTGCTTATAAGCATTCACCTTGTCCTGCCGTACTTCTGGAGCATTTGCAATTACCGCTTTCGCGGTTGCTATTGTCTCCATTTCGGCGGAGAGCATAACCTGATCCGTTGACCTGGTATCTGCAGTAACTGCAGTTTCAGTTACCTTTTTAACTTTGGTCGCTTGAACCGGATTAATGGGCCCAATTTGTGATCCCGTGATTCTCATGATCTAACCCTCCGACTTCACAGGCAAAAACTGCACCATTTACTATATCGGCACACTTTTGCAACAACTTTAGTGTTTTCTGAAAATATTTTCAGAATTATTTTAATCCGTTGGTTATCCTTCACCCCGCTGGTTCTTTTCTACTTTCGGCAGACTTAATTGCCGATACATCAAATCGGCTATCCCCAGTGGTTTAGACTCAGCAATTTTTGCAGCATATTGACCATCCAGCATTTCTTGAAATATCTTTTCACCTTCAGATTTTTTAAAAAAGCCATCTTCAGGTACAGAACGGCGCATCTCTTTTAACATTGATGCAACAAAATATGCTTCAAACTCACCACAAGCTTTTTTTAACGCTTTATCATCTTGTGTTGATTTTTTATTAATGCTGCTTGCGGCAGTTGTTATATCTATTGGCAATGCTTCAATATTATTCATTCTTTTTACCTTACATATAGTTTTTCGTCATATTTTATAAAAACTTGAGAGAATGTGCTAAAGATTGGTATAATAAGCAGACATGACATTTGAACACATAAACACCCCGGACAAAATTCGCAATATTGCGATCATCGCCCACGTTGACCACGGCAAAACCACCCTTGTAGATAAGATGTTAAAACAAGCTGGTGCTTTCCGCGACAATCAGCATATTGAAGAAAGAGTGATGGATTCAAACCCGCTTGAACGTGAGCGCGGTATTACCATTCTTGCTAAAAATACTTCGGTATGGTGGGAAGATACGAAAATAAATATCGTAGACACCCCTGGCCATGCCGACTTTGGCGGTGAGGTTGAACGCATTTTGCGAATGGTAGATTCTGTATTGCTTCTTGTAGATGCAGCAGATGGACCTATGCCGCAAACACGATTCGTTTTACGCAAAGCACTTGCTTTAGGCTTGCGACCAATTGTGGTTATAAATAAAATAGACCGTCCTGGAGCGCGTCCACACCAGGTGCATGATGAAGTTTTTGATCTTTTTATTGAATTAAGTGCCACTGATGCACAGCTTGATTTCCCTACAGTATTCGCATCCGCAAAATTTGGAACAGCTTCTGATGATCCCGATGAAGAAAGTCCTGATTTACGTCCGTTATTCGAAACAATTCTTGCCAATGTGCCTGCTCCAAAAGTTAATTTGGAAGGTCCATTCCAAATGTTAATTTCTACTCTTGATTATTCACCATACTTAGGACAGATGGCAGTTGGTAGAATTGAACGCGGAATAGTTAAAAATGGCGATCAAATCGTTGCGCAATATACTGATGGTACCAGTGAACGCGGAAAAGTAACCAAATTATTTACTTTTGAAAACCTGCATCAGGTTGAAGTCGAACACGCAGGTGCGGGAGAAATCATTGCTTTAGCTGGTTTAGAAGAAGTATTGATAGGAGCTACTATCTGCGACCCAAGCAGCCCTGAAGCATTAGATGGTATAGCTGTTGATGAACCAACAGTTACAATTGATTTTATGGTGAATAACTCTCCATTCGCCGGCAAAGAAGGCAAGTTCTTAACCAGTCGTCATATTCGAGACCGATTGATGCGTGAACTGCAATCAAATGTCGCATTGCGCGTTGAAGAAACAGAAACCCCAGATGTATTTCGCGTTTCAGGTCGCGGTGAATTACATTTAACCATCCTTATGGAAACGATGCGTCGCGAAGGCTTTGAGTTCATGGTTTCAATGCCAAAAGTAATCACCAGAATAATTGATGGCAAAGAATGCGAACCATACGAAGAATTATCTGTTGATGTACCCGAAGCCTATGTTGGTGCAGTAATGGAGAAACTTGGGCCGCGACGTGGTGAACTAATAGATATGAAAGTTCATGACGAAGGATTAACCCGATTATTATATCGTATTCCAGCCCGCGGTATTTTTGGGTATCGCACTGAGTTCTTAACTGACACGCGTGGTACCGGGATAATGCATCATACATTTATGGAATATGCCCCCATATCAGGTGAAGTTATCCGTCGTTCACGTGGCGTTATCATAAGTATGAATCATGGACTTACAACAGCGTATGCGATTGGAAGTATTCAGGAAAGGTCTGAAATGTTAATCGGACCTGGAACTGAAGTATATGAAGGCATGATTGTTGGAGAAAATAGCCGCGATAACGACCTGGTAGTAAATATAACCAGACCTAAAAAGCTGACAAATATGCGAGCAAGCTCATCCGATATTTCAGTATCTATTACTCCTCCGCGTATTTTGTCACTTGAAGCTTCGTTAGAATTTATTAATGATGATGAATATGTTGAAATGACCCCTGAATCCATCAGATTGCGCAAGCGCTATTTGAAAGCTCATGAAAGACCTAAATAAATCTAATATACCAAAATAGAAAATCCCGCTTTGCTTATTTACAAAGCGGGATTTTCTTTTTAAGTATTAAACTTTATCAATCATTACAATGGTTTGAGATCTCTCACTGCCTACAGTTACCATACATACAGGAACTTCTACTAATTCTGATAACCTGTTCAAATAATTCTGAGCGTTTTTGGGAAGTTCATCAAAAGAACGACAATCAGCTGTTGAAGTTTTCCAACCTGGCATTACTTCATAAACAGGAGTAGCATTATCAAGCTTCCATAATGCACTCGGGAATATATCCAACACCTTGCCATCGATTTCATAACCTATACATACAGGTATCTCATCAAATTCATCTAAGATGTCCAAGTGTGTGACAGCTAAATAATCCAGGCCATTAGAACGTGCAGCTTTTCTTAACACGCAAACATCAAGCCAGCCGCAACGACGAGGCCGACCAGTTGTTGTACCATATTCATGGCCTAATTCACGAATCTTGTCACCTATTTCATTTTTTAATTCTGTTGGGAATGGACCTTCGCCGACTCTGCTGGTATATGCTTTCACAACACCAATCGAGCTTCCAATAAATTTTGGACCGACTCCACTACCAACTGCTGCACCACCCGCTGTAGCTGTACTGCAGGTGACGAATGGATATGTACCATGATCAATATCCAGCATAGTTGCGTTAGCACCTTCAAATACAACAAATTTATCAGCTTTTAGAGAATCCCATACAATTTGTGCTGTATCGCAAATCATATCTTTTATCTGAGCGTAATAACCCATATATTCATCATAAATCGCATCTGCGCTAAACGTATCCATACCATATATTTTTTCTAATATCTGGTTTTTATCAGCAACAATAGAATTTAAACGAGTGCGGAAATATTCCTTATTGTGCATATCACCCATTCGTATGCCATGATTTCTGCTCATTTTATCGGTATATGCCGGACCAATCCCTTTTAATGTTGTACCGATTTTTTTATTACCGGCAGTTTTTTCTGAAGCACCATCTAACGCCATGTGATAAGGCATTATCATGTGTGCATCTTCGCTAATGAAGATAAATGGGCGTACATTTACGCCTTTACTTTCTAAATCAGCTATTTCTTTAAGTAATGATTTAGGATTAATAACCATACCATTACCTAAAATTGACGGACGTCCTCGCAAAATGCCAGACGGTATAAGGTGTAATGCATATTTGTCATCACCGATTTTTACGGTATGGCCGGCGTTATCGCCGCCTTGATAACGAACTACCATTTCAGCATCAGCAGCATAGACATCTACTACTCTGCCTTTGCCTTCATCACCCCATTGAGTTCCCACAATAACGATACTGCTCACATCAAGCTCCTTAGCACAGGAAAAATAAAAAAGATGCTGTTCGGTGTAACCGACAGCATCCCAATGCAGTTACGGCATACAATAGCAATTACCGCAAAATCTGTCAATATCTATGCTAAAAAACTACTGCTTCATTGAACTATATCAGTTGAAATTAATTCATTAATGTAGCTATAAAAGGTTCAGCCGCAAATGTGTATCCCAACAATTCACGAGTAGATTGAAAATCAGATGCAATTGATATTTTTTTACCTTCCACTTTACGACTTTGAGATGAATCTCTGGTTTCTAAAACAAATGCACAAGCCGCTTCACCGATAGGATAATTTAAATTGCCGGAAGCTGCCAAAGCTTTATATTGCGGCTGGCTTATTACATCAACTCCAACAACGATAATAATATCAGCACGGTTCATTTGCAATGCTTCTATAGCACTTTCTAATGCCATATTACCTGAATTCTCACCAGCAAATGCTCCATGATGCCCACCTATGCCAAACTCAATAGCAACCAGGCTGATTGGTGTATTCAAATACGAATGGCTAAACAACAAAGGGTTTGCCATTCGTGTGCCTTTTTGCATTAATGAAGCAGTATAAGTATACAGAGTTGTAAGGCAGCCGAATTGTGACCCCATTACAGCACCAGTTCGCCATATGGATATATTTTCACTATTTAATCCTGCTGACTGTAAAGCAAGCATTGCAGCCGCCAAGGTAAACTCTGAAGCACGATCAAGATATGTCTTTACGCTGGGTAAAATAGTGGTTATATCGAGATTCTTCACTGGAATTATTGGATATTCACCACCGAACTCAGGGAATTCGGCTTCAATTTTTATGTTTTTTGCCTTCTCAAAGTTTTCTATCCCAATACCTGCTGATGATACGATACCAGTACCAGTAATTAAAACATCTTTCATATTAATTTCCTCCTTGCCATTTTTTCAATACAACAGCAGAATTATTACCGCCAATACCTGATGATATTGATATAGCGTTTTTTATATCAACTTTTCTTGCGCCAGTTGACACATAATCAAGGTCGCATTCCGGATCGGGTTGTTCATGATTTAATGTAGGTGGTACAATTCCATCTCGCAATGCCAATAGCGTCACTATCGCCTCTACAGACCCGGCAGCAGCCATCATGTGCCCAACAGCAGGTTTTATACTACTTATAGGAATCTTAAACGCTTTGTCACCCAATACGGTCTTTACAGCCTTCGTTTCAGTTACATCAAAATAAGCAGTGCCAGTGCCATGAGCGTTAATATAATCAACATCAATTGGTAAAGCAGCAGCATCTCTAAGAGCTTCTTTTAACATTGCAACAATGCCATCGCCTTCCTTATCTGGTGCTGTAAGATGATGTGCATTATTATTCACAGCATAGCCGGCCACTTCACCATATATCTTAGCTCCGCGTTTTACGGCTGAATCTGAATCTTCAAGAATCAAAGCACCTGATCCTTCACCAAATATAGTTCCACTTCGCCGAATATCGAAGGGACGCAATTCGTCAGCTGTAATTGTTCGCAATATAGATAATCCAGCCATGCTTGAATAGGCAAGACTATCATGACCTTCACATAATACTGCAGATGATTTTCCTGTGCGAATCAAATCCATCCCCTGCCCTATTGCTGCCGTCCCGCTGCTGCATGATAATGTCATAACCCGAGTAGGTCCATTGAATCCATATTTTTCTTTAATTAAATCAGCAGTGCGACTGAAGATAAATTCTGTAAATAATTCCGCGGTTTCTGCATCAATTGCTCCATCAGTCAAGCAGGCAAGATATTGATCCCAAAAGGCTGCGCCTCCGAAATTGGTTGATGACACCAGACCCAGATGACTTGTATCTACAATACCTGAATCTTTTATAGCGGATGCTGCAGCATATAGTGCAAATTGACTGGCTTCATCATGGTCATCAGTCCAGGGGAAATCAACAACCTCACCCATCTTTGTATTTCGCAATCCAGTCGGGTCCCAACGCGACATTTGCCGCATACCACTTTTGCCAGCTAATAAATCAGCCCAAAATGATGGTATATCATTGCCCAGGCAAGAAACTATACCTAAACCTGTAACTACAACTCTACGCATATACGCATCCTTTCATTCAATATAATAATTTTAGACACCTATTATGATTCACTGTTGCGCAGTAGAATAAACATGATTGAGTTAAATTTGATGAGTTTTATAGAATTATTTCAAGTACTGCAGAATACGTGCTATCCGTCCGATTTGACCATCCTGCAACCGAACTTTTATTCCATGCGGATGAAATAATGCATTAGTTAAAATATCTTTTACAATACCTCTGGTTAATATCTCTGTTCCCTGATCTTTTTTCAACACAACATCAACTAACAAACCTGCTTTTATTTCATTACGATTACAACCATTCATAATTTATACATTCCAGTTTTACATGTATCTTCCTGCAAGTATGCCCCGACAAATTGAAGTCGGGGCATATAAAAAACATGCGATTACTTAGTTTTATCCTCTATTTCATTCTGTACTTCAATAGTAATCTGTTTAGGTTTCGCTTCTTCTGCTTTAGGAAGAGTAATTTCTAACACCCCATTTCGATAAGCTGCTTTTACATTCGATTGTTTAATAGGTACTGCTAAATTAAATGATCTTTGGAAAGAACCGTAAGCACGTTCTACCCGAACAAATTGTTTATCTTTTGTTTCCTTTTCAATCTTACGTTCACCTCTGATTGTTAACATCCCACCTTCTACTTCAATGGTAATCTCTTCAGGTTTTATACCTGGCAATTCTGCATGTACCATTATAGTATCAGCAGTCTCTGCAATGTCAACCAACGGTGCCCAGCTGCGCATTGCAACGGGTTCACGTCCATTTTGAGCGATACTTTGCTCAAACAACTTGTTTACTTGTTCCCTTAACTGAGCCATATCAGCAAAGGGATCCCATCTTACGATACTCATGGTATCAACCTCCTTTAATGATATGACTGGCTTAGTGTTTAGCCAGTTCTTTGTAAAATTTAAATACCCATGAAAGATAATATTTAAACCACTTTAGTCAAAATTAATCAACTAACTTTATAAAAAAGATACCATGTATAAATTATCATGGTATCGATTTGTTCATATATAAATTGAAATAAACAGTTCTATTTTGGTACCTCTTTACCATTAATAGTCTTAATTCCATCAAGATTAATAATTGCAATTTGATATCTGAATCCTTCTGCGATATCTTTTGTTTGAATTGCGTCAACTTTCAAATTGCCATTCATTTCAATTGAATATGAAGAATATAATATGCTGCCCATACCTGTTGTAACAATTTGTGAAATCAATATCAGGAAATTTGTCTGCCACTTTCCATAAAGTCCATAAATCTTTAAGCTGTTGTAATTTTGTTATTACTTCCTGTGAGTTTTTCAACAACTTGTAATCCATAATTGTGCCTTTAAAAATTGCAACTGGCAAAATCTTTCTTGTTGTTGGAACTACTTTACCATTTATAGTTTTCACACCTTCACGACTGACAACTTGCATCAAATAACGGAAACCTTCACCGAAGTCCATTGACGACATACCAATAGTTTTCATGTCACCTTTTTCATCCAAAGTTACAGTAAGGTTCATTACGCTGCCAACAGTAGTTGAAACCAATACAATCTGTTTTGAAAAATCAATTTCAGGGATTTTTTCTTTAATTTTCAAGGATTGCCATAACGCATTCATATCTACAGCATCAGCAACAAACTCAGGGCAATTTTTCTGCAATGAAGCATCACTTACAGAGCCTTTAATTTCTTTTACAGGTTTCACATCAATAGATGCAGGCCATGATAATGTTGAAATCACAAAAATCAACATTAATAATAGAAAATTTTTCATATTATATTTCTCCTTACCTTATATAACTTGAATTATTGTATAAGGTTCCAGATTTTACTAAAAAAAAACCTTATGCCAAATACAAATATCTGGCATAAGGAATAGATCTAATCAGAAACTGAAACAATTACCAGCGTGAGTTACCACGTGGGCTATTGTTGCGTTGTCCCTGGAAACAATCTGAACAGTAAACGGGCTTTTCGCCACTTGGCTGGAAAGGAACTTGGCAGGTCTTTCCACATGCTGCGCATACAGCGCTATGCATTTCGCGAGGACCGGAGTTTCCACCACCTGAACGTCGTCCGCCACCAAAGCCACCTTGGGCTTTGCGAGCTGCGCGGCAATCTGGGCAACGACCGGGGGTATTTGTGAACCCTTTCTGGTCATGGAATTCCTGTTCACCAGCGGTGAACACGAAACCTTTGCCGCAATCGCGGCAAGATAAATTTTTGTCAGTGTAGCTCATAGCATGCACTCCTTCTGGGTATCAGAACCGCCATTGGTATAAGGGACTGGAGGCATGATGGATGAACTACGCTTAGGTTAGTACAACCGGTTCGAAGCCTAATCAGGCAAATCCTTGTGTCGGTCTGTTAATGGAGACTTTATCTCCAGAAATATTATATCAGCAAATGTAAGAAAATGCAAACAAAATATACAAAAATACAAAAAAATTTCATTTATTTATTAAAATAAAGGTGTTTTTATACAAAAACACTCTATTTTCTCAATATTTATATAATATATGTGCCTACATAAGGATATTTTTATTAAAATTATGACTTTAATTTACTAATTACCGACATTTTCAAATGGTGCTAAATCATAATGCATAGTAATAAAGGCGTCAACAACCTTGGGATCAAATAATTTTCCAGAATTTTCTTTAAGATATTCAATAGTTTGTTCTGCTGACCAAGCTCTGCGATATGGCCTGTCAGAAGTTAATGCGTCCCAAACATCAATAACAGCAAATATTCTCGCAGCCATTGGTATCTCATCACCGACTAATTTTCTTGGATAACCAGATCCATCCCATCTTTCATGGTGACTATAAGGTATTTCAAGAGCAAGTTTTAAGAAAGGAATTGGTGACAGCCATTCATACGCGTAAGAAGGATGTAATTTCATTACCGACCACTCTTCATCATTAAGCGAACCTGGCTTTAATAAAATCCCATCCGGTATGCCTAATTTACCAATATCGTGCAACAAAGCTCCCCTGCGCATGTGAGTTATCTCACTTGGTGAATAATTCAAATGTCGTGCAAGTCGTTCTGTTCCTTCTGTAACACGCAAAGAATGCCCTTCAGTTTCTCTATCGCGTAAGTCAAGAGCTTTTGACCATCCTTCCAAGGTTAAGTCGTAAGCTACCAGCAACTCGATACTTGATTGCTGTCGTGCTTTAAATAAAGCCGCATTATCAATTGCGATTGCTGCTTGTCCAGCCAATGTATCAAGAAATTCACGCCATTCATAATCCGGTTCCAATGGTTCTCTATTAAATAATTCCATGACACCGACTACTTGCCCTTTAGCAATTAATGGAGCTGCAATATAGGTGTTAAATCCTTCACTCATGAAAAATGGTGAAGAAGATAATTTATCTAATCTTCCAGGAAGATCATCAATAATCATTACTTTCTGACCCATTGCAGCTTGGCCGGCAAATCCCTGCCCCATTCTAAGCCTGGTATGACGTAAGGCACGAGTTCTAAAACCTTGACCAGAAGCGAAATCCAAAGTCATGGTATTGTGATCAAATAACAGAATATCACAAGCAGAAATCCGTAATTGAGAGATAGCCTGATTTAAAAAGACTTCCAATACTACATCAAGATCAATTGTAGAAGAAATAGCACGTTCAATACTGCGCAAACCTTGCAGAAAATCCAATCTTCTATTTGCTTCAGAATATAATCTTGCATTTAATATCGCCTGCGCTGCTTGTGCGGCCAAACCACTTATTAATGATAATTCGTCAGGAAGAAAACCTCGGTTCTCAGAGAAACTAATTAGTGTTAACATGCCAACTGGCATTCTTTTGTGTCTTATTCTTAACGACAACATGGATTTTGCGTTTATACTGAATAATTTGTTATATCCCGCCTGATCTTTTCTTTCCGATATATCTGATACTAATATTACATCTCTTTCATCATCAAAAACAGCTTTACACCCATTATCATCATTGCAAAATTCTGAAATTCGTAATTCAATATCATCATTTTTGGCCGAACATACAGGATTCCTATATAATTCACCTTCTTCATTAAGTAAGTTTACACAAACGGAATCAACATTTAAAGTAGTCATCACCGTTTGACATACAGTTTCAAGTAATGATTCAATATCCAATATATCAGATAGCACAGTTGCTGATTTTGCTAATGCTTGTGCATGTTTTGTTTGTCTGGTAATTTCATCCGTTGCATAACGTTGTTCAGTTATGTCTTCAAATATTATATATGCACCATCGTAATTTCCTTCATGTGTTAATCCTAACTGGACATCAGTATCAAGCCATCTTATTTCATCTTTAACAGGATTATGAACACCAATAATTTTTCCGGTAATAGGTTGCTTAACACGCATAGAAATTGCAACAGGAAACTCGTCATATCTTAATTTAACACCAGCTTCGTCATAATAAGCCCACATTTCGTCTGCGAAAGAGTGTCCATGTAAAAAATTTTCTGTTACTCCTAATATTCTTTCAGCAGCAGGATTAACAACTGATATCATACCTTCTTGATTTACATAAATCACACCTTGTGACATAGTTTCAAACAGAGTTCGATATTGTTCTTCACTTCTCTTTAATTCTACAGTTCTTTGCTCAACCAGTTTTTCTAATTCTTCCTGGTATTCTTTATTTTTTCTTTCTAATTCTCGCTTTTGATCAGATAATAATTTAACATTAGCAGCATTTGCTACTACTTTTAAAATTGCAGATTTTGTTATAGGTTTAAACAGATAATCATACGCTCCTGCTCGTAAGGATTCTGACGCTGAATCAACAGTGGGTTCTCCGGTCATCATAACAACTTGTACAAACGGGTCAGATTGGCGAATAACACGTAATAAATCAACACCGCTTATTCGTGGAAGTACTATATCAGTAACGACAACATCAAATTTCCTTTTACGAAGAATTTCTAATGCTTCATCAGCATCACCAACAATCTCTACCTCGTGGCCTTCATTTTTCAAAAATTCTCTTAATGTAATTCTGATGCTTTTTTCATCATCAACAACTAAAACATTTGCCATTATTATTACCTCAATTCGGGTAAATTTGAACTGTTGCTCAAATTAAGCTGATCATTGTCGGCTTCTAAAGGGAATGATATTATAAACTTTGTATATTCATCCATTTTACTCTCTACCTGCATATTGCCGCCATGACCGCATATTATACTATGGCATATCGCGAGTCCAAGACCTTGCCTTTCAGTCCTATCATGAGTAGTAAAAAATGGATCAAACATCTTATGCAATATTGATTCAGGAACTCCCACACCATAATCTTCTATTGATACAATAACAAAGTCATCTGATGTCTTTGCACTAACCTTTATTAATTTCTTTGGGTCAGAACCATTAAAACGTGCATTTAATGCATCACGTGCATTAGTTAACATATTTAGCATCAAATGTTGGTATTGTTCCATATTCCCATATACTTTAGGAATATTCGAATCAATATCTATATTCAATATAATTTTATCATGTCTTAAAGTTGTTTTAACTAATTGTTCAACATTTGCCATTACATCAATTAAATCAACCGAACCGCGCAATCCGGTATCACTTTTACATAAACCTTGCAGTGAAGCAATAATTGAAGCTATTCTTTCACTTTCATGTATTATTTCACATGCAAATTCACTGATGCTGCTATCTTTTTCAGACATATCTGCAATCAATTGTCCATAATTCATAATACCTGTTAACGGATTATTTATTTCATGGCAGATTCCACCTGCCATTGTTCCAAGTGCTTCCATCTTTTGTTTTTCGTGCCGCCATAAATCAGCTTCATGTTGATCTTTTTGGCTTATTTTTCGGTCGGTTATATCTTCAGAGGTGCCTAATATGTATAAAGGATTGCCATCTTTGTTATATACTACTAATTTATGCGTGTGCATATATCTAATGATACCTGTATTATCAATGAAACTCCACTCAGGTATATCAAGATCACCTTTTAAAATGACATCTTCATCTGTTTTATTAAATGCATCAGATATATCTTTCGGGAAAATTTCATCATAAGTTTTTCCTACCATTTCTTCACATGTGATATCATCTATTTGGTGTCCCCACTTATTACGGAACAATATCTTTCTGCTTTCAGCATCTTTAACAAAAACTTGAAAAGGTATATTTTCAATAACTGATTTAAATAATTTCCAACTCTCTTCTAATTTTTCTTCCTCTCTCTTTCGTTCACTGATATCTTTAAATATTAAGACTGTAATTTTTATGTCATCATGTAAAATTGCAGAGATAGAAACTTCTACCGGAATGAAAGAATAATCTTTTCGTTTTATTAATGTTTCTAAAATACGATTGCTGGAATTTTCATTATTATTCTGAATAGAATTAATTAAATTTGTAATTAAATCTATCTGCGAGTCAGGAAATAAATAAAATAATGATTTGTCTTTTAATTCATTTCCTGCGGTATCAAGTAATTTTTCTGTTGCAGGATTGAAGATTTGAATCTTAGAAAATTCGTCAACAACTATAATTGCGTCATGACTTGCATTAATTACATTTTCAAGAAGTTTTTCACGTACTGCAATTGTTTTCTCAGCTTTTTCTAACTGAGATTTTTGATTGATATCATTTAAAATATGCTTTACAGATGGTAACAACAAATCTAAGAGTAATACATCTTTCATAAGATATTCTGATGCTCCTATTTTCATCATTTCAATTTCTGTCAGCTCTTCATCTTGACTTGTCATTATAATAAAAGGGATGTTCAGTCCTAATATTTTCATAGATGATATAAAATCATGAATAGTTATATCAGGTAAAGAAAAATCCAACAGAATCAGCACCGGTGATACATTATTTAATTTCTCTATAGCTTCATTACCATTTGAGAATGAAATAATAACTGCATTCAAACTTGATAATTGTTTTTTAATTAATACAGTTAATTGTATATCATCTTCAACAATCATTATTATTTTTTCATTGTTAATCATGCGAAATCCTTAATGTTATGACTATAAAACTTCGACAGCCATTATATGCAGGTTTATTTGCTTGAATAAACTTTGTATAATTAACAAGTTTGATATCTGAATAACATTATTTCGATAATATGGCATTGTTCTAAAACAAATTCAACATTTTGACTTTAATTTGATATTCCATGTTTAATAATTTATCAGTTATTATTACATTCAACATGAATATGATAAACATTAATTAATATCTTTCATATTCATGATGCTGTTAATAACTCTATTAACAATTTACCCATTTGCGCTATAGAAAAATCAATATATTTCATGAGTAAAACAGTGTAAAGTATAATTGTGTTACTTTAATGATGTTAACGAAATCTAATTTTCCAGGAATAGATATTTCAAAGAAACATACTACATCAACATTATCTGTTTTATATTATAGCATATTCTTGTACAGAATATCATATATTGGCATATAATTAACAATTTTTTCAAAAATTATATTGTAAACCTAAAAATACAAAGGATTTCAATAGCAGATGTTTAATTATTAATTTGAGGTAAAGCAATTATGATAGTTATGGGTATTATACCAGCTCGATATGCATCAACAAGATTTCCGGGTAAACCATTAGCTATGTTAAACGGACGTCCGATGATTCAACATGTATATGACCGCGCGGTAAGATCAACATTATTAACCGACGTAATTGTAGCAACAGACGATCAAAGGATATATGACATTATAAAAGAATTCGGTGGTGAAGCTATAATGACCAGCCCAAACCATGCAACTGGTACAGATAGAATTGCCGAAGTTGCTGCAAAAATGACTGGTGTTGATATTATCGTAAATATTCAAGGTGACGAACCATTAATTGATCCGGCTTCAATCGATGCCGCAATACAGCCAATGTTAATAGAACCCATGATTCCTATGGTTAGCCTAATGGCAGCCTTAAATGACCCGAAACGGGCAGCAGATCCAAATGTAGTAAAAGTAGTCGTAGATAATGATAATTTTGCATTATATTTTTCAAGATCACCAATACCTTATCTTCGCGATGGTGCAATATCAGCAAGCCAATGGAAGAAGCATATTGGTTTATATGCTTTCAGAAGAAATTTTTTGTTAAAATATGCGGCAATGCAACCGACAAATTTAGAACAGATTGAAAAATTAGAGCAGCTTCGTGCATTAGAAAATGGTTATAAAATTAAAATGGTTGAAGTAGAAGACCATTCTATAGGTGTTGATACCCCGGAAGATTTTGAAATGGTTCGCAAGATTTTAAGTGGCGGTTCATTTTAATTGATGAAAATATTATTTATTACAGATAGGTATACTTCAGACCTGGGTGGCGCGGCAAAATCAGCAGAGAGAATCAGTAAAATATTAGCTGATGCAGGCAATACCATACATATTCTACATCTTTCAACGACATTAAATGCCGGAGAGATAATAAGTAATTCAGATGACAGCGGAAGAATAATACATCAGATTGGTTTATTCCCTGAGTTTGATACTGCGATGCAATGGGTTGAGTTAATTATAAACGGGCTTCATCGGAAAGTTGATTTCGATATTATTCATGGACACGGTCTATTTCCAGCCGGCTTTTTAGCTGTATACTGTTCAAAATTGAATAAGTTGAAATCAATTACAAGTATCAGAGGAAATGACCTTGACCGTGGAATACATCGAAGCGACACTTTTCAACATTTAATTTGGACATTAGAAAATGCAGATTTAATATCGACAGTATCAACTGAAGCTGCCAATAAATCTGCAGTATTATCAAATAGAAAATCAGGGATTATTTATACACCTAATGGGGTTGATACACAAATATTTACCCCGAGAAAGAAAAACCAACAATTATTGACTGACCTTAATATTAATGATGCAAAGATATTTTTATTCACCGGTGAAATGCGCTTTAAAAAAGGACAACCTTTTATTTTTGAAGCGTTTCGAGAATTAAACGTAAAATTTCCCTGTAAATTACTAATTGTCGGAGAGGTAAGAGATAATATCGAAAAAGAGAACTATCTATTAAAATATCCAGAATTACGAGATAAAATCATATTTATACCATACATGACTGATGAGTATAAATTATCAGAATTATATAATATTTGCGACTTTTTCTTTTCACCATCATTATGGGATGGAATGCCAAATAGTGTGTTGGAAGCTATGGCATGCGGTAAAATTGTAATCGGCACTAAAACTGGCGGGATACCTGATATGATCACCCATGGTGAAAACGGTATACTTATTTCGCCTGATGATTTACCACGACTTGGTGAAGCCTGTATTGAATTAATCAACCTTCCCGACAATTTTCTTCAAGAAATGAGTGCTAACGCACGAAATACAATTTTAGACCAATTCACACTTCATCACGAATCTGCCATGTGGATTAATATTTATAAAACCTTATACTAATCTTTTCAATTCAGATAATTTGATATCTTTCATTGATGAAATTATCATGTTGGCTTCTGATAGATCAGTATATTTTGTAATTTCATTTGGAACAGCAATACAAAATATACCAGATGCCAATGATGATTTTATCCCATTTCTACTATCTTCAAATGACACTACATCTGCTGAAACAAGGTTCATTTTATTTAATAAACTTCTATATATGTCTGGTGCCGGCTTAACAATCTCAACATCATCAGCAGTTGAGATATAGGAGAATTTATTTAATAATCCTCTATGTTCTAAATGTCTTTTTATCCAATGAAATGGTGAACTTGATGCTATTGCCAGTAAAATTGAATTGTTAACCAATTCAGTTATCAACTCCTCTATCCCTGATCGTAAAGGTGATACATCCAGAAGAGCCAGGAATTTTTCATGAGCAATTGATTTAATATTCTTTATGTCAATTTTTTCATCGCAAAATTCTTGTAAATGCATAGCGGGATCAAATGAACCCCAGGTAGTACCGATAAATTTTACCCATAAATCAATCGGTAAAATTTGATTATAACTATTATAAATTTCTGACCATATTGTATATTCACGAGATTCAGTATCTAAAATTGTGCCGTCAAAATCAAAAATTACAGCTTTCAACATCTATTTCTTTCCTTTAATTTCTCTATAAAATATTGTTCCATATCAATCATGGCCACCTATTATTACAGGATCTCCTTTTTATATAATGGTGAATCTTCAGAATATATCAATAAGTCAGTATCAGCAGAAAGCGGCAAAGATGTGTTACGATTTGAATATGGTATTAATGGGACAACATGACGAGATAACTTTTCACCAAAAAACAGATAATTTATCTGTGGATAATCTACACCTACCACTGCATCTTCCGGCATACGTTCAATTTCATTTAACCGGGGACGGGGCACTGTTACAACTGATAAACTAAAAAAAGAACAAATGATAGAAAGCCTTCTATTCTATTTGATGGCTTAATTGCCCGTGATAAAAGAAATGCTATGATAAAAAAAGAAATTATAGAAATATAAGAGAAAATATCCGTCATAAAAACCTTTCATTATTGTATCTTCTTTCAAAGTATAATTTATTGCTTAATTTATTACAATGGATGTAATTATTATCTGGTTAACAACATTAATTGCATTTACCTTATATATGGTCAATCTTGATAATTACTTAAAATTAAGTAACTTATAGTTATGATGACTCTATTCACGTTGTTAAAAAATGTTATAATGTTTAAGATAAAACTTTGTGGAGATAATAATAAATATAGGGTAGTATTATGTTATTTTTAGGAATTGATGGCGGGGAAAGTAAAACCCGCGGAGTCTTAATAAATGATAGAGGTGAATTGCTTGCACAAAGCAGCGGTTTTGCATCGGCTATCTCAGGAGCTCCTTCAAAAGCTTCCATTAAGATTTTAGTAGGATTAATCGATGATTTATGCGATCATGCAAATACAGATCGTAGCCATCTTAATAGTGTATGTATTGGATTAAATGGTGTAGATTTTCGCTCAGAATTTGCTATCCAACATGCAGGAATTTCATCAGGTTTAGAAATACCGCCTCAAAATTTAATATTAACTAATGATGGTATAAGTGCTTTATGGGCAGTTTCTTCATCACGACAAGCGATAATATTGCAAATAGGCAGTGGATTCACCAGTGCTTACCGCACAAGGTTTGGTGATGAGAAGCTTTTTGACCATTTAAATATCGGTGAAAATTATGATATAAGAAAAAGTGCAATTAAAACTGTTGCAAGGATGATAGATGGAAGAATTAAAGAAACTCAATTAAAACATGCATTGCTTGAATATTTAAAAATTCCTGACGAACAACAATTTGCAGAAATTATTTTCCAACAGGAAATTGAGTGGGATAAAATGTCAAGAATAATATCAGTTGTAGTGAATTGTTGGCGATTAGGCGACCCGGAAGCGACCAGAATTGTTAATGAAGCTGCCGATGACTATGCTTTAACAGCATGCAATATAATACCAAAAACAGGATGTGATACTCCAGACGTTTCATTCGGAGGAGGTGTAATAACATATCTGGGTGGAAATTTCTGGCAAATGTTGGCAGAACGTATAAACAGAATACATCCACAAGCCAATGTAGTTCGTCCAGGACTTTCTCCAGAACTGGGCAGTGCACTTCATGCAGCATTTCAATCGGGTTTTGACCCGCAAACAATGTTCCAAATGATGCACTACCACTGGACACAACTACGCAGCGAACCAACTGTTAATCACACTTATGGTATTAACGCATATCGCCGTAATTATTGATTTTTCTTATTTTGAATTAACGCGTAAAACAATGCATCAGATAATGCTTCTAAGCTCGCAATGATAATGTTTTCATGAACACCGATTGTAGCCCATGAATATCCATATTCATCAACAGTTTCAACTAATACACGAACCTTGGCGGCAGTACCAGCCTTAACATTGCATACACGAACTTTAAAGTCGGACAGTCGTATCTTCTTTAAGTCAGGAAAATGTTCCTCTAAAGCTTTTCTCAATGCACCATCCAATGCATGAACTGGACCATCGCCATCAGCAACAGTATGCTTTTCAATATCACCAATCTTGACTCTTACAATAGCTTCAGATAATGGTTCGCTGCCTTTAGTTGTACCGCCAACGATTACGCGGAAATCCACCACCTGAAAAGGCGGAGTGATATTCTCTAAATTTCTTCGTAAAAGCAACTCGAATGATGCTTCAGCAGCTTCAAATTCATAGCCATCATTTTCTTTATCTTTTAGCTTTTTCAAAATATCTTTTGTAGTTGAAGATTTCTTATCTAATTCAATACCAATTCTTTTAGCTCTTTCAACTACTGTACTGGTACCAGATTGATCAGAGACAAGCATGTCAGTAGAATTACCAACTAATTCCGGCACAATATGTTCATAAGTCTTTTTCAGTTTCATTACTGAATCAATATGCACGCCACCTTTATGAGCAAACGCATTAATGCCTACATAAGCATCATTTTCTGGTGGATGTACATTTGCTATTTCTGCTACGAAATGCGCTGCAGCAGTCAACTTTTCAAGTTGCCCTTCTGGTAATACTGCGTAACCCATTTTTATTTCAAGATTAGGAATGATACTGCATAAGTTAGCATTTCCGCATCGTTCACCATATCCATTTATAGTTCCCTGAACATGATATGCGCCAGCCTGAACTGCTGCCAATGTAATGGCAACAGAAAGTCCGCTATCATCATGAGCATGAATTCCTAAAGGTATGGAAACTGCTGCAGAAGCAGCCATCACACCTTGAAGCGCATCACTAACCATACTTCCGCCATTTGTATCACATAATACTATGCGACTGGCTCCGCCTTGTTCTGCGGCTTGTATAGTCTTTAATGCATATTCATCATTGGCTTTATATCCATCAAAAAAATGTTCGGCATCATAGATTACTTCAACACCATTGCTAACAAGAAAAGATACTGAATCTTCAATCATTCTTAAATTTTCTTCAAGAGTAGTTCTTATGGCGTGGATAACATGTAAATCCCATGACTTTCCAAAAATAGTTATAACTTTTGTGCCAGCGGCAACCAATTGCAATAACTGGTCGTCATCTTT
This sequence comes from uncultured bacterium, assembly GCA_964638715.1. Classification (GTDB taxonomy): domain Bacteria; phylum Armatimonadota; class Hebobacteria; order CAIYQO01; family CAIYQO01; genus JBAXQQ01. The sequence goes on along the minus strand of CAZWZF010000003.1, from coordinate 74,202 downwards.
AGCTGCAACATTGCTTCGACACGTTGAACCAAATGCTGCAAGTCGCGCATTTTGCAGTGGATAATTTTTCATTGCAGCAAAGAATTCCATATCACGAGGACTTGCTGGTGATGGCCAACCACCTTCAATATAATCAACACCAAGCTTATCTAAATGCTGAGCAATACGAATTTTATCATTAACTGAATATGATATCCCGGCTGCTTGCGCGCCATCACGTAATGTTGTGTCGTATATCTGGATCTTTTGCACTATATATCCCCTTTGTTGATTAATTATAGCAAATTAAGTTGCAGTATTAAAATAGCTTAAAAAATCATCGGCACAGAATAAAAGAATTAAGTGCCAATGAAAAAGAAATTTACTTTTTAGCTGGCTTGACAGCTGGTTTTGCTGTCGGTTTAACGACAGGTTTACCGGCTGGTACAGGAGCATTATCTGGATTGCCCATTCTTCGACGACCACCCATCATCATTCCTCTTGCACTGATCATTCGTTTGTATTGTTCTTCAGTAACAATCGGCTTTAACTTAATTAATGATGCAGTCATTGCCTGACGTGCCGCAATATTTTCAGCACCTTCCTTTGCAATTAATGCGTTTACTTTTTTAACATCAACTTTTTTCGCCATAAAAGCTGTTTGAATATCTTTCTCGATAGCCATTGCTTTATCTTTATGGGGTTGGGCTAATTTCTCACCAGCAGCCATTATTGTTTTTACTTTAGCGACAACTTCAGGTGTCATATCGCTATACATACCACCACCGAAACCACCCATACCCATTCCGTCGCGCATTGGTGGTCTGCCTTCTGGACCGCCACCTTGTCCACCCCAATCATGTCCCTGCGCAAACGCAAAAACCATCAGACCAGCGAGTAAGACTGTTAAAAATACAATCTGTTTTGTTTTCAATTCTATACCTCCATAAGTTTATTAGTCGGGTTAATAGACCCAACAAAAGTATTTTACCATACAGCACAACAAAAAGACCGTCTTTTTAAGGACGGTCTGAAAAAGTTCTTATCTTTCATCTATAGGTGTATAAACCTGATCAACCGGTCCTTCATATTCAGCTCGTGGTCTAATAATTCGGTTGTTCCCCCACTGTTCCATAATATGAGCAGTCCAGCCAGTAACACGACTCATAGCAAAAATAGGAGTAAATAATTCAGTAGGTATATTCATTGCATGATAAACAATGGCACTATAGAAATCGACGTTTGGGTATACCTTGGTATTTGAACGTACAACAGATTCTACAATTGATGCAATATCATAGAGTCTGGTGTCGCCTTGTGCATCAGATAACTGTTTTGCAAATTTACGCAATACAGTTGCGCGCGGGTCTTCTGTTCGATAAACCCTATGTCCAAATCCAGGAATTTTAACTTTATTTGCAAGAGCATTTTTAATCCATTCTTCTGCAACATCAACTGAGCCGATTTGAGATATCATTTTCATAACTTGCTCATTTGCCCCACCGTGTAAAGGCCCTTTCAATGCACCGATTGCACTTGTTACCGACGAATACATATCAGCCATAGTTGCAGCGGTAACCCGGGCAGCAAAGGTTGATGCGTTTAATTCATGGTCAGCATGTAAAATTAAACAAAGGTCGAATATTTTTTCAACGAGTGGGTCAGGTTCTTTACCTAAAAGAGTATATAAGAAATTATATGCAATACTCTTACCTTGAATCGGATGAATTGGCTCATAACCAGATCGTAAACGTTGATGAGCAGTAATTAATAATGGGATTCTTTCAGTTAATCGTTGTGCTTTGCGAAGGCATGCGTCTAAATGTGTATTACCACTATCCGGGTCCCAGTGACCAAGTGATGAAACTGCCGTACGTAGTACTTCCATCGGGGTGGCGATTTTAGGAAACATACGCAGTATCATGACCGTTTCTATTGGCAACTCGGTAGAACCTGTAAAGCCATCCAGAAACGCCTTAAATTCTATTTTCCCTGGTAATCTACCGTACCATAATAAATATGCAACTTCTTCAAAACTGCTATGTTCTGCTAAATCAGCGACATCATAACCACGATAAATTAATTTACCGTCTTGTCCATCTATAAAACAAATTTCTGATGTTCCTGCGACGACATCTTCAAGACCGGCTTTGGCAACAAATGCCTTTTTCTTTTCATTATTCAAGTCGCTCATTTGTATGAATCCCCCGCGGATACCTGTCGATAATTTCTGGTTAATAAAAACAGAAATTCCCCTTTTCTATTAAGAAAAAGGGAGATTATTTACTTAAAACACCCATTTCATAGTTTCGTTAAATTAATAATACCAAAATTTAATAGCCTTTGAGAAGAGGCTATTTTTTATATTTGATACCCATAATTGTTTGGCTTTTAAACATTATCAAATTAAGCCGTTTAATAGATTGGTATATTTTAACAACATATTTCTTAAAGAGAATATATTTTTTACCTGAATTTCACCAGACTCCCCTAATTTATCTCTTAATTCTGAATTTAATGACAGCATAATCACTGCATTTGCAAACTCATTACAAGATGGTGGTAACAATAAACCTGTTTCCTGGTTTATAACATAATCACAGTTACCAGGAATATCAGAGGCTATTACAGGCAATTTATGTTGCATGGCTTCTAAAATTCCATAAGGGCCACCTTCCCATCTTGCAGTTGAGATATAAATATCTGACAATGCAAGTACAACTGATGGTTTATCTAATGCTGATACAAAATCAATTATTACTGACTTATTTAAAATCACTGATATATTTTTAAAATCAGTATTCATGGGAATTATAAAACGTAATTTTGTATCATCTGTTATTTTTTTAGATACTTTTGATATGACTTTTTTCAATAAATCATATCCTTTTTGTTTACCAGGTCTTCCTAAAGTGCATATCACAACTTCTTTATTTGATATCCCCCATTCTCTTCGCAATTCAGTTTTATTATAATCGCACATCAAATCATTTATGCCATTTTCAATAACAATAATCTTTTCTTCTGCAATACCATTTTTAATGGCAATTAATTTTTCTGAATTTGAAACGGCAATTATTTTATCTGTATATTTAGACAAGTTTCTCTCTATTAAAGCATACAAAATTTTAAAAGGGTCTGTAACACGCAAAAATGCAAAACCGTGGGGAGTATAAATAACTGGAAATTCAAAATCCTTTGCAGCTAATCTGCCAGTCATACCCGCAAAACTGCTGTGTATATGTAAAACATCAGGTTTAATATCACCTAACAGTTTGCGTAGATCAGGTATAGCTGAAAGTGCTTTAACGCCACCCATTGGCAATTCAAATATTGGTATGTTAGTCGTTTCTTTTAAGAAATCAATCTTCTTTTTATCGGTGTCTTTTCTATCAGTAGAATAAATCAACACATGGTTAGCAAAGTTACCATTTTTGATAATATCGGTAATATGCCTTGCAACACCGCCACCAAAAGATTCAGTTAGATGGCATATCAACATTTTTCTTTGGCCTCGGTTTAGCTATATGAAGCATCATTTGTATGGTACCTAATATTATCTGTGCATCTAACAAAAATGAACTGTGTTTTATGTAATATATATCATATTTTAATTTATTGATAACATCATCAATACCAGCATCACCACCTTGGTGCAACTGTGCCCAGCCTGATAAACCAGGTGGAACCAATAGACGGACTTTATAGAATGGCACGGATACTGATAAATCTTCAATTATTTCCGGTCTTTCAGGACGAGGTCCAACTAAACTCATTTGACCAGTAAATACATTCCAAAATTGAGGCACTTCATCTATTGCAGTTGTACGCAAGAACTTCCCAACCGGAGTTATCCGCGGATCAGCATCACCGGACCACTGAATACCTTTTGTTTCAGCATCAACGCGCATTGTTCGCAACTTATAAATAGCAAACAACTGGCCTGCCATTCCCATTCGCATTTGTTTGTAAAATATTGGCCCTTTTGAAGTTAATTTTATCAGTATCGCTGATAAAATTAATAAAATAATCACTAATGGTGCAGTAGTTACTACAAATACAATATCTCCAATACGTTTAAAGAACTCCCAATTCGGCGTTGGCAACTGTAATCCACGCGGCATAACCCAACCATCAGTGTTTTTCAAAATCGGTATCTTTTCTTCTAACAATTCATATAACTCATTGATATCAATTAATTCCTCAGCAAAAATTAGGCCAGATATTTTGTTAAATTCCTGATTATTCATTCGCATATCCATTGCTATCACATAGACAGCACATTCTGGACGGCGAAGTGGTAATGAATCTGCGACGCTAATGATTTCATTTTCGATAATTACATCATCACGTTGAGATAATTCATTTAATAATTGTCTATATTCATCTGAAATATTATACGGTACTACCTGTATAATTGGCTTTTTATACCAGAATGAAATAATTAAATGAAACAATAAACCTGCAGAAGCTATTATAGATAATGATAAAGCACCACCATGTATGTACCAGTTGTACCAGGTACCGGACAACCCATGATGATACCAGTTTCCACCAGCGGCAGACCATATAAATGCACTGATAAAAACTATTAACGAGGCGAAGAATACAGATAATAATACCCGCCAAATGGGATGCAAATAACGTGGATTCTGTCCCCCGGCAAGATATATGCCAATCAACCATGCAATACCTGAGATATAACCCTCAGAATGCATAAAAGGAGCGCGAATAAAATACGCAAATAACCACCACCCCAGAATAATAAGAATATCACCCTGGCGTATTTTAGTTTCTATTTGTCTTGTATGTGTAAATATCCGCATCTGATACATATTTTATCAAATGCAGAGAAATATTACTATTTATTTAATTCCATTAATTTTTAATGACCACAGACAAGCTGTTTCTTCTGGTAATAACTTGATATTTAGCGCATGAATTGAATCATTTATCTGCTCAATAGTTTTCCCGCCAATAACAGGATAAACCGGATAATTTTCTGACATTAACGCGGTAAGTGCTATCTGGTTCATAGATACAGAATATTTATCTGATAATAATTTAACGTATTCTAAAATCTGAAAGTTAATATCATTACCAAATGATTGCATCATGCGTGATTCTTTACCTTCAGAATATTGCGCACCCCGATAATATTTCCCATTAAACCATCCTGTCGCTTGTGAACTATATGCCATAACAGGAAAATTATTTTGTATATACCAGTCACGTGATTTCTCATTAAGCTGCGCCAGGGTTGGATCTCCAATATTATTATTTACCGCCATATTCATATAAATTTGATTTAAAACAAAACCCTCCGCATTTATTTCTTTTGCTGCTTTAATTGCTTCTTCAACACGTAAAGGCTGCCAATTTGAACATCCGTAATGCCTGATTAATCCTGCTTTCCGTTTTTCTTCAAGAGTATTTATTATCTCAATAGCAGGTATCTCAGGAGCATCACGATGAAGCAAATAATAATCAACATAATCCATCTGAAGTCTGTCCAAACTTTCACTTAAATCAGATGTAATATCAGCGTTGCTCATGCGGGATACTTTCATATTACCTAAAGGTGGATGCGCTCCTTTAGTAACTATTTTTACATCTTTTCTTATGTTATGTTTTTTAACCCATTGACCTAAAGTAATTTCGCTTTTCCCGACACCATCTGGCAACCATGCAGCATAAACATGTGCAGTATCGAAACTATTACAGCCGGATTTATAAAATTCATCCATTAATGAAAATGATTTGACTATATCAATTGATGAGCCAAAATCCGCAACCCCAAGAACCAATGGCGACATTTGCAATTTCATAATTCTCCATTTTAGCATTTAAAAAGCTATGATTTTATTTTCATTTATTGTATTATATCTTCACCTTAATAAACCTTTAATTTGGAGACTAAAATGCGTTACGGTTATTTTGATGATAATAACAAAGAATACGTTATAGAAAGACCTGATACTCCTAAAGGGTGGATAAATTATAGCGGCTCACGAAATTATGGCTCAATTATCACTAATAATGCTGGTGGATATTCCTTTTACCGCTCACCAGCTTATGGTAGATTTTTAAGGTTTTGGCATAATGCTATACCATACGACCAGCCGGGACGATATATCTATCTGCGCGATGATAATGATAGAGATTATTGGAGCGGATCATGGCAGCCAGTAGGAAAACCATTAGATAAATATGAAACAACATGTAAATTTGGGACACAATACACTGTAATTAACAGTAAATACTCTGAAATAGAATCTGAAACAACATATTTTGTCCCTTTGAACCAAAATTTTGAATACTGGAAAGTTAAAATAACTAACAATAGTAAAAAAGTTCGTAATTTATCTTTATATACTTATGTTGAATTTTCCAGCGAATGGAACTTTTTTCAAGATCATTTTAATCTGCAGTATAGTGGTTTTATTGTTAAGACAAAATTTGAAAATGGAATTGCCGAATGTTCAAGCCTTTGTAATCTACCTGCTGATAAAGAAAACTTTGCAAATGGCGACCAGGGTCGGTTTTCATGGATAACATTAGCCGAAACAGATATTTCCGGGTACGAATTGGATAGAGAAGCCTTTATTGGACCTTATCGCAATTATAACAATCCTCAAACTGTAGAAAAAGGCATTTGTAGCAACAGTACGGCTTTTGGTGATAATGGCTGCGGAACCTTACAAACAAAAATCACTTTACAGCCAGGAGAATCAAAAGAATTTCTGGTGATGATGGGAATAGGTAAAGGCTGTGAGGAAGGAACAGAAATAAAAGCAGAATATGGCACAATAGCAAAAGCTGACGAAGAGTTGAGTAAACTAAGAGCCTGGTGTCATTCACGCCTTGGTTTCTTCACCGTAAGTTCACCTGATGAAAACTTTAATCACATGATTAACGTATGGAATGCTTATAATTGCTTAATGACCTTTAATTGGAGTCGCTCGTGCAGTCTGATATATACCGGTGAAGGACGTGACGCATTAGGGTATAGAGATACTGTACAAGATTTAATGGGTGTAACTCATGCTATTCCAGAAGAAGTCCGTGAACGTATGGAATTAATGATAACAGGACAGAACTCAACCGGTGGTGCAATGCCGGAAGTTAAACCATACGCGCATATACCAGGAAAAATGCCGCAAACCGATGCTGATGATTACCGCAGCGACGATTGCTTATGGTTATTCAACGCAATTCCTAATTATGTTGCAGAAACCGGCGATGTTAGTTTTTACAAGAAAGTATTGCCGTATAGTGATACCGGTGAAGCAACAGTTTTTGAACATTTAAAACGCGCTATAGAGTTTAATCTTGATCGTACTGGCAAACATGGTTTGCCATGTGGTTTAAAAGCAGACTGGAATGATTGTTTAAAATTAGGATTTAATGGTGAATCAATATTTGTCACATTCCAATTAAGATTAGGTTTAAAAGTTTATAGTGAAATCGCAGCTATATTAAATGAAAAAGTCGAAGAGAAATGGGCAATATCTGAAATGGAAAAACTGGATACGGCTATTCAAAAATACGCTTGGGATGGCGAATGGTTCAAACGCGCCTTCCGTGAAGATGGAACAGTATTAGGATCAAATGAATGTGAAGAAGGAAAAATATTCCTAAATTCGCAAAGTTGGGCGATTATAAGCGGTGCTGCCACCGAAGAACAAGCTTCAAAAGCATTAGAATCAGTAAATAAAATATTGGCAACTGAGCATGGGATAATGTTATGCTGGCCGCCATATATTAAAGAAAGCCATAAAGTTGTTCGTGCTGTATTATTTAATCCAGGCCAAAAAGAAAATGGCGGATTATTCAGCCAGATTCAACCATGGGCTGTAATGGCAGAAACACTATTAGGACATGGCGACCGTGCTTATCAATATTACAATGCATTTATGCCAGCAAGATATAACGATAAGGCTGAAGTGCGCAAAATAGAACCATTTGTTCATTGCCAATCAACATCGAGTCCAGACTCAGAGAAATTTGGTACTTCGCATATTCCCTGGCTCAGTGGAACAGCAGCTTGGGCTTATTTTAAGGAACTCAGCATATATTAGGTGTAAAGCCATCAATTGATGGAATCTTTATAGACCCGTGTGTGCCATCTTCATGGACAAGTTTTACTATGCAAAGAATATTCCGTGATAAAATACTGAATATTACCGTCGATAACTCAAAAGGAGTTCAATACGGTGTAGAGTCTATTATCATTAATGGAGAAGAAATAAATGGCACTTTCATCTCCATTGATAAATTAATAGAAAAGAATGAAATTTTAGTTAAAATGGGGTAAAATGAATCCATGAAAAGAATTGTACTTTTTATAGTTTTTGCCTCAACAATGATATTTGCCGCGGACTGGCTTTCTTTCCGCGGCAATCAGCAAATGAACGCAGTATCAACATCTATATTTCCTGAAAAACCATCACTGTTATGGAGTTATGATGCCACTGATGCCGTAGAATCCACACCGATAGTTATGAATGACACTGTGTATGCTGGTTGTAAAGATGGAACCTTTCTTGCGTTAAACATCTCTACCGGCAAATTAAAATGGAAAATCACAAATGATGCCCCAATTTCATCATCTGCTTTATATTTAAATAACCGATTGTATTTTGGAGATGAAAGCGGGACATTTCATGCAATTAATTTGCAAGGTAAAGAAATATGGAAATTCTCTACAGATGATAAGATTATTTCTTCTGCCAATACCGATGGAACACACATCATATTCGGTTCTTATGATAATTACCTTTATTGCCTTAACCAGGATGGTAAGAAAATATGGTCATTTAAAACTGAAGCACAGGTTCATTGTTCACCTTGTATAGCAGAAAACAGAGCTATTATCGCTGGCTGTGATGGTAAAGTAAGAATAATTGATGTGAAAACTGGCAAACAAAAAATAGCTGTAAATATTGAAGGCAATATCTCTGCGTCTCCGGCATATTATCAACACAATGTTTATCTCGGTACATTAAACGGTGATTATTTAGCTATTAATATCCAAACCGGTAAAATTCTCTGGAAAAAACATAACAAAGAACATGGTTCCATTTATGCATCTGCCATTGTAAATGATAAAATAGTAGTATTCGCAGACAGAAACGGCAAAATCTCAGTTTTATCAAGATTGAATGGGAAGACTATTTATGAGTATAGAATGAAGAAAGGAATAGATTCATCTCCTATTTTCTCAGGCAATCAATTTTTTATCGGCAGTGACGAAGGGTTAATAATCGCATTAAGTAATTCAAAAACTAAAAAAATAACATGGTCATACAATGCTGGAGACATGGTAAAGTCATCTCCTGTCATATCTGGCAACAAAATGGTTATCGGGTGCAATGATGGCGCAATTTATTGTTTTGGAAAATAACTGATATAAAATAGATAAACAGCTTCTGAAATATAAACTTGAAGCTGTTTATTCATTACTTATTTGAATTTATAATATTTTTTACATATTTTTCTCTACAATTTTCATTCTATTTAATGCCCGCAGCATTGACAGCCTTGCACGTTCAATATTAATCTCATGCTCTCCAGTATTTAATCTTTCAAGTGCGCGTTCATGCGCTCTGCGAGCACGTTCAATATCGATATTTTCAGCTAATTCAGCAGAATCAGCAAGTACTAAGGTTTTCTCAGCAGTTATCTCGATAAAACCACCACTGATAGCAAATCTCTTAATGTTTTCATCTTCATCAGTAATAACTAATTCGCCGGTTTGCAACGCAGTTACCATCGGTACGTGTCCGCGCAACACCCCGAAGCTTCCCGATATGCCAGGAGCAACAACTGATATAGATTGTCCAGAATAAAGTTGTCTATCTGCCGATAAGATTACGACATCAAAGGTTGCCGCCATTAATTACTCCCTTTGCGTGCCTTTTCAATAGCATCTTCGATATTGCCAACCATGTTGAATGCGACTTCTGGTAAATCGTCATATTTACCTTCTAATATTTCTCTGAAGCTCCTAATGGTATCCTGCAGAGTAACATATTTACCAGCTAAACCAGTAAATGTTTCTGCAACGAAGAATGGCTGCCCAAGGAAACGTTCAACTTTTCTGGCGCGTGAAACAAGAGTTTTATCGTCATCAGATAATTCATCAATACCAAGAATCGCAATAATATCTTGCAGTTCTTTATATCGTTGTAGAATAACCTGAACATCACGCGCTACCTGATAGTGTTCCTGTCCCACAATAACAGGATCAAGAATACGTGATGTTGATGCTAAAGGATCTACCGCAGGATAAATACCGCGTTCAGCTATCTTTCTTGATAAAACGGTTGCTGCATCAAGGTGCGTCATGGTTGTTGCAGGAGCCGGGTCAGTAATGTCGTCAGCAGGAACGTAGATTGCCTGCAATGATGTAATAGAACCAGTCTTGGTTGAAGTAATTCTTTCCTGCAATTGACCCATTTCAGATGCCAATGTCGGCTGATATCCGACTGCTGCAGGCATACGACCGAGAAGCGCTGATACTTCAGAACCAGCCTGAACAAATCTAAACATGTTATCGATAAATAACAGCACATCCTGATGCAATTCATCGCGATAATATTCTGCCATTGTTAAGCCAGTCAAAGCCACACGCAAACGTGATCCCGGCGGTTCATTCATTTGTCCAAAAATTAATGATGTTCTTGCTAAAACGCCTGATTCTGCCATTTCACGGTAAAGGTCATTACCCTCACGGGTTCTTTCACCGACACCACAGAATACAGAGGAACCGCCATGAACAGTGGCGATATTGCGAATTAATTCTTGTAAAAGAACTGTTTTACCTACACCAGCACCACCGAACAAACCGATTTTACCACCTTTGGGATATGGCGCTAAAAGGTCAACAACTTTAAAACCTGTTTCAAAAATTTCACTAACCACACCTTGGTCTTCAAATTTCGGTGGATCGCGATGAATTGGCCACTTATCTTTAACTTCAATTGGACCCATTTCATCAATAGGTTCACCTAATACATTAAATAAGCGTCCTTTACAGCCTTCACCTACCGGCACCATAATCGGCGCACCTGTTGACAATACATCCATACCACGTTTCAAGCCATCCGTAGCGGACAATGATATCGTTCGCACAACATCATTACCCAAATGCTGAGCAACCTCAACAATAAGTGTACGATTATTTGCCGGGTCAGCAATTTCCAAAGCATTGTAAATCTCTGGCAATTGCCCGGCAGGAAAGCGAACGTCAACAACAGGTCCAATAACCTGGTCAATTTTCCCTATTACACCGGCAGTACTTGTTCTTTCAGTTAAATTCGTCATAGTTTTTATCTCACCGCAATTCGGCTATATTTCCGGTTCGCCGGATATTTATGGTGCCATGAATCCCATGGCTTTATATAGTTTATCTAATGTCGGAGTTGCAAGTTCTCTTGCACGACCAGCATTTCTACGTAATAAAGAATCAATTTGACTTTTATCAGACATCAGACTATTATATTTTTCTGTAAAAGGTCGAAATGATTCAATTAATAAATCAGTTAAATCACCTTTTAAGGCAGCATTTCCTTTATCCGCATAATCATAAGCTATCTTTTCCGGCGTTGAATTTGCGAATGCCGCATAAATTGATAACAGATTTGCTACCCCCGGTCTATTATCCGGTTCGTAAGTAATACCCATTATAGAGTCCATAACGGCTTTTTTCACTTTTCGCTTAATTACATCTGGTGAATCAAGCATGGCAATAAAATTATTCTCATTAGGGTCAGATTTCGACATCTTATTAGTCGGATCTTGCAGACTCATGACCCTTGCCCCTATTTTAGGAATGTATGGTTCAGGGACATTGAATATCTTACCGTATAAATTATTAACTCTTTCAGCAATATCACGCGTTAATTCTAAATGCTGCTTTTGATCAGCACCTACAGGAACAAGATTTGTTTGATATAATAATATATCTGCCGCCATTAATACCGGGTAATCAAACAAACCTACACCAATATTTTTCTCGGCTTTTCCCTGGGTTTTATCCTTAAATTGTGTCATTCGCGATAATTCGCCCATGTATGCATGACAATTTAATAACCAGGTTAATTCAGTATGAGCCGGAACATGAGACTGAATAAATACGATAGCTTCTTCTGGATCAATACCGGCTGCGATATATTGAGCAGCAAATGAACGGCATCTATCAGCAAAAATTTTAGTATCTTGACGTACTGTTATTGCATGTAAATCCACTATACAAAATAAACAATCATATTCTTTCTGTAATATCGTCCAGTTTTTAAGTGCTCCAAGGTATCCTCCTATAGTCAAATGACCTGAAGGCTGAATACCGCTGAATATTACCTGTTTTTTTTGATTTTCAGTCATGTTACCTTAATGCTTCTGCGGCACCGACTATATCACCCAACTCGGTGGTAATCGCTGCCTGACGGGATTTATTGTATTCTAATGTTAAATCAGTAATCATTTCATCAGCATTTTCTGTAGCCAAAGACATGGCGGCAACACGGGCTGCATGTTCAGAAGCAACTGATGAAATAACGGCTGTAAATAACATGGTTCTTAAATATCGGGGCAATAAAGCTTCAATGATTTCTTCTGGATTAGGTTCATAAAGATAATTGCCGGCAGGTTCTTCGTCTTTTGGCTGTTCTAATGGCAGCAACTTTATATTTACCACTTTTTCGCCAAAACGAGTATATATCAAATCTACATGATCAATTTTTTGTTCGATATATAATTGTCCAACATAATCAGCCAATGCCGCAATAGTACTAAACTCGGGACTTGAGCCTAATGGTGAAAGTGTAGAATTTATTTCATAACCATGACGGCGAATAGAATCAGATACTTTTCTACCTACCGTCAACATTTGGGGGGTTATATTTTCACTTTCCCATTTCTTTGCAGTAGCAACAGCCTCTTTTATAATAGTCGAGTTATAGCTGCCGGCTAATCCTTTATCAGCACTAATAGCAATTACTAAAACATTTTGCACATTTCTGCGCTGCATTAATGGATGATTTGAATCAGATGCATCAAGTCTCGATACTAATCCACGTAAAGCATCAGCATAAGGACTTGCTGCTCGTATTCGCTCTTCAGCCTTACGCAACTTTATATTGGATACCGTTTTCATAGCCTTGGTTATCTTTTGGATATTAATAACGGTACGTATTTTTCGTTGAATATCACGAGTTGACAACATATTAGTTAGCCTTAAATTGAGACTTAAACTCTTTCACTGCTGATGTAATTTGCTGAGTTAATTCGTCATCAATTGCTTTTTTCTCAATAACTGTAATAGGAACTTGAGGATAACGATTTTTAATAAATGCCTGGAACTCTTTCTCAAATCGTTTAATTGCTGATACTGGAATATCATCAAGATAACCGTTAGTGCCAATCCACAATAATAATACCTGGTCTTCTACTGATTGCGGCTGATATTGCGGCTGTTTGAGTAATTCTAATAATCTTTCACCACGATTTAATGCATCTTTAGTTGATTGGTCAAGATCAGATGCAAATTGGGAGAACGCCTGGAGTTCGTTGAAATACGCAAGATCCATACGGAGTCTGCCTGCAACTTGTTTCATTGCCTTAATCTGTGCATTACCACCAACACGCGACACAGAAATACCAACGTTAACCGCAGGACGAATACCGGCGAAGAACAAGTCTGACTCTAAATAAATTTGTCCATCAGTAATGGAAATTACGTTTGTCGGAATATACGCTGAAACGTCGCCAAGTTGGGTTTCAATAATAGGCAATGCTGTTAATGAACCACCACCTAATTTATCTGATAACTTAGCGGCTCTTTCTAATAATGATGAGTGCAGGTAAAAGATGTCGCCTGGATACGCTTCACGTCCTGGCGGACGGCGAAGTAACAAAGAAATTTCTCTATATGCTACAGCATGTTTAGATAAATCATCATATACAATAAGAGCATGCTTGCCGTTATCACGGAAATATTCACCCATAGCACAACCAGAATATGGGGACAAATACTGTTCTGACGCCGGGTCTGACGAAGTAGATGCTACTACTATGGTATATGCCATTGCACCAGCATCTTCCAATACTTTTACAACACCTGCTACTGTGGACTGTTTCTGACCGATGGCTACATAAATACAGAAAACGCCTTTCCCTTTTTGATTGATAATAGTATCAATACAAACAGCAGTTTTACCTGTCTGTCGGTCGCCAATAACTAATTCGCGCTGACCGCGTCCGATTGGAATCATCGAGTCGATTGATTTTAAACCAGTCTGAAGAGGTTCCTTAACAGGTTGTCTGTCAATAACACCAGGTGCACGACTTTCTGTCGGTCTAAATTCTGTTGCGTGAATTGGGCCTTTACCATCAATTGGGCGTCCGAGAGCATCAACAACGCGTCCAATTAAAACTTCGCCTACCGGCACCTGTACAATACGGCCAGTGGTTCTTACAATATCGCCTTCTTTTATTTCACGGTCTGAACCGAGGAGAATACAACCCACGTTATCTTCTTCAAGGTTCAAGGCTATACCCATCACCCCGCCGGGGAATTCTATTAATTCACCTGCCATTGCATCAGCCAACCCATGTACGCGAGCAATACAATCGCCTACCTGGATAACCTGACCAACACCACGCTCTTTTAACCCGCTGCCATACTGTGCGAGTTCGTTGCGAATTATTGAACTAACTTCTTCTGGTCGAATATTCATATTCTCTCTCCGTCAAGGGAAAGATTACTGCCCTTCACGGCAAATTTATTTTCCTGCCATGGCGGCGAGCATTTCATCCAACGCTGTTTTTGCGCTGGCATCAATCACCCTGTCACCTAACCTGATTATCATCCCCGCTAAAATTTCGGGGTTAATCTCTGTTTTTAATTTGATGTTTGAACCAGTTCTAATGGCTAAAACATTTGCTAACTTTTGTGTTTGTTCATCTGTCAATTGCATTGCGGAAGTAACAGTAACTGGTAAAATATTACGCAATTTATTCCAATAATCAAGATATATTTCATGTATTAAAGCTGCATCGGGATCATGACCACGCCTTAATAACATTAAAAATAATGATTTTACTTCTTTGGAAACAGATTCTTCTAATATTTTATCCAATAATGCTTCTTTACGTTTAAGCGGAATCTCTGGATGAGTTAAAAACTCAATAAGATCAGTTGTTGACGAAAATAACACAGAAACTAAAATTAATTCAGTTTCCCACTTTTCCGTTTTACCTTTTTCAACCGCCAGGTCAAAAATAGCTTTCGCATATCTATTGGCGATTTTACGTTGTAGCATTAACGATATCTCCAGATACTAATTAACCTTGCCACTATTACCGATTTCAGATATAACTGAATCAATAATAGACGAACTTAACTGTTGAGTCATATTTCCGCGTAATGCGCGTTTTGCAGCACCGACGGCAATTTCTGCCATTTCTTCACGTAATTCATGACGCAATTTTTCACGATCTTGATTTAGCTGTTCTTGTGAACGCAATTGAATTTCTTTGATTTCAGTTTTTACATCTTCAATCATTCTTTCACGTGTCTGTTCAGCATCTTTTACAGCCTGTTCAAGTTTAATACGTGCTTCTTCTGCGACGTTAGCAAGTTGAGCTTCATATTGCTGACGAAAAGCATCAGCTTTCTTTCGTTCATCTTCTGCTGCTGACAAATTGCCAGCAATAGTATCTGCGCGCTGTTGTATAATATTTTCAATCGGTCGATAAAGAAACTTTATCAATACAAAAATTAATACTATAAATGAAGCAAGTTGCGCAATTACTACCGGAATTTCTACGTTCAGGCTTTTAAGAATTTGTTCCACGGCTTCCTCCCGAAATTACCGGAGACGAAAGCGGGATTAATAACCACCGGCTATTTTTGCTAAAACGTCAGCAGTTACTGGTAATTTACCCATTAACATGAAACCAAGAACCAATGCGTAAATGGTCAAGGATTCAATAATAGCAAGACCGATGATCATGAAAGTAAGAATACGACCACCAGCTTCTGGTTGTCGAGCTAAACCTTCAAGAGCACCACGGACTGCATTTCCCTGGCCGATACCGCAACCTAATGCAGCGATTGCCGTACCGAGACCGGCGGCTAACGCAAGAGCGGCGAAATAAATCATCTCTGATTTCCTCCCTATTCTCCGATTTCTCGGAGATAATCTTTTTAATTATGAATTACCCGGTAAAATCACCGGATTTTATTCTACGCGTGTTGACCTTCATGATTATCATCATGCTTCTCAGTTGCCATAGATATATATACTGTAACCAATAATGAGAATACAAATGCCTGCAATACGCAAGTAAGCAACTGTAATGGAAGCATTAAGATTGTTATATATGGTCCGATGACAGGAATACTTGTTGATAACGCTTGGATAACCTGTTCTTCTCCAAAAATATTTCCGTATAAACGCATAGAGAGCGATATCGGACGAATTAATTCTGATAAAATCTCTAACGGAAAAATAAGGAAAGATAACCAGGCTACCGGACCAGCGAAATGTTTGATATATGCAAGACCATGTGTTTGAAAACCATAATATTGAACCATAAAGAAAGCGAATATACCTAATCCCAACGTTACAGACAAACTTGCTGTTCCAGATTTAAATACTGGAATAAGTCCTGATAAATTCATTATTACAATATACAAGAAAAAAGTGGAAATAAACGGAGCATATTTTTTGCCGCGTTCTCCCATTACCATTGTTGGCAAGCCATATAAGGCTTCAATAATCATTTCACCGATATTCTGTGATTTTTTCGGGATCATTTGCATTTTCTTTGTTGCGTTAATTGCAAAAATAACAATTAATAAAAATGCAAACATACTAAACCCATAAAATAACCAGGGAGATGCATGCTCTTCGGATTCATGCTTTACAGGTGCTCCAGTTGTAGAATGAGTAGCCGGATTGCCAGCAGCAGCGAGATTTGCTGTGCCATTTAAAGTTTCTGGAGTATTATTACTGCCATCTTCTTTATGTCCAGCTTGAGAAATTTTATATTCAACTTGTGTATTCGAATTATTCACTTTGCGAATTTTCGCCTTATATTAAACCAAATTAATGCTACTATTATACTTCCCGGCAAAATTGAAACACTTATTATAACACCAAGCGGATCAACTTTTAAACCGATAATTGCAATCCCGGTGCCTACCCACAGGATAAACTGCTGCCCCAATAATCCGAGCATTACCGGAAAATATTTCTTCGTTAACACTGCTGTTCTGCCGGCAGCCACTGCTGTAAAATAAAGTGCTAAAGCTAATATTGATCCACTTATCAAACCGGAAAGATTTGGCTTAAACCATATAATTCCAGCAGAAACAACAACTATTGCAAGAAGTATTAAAACTTTTGATATTGCATTTAGAAATATCGGTTGGCTGGGATCCCATTTATTTTCTGTCATTATCCCCGCCTTTTAATAATCTTGCTGCAATACGAAATAGATCAATAAAACCTGCTATTGTTCCAATGACTAATCCGCTCACTTTTCCCCAAGGTGAAAAGTGATAATGGGTGTCTACCAGAGATCCCAACCACCATCCACTAAGAGACATCGATACCAGCAAAAAACCGGAAACGATTAAAGCTACACCATTAAAATCATTCGTGTTTTTTTGCTTAATCATTGGTAAAATGCTTTAGAACAATAAAACTTTAGACCGATTTTATAACATTGTCAAGAGAAATATTTTGTAAATTTAAAATAATATACAAATATTTCAAACATGTTACATCATTGCAACAAATTACAGTGTTGCCTGATATTGTTCTGAATTCAACAATTCATCAGCTTCAGCGATATTGGACATTTCAACTTTAATCATCCAACCGTCGCCATAAGGGTCGCCGTTTACAACTGCGGGTTCATCTAAAACAGCTTCATTAACTTCAATTACTTTACCGCTTACAGGCGCGTAAATATCACTGATGGATTTTACAGATTCTGCTTGCCCAAGAGTATTACCAGCGGCAATTTTATCGCCTTCTTGAGGTAACTCGATATAAGTTAACTCACCGAGTTGCTCTTTAGCATGATGGGTAATACCAATAACAGCAATGTTGCCATCAATTTCGACCCATACGTGTCGCAATGTGTATTTTAAATTGTCAGGATACATAATATTTTCTCCTCTTAAATCAAAATTATCTCCGTTTTTATTATACGAAATTTTACCCACTTCCTTCAACCGTCAAAATGTTATAAAATTAAGACATGCCTAATATAATTACAGAAAAATTTGAATCAGTGATTTTCACCCGCTCTTCGGGAAAGCCATTATATCTGGTACTTCATCGTTCGCCAGATGCTACAGAAGGAAATACCTGGCAATTACTACGAGGAATTATACCTACTGGATTATCTTCATTGCAATCTGCTTTGAATTCATTAACAACTCATACTGGATTCAATCCGATGTATGTATGGGCACCAAATTATATTCATTCAGAATATGATGCCATAACAGATTCCATTTCTCACCTACCTGTTTTTGCTATTGAAGTCGCGCAACAACGACCAGTGCTTTCCGCAGATTTCTCTGATTCCCGTTGGGTTACCGCTGAACAGGCTATCGAATTACTGCGCCTTACAGGACAACGTTCTGCTTTAAAAGCCATAAATGATGATATCGTTACAAACAGTGACCGGGGTATCCCATACCAGTTGAAGATAAATGGATAATGACCAGCCAATTGATGTTTCGCCTTTAAAACGTACGTTCAGCGCACTGCAACACCGAGATTACCGACTTTATTGGGTTGGAATGTTGATATCTCTCGTTGGTACCTGGATGCAGATTCCAGCACAAAGCTGGCTGGTACAGGAAACTGCATCAAGAATTTATCACACTACCAATACTTCATTATATCAAGGAATTGTAAATGCCGCTGGTTCGACACCTATTTTTCTGCTGACTTTGATAGGCGGAGTATTTGCAGATAGATATGACAAACGAATTGTACTGCTGATAACCCAGGCTGCAGCCATGATTGTATCTACTTTATTCGCAATAATCGCAGGATGGGAAAACCTGCAAATCTGGCATATTATTTCATTATCAATTTTTGCGGGTATCTTCTTTGCATTTGACATGCCAGTGAGACAATCATTTGCAAAAGATTTAGTAGGTCCTGGGGATTTGATGAATGCTATATCACTCAATTCATTTGTTTTTAATTTAGCCCGCATTATAGGACCTGCATTGGCTGCACCATTATTAGCAATGGGAACTATTTTTCTTTGGGGTTTTAAAGTAAATAGCATCAGCCTTATATATATTCTTAACAGCATTAGTTTTCTTGCAGTATTAATTGCTTTATGGAAAATATCTTATCGTAAAAAAGCACCTGCAACCCGTCAATCTGGTGTTATTGCACCATTAAAAGAAGCATTGCTATATGCAGCTAAAGACAAACCGATTCGCTTGCTGCTGATTTTAATGTCTGTGGTTTCACTTTTTGGATTTTCCGCATTTATCCCTATGCCTGCATTTGCAGTAGAAACTTTGAAAACTGGAGCCAAAGGGTATGCGATGCTCATGTCTACTTTTGGTGCCGGTTCTTTAGCCGGCATATTATTGATGGCGTCTTGCGGACATTTATTGCCAAAAGGCAGACAACTCTTCATTAGTGGACTCACCTTTTCCATACCATTAATTTTACTTTCACTTTGTACACATTTTGTATATGCCTTAATTCTAATATTCTTTGTCGGGGCCGGACTTGTAACATCTTCAGCGACTATTAACTCATTAATTCAATATTATGCACCTGAAAAATTAAGAGGAAGAATTGTTGGACTATGGGGATTTCTTTTTGCAGGTATGTCCCCTATCGGTTCCATGTTTGCAGGTTATATAGGCCATCAATTTTTACCGGTTACACCATTTTATATTGGTGGCGGAATTTGTTTGATAGCACTTTTAATTATAACTATCACGTCAAACTGGTTATGGAGAATGGATTAAGTAATGTAAAAATTAACAATTTGCACTAATTAATTCTATTATTCAATGATATTTCATCAAATAACCATTACTTTATATCAATCATCTTGATAATTAACTCCACAACTGGCAAAATAAGAACGGCAAAAATAATATATAATGAGAAAACATGTTTAAAAAATTTTTCAATAAAATAAAAGAGACTTTTCGACGCAGTGAAATTACCGCGGATTTGTATGATGATCTCGAAGAAGCTCTCATTTTGGCTGATGTAAGTGCAACTACAGCAATGGCTTTAGTTAGTCGTTTAAAAGATGCTATCAAAAAAAATGGTGTCAAAGATGTGTCACAGGCATATATACTATTACAAAATGAAGTCGCTGAGATTCTGCAGGAAAATGTGAAACCATTGCCAACACCAGCTTCACCTACAGTAATATTAGTTGTTGGTGTTAATGGTGTCGGAAAAACCACTTCAATTGCAAAGTTGGCAGCATTAGTAAAAAGAAAAGGACATAGCGTAGTAATGGTTGCAGCGGATACTTTCCGCGCTGCGGCAATTGAACAGTTGGAATTATGGGGGCAGCGCATTGGCGTAGAAGTAATACGACATCAAATGGGAGCCGACCCGGCAGCCGTTGTTTTTGACGCCGTCCAATCTGCAAAATCACGTGGATTTGATTATGTTATTGTTGATACTGCCGGAAGATTACATAACAAACAAAACTTAATGGAAGAACTTAAAAAAATAAACCGCGTTTTAACTCGTGCATTAGGACGCGAAGCAGATGAAACATTGCTGGTTCTTGATGCAACAACTGGGCAAAACTCATTGAACCAGGCGAGAGAGTTTAGTAAATCAGTAAATCTTACCGGTATTATGTTAACTAAACTCGATGGTTCTGCAAAAGGTGGAAATATTTTATCTATTGCAGCTGAAATACCAATATCAATCAGATATCTTGGGATGGGTGAAAAACAAGACGATATTAAAGATTTTGATCCCCAGGAATTTGCACGTGAATTATTACCCGCAAGAGATGAGGCATAACTTGACTGAAAATAAGCTATCTCTGGTAACGCCACCATCATACCAATGTTACGATTGCAGCGGGTGTGGTGATTGTTGCCGCGGTAAATTTGCTATAAATATCTCTGAAGAAGATTATAAACGGATAATAGATCAGGGTTGGCAAAATGAAGAAGAATATAACAATATAAAAATTGCAGTAAAAAAAGGTAACCGGTATCGACTTGCTCATCATGTAGATGGTACCTGTATTTTTTTAAACGAACAAGGTTTATGTAAAATCCATGCTAAATTCGGTGAACCGGAAAAACCATTACCTTGTCGTCTATATCCATTCAGATTTATTCAAATCGGTAAACAAGTAAGATTAGATATTAGATTCGATTGCCCGCAAGTCGCTGGCAATAAAGGTAAACCGATTACTACTAAACGGCAATACCTGTCAGAATTAATGCCGCAACTAACATCGGAATCCAAGATAAATATCGAGCCTGTTTTATATGGTAATGTAAAAGTTGAATGGGCACAATTATGCAGAATAACAGAAGCTTTTGAAAGAATATTAAATTACAAAGAACTTTCATTATCAGATCGTATTATTGGATGCGTAAATATGTCGTCACTATTGTATAATCCTAAAATAGCTTCACTGCATGGCGGAGAATTATCAACTTTTTTAACTGCTATATCTGATAAAATTATTAATTCCGCACTCGAAACAACAGTACAAAGAGTACCACCTACTGCAATGGTACGATTTTTATTCCGACAAATAATGACCATATATACACGTGAAGACAGGGTTGGCGACAAAACCAGTTTAACTAAAAGATTATCAACAATGCTTAATATGATAAACGGCAAAGGTCTAATACCTGAATTAAGAAAAGATATGCCACAAGTCAATTTCGAAGATATCGAACAATCATTTTGTCGTCCAGCACCACATAATGAAGATATTTTCACGAGGTATTATAAAATGCGGCTTACAGGGATGGGATTTTTTGGAGATAATTTTTATAATAGATCATATCTTGATGGCATTATGGCACTTTGGCTGACATACCCGGTAATAAACTGGATTGCACGGGTATATACCGTTGCTGATGATCTGGATGCGCCGAATAAACAAGCAATGATAAATGCCATAATGATTATGTCGCATCAGCATGGCGCATCACCAATATTCAATTTATTCAGCGAACAAATACGCACTCGTTTTTTATGTGAACGAACAAACTTGCGTTCTTTAATTGTTTGGTATGGTTATTAAAAAATTACATGAATTGCAATGAAATTGAAAATAAAATAGAAAACTTTATAACTAAACATCAACTGTTTTTACCGGACAGTAAGTTATTAATCGCACTTAGCGGCGGTCCTGACTCAGTTTGCCTGCTGGCTATACTAAAGAAATTATACCCATCACAACAAATAATGACAGTGCATGTTGACCACAGTTTGCGAGAGAACTCTCCCAACGATGCCTTATTTTCTATGACTATCTCTGCTGATTTCAACATTATAGATTGCATAATAGTTAAAGTTGATGTTAATGCTTTTACCAACAATAATTCTTTGTCTACAGAAGAAGCCGCGCGTATTTTAAGATATGAGGCATTCAATAATATTGCTAAACAATTTTCATGCGATTATATTGTAACGGCTCATAATAAAGATGACCAGTCTGAAACTGTATTAATGAGAATTTTACGCGGCACCGGTATTGATGGCTTAGCGGGAATTCCTGTTAAACGCGATAATATTATTCGCCCTTTATTATGCCTGACAAAAGAGGAAATTCTATTTTACCTGCATGAAAAACCTATAAAATATTGCATTGATGAGACAAACGCAGAAAATATTTACACACGAAATAAAATTAGAAATGAATTGATACCAATATTGAGTAATTATAATTCAGATATTAAAGATGCACTATGCCGATTATCTGAATTAGCTGCTAATGATAATGATCTGTTAAAAAAAATTGCAAAAGAAGAATATGATAGATCATCATCTCAATTACCTGATGGAATAAAGTTAAATATAAACCAATATCTTCATCCTGGAATATATACCCGAATCTTTAGAATGGCTGTAAATGACATAAAAGGCAATACAGAAGATTTTGAATTTGATCATCAACAACAAATGTTGCAATTAACCAACCATACTGGAGCAGATTTCCCCGGGTTAAGAGTAGAAAAACATGATTTTTCATATCATTTCTTAAAATTAAATTCGGAAATTAATATTAATGAGCATAAATTAGAAATTGGCAGCAACTTAATATTACCTGGAATTGGCGTAATTACATCTGGTGAATATGATAATTCTTTAAACGGCAATAATATTGCCATTATCGACTCTGATATGATCAATGGTAATTTAATAGTTCGCGGATGGCAAAATGGTGATAAATTTCAACCTTTTGGCATGAATGGACATAAAACATTACAGGATATATTCACTGATTCTCACGTAATACGTCGACTCCGCAGTAAAATTCCTGTAATATGTGACAGCGATGGTATAATATGGTTGGCTGGTTATCGCATAGCTGATCGTGTAAAATATACCAGCAATACTACAAGAAAAATCTATATCCAAATAGAATGGGAGTTTAATCCATGGATCCCGTAGCTTTTAAAGAAAAGGCTGTTGAATTACTGGGTGACGAAGTACGAATATTCAAAGCACCCGGCCGCGTTAATTTAATTGGTGAGCATACTGATTATAACGACGGATTTGTAATGCCTGCCGCTATTGACCGTGAAATGCTAATGGCTGCAGTACCATCAGGTAATCGTCAGGTTACCTTGCGTTCGCTTGACTTCAACGCAGTGTCGACATTTTCACTCGATGAAATAGGGTATGATGCTGCGAATAGTTGGAGTAATTACCTGCGTGGTGTTTGTTTTATCCTGGAACAAGCAGGCTATTACTTGCGTGGTACCGACATTATATTCAGTGGTGATGTACCACGCGGTTCCGGTCTAAGTTCTTCTGCCGCCCTTGAAGTTGCAACAGCAACCACTTTTCTCACTCTGGCTGAATATGATATAGCTGGCGAAGAAATCGCTAAATTATGCCAGAAAGCAGAAAATGAATTTGTTGGTACAAAATGCGGCATTATGGATCAATTTATCAGCGCGCTGGGACAAACCGGAAAAGCGTTAATGATTGATTGCCGATCATTGGATTATTTGCCTGTTAATATTCCCGACGGTATAAAAATTATTATTGGTGATACCGGAGTACGAAGAAAGTTAGTTACATCAGAGTATAATAAACGTCGTGAAGAATGTGAGAAAGGTGTAGAAATACTAAAAACTGTTCTACCAGAAATAACAGCCTTGCGCGATGTTACTCCTGAGCAATTAGAAGAGCATAAAGGATTATTAGAAGAATTGACATATCGCCGCTGCAAACACGTTGTGACTGAAGATGCCCGCGTTTTGGATGCAATAAAATATATGGAAGTTGGCGACGCAAAGGCAATGGGTCAATTATTAAATGCATCTCATGAAAGCTTGCGTTACGAATACGAGGTTAGTTGTAACGAACTTGATATTATGGTTGAAATATCTCGCAAACAACCCGGGGTATATGGAAGTCGAATGACTGGTGCTGGTTTTGGCGGTTGCACAGTGACAATAATCGATGAGAAATATGCTGATCAATTCGCAGCAGCGGTGTTGCCTGAATATATCAAACTTGCTGGTGATACACAGGAAAAGCCGGATATATATATTTGTTCGCCGAGTGCAGGCGCTGGTGAAATATAAAAATATATGAACTTCCAGGAAATTATACGAGCCTTAGAAAATTATTGGATGCGCAATGGGTGCTTGATAGAGATACCCTATGATGTTGAGATGGGTGCTGGCACTCTTCACCCATCTACGTTTTTGCGCGCTTTAGGCCCGGAACCCTGGCATGCGGCTTATGTTCAACCGGCTCGTCGTCCTTCCGACAGCAGATATGGTGAAAGCCCATATAGATTGACCAGACATTTCCAATATCAGGTTATTTTTAAGCCGGCACCTGATGATGCCCAGGAAATATACTTGGAAAGTTTACGTACTATCGGTATTGACCCGCGGCATCATGATATAAAATTCATGGAAGATATCTGGGAATCTCATACTCTTGGTGCTTCTGGAATTGGTTGGCAAGTATGGCTGGATGGTTTGGAAATAACTCAATTCACATATTTCCAAACTGCAGGCGGATTAGAATTACAGCCAGTTAGCCTTGAATTAACTTATGGTTTAGAAAGAATCGCCATGGTAATACAGGATGTTGATTCATATAAAGAAATCCATTGGAATGATGATGTAACCTATGGTGATATTTACCATCGCGGCGAATATGAATGGGGACGATATTATTTAGAACTCTCTGACCCAACCCTTTCCCGCGCGTTATTTGATATTCACGAGAGAGAAGCATTGAATCTATTAGAAAATGAAGAAGTCTACCCGGCTTATGACCTGGCATTAAAATGCTCGCATATCGTCCACATGTTAGATGCCCGTGGTGCTCTTTCTATATCACAACGTGAACGGTATATAGCACGAGTACGCACGATGGCGCATCGTTGTGCTACCGGATATTTAAATCAGCGAGAAAAACTGGGATTCCCGTTATTAAAAGAAAAATAGCTTGGGTATTCATACATATAAATTGAAGGATTTCAATTTATTTGCTTGAATATTAATTTTATGGATGATTTATTTTGGCATTTAATATCACTGGCTATAGTCTTTATAATTTTACGGCAATTTGTTTCCGGTCAAATTAATAATTCTGCAAAAACAATGGTTCGCAAATTATTGGAAAACAAATTAAAAAACCTGCTGCCGGAAATGAAAATTTCATTAACTGTCGATGATACATTAATTTGTACATCAGAAAATCACAGAATCATAATTCATGTCGAACAATTGTCACGCATGTGTACCATGAAACCTACGAACATTATGGAATATGTTGATGCAGCCGCAACTTCAATTATTGATGCATTATCGTTAAAATATGATGAATACAAAATTACTGATAAAATTTTCCCATTATTTACCCGTGATGATAGCAGCATTCCTACTTTTTTAACTAAACGTGATTTTTATCCAGGACTTTCATTATTATATGCAGTTGATCGCGGAGCATCCTTTCAATATATAGATCACAGATTTCAGCATGAACATAATATAGAAACTGATGATTTGCATAAGATAGCATTAAATAACTTAGAACGTTCATGCAATAGATTAAAAATCTCTGCTTTAGAATCATTCGAAAAAGGTGATAGATTTATAAGATTCGTAACTTATGATGGATTAGATGCAGTGCGAATGTTGATACCATCATTCTATTCACGTTTTTCACCACGGTTTAATGATGAAAACATCTACGTTTTAATATTGGGACGCGACTATTTGGTAATGACTGGTGAAAATGACAAGGAATACCTATCATGGTTAACTACAATTGGAAACACAAAAAAAGCTTTTCGTCCCTACCCGATTACCGATGTACAATTTATGATAACTGAAAATAATATTGAGGCGGTAGAAAACTATTAATACAGAGTTGAAAATTGGTGCAGTCATATTAGCAGGTGGTAATGTACCTGAGAAATTAAAACCATTTTGCAAATATCGGGCATTATTAAAACTAAATGACCGCTATGTTTTGGATTATCTTACAGATACCTTGGCAAAATCTGAATATATAACAAAATGTGCCTATGTTAGCCCTATAGAATCTCATAACAATTTATCACACCTGCCAGGCAAATTAATTCCTGCCGGAAATTCTATAATGGATAATATTTTTGCCGGTTTTGACGCATTAAAAGATAATAATTTTGATTTTATTATTTTAATTACCGGTGACTTGCCATTGCTAACTGTTGACGGACTTAATAGTTTTATTGTAGATAGTATAAAATCTGGCGGTGAAATTACATATCCAATTATTCCTAAAAATGTCTGCGATAAACGATTCCCCGGTGGTAAACGGACATACGTAAAAATAATTGACGGTATTTTCACCGGCGGCAATGCATTTCTGATGAAAAGTGATATAATAAAAGATAGAGCAAATCTAATTCAAAAATTATTTAATGCTCGAAAGAATCCTTCAGCTTTAGCCAAGATTCTTGGTTTTAGTACAATTGTGAAAATGCTGTTGGGCAAACTCACTATAAAAGGTTTGGAAGATGTCGCCTCAAAAGCAATAGGCGCGCCAGTGAAAGCTGTAATATCAAATGACGCTGGTTTGGGGTTTGATATTGATAAACCTGAAGATATTGAAACAGCATTAAAGGAAGTAAGCAGAAAATGACCATGAAATGCTACACCGACTACATCTGGTTTGACACAAAAAAACGACGTGAATACATTCACATTACAGATAATATAGCAGAAATCGTAGCAAAATCAGAAATTACCGATGGAATGGTATTAATATCAGCAATGCACATCACCGCCGGAGTGTATGTAAATGATTATGAATATGGTTTAATCCATGATATCGACAACTGGCTGGAAGAAATCGCCCCTGCCCGCTCCAATTACCAGCATCATAAAACTGGTGAAGATAACGCAGACGCTCACTTAAAAAGCATGCTGGTCCACCACGAAGTTATAGTTCCTATCACAAATGGCAAACTTGACCTTGGCCCATGGCAAGCAATATTTTATGCGGAATTCGACGGACAGCGAAGGAAAAGAGTTGTTGTTAAGGTTATGGGAATGTAACTAAAAAGGAAGTGGCGGAGAGAGTGGGATTCGAACCCACGAACAGTCACCCGTTACACGATTTCGAGTCGTGCGCCTTCAACCGGACTCGGCCATCTCTCCCCGTTTGCGAAGTAAATTATAACGGTTTTACCCTCGCAATGTCAATTTTATAACGGATTAACTGGTTTTCCATTAATGCGTACTTCGAAATGCAAGTGTGGTCCTGTAGACATCCCGGTAGAACCTACAGCACCGATTAATTGTCCTTTTGTTACTTCCTGACCACCGCTGACATAAAGACGCGACATGTGACCATAAAGAGTTGCTTTGCCGCCGCCATGGTCAATAATAACACAATTACCATATCCGCCGCGCCGTGCCGCCCATATTATATACCCGCTTCCGGCAGCGTGTACCGGAGTGCCAGTTGGTGCGCCAATATCAAGACCGGTATGCAAGCGACGATAATGAAGAACTGGATGCATGCGATAGCCAAATCCTGAAGTTATATGACCAGCACATGGCAAACCACCGATTGCGTATCTTTTACTGAATCGTCTTTTACCAGATGATGATGCTTGAAGTAATATAAGCATGGAAGTAATTGAAGCAGAATCGCGTTCTAATGCGTCAAGTTCTGCCTCTAATGCATTACGCTGCTTTTTAGTATAGATTAAATTACCTTGAGCGTCGTATTGTTTAACTACCGCTTGTTGATGCATTGCTGATACACGTGAACGCCATGATGCTACTTCAGCGGTCTTAACTTGAACATTTTCACGATAATTTGCAACTTTTGTTTTTCTCTTAACTAAATCAGTAAGAATATCTTTGTCTTGTTCCGTTAAATATTCTGCAACCTGTGCCCTTTCCATCATATCGCCCATATTATCGGAACTAAGCAGAAGTTGTATGTATCCAGTATTTCCACGCTGATACATCGCCACCAATCTTGCTGAAGCATCATTTTTGGCACGAGAATAATCACGCTTGGCATCAGTCAATGCAATTGTAGCACGTTGCAGACTGATTTCAGTACGTTTTAATTGAAGAGTTGCAAAATGTAATTGACCACGAGCAATTTTAACTCGATGATTAGCTTCGGATAAAACAGAACGAGAGATTTGTTCTTTTTGTTTCACCTGACGGATTTGACGTCGAATTACACCCATCTTAGATTGAATAGCATTTTGTTTTTGGCGTAATTGTGTAGAAGACGCATGTTTTTTTGCAGCTTCCAAAGGTAAAGATATGAATATAAACGATATAATTAGGAATAGCGCGATAATTCGTCGCAATCCCGATGCCTGCTGTAATGATTGGCGCATATAATGCACTCCTACTTCGATCGGCAGTCGGTGCGGCAAAATGCCACAATATAAAAACACTTGCTGTGCATGAAATGATTATAACCCCTTACACAGCACTTTTGCAAGACTAAAAATAACAATTAACTGCGATTTTCATGAATAATTAGCCATCTATCCACACCTTCTGCGAAAGCTGGCCATAATAACGGAATCATAATATATATCCCGCGCATTTCTGTTAATACACCATTTAACACCAGATATATAGTTATCCATACAGGAAATTGAAGTACTATCATACGATATATAACTGGAGTATCACGCCAATAACGCAAAATAGAAAACAAGACTAATCCGAAAACTATCAGCATATACAATATATAAATTGGGATGCTATGTAAATTTGCGGCCAACGATATCCCATCAACAGGTCTGTTAATTCCATTAATATGATCTAAATAACGCGGTATTAGTTGCCCTAACGAAGTTAAAAACATCGCTATCAATAACTCAACAGTCAGAACTACCGGCTTTTTATTCCGCAAGTAATCAGATAATCCAACAGATATGGGCAGCAATAGAGTCTTCTCCCATATAAAACCACTTATTAAATATAGTGGATACATAACAAATGGACGGCGTTTATCTAAAATTTCTCGAAGAAGAAAAACTGTTACCAGGCATCCCCAGGAATCGCCGGGATGATAATAATTGTCGTGCCAGAAAAACCCCGAAATGGCGATGAGGAACAATATCACTATACTTGATGCAAGAACTGTTGAATATTTTCGGCATAATAGATATAAAAAGAATAAAAATAAAAGCCATCCGACCGAATAATAAACAATATGAACAACTGCAAAATTATATGGTGACTTCCCTAATAAGAAATAAATTCTTTCTATAATATTATCATGGACATACATTTGATACTGATAAAAAGCCATCGCTTTCCCAGATAATACATCATAATGCATTTTCAATGATAATTCAGCATTAAGAAACACTTTAGGAATAAAATTTGTAATTAAGGCAGCAAGGGCTGCAAACACGAGCATTATAACCGGGAAATATTCTTTTGAAAAATCAAACTCGAACGGTGATGATGTTTGTCTATGAATTTGAACTTTTTTCGCCATGATTAATTCTTTCCTTCTCCTCGCATATATGCCCCTAAGATACCATTAATAAACTTCGGAGAATCCTCAGCACCAAATTTCTTGGCTATTTCTACAGCTTCGTCAATCGCAACACTCGCCGGTACGAATTCGACATACTCTATTTCATACATAGCAACACGTAAAATATTTCTATCTACGCCAGACATGCGGGTGATATCCCAATCCACTGCGTATTTATTGATATTAGCGTCTACAGCTTTTCTATTTTCCACAATGCCGTTCACCAGCATTTGAGCATATTCCTTGGCTTCAATTGTAACATCTCCTACCCCTTCCAAATCTTCAGGTATGATAGATATTACTTCTTCAATAATAGATTGACCTACATCAATCTGAAAAAGCCAAAGTAAAGCCACTTCACGTCCTACGTGCCTGGTTATAAAAATTTCGTTTTGCATCTATATTACCTTTCAACGTTGTTTAGTATCAATAATCGACTCTAATGATTTCGCTGTTGATGTCTTATTATCCTTTAACCATTTTACTACCGGGTCTCGCCATGAAGTATATAATATCTCTCTCGGTGAATCTTTATACACAGAAGTTACATCTGCCTGATAATCAGTCATTATTACTTTATAGATTTTATCAGGTTCAATAATGCCGCCATTTTTTAAAATATAATTATTATCAACAAACTTTAGACCACTCATTCCTATATTTCCTTTTGCAGGTAAAGATTTAAGAAATTTATCACCTTTTATTTTAATTGAAATTAATTTATCTTGAAATGGCATTACCCCCAGTATAGTTCCATAATTGATAATTCCAGCAGGGATAGATTGCCTTAATGCTCCATAATTGCAAATAGCAATATCTGCATTAGGTTCAGAAGATAACCAACTATCAGTAACCATATTATATAAAGCCGGTTCAGAAGAAATAGCATTTGCTGCATAGCCTAATTTTTCATTAAGCAACCCCTCAGTATTTGCTGTCCATTTTTTCAATTGATTTGCGGCTTCTGCATCAGGTTTTATATTGCCCCAAAGATATACTTGTTTCGCTGATGTAACTACAACCATCCCTTGATCAACTTCAATATCAACTATAGAATATCCTTTCCACCATTCACCACTATTCACAATCCATGCACCATTCGTATATCGTTGTGCAAACTCATGCGAATGACCACCAATATAAAGAGGAATATACAAATCATAACAACTTTTCGCTAATTCAATTAACTTATCTTGTTCAATATGTGCTAAAACAATTATAACATCTGCGCCTTCTTTTCGCATTTGCGGTACTAAATCACGTAATACTTTTTGATATGGTAATACGTTAAATGTGGTTGCGTTATTTGTCAGATAAGGTAAATCAGTCGTTGTTAATCCAATAACACCGACTTTTACTCCATCTTTATTAAAAATTTTATAAGGTTTTTGCCAGCTTTTAGTTTCATCATCTTTTTTATATATATTTGCGGATAAAAAATCAAAGTTTGCCTTTTTTTGCCAGACAGCTATTTTGCCAGCGCCGAAATCAAACTCGTGATTTCCAACTACAGTTGCATCATATTTCATAATATTCATTAAATCAACAACAGATTGCCCTTCTGTAATGCTGGAAACTGCTGCACCGGTGAAGTTATCGCCTGCACTTAAAATCAATGTATCATTTTGATTATATTTTTCTACCATCTTCCAATTTGTCAGCATTTCAGCAGCACCACCCAGTTTTTGATGTGCTGATGTTTGTGCTTCTAACCATCCATGCATATCACCAGTCGTTATAATCTTTATCGTTTTTGCATCAATTAATAATACAGATAAAAAAACTATAAGAATCAACGAAAATCTTCGCATTAATATTACCTCAACATTTGTATTTTACAGAATTTTCTATTTAGATGCAATCAAAAATTATGAATGAAAATCATTGACATAACTAAAATTTCTACCTAAACTATCTGCATGGAAACTAAATTACGTAAAAATAAATTACAGTAAACATATACTGCTTGATTAAATTATCCGGTCAGAATTAAGTTAATTGCCTCTTTCCTGAAACCGAAGAGGCTTTTATTTTTTTTAAAGGAGAGAACTGTGAACACGAAATTTAAATTATCATCACCTGATATCGACCCGATTATGTATATAGTAGACCGCCCGTTGATTGCCATGACTCGCGGCGAAGGATCGTGGTTATGGGATAATAATGAAAAAAAATATCTCGATTTCATTCAAGGTTGGGCTGTAAATTGCCTTGGACATTGTCATCCTGCAGTAGTTAATGCTGTTACTGAACAAGTCAGCACACTAATTAACCCCAGTCCTGCATATTACAATAAACCTATGATAGATTTGGCAACGAAATTAGTGAATAACTCTGTTTTTGATAAAGTTTTCTTTGCCAATAGTGGTGCTGAAGCTAATGAAGGTGCAATTAAATTAGCAAGAAAATGGGGGCAATTAAATAGAAATGGCGCTTATGAAATCATTACTTTAGATCATTCATTTCATGGAAGAACGCTGGCAACTATGAGTGCGTCTGGCAAGGTGCAATTCGAACCTATGTTTGAACCAAAAGTGCCAGGTTTCAAAAAAGCCAATATCAATGATATAGAATCTGTAAAAGCATTAATTAACGATAAAACAGTTGCAGTGATGTTAGAACCTATTCAGGGTGAAGCAGGAGTAATTCCTGCCACTAATGAATATATGCAGGCTTTGCGGAAATTAACTACAGATAATGGACTTCTGCTAATTGTTGATGAAGTACAAACTGGCATGGGACGAACTGGTAAACTGTTTGGTTATGAATGGTCAGCCGTTTCACCAGATATCATGACTCTTGGCAAAGGTATTGGCGCGGGTGTACCACTGGCCGCATTATTGGCTACTAAAGAAGTTTCTTGTTTTGATGCAGGTGAACAAGGTGGAACCTATAATGGGAATCCGTTAATGACCGCTGTAGGTATAGCTGTGATTGATTTACTAACCGCCCCAGGATTTTTTGATGATTTAATAATTAGAAGTGAATACCTGACTAAGAAATTAAATGAAATATCGGTAAAGTTCGATTTAGGCGAAGTTCGCGGCAAAGGAATGCTGCAGGCATTAAATACCGGTGATAACAATGCATCTGAAATAGTTAAAAAAGTTATGGAAAACGGGTTGATATTAAACGCGCCACGTCCAGATACTCTAAGGTTTATGCCTTCCTTATTAACGTCTACAGAAGAAATAGATCTGATGATAGAAATACTCAGCAAATCTATATAAGAAAAATGGGATGGTGGATTATCCTGCCGTCCCTATATCATCATTATCAAACATCGTTTCTTCAGCAAATATTGGAGCGTCATTTAAAAGTGCTAATATAACAGCATCACTGGGGCGGCAATCAAGATAAATAGCCGGTTCGTTTTCATTAACAAGAACTAATCGCGAAAAATAAATACTATTGGAAAAATCATCTATCACAACCCTGTTTATTGTGTAACCACACTCCTGAATCAGACTTAACATTAAGTTGTGAGTTAATGGGCGCGGGAATTCCTCATGATCCATAGCCATAGTTAATACTTTTGCTTCACATGGTCCAACAGAAATATGTAGAATACGGTCACGATCATCCGTGAGCACCATGTTAATCTTCAAGTGCTCTTCTTCATTGCTGTTAAGCATAGACACAGATGATACAGGTATTAAAGCCATATTTTTTATAAAAAAAACCGGCCAGCATCAGCCAACCGGTTAATTTAACTAACTTGATGAACCACCGCGAGTAGCACCTAATTCTTTTTCAAGGAAGATAAGGAAATCTTTATTAGAATTAGTTTTGCTCATACCTGCAAGCAGCACTTCTGTTGCTGATGCGGCGCGATCATTTTCGATTGAATTAAACATACGGCGCAAATGCCATACTTTGCGTAATTCTTCTTCTGTCAATAACAACTCTTCACGTCGAGTACCTGACTTTTTAACATCAATTGCGGGGAAGATTCTCTTTTCAGATAAGCCTCTGTCAAGCACTAATTCCATATTTCCAGTTGCTTTGAATTCTTCAAAGATAGCATCATCCATTCTACTTCCGGTATCAACCAGACAAGTCGCGATAATTGTTAATGAGCCGCCATTTTCAATATTTCTTGCTGCACCAAAAAATCTTTTAGGACGATATAATGCACTCGGATCTAAACCACCTGATAAAGTACGGCCACTCGGGGTAACAGTAAGGTTTGATGCACGGGACAAACGAGTTAATGAATCGAGAAGAACTACCACATCCTTGCCCATTTCAACTAATCGTTTGGCTCTTTCCAGTACCATTTCTTGTACTTTCATGTGATTTTCAGGTAATTCGTCAAAGGTTGAATAAGCGACTTCACCATTTACAGACCTTTTAATATCAGTAACTTCTTCTGGACGCTCATCAATTAATAATATCATCAAATGAACTTCAGGATTATTTTCAGTAATGCTGTTTGCAATTGATTTTAGTAGTGTGGTTTTACCAGCTTTTGGAGGAGCAACGATAATTCCACGCTGACCTTTACCAATAGGGGCAATCAAGTCAATAACACGACCTGAATAATTTTTAGGATTCAGAGTTTCTAATTTCAACCGCTCTAATGGGAAAATAGGAGTTAAATCATCAAAATTGATTCTTGTCTTTGCCATTTCCGGGTCAAAACTGTTGATATATTCTATTCTCAGTAAAGAATAATATCGTTCAGAATCTTTCGGAGGTCTGACTGCACCGGTTACAGTATCACCAGTGCGCAAATTAAATCTCTTAATCTGTGATTGTGATACATATACATCATCAAGAGATGACAAAAAGCCTTGAACACGAAGGAAACCAAAGCCATCTGGCAACATCTCAAGAATTCCAGTTTTGAAAGTCAAACCGCTTTTTTCAGCATGTGCCTGCTTAATGCGTATAGCCAAGTCATGCTTTTTCAATCTGGAAATATCAGCTAATCCCAGTTCTCTTGCGATTACCTGAAGTTCAGCTAATGTTTTAGCTTCTAATTCGGCAATGTCAAAGTTCGCTCTTTCTTTTGCCTGAATCTCTTCAGATGTTTGTTCTTCGGGTGTGTAAACACGTCGTCTCATGTGGACCGCCTGTTGAATTGGAGTTTATAAATTAGGGGGTGTATCTGAACCGGCATATATTTCCGGTTTTAATACAGCTATGCATGGCAAATTGCGATATCGCCCTGCAAAATCGAGTCCATATCCGACAACAAATTCATCGGGAACCTCGAATCCGAGATAATCAATATGTGCTTTAACCATGTGCCTGCTTGGTTTGCTAAGCATAGTTACAACTTTTACGCTTGCAGGATTGCGATTACGTAAATGATCGATAAGTTTATTTAATGTTAAGCCTGTATCTACAATATCTTCAACAATTAATACATGCTTGCTTTCTACACTGTGGTCAAGGTCTTTCATGATTCTCACCACACCGCTTGAACGTGTATAAGAACCATAACTTGAAATTGCTACTAAATCCATTGAAAGCGGTACATTAATGCTGCGCATAAGGTCTGCCATGAATACCATAGCGCCATTTAATACGCCAACAAGAACAACTTCTTTTCCTGCATAATCTTGTGAGATTTTTGCTCCCAATTCAGCCACACGGGTAGCAATAGCTTCTTCTGTATACAGGATTTCGCTTAAATCATCTTTATATTGCATCTTATCTTCTCCGGTATTTAAGTGGGGTCATTCCCACTCGATAGTTCCAGGCGGCTTGCTGGTTACATCATAAACTAATCTATTTACGCCTTGTACTTCGTTAATCAGCCTGTTGCTTATCTTTTCGATTACCTCATAGGGTAGTCTCGCCCAATCTGCAGTCATTGCATCTTCGCTGGTTACTGCTCGTAAAATTATAGGGTAAGCATACGTTCGGTGGTCGCCCATTACACCAACACTCATAATAACCGGCAAAACAGCGAATGCTTGCCATAACTTGCGATATAACCCGGCTTTCTTTATTTCATCTACAATTACATAATCTGCATCACGTAAAATTTCAAGTCTTTCTTTTGTTACTTCACCAATTATTCGAATGGCAAGACCTGGTCCTGGGAAAGGCATCCTCCAGGTGATAGAATCGGGCAATTCCAACTCTTCGGCAAGTCTTCTTACTTCATCTTTAAATAAATGCCGCAGTGGTTCCAACAACTTCATATTCATTTTTTCAGGTAAACCGCCGACATTATGGTGCGATTTAATAACAGCAGATTTACCACCACCTGCACCAGTTCCACTTTCAACAATATCAGGATATAAAGTTCCTTGAGCAAGGAAATCAACATTGCCGATTTTCGTTGCTTCTTCAGAGAAAACTTCTATAAACTCATGACCAATTGCTTTTCTTTTAAGTTCAGGGTCTGTTACACCTTTTAGCCTGGCAAGAAATCTTTCTTCAACTTTCATGTGAATTAGATTAGCTTTAAAATGATCACGGAACGCTTTCTCAACTTGCGAGCCTTCCTCTTTTCTCAGCAAACCATGGTCAACGAAAATACAAGTTAACTGGTCGCCGATAGCTCTGTGCACCAATGCTCCGGTAACCGCTGAATCAATACCGCCGCTTAAGCCGCAAACAACTCTTCTGTCGCCAACTTCATCGCGAATCTCAACTATGGATTGAGCGATAAAATTCGCCATTGTCCATAAGCCTTCACATTTACAATAGCGATATAAGAATACCCGAAGGATATCAATACCCCATGGAGTATGTACTACTTCAGGATGGAATTGAACTCCAAAAAAGTTTCTTTTCAAATCACTCATTGCTGCAACTAAAGTATTCTCTGTTTTTGCTGTTACGGTGAAACCTTCTGGCGGCTGCGATACCATATCCCCATGACTCATCCAACAAATCAAATGCGGGTTCAGGTCAGTAAATAAATCAGTACCATCAAGTACCTGCAATTCAGTTCGACCATATTCACGACGTTCGCAACTTTCAACTTTACCACCCAGGGCACGCGTCATATATTGCATACCATAACAAATACCTAAAATTGGTATTCCAAGGTTAAAAATTTCCGGGTCGCATTCAGGTGCATTTTCTTCATATACACTGTCTGGTCCACCGCTGAATACGATTCCAATCGGTTTCATTGCCGCTAATTTCTCTGCAGAGGTATCGTAGGGTAATAATTCACAATATACTTTGCATTCTCGAATCCTGCGTGCAATTAATTGACTATATTGCGCACCGAAGTCTAATACTATTACAATTTCATCTGGCCGCGAAATATGCGGAGACTGTTTTGGGGAACTCATGCCAACCTTCACTCTTTTCAATATATTGTAATCGCTAAAAAACTATTACAACCATTAACCTGAAAACCGACTTATAGAAAGATCGGGAATTTTAATATAAATGAGGACGAATAACATCGCTGAAAATATTATATAACTTTTAATTAATAAATGCAAGATTTATTAATATATTTTTAAAATTTCACTATTTTATAACAATATCTGGACAATTTCGGTAAGTCTTTTGATATAATCTTTCTTTGTAACAAGTTAAAATGGTATAATATATCTGATAATTCTAAAATATACTGTAATTTATTTGAATGTATTTTACAACTTCTGGGTATTATACAGTAGTAGATTAATTTTTGAAAGAAAGTGAGGTGATTTGTATGCCTGATGGCGATATGTGGCAACGATTTACCAACCCTGCTACCAGGGTTATACATTTTGCACAAGAAGAAGCAAAACGACTGGGAATGAGTGTTGTAGGAACAGAACACTTATTGCTTGGATTAGTACGCGAGGGTGAAGGTGTTGCAGCCCGCGTGTTGGAAAGACTCGGGGTCAGCCTGGGTAGAGTACGGTCAGAATTAAACCGGCAACTCGGTGCCTTGGAAACTCCGCCAACAACCCAACAAAATAGATTATCTCTCAGTCCAAAGGCCAGAAAATCATTAGAACAGGCTATGGATGAAGCACGCGAATTAAATCCAAAACTTGGTTTACTCGACTTTGTTGATACTGAACATATTTTACTTGGACTAATTCGAGATGGAAGTGGTTCGGTAAATAAAGCTGTCAGATTATTGGAAGGTCTTGGTATTGATATTGAACGTCTGCGCAAAGAAGTATTAAATTATCTTGGCGGATCAAGCACCGCCGCGCCATCATCTAAAACCCGCAGTAATACACAAACACTTGATAATTTCAGCCGTGATTTAACCCGCATGGCATCCGAAGGATTACTTGACCCGGTTATAGGAAGAGCGAAAGAGATTCAGCGTGTTATACAAATATTAAGCAGGCGTACAAAAAATAACCCGATTCTCATTGGTGAACCGGGAGTCGGAAAAACAGCTATAGTAGAAGGTCTGGCTCAAAGAATAACAAGTAAGGATGTTCCAGAATTGCTATTCGGTAAACGCGTAGTAGCTTTAGATTTGCCGGGATTAGTCGCAGGTACAAAGTACCGGGGCGAATTTGAAGAAAGAATGAAGCGTGTGATGGATGAAATCAGAAAAGCATCAGGTGAAATAATTCTCTTTATTGATGAATTACATACTGTTGTTGGCGCTGGTGCGGCTGAAGGTGCCATTGATGCATCAAATATTCTGAAGCCTTCACTTGCGCGCGGTGAACTGCAATGCATCGGTGCTACCACTCTGAATGAATTTAAAAAATATGTTGAAAAAGACCCGGCATTGGAACGCCGGTTCCAACCGATTATCGTGGAACAACCTGGATTAACCGAATCTATCGAGATTCTTAAAGGTCTGCGACAGCGATATGAAGAGCACCATTCAGTTGCGATTACTGACGAAGCATTGCATCTTGCTGTTAATTTGGCTGACCGGTATATAACAGATCGTTTCCTGCCAGACAAAGCAATTGATGTAATGGACGAAGCAGCCTCAAGAGTTCGGTTGGCATCATCGATTATTCCAGAAGAATTGCGTACAGTGAGACGTGATTTGGATAATGCCGCTCATGAACTGCAGGAAGTCGGCGGAGTATCTTCATATGAAAGAGATCATGACCGCTATTTTGAGTTGCGCGAAAAAATGCGTAAATTGAAAGAAATAGCTCATGATATGGAAGAAGAATGGAAAAAGAATCGTGGCGGTATAAAGACTGTTGTTGATGAAGGCGATATCGCTGATGTCGTTTCATTATGGACTGGAGTACCTGTACAAAAACTTGCTGCAGAAGAAAGCACTCGTTTATTGAATATGGGTGAAGTGTTGGAAAACAGAGTCAAAGGCCAAACGGAAGCTATTACTGCTGTAGCAAGGGCCGTGAGACGCGGGCGTGCCGGATTAAAAGACCCCAAACGCCCTATTGGTTCATTCATATTTCTCGGGCCTACCGGAGTTGGCAAAACTGAACTTGCCCGAACCTTGGCTGAATTTCTTTTCGGCAATGAAGATGCAATGATTCGTGTAGATATGTCAGAATATATGGAGAGATTTGCGGTATCGCGCCTGATGGGTGCGCCTCCGGGTTATGTTGGATTTGAAGATGGCGGTCAGTTGACTGAAAAAGTGCGGCGACGTCCTTATTCAGTGGTGCTGCTGGATGAAATCGAAAAAGCACATCCTGAAGTTTTCAATATATTGTTGCAAGTTCTTGAAGATGGACGATTAACTGATAGCCAAGGTCGTCAGGTAGATTTCCGAAATACTGTCATTATTATGACATCAAATGTTGGTACCAGTTCTATGGATCTCGGACGCGGTATAGGCTTCTTATCCGATGCTGAGCAAAATGTCCATAATACTTACAGCCGCATGAAAGATATCATCCTTGATAAGTTCAAACAAACTTTCAGGCCAGAATTCTTAAATAGAATAGATGATGTTATTGTATTTAAACCCTTGGGGAAAGAAGAAATTGCGAAAATTGTTTACCTGTTTATTGATAGATTGCGTATACAATTAAAATCCCAGGGTATGGATTTGGTAGTAACAGACGATTTAATTACAAAATTAGGTGAAGAAGGTTTTAATCCAACTCTCGGAGCAAGGCCATTACGTAGAGCTGTTCAACACTTACTGGAAGATACCTTGGCAGAGGAAATGCTGCAAGGAAACTTCCGAGAAGGCGACCTTATTCACGCTGATTACCGAGATGACAAAGTGGTATTCAGCAAAGAAGTTAGCATGCCTGAAATACCAGAAGCAATTTCTGCAATGCAAAATTAAGTTAAAGTTGCCGTTTTCATATTGGAGACGGCAACTTTTTTCTTTCTAAAACGTAATAAATATATGATGTCATCATTCTCAAATAGAAAAAATACAGGTTTTACACTAATTGAGCTTCTTGTAGTAATTGCTATAATAGCAATTCTCGCCGCGATACTCTTTCCTGTTTTTTCGCGTGCAAGAGAACGAAGCCGTCAGGCAACCTGTA
The DNA here is from genome assembly GCA_964638715.1 of uncultured bacterium. GTDB lineage: Bacteria > Armatimonadota > Hebobacteria > CAIYQO01 > CAIYQO01 > JBAXQQ01. The sequence continues at coordinate 33,563 of CAZWZF010000003.1, read as the reverse complement.
TCAGCAATCAAAGACAAATTTCATTGTCATTAAATATGTATCTCCAGGATCATGATGAATCATTTCCCACTGCGCAGGAATGGCAGCAGATATTAAATAAAGATGGCAAATTATCGTGTCCTAACACCCGCGGGAAATTAGGTTATGGAATGAATGGCTATCTGGAAAATTGTACATTGGGAATGATTGCTAATGTGAGCCGAACAATTGCAACTGTCGATTCTTCTACCATGTCGACTGAAAAGCCGGATTTTGGCAGGCATTTTAAATCTGCGGTATTTTCCCGTTTAGACGGTTCAGCAACTTCTGCAGAAAATTATGAAAATGGTGGTCGTTTTGCTGCTGGTATTTTCCCTATTCAACCTTTAGTTACTGATGACACGGGTGTTTCATCAATAAAACCTCCAGAAAACTTTGTTGCTCATCCCGGCGGAACAAGCGATTATATTATAAAAGAATTTATATTCGTCGGTCCTTATGGCAGCAATACTTTAGATACTCGTATCACAGGTGAAACTGATGATGACTACAGGATAAGAATCACCTTAAGCAGGATGAATAATGATTATATAGATGAAGCAAATATCATTCGACTGTATGCAGATTTAACTCCTTATCCTGCTGAGTCTGCGCCGAAATATCAAAATATTTTACCACCGACTGCTGGCGTTGATGATATCACATCACCCATCCAGGTTAGACAAGACGCATCAGCACCGATAAATACATATAACAAATGGACAATGGCAGAGATTCATAGTGGCACAGATCCCGATTCAACTGGAGTTTTTGACATGATGGATCCCCATTTTTACAATACTAAATTTTACGGACGCACAACTTACGCAGTTACTTTTATATATTCTGAAACTGACCAGGATGTGAAATTCGATTGGTGGTGTGATGATGTTGGAAAAATATGGATGAATAGCCAACTTATTTCTCAGGATACAGGTATCGTAGGCGTATATCCATCAACACCTGATGTACCGGCACAACCCGCTTCTGGAAATTTGCGAATACCATCCGGAATAAGTTATATGATTATTAAAACAACAAATAGCGTTCAGTTATCTCCTGGAGTTGACGACTATGCTGGCGGTATGAAGTTTAGATTAAGATTTTACAAGCCTGATTCTACAAATCCGTCCGCAAGAAATCCATTGGATAAATCGTTATATTTCTCAGGAATTTTGAAGTAATTACATTTTTTTACTAAATAACGAAACTTTTTCTTTTTTAAACCGTCTTAAATAATATATATTGGAGGAAATTAACAACATGAAAACAACAAAAAAGGGTTTTACCCTCATCGAGCTGCTGGTAGTAATTGCAATTATTGCCATTTTAGCCTCAATTCTTTTCCCGGTATTTGCACGTGCTCGTGAAAAAGCGCGACAAACAACATGTATCAGCAACGTTAAACAAATGGTATCGTTGATGAATATGTATGCACAAGACCATGATGAAACTCTACCCGGGTCTGATTGGCAGAAAGTATTGCCGGATGCTAAATTATTATATTGCCCAAACTATAAAGCTGGCGGGTATGCATACAACACATATCTGCAAGGTGTTGCCATTGGAACCTTACAAGACCCCACAAATGTAATCGCATTTTTCGATGCTGATGAAACATTAACAATGAATCCAGCTCAAACACGCCACTCAAATGGTGCTGTTTATGGAAGAGTTGATGGTTCTGTATTATGGGTAAAGAACTCATCGCAGGCAGGCCACATGGCAGTGGGAGCATTTCCTCTAAATCCAACTCATTTTGATCCAACAGGAAATATTGCTGTGCAACGCCCATCGACTTTCGTATCAGACCACGATGGTAGTCCAACAGATAAAGGCGTTACAAATGAATTTATAGTTGCAGGACCTTATGGCGATAACAAAAATATAACAAATCAAGATAATGATACATTATCAAGATTAAATATAGATTATATTAATGGTGAATTAAAGTTCGCACAACTTGGAGCAGATATTTCTCCCATCCCGGGGGATGGTGTTCCAGGAGTAAGCAATATATTTCCACCTGCACCAGAAGATATTGCTGCTCCTACTGGTTCAACAGCTGCAACACCAAAACAATTTAAAAGATGGGGTGTAGCAGACAATAATTTATATGACGATATCGATGGTACAGGTGTATACCCTATGTATAAGATGTTAGGTTCTTTGTATTTTGGACGCACAACATACGCTGCTACTTATTTATATTCTCCTGTAGCACAAATTGTAAAACTGAACTGGTGGTGTGATGATGTAGGAAAGATTTGGATAAATGGCAACAGTAAAGATAATGCAGGAGCTGAAATAAAGACTACAGACATTAGTTCTGTCTCCGATCTTGTTGGAGCTGAATACCAAAAAGATATTACACTTCCAGCTGGAATCAGCTATATCTTAGTAAAAACAACTAACCGTACATTAACAGCTGCTCAAGTAGCAAGTCAAAATTGGTCGTCTGCCGGCGGTATGAAATTTAAGTTAAAGTTTACAACTTCAGCAGGTGGCACACTAACAGGTAATACTCTGTATTTCTCTAATTCTCCTCAATAAAAATCAAGATAAAAGCCCCCGAAAGGGGGCTTTTTTTATTTTTCTTTTCTAAAATACTTGACCGAAACAATAAAATAATTACATAATGACATGACAGAATAATGTTTAATTTAAAATCCATCACTATATTTGTTTTACTATCTCTTGTCTTTACTTGCAATGCGGCAACTATGGCAGAGAAATTACTTCCATCAGCACGTTTTGGCGGATGGTCTACAATTCGTGATGAGTCCTCTGATACCCATATTAATCAGATTTGGCGTACAACTTTAAGTTCACCTGTTCGGGGAACACAAGGATTTGTCCTGACATCATATAGAGTAGAAGAATGTGACAATGGCAATTCAGCTTCTGCAAAAATTTCCGACTTCATCACCCGTCGCCGTTTCACTGACTATATTGTAAAAGGATTTGATGTTATACCAACACCATGGAGCACTCCTGACGGTTTTGGCGCATTATTTAATATTAGTGGTGTAACTCGCGGTGATACAGATATCTACAACCGGGCAATGATATATGCACTCGGATTGACACGCGGCAGCACTGCTATAACATTAGAAATCAGATTATCAGTTTCCGGTGAAAATACTAACGATTTAAAGAAAAGCATTGAAAAGAATGACATAACTGTTTTATCGAACGAATTAGGAAAGTTTATTATTTCAATGTGGCAGCCAGAGGCAGTAAAAATCCCCAACGACCCAATTCTAACAATTATGCCAAAAGACCCGCCTCCAGTCGTAAAAGACCCTGATGATATCGTCATTGACCCAGAAGTAATAATTGATCCTGTTAATGATGACCCGCCTAAAACATTAGATCCCAATAATGATCCACCGAAGACTATAGATGCGAATCCTATTAACGAAAACCGCTGGTTTACAGTTGACCATCATTTATCCATTGTAATTCCACCAAACTGGAAATACAGCGGGAATAAAAATCAGTCTACCTGGCTAAACGCTGATAATTCATCATTACGAATATATGCTGCAGAAAAATATGATACCAATGCTGACCTTGCTTCTGCTATAGATGATTTCGCAACATCTCAACAAGCAATAAGTTTACGAAAATTTACCCGTTCGCCTTTTGCAATTGATGATGCTGTTGGGGTATTAGTCAGATATTCTGATTTTAATAAAAACACAACGCAATCATATCTTTTTGGCAAATCTGGCAGAATATGGCGCATTGACATTTCAATATCAGGTGAAAGCGCTCCTTTGACAGATGAAGTAAGAAATATGATATTAAGCATCAAAGCAGATTAGCATTGGAGGGATAAATGTCTTTAATATTAATCATCGAAGATGAGCGTCCGATAGCTCAATCTATCGCTTATACCCTGAAACGCGAGGGGTTTGAGGTGACAACATGTCATGATGGATATGAAGGCCTGCGAATTGCTACATCATCCCCTGCCCCATCCCTTATTATTCTTGATTTGATGCTGCCCGGATTATCCGGACTTGATATCTGCAAACAATTACGTCAGCAGCAAAGCAGTTGGATTCCTGTAATCATGCTGACAGCGCGTACTGAAGAAATTGACCGCGTAATCGGTCTGGAAATTGGTGCAGATGACTATATGACAAAACCGTTTAGTATGCGGGAATTAGTTGCCCGGGTAAAAGCCACATTAAGACGGCCAGCCCAAAAACAAGAAACCCAACAATTAACTTTATCACGACACGGTATTATCATAGATTTAAACCGACATATTGTTACGTGCAATGAAGAAGAATTAAATCTTTCTCCAAAAGAATTTGATTTACTATCATTGATGATGAAAAATATCGGCAAAGCGTTAACTCGTGATGAAATACTTAATAATGTCTGGGGTGATGAAGGAGCTTATCGCGACCCTCATACAGTTGATGTTCATATTCGCTGGCTGCGGGAAAAATTAGAAATTGATCCTGCTCATCCAGAATTCTTGATTACAGTTCGTGGTATTGGATATAAATTCAACGAATGAATATCAAACTTCGTCCATGGTCATTACGTTGGATAATTGGCGGTACATACTTTTTTATAATTACCGTCACGTTAGGTCTGTTAGCACTATATTTGATAAATTGGACTCAAAATAACAGCAACGAATACATGCGCAGAAGTTTGCGTATGCAACTGCAATTAAGCTCCGATATGGTAAGTCGTCTTTTACGTACCACTTCTGACGCCCGAAGCATTGTAAGCCGAATTATCGTTCGTGGGGACGCACGCCAGGTTACCCTGCTTACTACAGATGGCTATATTATCGCTGAGACGCCCATGAATGCCAGCCAAACGATATTATTAAACACCAGGCCAGTAGAAATGCATCTGGCTCTTAAACAAGGCATCGGCGAAGATAAGCGCATAAATCCACAAACAAACGAAATGACATTATACGTTGCAAGGTATATAAAATTATCTGCTATAGATGAAAATGGCAACGTAGGAATGCCGATGACTATGCCAGCCCACCCTACAATGGGTGAACATCCCGCACAACCGGAAAAGAAAAGAATCGTAAAAGAGGCAGTGTTAATTCTTGCTGAACCACTAACTGAAATTCAGGAAAGCACAAATGAAGTTCAAAAAGCCATTATCGCAGCGTATCTAATGTCGCTGGTTATTTTCCTGCTTATTAATTTCTCTGTTTCCACATTTATGGTAAATCCATTAGTTGCGTTAAGCAATATTGCACAACGATTTGCAAATGGTGACTTGAAAGAAAGAATTAAGTTGTCAGGTGCCTGGGAAATATACAGTTTAGGCAAATCTTTTAATACCATGGCCGAACAATTGCGTGAAACCATCACAAAATTAGCTGAAGAGCACGCACAAGCACAAGCATTCCTATCAAGTATGGCAGATGGATTGCTGGTAACAGATGCTTATGGGAACATTGTATTAATGAATAAACCTGCTGAGGAAATATGTGATTTGCAATATCATAATGCAATAGGCCAGCCATTAAATACAGCCATTGAAAATTATGAAATTAATGAATTACTACGAAATACTTTAACTACCAAAAATAATTCACAAGGTGAAATTATTATAAAGTACCCCACCCTGCGTCATATTCAGATTCATATTGCTCCTGTTGAAGTAGAAGGAATCACTTTTGGTGCAGTAATTACATTATATGACATTACTCAAATCAGAAAAATCGAATCTACACAACGTGATTTTGTTGCAAATGTAAGCCATGAATTGCGAACGCCAGTTACTTCTATAAGAGCAATGCTTGAAACATTGCTTGATGGTGGCAAAGAAGACCCGGAAATGACCGAAGATTTCTTAAAAACATTAGTTGGTGAAAGTGAAAGATTAACAAAATTATTAGACGACTTGTTAAATTTAGCTCGTTTAGACAGCGGACACAAACGATTAAATTTATCAAAAGTAGATTTAGTAACAATACTGAATGAAACAATCAATAGGATTCAAATAGCAATTAAAGCAAAAAAACAAAAAATTATTACCAATTTGCCATTAAAATTGGAAATAACTGCTGATAGCGATGTTATGATGCAAGTATTTTTAAATCTGCTTGATAATGCTCGAAAATACTCTCCAGAAGGAGCAACTATAACCATATCTGCTGACACTGATGATAACATGGTTACTGTTAAAATTATGGATACGGGGTATGGAATTCCTGCCGAGGACCTTGATCGTATTTTTGAAAGATTTTATAGGGTTGACAAAGCACGTGCAAGCTCTGAAGGCGGTACTGGTCTCGGGTTGGCAATTGTAAAGAATTTAATTGAAATGCATAAAGGTACAATAACTGCCCATAACGTTAAAGGTCAGGGTACTGAATTTATTATAAAGCTTTTTATATCTCCTGTTCTAAAATAATGAAATTGTTAAAAAAATACGTAAATTTCTTACCACTCATAATTATTTTTCCGGTATAATTACTGTGTCGCAGCTAATATCGCAGGAGTTTTATCATGTCAGACAAAATTCGCGTAACAGTACTTATGGGTGGCATTTCTAATGAGCGTGAAATCTCATTAATGAGTGGTACCAGAGTGGCTGAAGCGCTTAATAAAGAAAAATATGAAGTCATTACGTTAGATTTTACCGGCAATATATCAAAATTAAATGCTACTCTAAAAAAAACTGATGTAGTATTCATCGCGCTCCACGGAGCCGGCGGTGAAGATGGCAAAATCCAAAGTGTGCTTGATCTTCTCGAAGTACCTTATACCGGTTCAGGACAGCTTAGCAGTGCCATGGCAATGCATAAAGGCGTATCAAGAATTATGTATAAGAATGCAGGAATTCCAATAGCACCAGGTATGGAATTATCTGCATATTCTGACGATAGCACACTCGAATCAATGACTGAGACTATTATCGCAGATATAGGTATACCATGTGTTGTAAAACCGGCAAATGAAGGCTCATCAGTAGGCGTTTCAATTGTAACCGATGCTAATAAATTAGAAGAAGCCCTTTCAGAAGCATTCTTATATGATGTTGATATTATTGTAGAAAAATTTATCAAAGGGAAGGAAATTTCTGTTCCTGTTCTTGGTACTGCTGAACCACAAGCTTTGCCAGCAGTGGAAATTACACCAAAATCTGGATTTTATGATTATGCCAATAAATATACTGCGGGAAAAACGGAAGAGATTTGCCCGGCAAGATTATCTGAATCACAAACAAAAAGAGCTGCAGAATTAGCAGTAATGTCGCATAATGCCTTACGGTGCACCAATGTCAGCCGTACAGATATGATTGTTGCCGAAGATGATATTTATGTTATTGAGACTAACACAATACCAGGCATGACTGAGTTGAGTTTACTGCCACTTTCCGCTAAAACTGTTGGCATATCATTCCCTGATTTATTAGATATAATAATAATGGATACAATCGGAAACGATGAAACTGAAGAAGAATGAATATCGACGACGAGCAACAACAGGAAATATTACGAATTCGCAAGGCGAATGAGGACAGAAAATATAAGAAAAGACAATACCAGGTGTCTATTCTTTGGAAAATTTTCACTATCCTTTTCGTTGCGCTTCTTATTGAAACGGTATTTTTATTCATGACATCTCCGCGTCTTTGGGTATATCGCATTCAAGTATTGTTTGCAAATGATCACACCTTACAAAAAGATGAAATTATCCGAATGACCGGATTACCTGAAAAAGTTAATTATAATTCCGTATCATTAAGTGATATAGAAACTAATATTGAAAAAGAACCCCGGATAAAATCTGTACTGGTGCGACGTGGAAATCTGGGTGTAATAGTCGTTAATGTAACGGAAAGAAAACCTGCTGCCGTTATTGCAAATACTCTTCCACCTGTCTATATTGATGCAGATGGTTATATTTTCACATTACCTACTCAACCGAAGGTTGATATTCCATTTATATATGGATTAAAGTCTACTAAACTTAACGACTGGTTAGGCAAAATTCCTGCAGATGTCGAAAATTATTCTGTAATCACTGATTGTTTATCAGCTTTAAACGACCCAACTACCCATAGTAAAAAGTTGCCATTGAAAAAGATTTTTCTGGAAAAAGGCAAGCTGTTTTTTGAATTAGATTCAAAAGCACTTGTGTTACTTGGTGTTCCAGAACAATTAGGTATTAAAATTTGGGCACTGGATCAATGCTTAACTGAAGCATTGAATAACGGACATAATCTGAGTGAGATCGAACATTTCGATGTTCGTTTCCCATATATCGCTTATGATAACACTGGAAAGATTAAATATTTACGAGGTACATCATATACTTTTCGTAAAGTTGATGGAAATTTACAATGAATATTAGACACCGAACACAAAAATTAGAACCATGGGTAATGCCGGTTACAATAGTCTGCCTTTTTTTTGGCGGATTAATTGCCATGCTGATTAATAGTACAAATCAGGATAATATTACAAACGATGCAAATCCCATTAAGACAATGATCTCTTTTCGTAAAGAAAATGAAAAACTACGCGGTGACTTGGAAGCAAAAGATCAGCAACTCAAAGAAAAATCTAAAGAATATGATTCATTAATAAATGATGTAGCAACAAAGACATCGGCCAGCGACAAACTAATTGAAGAACTTACAACACTGCGAATTAAAGCTGGAATAATCGCTATACAAGGTCCCGGAATTATAATTACTATTGATGACACTAATACTATAAAACCAAAAATTACTGGTGATAATGCCGCACCATATCTAACTCATGATATTGACATATTAATGTTAGTAAATGAACTTCGTGCGGCCGGTGCAGAAGCTATCGAAATAAATAACGAGCGATTGGCATATAACTCAGCAATTAGATGTGTGGGACCAGTTATTCAAGTAAATGGCAAACCTGTCAGCACACCTTTCATAATTAAAGCTATTGGAAAACCTGAAGAATTATTAGGGGCTGCTAATTTGCCATTTGGCGTATTGGACGGTCTGCGACCATTGGGAATAAAAATCGATGTAAAAAAACGCGATTTGATTAAAATTGATGCATTAAGTACATCGCAATCAATAGATTATGCAAAACCTATTCCTGAAACAAATGAAAAAACTGGGGGTAATCAATAATGTGGATCGCATTTTTAGCATTAATCATCGGTTTTTTTGCATTTTATTTACCATCACTTAAAATGTCTTCATTGTCCGGCATATCAGAATATATCGGTGTCGCATTAATTGCCGGGTTAGATTCAATTATAGGCGCATTCAGGTCATATATAGAAGGTAAATTTGATGATCGGGTATTTGTAACCGGCTTTTTTACAAATGCCATATTATCTGCATTGCTTTTATACCTGTTAGGCACAAAACTGCAGATTTCTTATATCAGTGTAGCTATAATGGTGGCATTGTTTATTCGCATCTTTAATAATCTTGGATTCGTTAGACGATACCTGGTGACGAAATATTTCTCTAAAAATCCTGATACCGAAACCCACATTTCCGAGTCGTAACTTTACATAATGCAGGAATAAGTTAACAGATTAACGAATATAGATTAAAAGGAACATAATATGATTATTGATGGTTTTACTCTGTATGGCAGTTGGCCTGGCTATAATGAATACCACCCTGTAACTAAAATTATCGAAGCTGTTGATAAATTTAAAATTGATTATGCTTGTGCCATCTCATCACAAGGGATATTTGTTGATGCATTGACTGGCAATACTAATACAATAAATGATTGCAAAACTGATTCGCGCTTAATTCCAATAGGTACTGCTGACCCGCGATGCAATGCGATTGAAAATGTTGATTTTTGTATCAACAATAAAATCAAGTTAATGGCACTTTTCCCCAATACACAAGGATGGATACCAACAACTTTATCAGCAAGAAATTTGATTGAGAAAATTTCGGATGCTGGTTTAACAATGATTATTGAATCACCTTCTGAAGGTAACGCGACTGCAATTTACACATCGCTTATCGGTTTGGACATCCCGGTAATTTTATTGGATGTCAGTTTGCGTAATTTAAATGAAGCAATATCAGTAATTGAAAGACGTCCAAACACATATCTTGCTACCCGGTTATTAGCGGGTGGTGATACCATCGAAATGTTAACGAGCAAAATTGGAAGTGATAAACTTCTATATAACTCACGTTTTCCTTTATCATGCTTCTCATCATCATTTTTAACGGCAAAATATGCTACTATTACAGAATCCGACAGAAACTCTATCATGGGTGCCAATATGGCGAAATTCTTACGATAGTCGAGGTAGAAACATGATTTATTCAATCCCAAAAGTCAATTCAGCTATTATATCATCAGGCCATTTTGATATAACATTAATACCATTTATTATGCTGCCTGCCGAATCTGACAGTTTATCGTTTGAAGCTGCTAAATTATTAAGAGATGAAATTGAAGCATATCACCATTACTCTCCTGAAATCGTGAAATCTGTAAAATCGCCATCTATCCCAGGTACAATTTATCTGCAACTCCGTGAAAAAAAAGAAAAAAACATTGATATTAAGCATAGTCCAATGTTTACCGATGAAAGTTACAGTCTTACAATAACTCAGGAAAAAATTATCATCTCCGCCGGTTCATCCTCAGGTCATCTATGGGCAGTTCAAACTTTGCGGCAATTAATTCGCACACATCATTTACAATTACCATTAGTTGAGATAAATGATGAACCAGCGATGCTTTATCGCGGTATTTTGCTGGACCTTGCACGCAGAAAAGTACCTACCTTAAAAACTTTGCTTGAACTTGTTGATTTAATGTCGTTTCTAAAGTTGAACATGCTTCAACTTCAAATTGAACATACTTTTTTATTTGCAGCGCACCCGAAAATCGGAAAAGATTGTGGTTCTTTAACACCTACAGAAATAATTACATTAGATGAGCATTGCAAAAAACGTGGCGTGGAACTTGTACCGATGCTGCAATCTTTCGGCCACATGCGAAATATCTTGATGTTTGATGAATATAAAGATTTGGCAGAAGATAACCTGGCACAATGGTCATTATGCCCGACTGACCCTCGATCAATTGAATTTCTCGACTCATTATACAATGAATTTCTCCCGTGTTTTTCCAGTAAATTAATCAATATCGGTTGTGATGAAACTATTGACCTGGGGAGAAAGCGTGGGAAAAGCTATCAGGAATGTCATAGAATTGGACAAGGCCGTGTATACCTAAATTTCTTATTAAGTATCCATAAACTTATCACTATTAAATATGATAAACAGATCATGTGCTGGGGTGATATTCTCCTGCATTACCCGGATTTAATCCCGGAAATTCCTTCTGATATGATTATGCTTAATTGGGATTATTTCTGGAAAGACGATTTTGAATCAGTAAAAACTTTTGCTGATAATAATGCAAAACAGATTGTTTGTCCCGGAACAAATAGTTGGAACTCTATATTCCCGCGGATTGATATGGGTTGGAAGAATGTAGCCAATTTCACTCGTGATGGTAAAGAAGTTAATGCTATCGGAATGCTAAATACAGATTGGGGTGATGGCGGGCATTATAACTTGCAAGGTGGCAGTCTTTACAGTTATGCACATAGTGCAGACTGTGGGTGGGCATTCGAGCCTAATAACCGAGATAACTTTAACCATTCATTTTCTAAAATTTTAATTGGCAAACATGGCGATGAAATTACCGATGCAATAAATATTTTAGGTTCTGCTGTTTGTATACCAGAAATTGTTGAATATAATAATACCCTTACTCCTGAAATGCTTTTTTATACACCATTTGAAAATGAAAAGTTAATGAAAATACCGATAATTACCTTGGAAAATTTATCTCTCATCGCTGATGAATCTATCACAGCATTTAACAATGCTGATGAAACAAATCTACCGGAAGATGTCCGGGATATGATTTGGGAAGCAAAAGCAATATCATTCGCTGCACGCAAAACAATCTGTTTGAGAAAAATTGCAGATGGTGAAGTAACTGAAGAAAATTACAAGAAGATCGAGTTTGAACTTGAAGAACTTCAACATAAAAATGCGGAAATTATATTCACTTTTCAAGAACGCTGGCTAAAACGGAATAAAATGTCTGAAATAGATTACCCTATCAGTCGTATGCAGCATAGCGAACATGGCATTAACCAATGTATTGAATGGATAATGAAATTCGTATCTGGTACGTCAATGCCTGAAATACAGCCATTTAAACATCCATGGAAAGAAGATATGTCTACAACATGGATGGAATATGGACAAGATATTTAAACATTTATCAATATATTACTTCTGGGTATTACACGATTCAATTTGTGATATAGAAAGATTCGTTTAAATTTATTATTTTGATAATGCAAATTTATGATTATAAATCGGGACGTTTGTAGGCGTGCTGATAATTGGTATACTTAATAACCTGATCAACTTGGCAAATATTCAACCCGAGTTGCAAGGTATGCTAAGATGAATAATTATCTTATTGGTAGTATTAATACAAAAAGAGACAAAAATTAAATTGGAGAAGAATTAATGCGAGAACATTTGGAAGAATTAGAGGCTAGTTTCGATCAGATTGGCGAAGAGCTGGCGAATCCTGATATCGTTTCAGATCAGAGAAAAATGCGGGATTTATCGAAACAATACTCTTATCTTGACAAAATTGTAACTAATTTCCGTGCTTTAAAAAATATTGAAGCGCAGATTGAAGATACGAAAAATATGCTTCGCGATGAAAACGATAAAGAACTACGCGAGATGGCAGAAATTGAAATGGATGACCTGACAAAACAAAAGAATAAAATTGAACGCGATTTAGCCATTCAATTAATGCCGGTTGACCCATACGAAGATAGAAATATTATTATTGAAATCCGAGCGGGAGCCGGTGGCGACGAAGCATCGCTGTTTGCTGGTGACTTATTTCGCATGTATTCACGCTATGCTGATGCAAAAGGTTGGCGCGTCGAAATGTTAAGTGCGAGTGAACAAGGCATCGGTGGATTTAAAGAAGTAATTTTCAGCATATCCGGCGATTTAGTATATGGCGTATTTAAATTCGAATCCGGTGTTCATCGTGTTCAGCGTGTTCCTGTTACAGAGTCATCAGGTCGTATTCACACATCAACTGCTACAGTTGCAATCATGCCGGAAGCTGATGAAGTTGATGTACAATTAGACGAACGCGATGTTAAAATGGAAACATGTTTATCTCAAGGTGCTGGCGGACAGAACGTTCAAAAGAATGAAACTGCTGTTAGATTAATACACCTTCCCACTGGCATGGTTGTTCAATGCCAGGATGAACGAAGTCAAAAGCAAAACCGTGAAAAAGCCATGCGGGTATTGCGAACAAGATTATTGGAAAAAGAGATTGAAAAGCAAAGATTGGAAATAGAAGCTGCACGACGATCTCAAGTCGGTTCTGGTGACAGAAGTGAGAAAATCCGCACTTACAACTTCCCGCAAAATCGTATTACTGACCATCGGATAAATCAATCATGGCATAATATAATAGCAATGATGAATGGTGATATCCAGGATATGTTTGATGCGATGTTAACAGCAGAACGAGCCGAAAAACTTGGCGAATTAGCAAACGCTATCGAATAAATTAAGTATATATTGGCTTAATATTTTATATAAAGGTGCATTATATTATTAGATCAAAGAATGAACAGTAATATAATGTGCTTTTTTTACATTATTTATAAATTTTTATAAATTTTATATCATATTCATATTAAATCAGGGTATAATTAGTAAATCAATAAATTTTTGTTAAGATGGTGTTAATATGAATAAAATTAAATTAAATACTGACATTGATCTTTCTCTACTTAAAAAATGGTTTAGCAATGTGTCGTATGAAGATATGATTACTTTATTAGTATTATTATGTGCAGTCGATTTATTAGCCACCATACAAACAGTTGGTTCCGGTATGATGAACGAAGGAAATTCCTTAGCTAATGCAGCATTTAAACAATACGGAATATTCGGTTTAATAATAGTAAAATTTATCTCAACTTTATTAGCTGTATATTTATTAAATATCGCTTATGAAAAAAAGCCTTCATTTACTTTACATGCATTATGGATTGCAAACCTTACATTAGGTTTTATTGCACTTTACCATTCTGTTCTTATCTTGGGAATTATTATCAGTTGAGGGTACAAATATGATATGTCCATCATGCGGGATGGACGAAAAATATGATAAAATTCATTGTTCTTTTTGCGGCTCATTACTATTTAAAAAAATTGAAAAGCATAAAAACAATAATGTGACTTCAGCAGATATTTCAACTGTTGACGCAGAAAATGAAGTTATTGAATATATTGAGAATGAAGTTGAACAAGACGTTGATGCGGATAACTTTGATAAGAAAAATGCTAATTACTTCTGGATTTCATCTTCCACTTTCGTATTATTATCAATAGCTGATGTAATATGTTCATGGCAATCAATTATTAATGGTGGAATGCGCGAAGCCAACAATTATGCATTGCGTATGTTAATGAAATTTGGATCAGTCGGTTTTATTTATTACAAAACCTTATTAGTTATTATTATCATTGCAATTTTATGGATTGTTGCTCAATATCGTCCACGAACAGCTTTAACAGTTATGGTTCTTGCAAATATACTTATGGGTGCATTGGCTGTATATCATATCTTAATAATTATTAAGTTTATTACACCTGCCAATGGTATCGTCATACGATAAATCCCTCTTTGCCGGGGGATTCATCTTTATTCTATGACTTGTTCACTTTTTGCAGATTCTGGTAGTATCAGATTAAGCTGTTCATCTTCCGATATTTCTTCAAATGAGAACTTGCTAACTTTTAAGTCAGCGGGAATCTGCATTGGATAATCGCCGCTTAAGCATGCCATACAGAAAATATTTTTAGGTAATGACACTGCACGTATTAATCCTTCTATTGATAAGTACCCTAAAGAATCCGCACCTATCTCATCACAAATATCTTGTATATTTTTCTTTCTGGCTGCAAGTAACTGCTTCTGTTCACATGTGTCAATACCGAAGAAACATGGGTATTTATAAGGTGGCGATGAAATTCTTAAATGAACTTCTTTCGCGCCGGCTTCGCGAAGAATCTTTAGAATTTTCTTGGTTGAGGTGCCGCGTACAATAGAATCATCTACCAATACCACACGTTTGCCATGCAAAGCTTCGCGAAGCGGGTTAAGTTTCATTCTTACACCTAATTCACGCATGCGTTGATCTGGCTGAATAAAAGTGCGATGAATATAACGGTTTTTAATTAAACCTTCGCCAAATGGTATTTTGGATTCTTCTGCATATCCAATTGCTGCTGGTGTACCGGTATCAGGTACTGCAATTACTATATCTGCTTCTGCCGGATGTTCGCGAGCCAGTTCTTGTCCCATACGACGTCGTGATAAATGCAGTGAACGACCGTATATATGACTATCAGGCCTTGCAATATAGATAAATTCAAACATGCACATAGAAGGACGAACGCCTTCCATCAGCATTTCGAACCGCGGACCTTTATTGTCAACTATAACCATTTCGCCGGCACCAATCTCTTGCATAAAATCTGCGCCTACAACATCTAACGCACAAGGTTCAGATGCTATGCAAAACTTAGTACCGTTTAATCTACCTAATGCCAACGGTCGAATACCCCAGGGGTCGCGAAAACCATATAATGTATCTTTAGTTAAAATTACAATAGAAAATGCGCCTGTCATACGTTTCACAGCAGCTTTTATCGCATCTACCATTGTTTCGCAATGGTTTGATTCGTATGCAATAATTCGCGCAATTACTTCACTGTCTGTAGTTGAAACAAAATTAATCCCAAAAGCTTCCAATTCACGTCTAAGAACTCCGGTATTCACGAGATTTCCGTTATGAGCAAGTGCCATCTGACCGAATCTGGTTTCAACAATCATCGGTTGGGCATTTTCAATCATGCTTGAACCTGTTGTTGAGTAACGAGTATGACCGATTGCTGCATCACCTTTCAGGCTTATTAAAGTCTCTTCACTGAATACCTGGCTTACTAATCCCATATCCCGGTACAGGTCGATTTTAGTACCATCGGTTACAGCTATACCAGCACTTTCCTGTCCACGATGCTGCAAGGCAAAAATGCCAAAGTATGCAATACGGGCTACTTCCTGTCCTGGTGCATATACGCCAAATACACCACATGCGTCATGAACGACATCGTCATCTCGAGGTATGAAAACGGAATCCGATTCGCTTTGTAAGCATCGGCAGATAGGGTTATCAAGAGGTTCCAAATTAGTCACCTGCGGCTTCATAATAATTTACTTCCTTATTATTTTACGTTTTTTACTCAAAATTGACAATGTTAGTATCGGTAAAATAAAAAGAAATATTAAATAAATAGTTTTTCGTTATAGTGCAATAATTAATAAAACACGTGATATTTGACTAATTCGCTAAATATGATAAAGTATTGATGGATATACTATAGAGGTAAATATGGCTATAAATGCTCACCTTGCCGTTTGTGCAGGTAAAGAAGAACAATTCCCACGGGATAGAAAACCAGAAATTGCCCTTGCCGGCAGATCAAATGTCGGTAAGTCTTCACTCATTAATTGCCTGGTTAATAGAAAAGGACTGGCGCATACATCAAATACACCGGGCAGAACTCAAACATTAAACTTTTATCACCTGGAAGCACCCGGTGAAGCAAAACCATTTTATTTAGTTGATATGCCGGGATATGGTTATGCAAAAGTCAATCTTGGACGCCGTGATGAGTGGAAACACCTTATTGAAGGATATTTCAATCACAGCAAACATTTAAAAGCAATAATTCAATTAATTGATTTACGGCATCCCCCACAGCCATTAGATATTCAAATGACAGAATATCTTTTATCAAATAATTTCCCATTTTTATTAGTAGGTACTAAAGCTGATAAAATAGCTAAAACTAAAGTTGATGAAAGTATGCTGCAAATAGCTGAACAATTAAATATTGATTCCATCAATACTTTGGCTTTTTCTGCCGAATCAGCATTAGGGCGTGAAAGCTTATGGAATTGGGTAAAATCTTCATTAAAAGAATAAAGGGGAATCTTATGCGCATGTTTATAATTTTACTGTTTGTATTTATTTCAGTATCATCGTTTGCAGCAAGGCCGTTTGCAACCTATTATTTCGAAGGTGTAGCAAATAATCTGGTCGGTACTTCTGCATCCCATACATTTACGACCGGAATAAAAAGTAAAACCACCGACTATTATATTTTTACTAAATATGAATGGGCAGATACAAATGGCAAAAATCTGCCATTCAGTTATACTCTTGATGGCAACTCTATTGGTGCCGGAGTAAGAGTTTGGATGTGGAAAAATACTGCTTTTATTGGTACTTCTTATAGTTCTATAACCAGTGGGAAAAATAAAAATAAACCCGATTTCAGAATCGGTGGTGCTGTTTATCGATCATGGGAAAAGCCAGGAAGTTTTGACGACTGGTATGCCGAACTATTTTATGTTCAACGCGCAGATAACACATTAGCGACATCAAGATGGCGTGATGGTGTAATAATTACCCAAACAAGAGACGGAAAATTATGGTCATACTATGTAACCCAAATTTCAGCATCCGCTGTAGGCAAAAATGCTGCAGAAAATAGAATAGAAAGTGGTGGCGGTATCGGTTATACGTTTGATAAAAATAGAGTTAGTGCAAATCTTGAATTACGCTCCGGGTATATCTTTGCTGGCAAAGTAACTAAGCATCTATATTTAAACCCTCAATTTGTTATTTCAGGCAGTTTCTAAAATTTATTTAATATATACCCTAAATATCACTATTTTAGGGTATAATATTTATGCTTAGTAATTATTATTTTCTGATTTTTGGAGGTGGACGTCATGATATCTTCATCCTGTACAATTCATGTAATGGATATCCGCCTGCTAAAGATGTATGTTTCTATTCTGAAAGGCGGGTCGATTCCTGACTTGCACGCAGAAGCTAATCGTCACCGTCAACGTGATATTTTAATTAATTGGTCAAAAAAAATCATCAAAGCTTCTTCACATCTATCAAACCTGGTTGAGCCTGACCAATGGCGCCTCTATACTGAACTCCGTCCATTTTTTATTACTGCTGATGATCCTGAAGTTGCTGTCCATCGAATCGAACAACTAATGTCAGCCTGTGGTGGATTAAATGATATTCTTTATTTATTCATGGAAGAAATCGCCAGACTTGACCCCGACATTGCCATGAATATTATAAGTGAAGCACGCAAAGATACAAACCCAGGTGTTTTAGGCTATATGTCTGTTGATGAAACTGAAAGTGCTATGCGAAGTTATTTATTATACGAAAGATATGAAATTGAAAAATTAATGAATAATCCTCATGAAGAAGAATTTGATAATATAGGCAGGTGGATTTCCTGGCGTGCCTGTATGTTAATGGCTACCTTGCACCCATGGTGGTTATTGCCAGACACCAGTTTAACCGACCTATCTACACATCCAGATTTGGGATTAGAACCTTTGGTAGCAGATCCACGTGGTATTTTCGCAACAATATCACAAAAAATACCAGGATTTCATCATCATATTCCTTATGCATTAACAGGTCGTCACCAAACAGGTATGTGCCTGCCACCACAATATATAAATGATGCTTTGTCGCTGTTAAATAAATGGCCAAAAGTCTTGCCGCCAAATCCTTTAGGAATTAATCCAACTCCTAAAGATATAACAGTCTTTCATGAAGCGCTTTTATTTGCCCACCGTCACCAGTCAGGATTATGGGAAGCATCAGGAATGCTTAATCTTGATGATTGTGAATTCGCTTGTATTATGCCTGATCAAATAAACCGCGAATTGCATCCAGAAGAATACGAGCATACATGTGTTTTACCAGAAACTGATGCATTAAAAGTCAGCACTGAATCACACAATGAATTTCATGAATCATTCTGGGGTAAATTATTCCATCATAAAAATCAATAAACTACCTATGGATTTCCGGGTCATCCTGTATAACGCGTAATCTTACTGTAAAAACGCCATCACCGGATAATATACCGCCACGAGCAAATAATCTACCTTCTTCCCAATTAGACAATCCTAATTCTGGACGATTCAACGCATATTGCCCGTCAACCCAACGTGTGAATCCATTGCCGTTAAATGGCGCATTTAAAGTATCAAAATAATTCTGTGCAGCTTCATGGTCTTCAGTTATAACACTTACTACAAAATGAGGACTATATTTATTACACAATTCAATTGCATCAGACATATTATTGACAATTTTTAATGATACCTCTGGTGTCTCTTCCCACTCCCACTCGCGTGCTAATTCTGCCTCTGGCAATAATTCAGCATTCTTTTCTTTTACATCACCATTGGCTCTCCGCACCTTAGTCGATTTTTCTAATAATTCGACAGGAATATAACATTCATCCCCTGAGACTATGTGTAATTTATAACCGAAACCACGTCTATCGCCAGCCATTCTCAATGCTGCTAAAAATGACTCAATCAGATCTGGACGTGATTGGTGGATACAACAAACATTTAATGTGTTGCATACTTTTCTGTCTAATGAATGGTAAACAGCTAATTGAAACTTTTCTGCATCTGCTGTTTCATCAGCTAACATCCAGGCTCCACCCGTACCGTGCAAGCTTACAGCAACGCCACTCTGACGGGCTACACTTCCTAATTGAGCTACTGCCTTACCGCTGCCGCGAGCAACAGCTAATCCAAGACGGTTATCACTAAACATTGCCCATCCTGCTGAGTGTGCAGCACTGTCAAGCAATGTTACAGCACCTTCCGGCAATCCAGCTTTCTCTAAAGCTGGATTAAGAGCGTATTGCATTATTGCACGTGCAGTTTCAAGAGCATCACTACCGATTCGAAATACTACACAATTACCACCACGCAAGACGCCAGTTGCATCAGCAAATACATTTGGCCTGCCTTCAAAAACAAAACCAACAACACCTAATGGTGCCATAACTTGCTGCACTTGCCATCCTTCATGTTGTATAGTTTCTATAATATGCCCGCGACGTGAAGGTGCGTTGCGCCACTCGCGTAAACCAGCTATCATATCAGTGCGCATTTTATCACTTACTTGAAGCCTTGTCGTAGAACGACTACGCGATTTTGCTTTAGCCACATCAGCCAAATTAGCATTAGATATTGCTGACCAAATAGTATCATCAGCCAAATTTAATGCAAATTGATGATAAAAGCTGGTAATTGAATTAGTCGTAACTGAACCCATTAAAGAAAATGCGCTACACGCTTTAGATACAGCATCGTATGCAATATTATATTCATCAAGAGGAATATGTAATATATCACCTGTTGAGTTAACAATTATTATGCGATCCCCAGCTTTGTATTTTGTTGCCAATTCCTCTGAAATATAAGCAACTTTATTACCGCTATAAATTAGCGGCATACCTGGCGTTAATTTGTTAATAGTTGTATTCATATCGTGATTATACCCTTTTTAATAAAAGTTATGAACTCTTTATTTCTGATTTTTTTTGTTTAAAAGATAATATGATTCCAGAAGCTACCATCAAGAAACCAATAATTAAATTGTGACTTACTGATTCACCCAGTGTTATTGCGGCACCAATCGCAGCAAAAACTGGTATGAATATATTAAAAATAGTACCTTCAGCGGCTTGTAATTTACGCAGACCAGCCGTATATAAACGATATGAAACAGCGGTACCAATTGCACCAATTGTTAATATTGCAACATATTCAATTAATGTCGCATGTAAAATAGATGAAACAAAGGAAAAGATGACAAATGGTATTGTTACAACTGAAGCTCTAATAAAAATACCTGCCAGACAATCACGACCAGTAAGATTCAAGAGTTTCTTCTGAGCAATAGCATAAATAACCCAAACAATGGCAGAGAGAATAAGGAAAAAATCGCCAAACAAACTTGATAACAAATGTGTGTTATCTATTCGTATATCCGGTAAAATTGTATATACAACTCCCCCAAATGCAATTATAGCTCCATATTTCATAAATGAAGAAACTTTTTCATTCAGTAATTGCGCTGATACTAATATAAGAAGAATTGGACTGATTTGAGTAAGTAAAGCAGCCATGGTTGCTGATGTTTGTTTAATGCCTAAATTATATAACAAATAATTTGCTGCAATTGCTGCTCCTGCAATCCATTGGTATAACTCGGATTTCATTTTAGGACATTCTTCATTACATTCATGAACTATCTTATCCGGCAAACAATATAGAGTTGCAGCAGCGATTATAACACGCATGAATGCTACATCAGATGATGAAAATGAACCACCACCATTACGCAGCAATGCCCGGAGTATTATTGGCATCATACTCCAAATTAATACAGCTGACATAGCAAGAACAATCCCGTAAATTTTATCTTTTGATAGAGTATTCACACCTGCAGAGTACCTTAAAACAGTAATTTATTGCAACTCTTTTAAAAAATGATGTAATTTGTTGTGTTTTTTTCAATCAGAGTGGTATAATAATTTATATGAAGTTTACGTTGTTGCTAATTTTAATAATTTCTCTCAACTATGGCTCTTTTGCCTCCATAGTTGATATCGTGCCAACAGATTCAAAATTATACAGTAAAATATCTTTTCTGATTAATAAACAAATTATTACAGATTTTAAAACTGATTTTTCCGGTAAAATAGAAGTTTCCCGTTATGACTTTGCTGATACATTAATCGAACCTACCGAAAAATGTGTTGCAATAGCAGCAGCACAAGCGGGAAAAGAACTATCACCCGCTCAACGGCGTCGCAGCGAGTTATTAACTAACACCCTGACAGACATGAAATCATCTGATGCAGATAATGTTATTGAGAACTTATCAGCATTAACAGACGAATTCTCTGCAGATATTGAACAATTATCTCCAGGGTTGCCAGAGCGTGCAAAAGAAGCGTTTAAAATTATTAAAGCAGATAAATCTGGTTTCTGGCAAAGAGTTAAAAATGTTTCAGCATACATAGCGAATAATATTCATGTTTCAATATCGACGTCATCAAATCCGAACTCGTTATCATCGCCAATACATTTTACCACTGCTGATTTATCAGGAAACCCGACTGTATTGCTGATGAGTAATAAAACAAATGATAAGTTACCGTTATCTTTAAGCCTTAAAACAGCCACTTCATTAGAAGCATCATTAGATATTGCTATTAATCGTGCTCTTTTATATGGATCATTAAGTTCTATACCCAGTAAAAATCCAATGGATGTAATTATACCGGATGGCAACGGAAAAGCCATGGTTGGTGTAAAATATGACATTGGTACAATAAATAATTTCGATATCGTCGGTATCTTCGAGTTGCATATTATGCGAACAGGTGAAAGCGGCAACAGAGATATTAAAACTGGTGCTGTTGGCGGAATTGGATTAAAATGGTAACTTTCTTGCAGGAAGTTGATATCAGCTAAAGAATAGCTAATATATCAAATCAATTGAGGAGATTCCCATGTCAATTCGAGTAACTGTATGGAATGAATTTCGACACGAAAAAAATCATGACGGTGTAAAAGCCGTTTATCCAGATGGCATCCACAAAGTAATAGCAGATGCTCTTAATACCAATTCCGGGATAAAGGCAGCTACTGCAACCTTAGATGAACCCCAACATGGATTAACAGACAAAGTTTTAGCCAAAACTGATGTGTTAATATGGTGGGGACACATGGCACATGATGATGTGAAGGATGAGATAGCTGAGAAAGTAAAAAAAGCAGTTCTGAATGGAATGGGCTTAATTGTTTTACATAGCGGACATTTCAGCAAACCTTTCAAACTTCTGATGGGTACGTCTTGTGACTTGAAATGGCGCGAGGCTAATGAAAAAGAACGTTTATGGGTAATCTCCCCTAATCATCCAATTGCTGAAGGTATTGGAGAATATATAGAATTGCCAGAAGAAGAAATGTATGGTGAGTTTTTTGATATTCCGGCACCAGATGAATTAATCTTCACTTCCTGGTTCCAGGGTGGAGAAGTTTTCCGAAGTGGTTGTACTTTCAGTCGTGGGCATGGTAAAGTATTTTATTTCAGACCTGGACATGAAACTCATCCAACATATCATAACCTTGAAATACAAAAAGTTATAGCAAATGCAGTCCGTTGGGCAGCACCTATTAAACAAGTAAACCCGCGGGCATTTGGAAATCGCAAACCATTAGAAAATCTGAGTAAATAATTAAATATAAGTCGGCAGTATAACTTTACTGCCGACTTTTTATTTACACCCCTATCCTTTTCTCCTTTTTTTTATATTTTACTATAGAAATAATAATCAATTTCTGCTAATATTAAGCAGTCATGACTGCAGAATTTAAAAAAATATCCTCAGAATATATTACATCAATTATTTCTGATATGGTTATTAAATCTAACTATATTGCTCCTCCAGAATTAATTCGTGAAATGGAAAATTCATTAAAAAACGAAGAGTCTCCTTTAGGTAAGCGAACGATAAACCTTCTGTTAGATAATTATAAAACTGCTCAAACAGACAACTTCCCAATATGCCAGGATACAGGATTGGCAGTCATAATGGTTGATATCGGTCAGCAAGTTATAATCGAAGGTGATTTAGAAAAGGCGATAAACGCAGGTGTAAGACAAGGATATCAAGACGGATTTCTGCGCAAATCAGTTCTCGACCACCCGTTAAGAAGAGAAAACACCGGTGATAATACACCGGCAATTATTCATTATCATATAAATCCAGGTAATACATTAAAAATTACAGTAATGCCAAAAGGTGGCGGCAGCGAAAATGCCAGTGCATTAAAAATGTTAAAACCATCAGATGGCGAAGACGGAATTATAAAATTTGTCACCGATCAGGTAATCGAGCAAGCCGCTAATGCCTGCCCCCCATTGATAATTGGCGTTGGGATTGGCAGTAATTTTGAAGGATGCGCCATGCTTGCAAAAAAAGCCATCATCTCTCGTCCTATCGGTACCAAATCTTCTGACATCGATAATGCAAGATTGGAACATAAAATTATTGAAATTATAAATGCATCGGGTATTGGTCCTGCTGGATATGGCGGTACAATTACAGCTTTAGCAGTCCACGTCGATTCAGCGCCATGCCATTTGGCATGTTTACCATGCGCAGTTAATATCCAATGTAATGCCCATAGAATATTACAAGTTACAATTTGAGGAAGAAAGTTGTCTGAATTATTAAATAATATAAATTCTCCTGATGATCTAAAGAAATTGAATATTACGCAATTAAATCAATTATCTGAAGAAATCCGCGAATTCCTTATAGAAAACATAGCGAAAACAGGTGGTCATCTTGGGTCAAATCTTGGCGTTGTCGAATTGACTCTTGCTATGCATTATATATTTAACAGTCCACAAGATGCATTTGTTTGGGATGTCAGCCATCAGGTTTACACCCACAAAATAATTACCGGTCGTCGCGATAGATTCACTACTTTACGTCAATTAAATGGGATATCTGGTTTTGCAAAAAGAGATGAAAGTGAACATGATATATTCGACGCTGGTCATGGCGGCACATCGATTTCCGCAGCTTTGGGTATCAGTAGAGCCAGAAAAATATTAAATATTCCAGGCAAAGCAATTGTAATAATCGGAGATGGTTCTATAACTAACGGTATGGCACTTGAAGCATTAAATGATGCCGGACACGCAGGAGAAGAATTACTGGTCATTCTCAACGACAATGCAATGGCCATTTCACCAAATGTTGGCGCGATAGCTAAATATCTGAGTAAAGGCAGAAGTGGCGAACCTTACCTGAAAGCCAAATCAGTATTTATGACCATGATGAAAAGATTTTCATTCGGAGCATCTGTTATATCATTAGTGGAAAAAATTAAATCTGCAATAAAACAAATCGTTATCCCCGGGATGTTATTTGAAGATTTAGGATTTAAATATATAGGGCCAATTAATGGTCACAATTTACCAGAACTTTTAGATACTCTTAAAACTACTAAACATCTACATGGTCCAGTTTTGCTGCATGTGCGAACTATTAAAGGAAAAGGTTATTCGCACGCTGAGACTGATGTATGCCGATTTCATGGCGTCCCTGCATTTGATGTCGAATCAGGCGAGCCTAAATACAATTGTTGTGATGAGTCTTATACAGACAGATTTGGCAAAGTATGTTGTGAATTAGCAGAAAATGATGATAAAATAGTAACAATAACCGCAGCCATGTGTGAAGGAACCGGACTAAAAGAATTTCGACAAAAATATCCTGACCGCTTTTTTGATGTTGGTATGGCAGAAGAACATGCGGTAACCATGGCAGCAGGGATGGCAGTCCAGGGATTAAAACCAATTGTAGTAATTTATTCAACTTTCCTGCAACGTGCTTATGATCAGGTAATGCATGACATTTGTATGCAAAAACTACCTGTTGTCATTGCTATTGATCGGGCCGGTATAACTGGTGAAGATGGACCAACACACCAGGGATCTTTTGATCTTTCATACCTGAATACTATCCCGGAACTTACAATCATGGCACCAGCTAATTTAGATGAATTAGATTTGATGATGACTTTTGCAATATCTGCCAATCTACCAATAGCTGTTAGATATCCTAAAGGCTCATTGCATTTCTGTGAACAGATTTCACTTCAGTCTATTGAATTTGGGAAAGGTCAGTTATTAGTTGAAGGAAATGATATACTAATTATTGCCATTGGAGCAATGGTTGAAGAAGCATTAGTTACCGCCAAAAATTTAAAAGAAGACAATATTGACGCATCTGTTATAAATGCCAGATTCACGAAGCCTGTAGATGCTGAATTAATTCTTAAACATTCAGCAAGCAAAAATAGAATCTACACCCTCGAAGATAATATTATTACAGGTGGTTTCGGAGAAACGGTACGAAAAATATTATACGAAAATAATATTAACATTCCATTAACAACCCTTGGGTTGCCAGATGAATATATTACCAGTGGTAAACGTCTGGAATTAATGGAAATATACAACATAACAGCAGAAAAGATAACAACAAAAATTAAATCTGACATAAATGGAGAAAAAAATGAATAAACCACTTGTTGGTATTCTCATGGGTTCTGATTCGGACCTGCCGATTATGAAAGAAGCAGCAGTAGCGTTAGAAGAACTCGGTATTGAGTATGACTTGAATGTCATGAGCGCTCATCGAACTCCTGATGATGTCGCAGATTTTGCAAGAGAAGCTTCTGAACGCGGTATTAAAGTCATTATCGCAGGAGCAGGTGGAGCAGCACATTTGCCTGGAGTTATTGCCGCCTATACAATTCTGCCGGTTATTGGCGTGCCGATATCATCATCTTCTGCCAGTTTAGGTGGACTCGATGCACTATTAGCTATAGTACAAATGCCGAAAGGAATCCCGGTAGCGACAGTTGCAATCAATGGTGCACGCAATGCAGGATTATTGGCCGCACAAATCATTGCTACTTCAGACTCTGAAATGACTGCAAAATTGGCTGCAAGCAGAAAAAAAATGGCTGAAGATGTGCGATCGAAAAATACAGAAATTAGATCACGTTAATGAAATATTTATCTTTGCTGTTATTTATTATCGCAGCAATTGTATATCCACAAACCCCCGGGTATGGATATATCCGGGGACGAGTATCATTACCAAAAGACTTTCCTGTTATCTCATTACCCGTACGAATAAATAATGATGTTGTTCTAACTGATGAAAATGGATATTTCATATCTTTATGTAAAAGCGGGAAAATTGAAATAGAGTTTCAAGATACCATCTTACACCAAAACCTGCCTGACAATGAAATATTAACCACAAATATTGATGCAATGCCAACTGGTGTATTAATAAAGAATTATTCTACTGATAAAATGCCTGAATCTGCTATACTAAATAATGAAGAACTTACCGATATAAGATATGTAAATAATTCAATTTGGCTTCCGCAATGTTATAAAAAGCAAGGATTACTAACGCTAAATCATTCAAACGAATTCTCGGTACCATTCAACTCATCTTCAATTTATGACATTATAAACTATAAAGGATTAATCATTTTAGATCGTAAAATGCAACCTTCAGCAAAACTAACAATAGAGCAATTTTCACAAGATGATAATTTATCGTTTAGATATTTAATAGATGACACAAATTGGTGCACTGCAATATTAAAAGCTCAAAATGAAATTGCAAACTTACCACAAATCAAATTGTATATTATTAAGTTCAACATGAAAACCAAAGCCATTTCAGAAAGACAATCTGTTGACTTATCGACAGGAAATAAAACTATAAATATCAAAGATAATAATAATACGAATATGAATAAACAGCATTTCACTTATCAGGATTTGAACGGATATTTCCAGTCAAATGTGACTTCACCTTCTGTTAATCGACTAATCACTGACGATGGTATCGCTTTTATTGATAAAAAGAAAGTAACAGCACCTATTGAAGAAAATACCACTATTTTGATGTCTGACATTAACTTGCCAGAACAATATACTCGATATAAATGGTTGGTATTTGAAAATGACAAATGGAGAACAGTAGAAACTGAATGGCTAAGTTTCAATAATACTCATCCAAACGCAAGCATTCATAAACTAAAAAGCGGTACAACGACTGATCTCATGGCATACTCTACTTCAACATATATACCCAAGGTCTGGTTTGCAGAGAATGTAACTATCCCCTACCCCGACTATGCGGCTTCTATAACTATACCAATAAAATTTAATGATTTGCCATCAATTAAAGGTAGAGTTACCCAACAACATGGCAATCTGCCATCAACATCCAGATTATCAATTTCACCGATTGAAATTAAACCAATAATAAAAAATCTATCTCCAGAAATTGAACGTGATCTACGAATATATAACATTAATTTGGATATTAATAAAGGGAATTTCAATATAATTCTTCCGGGATATGGTAAATATATGCTTAAATTCTATACAACTGACCATTCATTTCCGGAAAATCAAATGATAATAGAAAAAAACATGGAAAAAGTATCTGTAAACTTCCAACTAAAGTAACAAAAAAACACCCCTGATAATGATTCAGGGGTGTTTTTAAATGTATTATCCTTCGTTGTAAAATACGTATAAACCGTCTTTACCTGGTGCAATAATATCCAACCGTCCTGTTCCTCGCAAGTCTTCCATCCAGAAAAAGATACCTACACCGGTACCATCTCTTTGTGGACCATAATCAACGACTTGTTTTACGAAACTTTCACCAGTCCATTTGAAATAATAGATCCCTATATCATCATCATCGCCTGCGTCAGAACGACGATGTGCACCATATCTCTTTCCAGTAACCAGTTCATTTTCACCATCATTATCAATATCAATCCACATCATATCATGATATTGTGAATTAAATGGATCAATCGGATGTTTTACCCAACTTCGATTACCGGCTTCATCTTTTACCTGCTGCCACCAATCCAAACCATATCCATGAGCCTGACCTACGATAATATCATTTAATCCATCCTTATTAACATCAGTAACTATAATTGGAATTGATGCGCCACCCAAGTTAAAATCTGCGTGATAAATCCATTCTCCATTATAGGTGTCTTCAGGTGCTTCCAGCCATCCATGAGCTAATACAATATCCATACGACCATTACCAGCGATATCACCAGCACCTAAACCATGCCCCTGTCCACCTTGCCATACTGTATATTCAGTAAATTTGCCTGTGCCTTTTCCATTAACATCTTTAATTAACTTGAAGATTTTTAATGGACCACCCGGACAATTCGGCACGATTTCTAATTCACCGTCGCCATCCATGTCCCAAGCGCGGGTAGTTTCTACATTGCCGACTTCAGCAATAATATGCTCTTTCCATTCACCACCTTCCACACCCGGGTTTTCACGCCAGCGCAAGGTGTTTCCCCACCAGCCACCGGTAATGAAATCAGTGTAGCCATTACCGGTAATGTCCATAGGAATGGTAGAAAAATCATCATAATAATCGCCAAAAGTGGGTAAATCAGCAATTTTATGCAATTTCTTGTAGTCTGGACCTTCATACCAATATGCGCCAGAAACGATATCAAGGACACCGTCATTGTTAACATCAAATACTCCAGCAGATTCATATCTTTCATCTGAAATTAGTACTTTTTTAAATTTTAAAGGCATTTATTTCTCCTTATTTACCGCACAGCATACGAATGTAATCACGTGCAATTTGCAGGTCTTCCATTGCTTCACTTGCAGTCGTTAATGGTTCAATCTCACCTTTAATAGCAGCGACAAAATTCATTGCCTGCTGGCGCATTGCATGTATCCATGGAAGTGATGGTTCATACAGCATAGGAATAGTGCCTTGACCCGGGTCTTTATAAATAGATACTTTACCAGGTCTGTTGCTTGCTAAAGGTGCAGGTAATTCAATCTTTACATATCCATGCTCAAACGCTACTAATGCAGATTCTTCCCATTCAATTGAAGTTTGATATGGTGACATTTCTAATGAGCCACAAATACCACTTACTGATTTGGTAATCATTAATTTACCAGTGGGATCAGCAAATGTAACTTCATATTTTTCACCCATCAGATGGCGCATCAGGTTAACCTGATGTATATAATAATTCACAAAACCAATATATTTATCATAAGTGTCCTTATCCATATCAGTCGCAGGTGGATCCCATTGTAAATCAGGATTGGCATCAGATGACGATAAATTACGAATGAAACCATTTGCCACCCAATCGCCGGCAGGCATCAATAATCGGACATAATTTAATTTTCCAAGCTCATTACTGGCCTTTAACTCATCAATCACCTTCTTAGCATACATAACTGCCGGATCACTGCGTTTGTGATATCCAACCATATACCATGATTTGCTATTTGCAAGAGATGATAATATTTTCTGTCCCATTTCTATTGAACCGGCTAATGGCTTCTCAGTAAATACTGGGATTCCAGCAGTTAATAATTCTGGAACCAATGTACCATGACGCGTAAATGGCTGAGATGCAACTATACCATCTAATTTTTCATTCTTCAGCATTTCAACATGGTCAGTATATGCCTTTGCAATACCATATCTTTCTGCTACTTTTTTGCAAAGTTCACTCTTTACTTCAGCAATTGCTACAACTTCGCAATCTTCTACAGTCATGTAATTTTGTAGGTGTGCTGCCTGGCCCATACCGCCAACGCCAACAAAACCTATTCTGACTTTACTCATTTTTATCCCCTTTTTATTTATCTGTTGCCTGGGTTGCCAGAGTTACAAATCTCTTGCCAATCGCCAGGGCTGGATCTAATGGAACCTCTACCGGCTCAATATTTTCTGGTATTGAAATAAATGGTGTAGCTTTCAAAACTTTACCTGCAAATTGAGGAAGCCATTTACTTTCAGCTTTTATCAATTCATCTGTCATCTCGCGGATTTCTGCTAATGTACAAGTTGCTGATGTAAGCGGGTCTAATGAAATTGCCTGCATAACCATTTCAATATTCCCGGTTAATCCGGCTTCAACAGCCAGTGCTTGAACTGATACATTGCTTTGATTCAAAGCCGCACATTGTGACGGGAGTTTTCCTATACGCAATGGATGTAATCCTTCCTTGTCAACATATACTGGTACTTCTACACAACATCCGGCCGGTAAATTATCGACATAACCATCATTTCTAATATTCCCCTGCAATTTAAAAGCTTTTCCAGTTACATTGGCTTCTAAAATATATGAACAGTATTCAGCACTTCTTGGCAATAATTTACTATCTTCGAATGCTAATACATCAACATCAGCATATTTCTCCATTACACCTGATGTCCATTTGTAATAAGCACCTGATTCGCCACCAAATCCCGGTTGATCGCAATATGCCTTCATGGCGCGATCGCTACTGCGGAACCAAGAGAGATATTCTGACAAATGTCCAGTACTCTCTGTCATGAAATAACCGAAATGACGCATAACTTCAATACGTACTTTTTCATTCAAATAATATTCTGGTTTCTCACAATTTGTTTTGAATAACGGGTATAAATCTTTTCCTGCGTGTTCTAATTTCAGAAACCATGCCATGTGATTAATGCCAGCACATTCAAAATCAATATCTTTTTTGGGTACGTTAACATATCCGCTGATTAAATCAAGAGTTGTTTGAACACCATGGCATAATCCTATAAAGGGTACATTTGATACTTGACCCAATGCATAACAACAGGCTGCCATAGGATTTGTATAATTCAACAGGATAGCACCAGGTTTTGATAGTTCTTCCATATCTTTAACAAGATCTGCAAGGACAGGAATGCTCCTGAGTCCACGCAATACTCCGCCAGGTCCCATAGAATCGCCAATGCATTGATCTACACCATATTTTAATGGTATTTCATAATCCAATTTAAATGCATCGAGACCACCGACTTGAATCATACATACTACGTAATCAGCATCTTTTACTGCTTCACGTCTGTCTGTGGTTGAATAAACTTCTGCTTTTACACCATTCTCTGTAATCATTCGACGTGCAAATGCTTCCATTCGTTTTAACTTGGATTCGGTTGGACTCATTAATGCGTAAGTTGCTCCGGTAAGAGCAGGGGTACCGAGCATGTCATTCAACAAAGTCTTGCAGAATACGATGCTGCCAGCACCGATCATAGCGATTTTCATATCAATACCTCCGATTACGTTAATAATATCGTAATTCTGAAATTTGTGAAGGTTAAAAATGACATATTTATGGATTATTTTGTCATTTTATAAAATTTGGGAGAAACACCAATTATCTTTTTAAATATACGGCTAAAATATAACTGGTCATTATATCCAATATGTTCTGCTACTTCATTTATTCGCATATCAGTGGTCTTTAATAACTGGCATGCAACTTCAATTCGTATCTTTTGAATAAATATTATTGGACTAAAACCAGTTTTTTGATGAAATAATCTGGAAAAATATGCACTGCTCATGCCTGCTAATTCAGACAACTCATTTAATGTCCAATTTCGCGAGGGATGATTCCTTATATTTTCAGAAATTGCACCAATAATATTTTCTGTATCAATACTTCTGTTTAACTCTTTGTCAATAAGTAATAGGAATGGTTTTAAATATGCATTTGCCAAATCAAAATTTTGGTTATATTCTGCGAAAATATGTTCAATTAGCCATTTCAATTCGCCTTTTCTATCCATTAGAATCAACCTGTTATTTCGGGGAATATCACCTTTCATTTCAACGGAAATAAAGATAGTATTTTCTGGATCAGAAGGATCAGTATATTCAGCATGAGGAGTACCAGGCGGGTATATCATCAGATGATACTGGGAAGGATGAAAGACAGCACCTGGTATATCAACTTTACCACCACCACTGATAAAATATATAAATTCCCAATATGTATGACGATGTTCAGACATCTGCCATCCTGTAATAGGTTCAGTTTTTCCGGCAGATATTAATTTAGCTGAATTAGCTTCAAAAAATGCCATAATCCATCACCAATTGCCCATAATTATCAGGTAAATAAGAACACATCGTTTTATATGTACAATATTGACATTTCTCACTTGGATTTGGATTAAATCTTTCATCCGCCATGCCTGAACATGCAGAAATAATCAATTTCTGGATTTCTTCTGTACGTGTTTTATCATAAAATATATTAAACTCCGGATTTGAATTATCAACATAAATCACAGAACTTCCAATAGGTATACTACCTGTAGAATCACGCATTGCCATCATATAAATAAACATCTGATTTGTATGTCGTGATAGTGATTTACTACCGGTTTTATAATCAATTACCCACCAACCGTCATCACACAATACAGCCAAGTCAATATATCCAGGTATTGTAAAACCATTAATATTCAGCACAAAACCAAGTTCTCGATAAACCTTTTTAGCACTTTTTAATTTAATAAATATAGGTAAAGAAGATATTTTCTTCAAATATCCAATTATTTTTTTTCTTTCATCTTCAGATAATACCTGATTTTCATCTAAATCTAATATCTCATCCAATACCATTTCTGTATCATTTTTTACCCGGTCATTAAATGGTAAATATTGCATAACAAAGTGAAATTTTGTACCAAACTCAGCACCATGTGGTTCATCATTTATGTCGTCAATCTCATAAACTTCATCTCGCAGAGTCTCATCTGGTTTCAAATAATATTGAAACCAGTATTTTAATGGACATGATGAATAAGTAAGTATACGGCTTACACCAAAGTTGGTTTTCTTATATAAATCTTTTATTGTCAATTTAAAATTATCTATTTTTTTGTTATATCGTTTTATTTCTGATTGTGTTGGCGTAATATCTGTTATTTCAGCCATGCTAATATTTTTCTTTATAATATTATAATAACTTTCTGGTTTACAGCTTTTTTCAAGATCAGGAACTTCTGAACTGCATATCTTAATT
>CAZWZF010000002.1:0-190825 GCA_964638715.1 uncultured bacterium | reverse complement strand
CATTTATTTCAGGTTTAATTAAAGTAGTAACCCAATCCTTATTCCCTTCCTGCTGCCAGATTGATTTCATAATTCTTTCGGATACAAATGCACGAGGTGCTGCGCGATGTGATTTCCAATATTCCTCATCACGTGCTGATACGCGACTGCTGACAAATGGAAATGGCGCATTCCAACTGCCGATTTCGTCCACATCAGTTACACCAGCAATCTCAGGTGAAAAGTTGCGATTTAAATATGGCAAATCATTAGATACTATGGACTTAACTTTCAATTTAATTGTATTAAGTACGAAAGTTCCATTTCTAACATATCGTTGATAAGATAAATCTATTCCATCTCCAGGTTTAGCCTTCAAATCATCAGCAACCCATTTTAATAATACTATTTCATTATCAGCAATTTCTATATTATTAAATAATTCGGGATTACTTGATACCATCAAGTATGAAGCAGAATTAGACTTACAAATTAATTTATCAACTAAATATGTAGATATAGGATGGTATGATTTCCCCAATTTATTCACAATCTCTTCCGGAAAAACTACGCCATTAAAATATATAAAATCATCTTTAGTAACAAGTCCTAAATCATTAATTATAATATTTTTTTGTATATTATTAACAAAAGTTGAATAATTTTCTTTTGATAATATTAAGTTAATCTTGTTTTTAATATTCAATCTTTTACTTAACCATGGATAATCAATATATGCAATACGTGGCTGCAATGATGATCCGGAAACAACAAATGATCCTGCGCCAATATCATCAATAATCTTTTGAACTTTGAATTTCAACTTAATGGTATTTTTATAAGCATTTCGGTCTGCAAATAAAGTGCTGGTATTTATATCAGACAGTTTTTGAAAATTAAAGTATATATCATCACCGACCTTAACATTCAAATCTTTTGATAATGAGTTATTAATAATGATGTCTCTACCTACTGGCATTTCTGTGAGTGATTCTGCGAAAAGATTTTTAAATTTTTCAGTAATCCCATAGACATTAACGCCGGGAACAACAGAATTACTGGTATTTTCACCTGCAGCAGTTAACGATAAGACTGGGAAAGAATTGCCTATTTCATTTGATAAATTATATTGTACAAAAGAAGATGATTGCATGACAGAATTAATATCACCGCGACGACTGTTTAAATATTTTGATAAAGAAGCATTAAAGCTGGAACCTGTAATCAACGAAGCTGTTATTACTGCGGTTGCGATAGCCACACCAAAAGTAATAATAATTGAAAGCGGGAGATAATATTTTATACTTCGCAATGCAAATTTAAAGGTTGTCATTGCTGTATTAATTTTCCGTGTTTAAGAAAATATCTTTTACTAAACAAATTGGCAAATTCGATATTATGAGTAACCATAATTATAATCATTTTTAAATCTTTTGCTAAATCTAATAGCAAGCTCATTACTTTCTGACCATTTTCTTCATCAAGATTGCCCGTAGGTTCATCACACAATAATAATCCCGGTTGATTTACGATAGCTCTTGCTATTGCGGTTCTTTGCCGTTCACCGCCAGATAATTGCGTTGGCATAGCATCGCATCTGTCAAAAATACCAACTTTTTCTAAAAGTCTATTAATATCCGCAGTTACAGGTAGATTAATCTGCGGCAATAAAATGTTTTCTTTGGCTGATAATTGTGGTAATAAAAAATGATCCTGAAAAATAAAACCGATATTTCCCCGACGGAACTTTGCAGAATCATCACTGTCTAATAATGTGATATTTATATCGTTAAAAATAACTTCACCAATATCAGGAGTATCTAATCCGCCTAAAATATTCAAAAAAGTACTCTTCCCACAACCTGAAGGCCCGGTAATGGCAATTGTATCACCGCTGTCTGCTGACATATTAATGCCGGATAAAATATCAGGACCATCAAACTTTTTCCAAATATTATCAGCCTTCAATAACATTTTTTCTCCTGCTAATTGCACCGGTAGGACAATTATCTGCACATTTAAGTGCTGTTTCAACTAATGCAATAGAGATATCATCATCAAACGGAACCGCCAGCTCTACTACATAACCACGGTTTATAAATGAAATACCTGCTCCACTGTCTTCTTTAGATATTGAAATACAAATACCGCATTTAATACATTTTGAAGCTTCAAATATTACAGATGAATGTGAAAAATCTATTCGATATGGCTTTTTATGGTCATGTTCATACTTATGGGTATTAGCTTCACATGCTATTGATATATTACGCAATTTACATTCATCTGATTTTAAACAGGAGCAGCGCAAACATCGACCAGCTTCCAAAACAGCCTCACTATTAGTGTTGATGCTTTCTTTACGGGTTACTGAAAATTCTCCGGTGATATCTCGCCATAATGATAGAAAATGCTCTTTTTCAACTTCAGATAATTGACCTAAACGAGTTGAAAACAATGACTCATTAATAATATTTGAACCACCTAAATATTTATCAATTATTGATGCAGCGAATCGACCAGATGCCATAGACCTTACCGGGTCGTGACTTCCTATTACCGCACTGCCGCATGCGAAAACACCATCCCGCGAAGTAGCATAATGTTTTACTTTTATGTGACCTTTATCATCTTTTTCTAAAGTTAAATCGTTTTCTATACCTGCTGCTGCTAATACAGTGTCGTATTGATGGCAAAAGCTGTCATCAATAATTACTTTATTATGAATTACTTTAATACCAGTATCAAGGATTTCAGCAATTTCACGCTCAATTATATCATTCGGTAAAACGTCTTGAGAATATTTTTGCCTTAATTTACTTAGCAACAAATTTTCTTTTTCATAAATATCAATTTTATATCCGGCACTTCTTAAATGATAAGCTGCAGATAATCCAGATACCCCTGCTCCGATAATTGCGATAGATTTATTTTTTTCAATAATCTTTGATGTGAACTTTGTGTAAGCAGTAATTTTCTTTAAGGTACAAATTGACAATGACTCATCAAATTGTTTTCTTTTGCAGGCTTTTTCACAATATGCCGGACAAATTCTGCCAAATATCGCTGGCATTGCAATGTCTTTTTTTACGACTGCTATTGCTTCATCCCATTTACCAGCGTTTATAAGCGACATCATTTCAGGGATATTCATGTGAGCAGGACACGCAATCCGACATGGAGCAATACAATCACCGCGATGCTCGCTAAGCAATAGCTCTAACGCGTCACGACGCGCGCCAGCAATCTCATCGTCCAAAGTGGTATAATTTCCCATATTTACAACTTTCGTAGCACACGCGGGCATATAATGCGACATACCGGCTATTTTAACAAGGCATAGATAGCATGAAGTATGAGGAGGATAATTTTCAAGAAAACACAATGTTGGAATATTAATCCCAACTGACTTTGCAGCCTGAAGTATAGATATATCTGCCGGTACTACGTATTCAATATCGTTAATTTTTATATTTACGGTACCGGCATTATTCATTTTATCACCTTAAAAAACTAACCCGCCACGTCCTTGTCTCCAAGACATTGGTTTCATAAAGAATCGACTCGATACAACAGTAATATTCGGTCGGCTTAAAAGCATTGCACGTAATCGATATGCTGAGAAATTATGTAATAAATGGGTTATGAAAGTGCCGGTCTCAAACTCTGGTAAAACGATAATTATACGGTCATTCTTCCGTTCTAAATCGATATTATCTACATATTCATTAATAGGTTCCATTAACCATCGATATGGTGACGGTACAATATCCAACCTGACTGAATTACCAATATATGGTTCTACCAGGGTTTCCCACTTCTTTTTCAGTCGAGGAGTTTTATCCGGGTCAATTTCTATATGTACTGCACGTAATACACTATCAGGTCTGCCTGTTACAATAGATCTTCCACATTCCAGTCCTTCTAAAATTCCACGATGTATGTCAGATGATATCAATACCAACACGGTTAAAGGTTCCGGTTTTTCAGTTAATGGATTATAATCATCAGGTGAAACTACCATTATTTTATCAAACCACTGATAATGCTTATGGATGGAATAGGAAATAGTTATTAAAACCGGCAAAATCGCAACAACCATCCATGCACCATCATGGAACTTGGTTATTGCCTGAATTAAAGCAACAGCACCAGTAACAATAGCACCGATGATGTTAATTGTCATTGTCTGCTGCCAGCCTTTTATAGCCATCATTTTTGATTTTTTTGCCATTCCTAATTGTGATAATGTAAAGCAAATAAATACACCAACCGCATAAAGAGGGATTAACGAGTTTGTATTGGCACGATAAAGAACGATCAGGAAAATAGAGAATAATGTTAATGCGAAAATACCACGTGTATGTACTAATCTATCACCTAAACTTGCAAATGCTTTAGGAGCAAAACCATCTTTAGCGACGATTGCAAGCAAACGAGGGAAACCTGCGAAACTGGTGTTAGCTGCAATTAATAAAATCAATAATGTAGCAATCTTTACACCACCATAAAGATATAATCCAATACCAGCTAATTCACTGCCTGAAGTAGTAAATGCAGCACTTGATATTAATGATATAACTGTCTGGTTTTCCGTCATGTGCACATTATAAAGCCAGGTGCATATACCTGTACCCATAAACATTAATACCAGGCCAATCATTAATAATAATAAAGTCTTAGCAGCGTTTTTAGCTTCTGGCGGTTCAAATGCAGATACACCATTACTTACAGCTTCAACACCAGTTAATGCTGAACAGCCACTTGAGAAAGCTTTTAAAACCACCATAAACATCAAACCTTTACCGACAACAAAAGCAGACTGGTCTACAGGTGGTGATTGATATGGATTTAAGGTCCCACCGAAAAATTTTACAGCAGTAAATATAATGACCATCGTTAACATGGTTATGAAAAAATATGCCGGGAAAGCAAATAACCATCCAGATTCTTTTGTCCCGCGCATATTAATTAGTGCTACCACCAGCAAGAAGAATATACATATTGGTACTGTCCACGGCAATTGATAACCTGCAATCGAAAAACCACTATGCAAAATCGGTACACCTGCAGCCAGGTTTTCTACACCAGAGGAAATAGACACGGCAACTGTTAATATATAGTCGATAAATAATGCGGCGGCGGCAAGTATACCGGGTAATGTGCCCAGGTTATCGCGTG
Organism: uncultured bacterium; assembly: GCA_964638715.1. Taxonomy (GTDB): domain Bacteria; phylum Armatimonadota; class Hebobacteria; order CAIYQO01; family CAIYQO01; genus JBAXQQ01. The sequence goes on along the minus strand of CAZWZF010000002.1, from coordinate 185,665 downwards.
CAACCGTATATGATCCTCCGCCAGAAGGATATAAATGAATAGCTTGTCGGTAACTTAATGAAACAATAACTATAAGTATTGCAATTGCAACTGATATACCTATTAAGTAGTGCAACGCTTCCGGACTTGAAAATTCAGAGGCTTTACTCTTAAATTGCAAAAGTATTTCTTGAGTAGCATAAGCTACAGACGATATCGCGTCTGAAGAAAACACCGGTAATGCCAACAAAATTGGTAATCTATGTTCCAATTGCAAGGAACTTGCAAGGGGGTTACCGAATATAAATAACCGTATCTTATTCCAGATAGCGGGAAAATTAATTTCACTGGTACGCAATATTTTGTCCTGTCCTTAATAAGGTTTCGCAATCGCTGCTAATTATTAGCGCGTTTTACCCATTTTAGTCAATATTTTTAGGGGAATAAATGAAAAAAGGCATACAAATTTTATTAATTACGGTACTTTTAGCTTTGGTAATATATAACATATTGCAAAAATTAAACAAAAGTTACAACTGGTTTGGCGGACATCCTGAGATAACAAGAACCATTAATTCTATTTCACAAGTAAAAGATGGATTATCGCCAAAATTTTTATTGGATAAATCAAGTGAATTAAAATTGTCGGCAATCCAAAAGGAAAATATTCTAAAATTACAACAGAAATATAATGCATCAATTGCAAAAGCAAAAAATGAATTAGAAATTCAAATCAAAAAATATCAGGATTACTCGAAAAACAAACCTGTCGCCTCAAAAATAGAAGAAATGGATAAAGAGATTAGCAGAATTTCTGCAATAATCGTAACTACCCGGGCATATTACTGGAATGAAGCATGTAAAATACTAAAGAAAGAACAGACCACTATTTTAGACAAAATTTCTAATACTATATCACCAGCAGAGCGATCTAAATATCGCTGATACTGGACATTACAAGGATAATCCTGATAGAATTCAATCGATGCCAATTAAGACAAACAACCCACGAGTTAACGGTCAATTCCACTTAATGTTAAAACCGACAGGTGCAGCATGCAACCTATCGTGTGATTATTGTTATTATCTATCTAAATCTCAACTATATCCAAATCAGCAAACTAAAATGGATATAGAGACATTAGAACGTATCACAGCAGCATATATTCAGGCACATCCTGGACCAGAAATTGTATTCGGCTGGCAAGGCGGCGAACCATTAATGATGGGGATAGATTTTTTCAGGCATGCATTAGATCTTCAAAAAAAATATACTCGTCCCGGTTTACGAATATCAAATGCCATTCAAACAAATGCCACTCTTATAGATGATGATTGGGCAGCATTTTTTTATGAAAATAAATTTCTTGTTGGGGTAAGTATAGATGGCCCAATAGAAATGCATGACTATTATCGCAAAGATAAAGGTGGAAAACCAAGCCATGCCAAGGTACTGACAGCAATCAACGCGCTGCAGCGAAATAAAGTTGAATTCAACGCACTGGTGACTGTTAATAAAGCAAATGTTGAACATCCATTGCGTGTTTATCGATTCCTTACAGGTTTAGGTATCGATTTTATTCAATTCATCCCCATTGTAGAAAAAACCGGAACCAGAAGCAGACAAGTTACACCTTTTACAGTGGATCCTGACAAATATGGTGATTTTCTATGTCAGATTTTCGATTACTGGTCGCTTAATGACGTTGGCAGAGTTTTTGTGCAATTATTTGAATCAACACTAAGCAGCTGGATGGGACATCCTGCGACGGTATGTGTTTATGCTCAAACATGTGGTATGGCACTGGCCGTAGAACATAATGGCGACCTTTTTGCTTGCGACCATTATGTCTATCCAGAATACTTTCGCGGCAACATCTCTGATGCGGCATCATTGAAAACTATGATAGAGAGTCGTGAACAATTATCTTTTGGAAGAAATAAAGCTGATAATTTACCTTATGAATGCAGAAAATGCGACTGTCTTGTATTTTGTAATGGTGATTGCCCAAAACATAGATTGCGGTTAGGCAGAGATAATAAATTATACTCTTATTTATGTCCTGGTCTGAAAAGATTCTTTCATCATACCGCACCGGTATTTAAAGCTATGGCGCAAGAATTAAGAGCCGGCAGACCCGCCACTAATGTGATGATAACTTTACGCGAAATGGAAGAGATTCATCGTAGTTCTGCTGCCCCACGAAGAGCAACAACAACTTCCCGGGCAAAGAAATGAGTTTTCAAAAAAACGATTTCAAAAGTTTATTCTGGCAATTTTTTAAATATGGTGTAGTTGGTATTCTGGCATTTGCAGCTTATGCAATCATAAATTTCATATTAATTAAGAAAATGGGTATCACAGCCGAAATCTCGATTATTTTCGCTAATGTTGCGGGTGGTACAACTAATTACTTACTGAACAAGAAATTTACTTTCAAAAATAATTGTGATAATGTTTCGGCTCAGATATTTACATTCATTTTAGTTAATGTCTTTATCTATATGTTCTTTGCTCAAATAATTCTGTATTTTATTCACAGCAGATATCAATTAGTAACAGATGATTTTAATGCTACAATAGCAGTTGCAGTAATTATGATGCCCATTAACTTTGTAATGGCGAAATTGATAACTTTTAATCGTAAAGTAGTTAAATGATTATAAACGAATACCATTAAAATCATCTCTCCATACTATAATTCCTATCGAATTTGCAAAAACGCCATAATCTTTTGCAGAAATCGCTGTTTTAGCCTGTTCTTTAGACAAATCAGTGAAAAACACCGTTGTTCTGGTCTTGCGTACCTTATCGGGTGCCGTGCAGTTTAACACTATTTTATTTCCGGCATAATTATGTTGTATTAATGAGAACAGTATCCATTGAGTTGTAAATAAGACTTTTCTTTTACTGTATAAATCTGCTGATGTGTCAGAAATATGATATTCGACAGTAATTGTTCCATCTTTATCTACTGCTCTATCTATAGTGCCAATATTTGCCTGGGTCTTCAAATCTGCATTAAGCATCAACTTCCAATCAGTTTTCGGAATATCATAATCTGAAGGTTTCAGCGGTGCAACTTCTTGTCCTGGCGTTGCATTGCCACCATTATCACTCGGTAAAGGTGTCAAGTTATTATTACCTGCTCCCATTGGAGGATTAACCGGTGTAGGATTCGGAGTTGGCGTTGGTGTCTGATCAGTATTAGTTGCCGGTGGGATATTTTTATCTACCTTAATACCCGGCAGTCCGGGAATATCACCATTCTCTGTAACATCAGGTTTGGGTTGTACAATAGTTGGCATATTGTTATCTGGCGGTTTATTGGCATTATTATTGATAACAGCATCAGGCTGTGGTGGCTGATTACCAGTGGTTTCTGTTGTTACAGGAGGCGGAGTTTCATTATTTTCTGATGTTGCTGGTGGTTTAAATAAAGTAAATACGACAATTCCGCCAATAATTGCAAATAATATCGTGGTGATTGTTATAATCAATGCTGGCGAAAGTGACAAAATCCATTTTTTAGCTTTTACAAATGGCGATTCATCAACTGATACCATAATCGGATTTTTACTCCAACCGGAGCTTTTTTGTTTATTGCTAACAGATACTTCTGCACCAAATATTTTATCAGCTAACCCATTCACTTTTTTTTTGTAATTCTCATTTAATGGTTCTAATTTTACAGCTAATTTATACCAGCCCAAAGCTTCACGAAAGTTTTGCTGATCAAAATAAATATCTCCTAACAAAGCATGTGCGGCGGCATTTTCAGGATTGTTTCGCAAAATTTCTGCACAAGCAGAAATTGCTTCGACAAATTTTCCCTTAGTCTTTAATAAATTGGCTTCTGAAAGTTCTTTTTCTACTTGACTTCCCAATATGGTATGAATAACATCAGTCAAAATAGGTGCTCCACAATTGAAGCACTTATCATCACCGTCATCTACCCTTATTCCGCATTGAGAGCAAGTAATCATCTGTTTCTCCCGACTATATATATTCTACCCAAAAAGAGATTGCTGATTATCATTTTCCTGGTCAGGTGGGCACAGATTGAAGTGTTTATAAGCTAATTGTGTAGCTTTTCTCCCACTGGGTGTTCTGCTTAAATAGCCAATTTTCAACAGGAATGGTTCTACCATATCTACAAGGGTATCACTTTCTTCGTTTAATGTTGCCGCCAGTGCCTCAACACCAACAGGTCCACCTTGATAAATATCCATAATTGTCATCAGTAATTTACGGTCTACTTCATCTAATCCCTTATGATCGACTCCTTGTGACAATAAAGCACGATCAGCAATCTCCCGATTAATAATGCCATCAGCATGCACCTGGGCATAATCACGAACTCGGCGCAATAATCGATTTGCAATGCGCGGTGTACCGCGACTTCTGCGGGCAATTTCTGCTGCGCCTTCTGCTGTTATTTCAATTTTAATAATGCCAGCGGAACGAGTAACGATTTTCACCAACTCATCATCCGGGTAAAAATCCAAATGATAAAATATTCCAAATCTTTCACGAAGTGGTGCTGTTAATTTGCCTGCCCGGGTTGTTGCGCCAACTAAAGTAAACTTTGCTACCGGCAGTTTGATACTTTTTGCAAATGCACCTTTATCAACCATAAAATCGACAGAATAATCTTCCATCGCAGAATAAAGATACTCCTCTACAACGCGAGGCAAACGATGAATTTCATCAATAAAGAAAACTGCACCTTGTTTCAGATTAGTTAAAAGCCCTACCAGATCGCCAGCTTTTTCTAATGCCGGACCACTGGTTGTAACTAATTCGCCACCCATCTCATTAGCAATAATATGTGCCAGGGTTGTTTTGCCAAGACCCGGAGGTCCATACAACAAAACATGGTCTAATGCTTCAGACCGTGCCTGTGCAGCGGTCATCGCAGTTTTAAGGTTTTCTTTTATTTGCGGCTGGCCGATATAATCAGACAGCATTTGCGGTCGTAATGCTGATGATGTTACTACATCTTCAATTGTTTCACCACCAGAAATTAATCTCTCGTCCATTTTTCCTCACTATTGCTTCGATATAGTCAAATACACTGTATCAGCCATTACTTTCAAACTATCAGCACTGCATTTATTTATAGTATCACCAGTAGTATGCCAATATGGATAATCAAAGTCTATCAAGTCAACCATTGGCACACCAGCATCATTTATAGCTATATGATCATCAATAATTGGATATTTATATAGTTGGTCAATAAATCCCGGTTTAGTGCCTGTTCTAATATAACCGGCGCTTAAAGCAGCACGAAATATTTTATCATTTACAAATTTAGCTAACTTTTCTGAATTAGGTTCTCTGTATACTGTTAAATCGGCATCCCCGACCATATCCAATAAAATACCCCAATTGGGTTTTAATACAATATTTTTAGCATAATAAGCTGACCCAAGTAACATATTATTAATACCCGGGCCATAATCTTCCCCATCAAAAAATACCAACTCAACATCTCTGTCTATTGGGTGGTTCTTAACCATTCGAGCAATTTCTAATAGTATCGCCACACCAGAGGCTCCATCATTTGCACCATCTATAGGTGTCTGCTGTTTTGCTATATTTAAATCTTGGTCTGCTTTAGGTCGAGTATCCCAATGTGCTGCTAAAAGCACTTTATCTCTTGATTCTGCACCTTTTCCATTAATATTGGCTATCACATTCCACATAGTAATATTTTTACCACCCAGAACGTGTGAAAATTGCTGAGTTTTTACGCTGTCACAATTCGGTACTAAAGACGCAATAATCCAATCTCGTGTATTCAGATGCGCCTGTGTGCCGGGAACTCTTGGTCCAAAATCGACCTGTTTTACCAGGTCTTTCCACATTTGATCTTTATTAGATTCGACTTCAATTACCGGCTTTTCCGGTGGTTTTACACCACCAGCATTCCCTGCACATCCAGCTCCCATTAATGTCAGCAAACAAATAAAGGAAGCTGCTGCAAAACAAATTTTATTTATAATTGTCATTTTATCATTACCTGTGTATATATGTTACTTTTACCGGAGAAAGTCGTCAAGTAACAATAAAACAACCGTTTGCATTATTACTTTTCTTTAATTTTTGACAATATCGGAGAATAACGGCAAAATATATCTGTCATACGACTTACGCCAAATTTGCGAGGTTAAATACAATGTTTACATCAATCAGTGAAATCTTTACAGATGCTGAGCACCGCATGCATGGTGCAATTGCCAATCTTGAAGAAGAATTTCGGCATATCCGCACTGGACGCGCCAATCCAGCCATTTTGGACGGTATAAATATCGATTATTATGGTACCCCTACCCAAATAAGCCAACTTGCAAATATTGCAACACCTGAACCGCGCCTTATTACTATTACCCCCTGGGACAAGGGGCAAGTTAATGCAATCAGCAAAGCAATCTTAAATAGCGACCTTAGCTTAAACCCAAGCAATGATGGTCAGATGCTGAGATTGGTATTGCCGGCATTAACTGAAGAACGCCGCAAAGAATTTGCTAAATTAGCTGGCAAAAAAACTGAAGATGCTCGAATTGCGATCCGCAATATTCGCCGTGATGCTATTGACCATATAAAGAAATTAGAAAAGGACCATGCTATTTCTGAAGATGAATCAAAGCGGGCACAGGAGAAAATCCAGAAAGTTACTGACGATAATGTGAAAAAAGTAGATGCAGTATTAGATAAAAAAGTCGCTGAAATAATGGAAGTTTAATTGCTATTTATTGCCGCCGGTTTATAGCCGGCGGCTTTTTCGTGTTATAGCATCAGCTACAATTGCTACTTTTTTCATTTCTTTAACGTCATGTACTCGAATAAAATCTGCACCATTTGCTATTGATAATGCAACAGTTGCCGCTGTACCTTCTAATCTCTCATTTACCGGGGCATCCGCTAATAACTTTCCTATTGTTGATTTTCTTGATGTTCCCATTAATACCGGATAACCACAACTTTTTATTTCATCCAATCGACGAATTATTTCTAAATTATGCTCTACTGTCTTACCGAATCCAAAACCAGGATCCCAAATGATATTATCGCTCTTTACACCTGAACACAAGGCAATATCAGTAGAATCCTGCAAATATGTAATTATTGCCTTAATAATATCATCATATTCTGGAGCACTCTGCATTATTTTAGGGTCGCCTGATGTGTGCATCAGAACTACCGGAACATTAGAATTGGCAACGATATTTGCCATTCTATCATCAAACTTTAAACCACTGATGTCATTTATCATATCAGCACCTGCAGTTATAGCGCAGGCTGCAACTTTACTTTTATAAGTATCTACAGAAACGGGGATATCAAATCTTTCTTTTATGGCAGTAATCACTGGAATTACCCTGTTAAGCTCCTCATCTTCCCCTACCCGTTCTGAACCAGGACGAGTGGATTCTCCGCCAATATCCAAGATATCAGCACCGTCTTTAATCATTTTATCAGCCAAATGTAATATCTCTTTAATATTATTTGATAATCCATCCATTGAAAATGAATCTGGAGTGGCATTAATAATTCCCATTATATAGGTACGTTCACCAATATTGAAGCTGACATTACCACATTTTATTACATTGTTCATAATTTTAATTTTCTACCGATTATCAGAACTCCCTGCCAAAATGGTATAATAAATGCGTCATGAATAGATTAATACTTGGTATAGAAAGCAGCTGCGACGAAACCGCAGCTTCAATTGTGGCAAATGGCCGCGAAATATTATCTAATATTGTATCTTCATCTGAAGCATTTCACCGTGAATATGGCGGTATTGTACCAGAATTAGCTTCCCGCAAGCAGTTAGAATATCTGACCCCGGTTATATCGGCAGCTATAGAGAAAGCCAATATAACGTATAACGACCTTGATTGTATCGCTGTAACTAACGGACCCGGTCTTATCGGTTCACTGGTTGTTGGTTTAGTTGGAGCGAAAACAGTTGCTTATTTGCATGATTTGCCATTAATCGGCATTAATCATTTAGAAGGCCATCTTTATGCTAATTGGCTGCGGGTAGATAATGATAATCGTCCCGAACCAGCATTGCCGGCTTTAGTTTTAATTGTTTCTGGTGGTCACAGTCATACAGTATGGATGGAAGATCACGGACGTTATACTATTCTTGGTCGAACGAAAGACGATGCTCCTGGTGAGGCATTGGATAAAGCTGCCCGCCAGCTTGACTTAGGTTACCCCGGTGGGCCAGTAATTGACAACCTTAGCAAGGAAGGCAATCCAAAAGCCATTGAATTCCCGCGTGCTTTGATGCCAGGCACTTATGACTTCAGTTTTAGCGGTGTCAAAACAGCCTTGGGTAATTATCTGCGAAAAACTACTGCAGAAAATCGCGCCAGCACCCCGGATATTGCAGCAAGTTTTCAGGAAGCTGTCATGTCAGTACTCGTAAATAAACTTTTTTCGGCTGCCGAAGAAATGAATCCTGCCCAGGTAGTATTAGCAGGTGGAGTAGCCGCCAATAGCCGCTTGCGTGAATTAGCAGAGCAAAAGGCACTACAAACAGGATTCCCACTCTCACTACCGCCTCGAATGCTGTGTACTGATAATGCTGCAATGATTGCTGCCGCGGCATATTTCAAGCGAGAACGTGGTGAAGTTGACGACTATAATATAGATGCTTGTGCCGCACTGCCATTATGCAAATAAAACAAAAAGCCGCTTAGAATACAAAGCGGCTTTTATTTTTTTGTTTATAACTCGCTGATTACTTGTTTAAGCGACTTAATGAATCGGGCATTTTCTTCTGCAGTACCGATTGTTACACGTATTTTATTGGGGTAGCCAAAGATATCGCCAGTTCTGACGATAACGCCTAATTTCAGCAAACCATTAAATACTGCACGACATGGTTTTCCGACATCAACTAAAATAAAATTGGCGTTAGATGGTACATATTCCATTTCCATTTCATCAAAAGCTGCATACATCAATTGTTTTCCGGCTTCGTTTATTTCTCGTCCTTTTTTAATTTGATCAGGACAATTTAAACTGGCAATAGCTGCCCATTGAGCGATATTCGCAACATTAAATGGTTCGCGGACCTGATTTAATGCAAAAATAACTTCTTTGCGTTTACTTACAGCATAACCGACACGTAAACCGGCAAGAGAATATATTTTCGAGAAAGTATGCATCACTAAAATATTCTTGCCGCTATCAAGATATGACATCGAATCCGGGTATTCCGGGTCAGTAGCATATTGATAATAAGCATCATCAAGAACTATTAATACATGGTCAGGAATTCTCGCCAAAAATGCTTCTAATTCAGTGTTAGTATTCACTGCCCCTGTCGGGTTATGCGGATTGGCTATATATATTATCTTTGTCTTATCTGTAATAGCATCAGCCATTGCCTGCAAATCGTGAGCATAATTTTTCAATGGAATCTTTACAGGTGTTGCTCCCATAGTTAATGTACTTATTTCATACATACTGAATGGAGGATTACCCATAATAACTTCATCGCCTTCTTCCAGATATGCTACCGCGATAAAATGCATTATTTCATCACTGCCTCGTCCTACTATTACTTGATTGCCTTCTACATTCAAATACTTTGCAATTGCCTGTCGTAATTCATAGCTGTCACTATCAGGATAAAGTCGAACATCACCCAAATGCGAACGCATAGCCTCAATTGCTAATGGTGAAGGTCCCAGCGGATTTTCATTTGAAGCCAATTTAATGATTGACGATGGATCCAGGCCTAACTCACGCGCAACTTCTTCAATCGGTTTCCCTGGAGAATACGGTGTAATTGAATCTATTGCTTTTCTATATTTTGTACCAGTCATATTATTCCTCCGTTTATATTTTACTTTTACCTGTAATATACTGCAAGGAAAAAAGTAGAATATTCATATAATTTCAGAAATATTGATGTTTATACATTGAAATAATAGATATTTTTCTAAAACATGTTACATATAAACCTTATGATGGTATAATGGTTATAGTTGGTAAGTTGAAAAGGAGACGGAATGCCAGTAATAAGAGTCGTACTTGCTGATGACCATAAAATGCTTCGCGAAGGTTTGCGCATTTTACTTGAACATATCATCGAAGTAAAAGTTGTTGGCGAAGCTGAAAATGGTTGGCAGGCAATTATAACAACAGGCGAAACAAATCCAGATATTGTAATAATGGACGTAAACATGCCAGGTATGGATGGCATTGAGGCTACTGCCGCCATCTCGCATAAATATCCACACGTCAAAATAATCGCACTATCAGTACGTCAAGACCCAAGAGGCATTAATGATATGATTTCTGCTGGTGCATCTGCGTTTGTTTTAAAAACAAATGCTTTTCACGAATTAGAAATAGCAATTAGAGAAGTAATGAACAACAAAGTTTACCTTAGTCCGCAAATCGCAGATACTGATTTGCTGAATAAGAATAAAGGTGATATCTTAGACATTCTTTCAAATCGTGAAAGAGATGTTATGAAGATGCTGGCAAGTGGAATGAAATCAAGTGAAGTCGGCAATGATTTAGGAATAAGTTCACGTACAGTTGATGTGCATAGACAGCATATATTTGATAAATTAAAAATTAATTCTACCGCAGATATGGTAAGAATAGCCATTAGAGAAGGTTTATCTGATTTAGATTAGAATAAAACAGAGTATGTCTTTACGATTCACAAATCCGCAATATCTATTTTTATTGCCTCTTTTTATAATATATATCTGGTACGTTTCACGTCATACTCTGGCAGAGCTGGATAAATGGCGTGATAGAGTATCGTTTTGGATCCGCACAGTAGTTGGTACAGCTATCATACTTGCTATCAGTGGCATTCAAATTATTAAGCCTACTACTAATCTTTGTACTTCTTTTGTTGTTGATTTATCATTCAGCTCACAACCTATGCAGCAGGAAGCTCTTTCATATATTCAAGAAGCCATCAAAAAGAAACACTCCGGCGACTTGATAACTGTTGTTGCATTTGGCGGAGATGCATGGCTTGATAAATCAGCTGAAGATAAAGAAGGAAAAATAGACAGAATATATAGCCTGCCAAAAAAATCACGTACCAATATATCTGCTGGTATTCAATTAGCAATGGCCGCGTTCCCGGAAGAAGCAGGAAAACAGATTGTTATTTTAACAGACGGCAATGAAAATCAGGGGAATGTCTTGTCGCAAGCTGAAATAGCAGCTGCCAATGACATAAAAATATCTGTTATCCCTTTAAAGAGAAACAATACAAATGAAGTGCTGTTAAGTAAAATCACTGCTCCTTCTGTAACAAAAATAGGCTCACCAATCAATATCTCTGTAACCGCGGAAACAACAAAAGATATCACCGGCAAGTTGAATATTTACCGTAATGATACATTATATGATTCTAAAACCGTTAAATTACAAACAGGCAAAAATATATTTTCATTCGATGATTTTCTAAATGGTGCCGGGTTATTTCAATACAAAGCAACTATTGAAGTGCCAAAAGGAAATGACGAACTTCCCGATAATAACCAGGTTTATTGCTATACCAGAGTAGCCGGTAAAACATCAACTTTAATAGTTGAAGGTGCCGAAGGTGATGGTGAACATCTGGCCCAAACATTAAAAACAAATGGCATAGAAGTCGTTCTGGGAAAAGCAGAAAATGTTCCCAAAAACTTAGCTGAATGCAGCAAATGGGACAGTATAATTTTTGCTAATGTACCGGCATGGCAAATTTCACCGAACTCTATTGCTGCTATACAGGGTGCGGTTAAAGACACCGGAATGGGCTTCATGATGACGGGTGGAACTGACAGTTTCGGTGCTGGTGGTTATTTCAGCACTCAGATAGAAAATATCTTGCCGGTATCAATGGATACCAGAAAGAAGAAAAAATATTCATCAATCGCAATTGTACTGGTAATCGAATATTTAGAAGAACAAGCAATCACAAACCGGTCAATTGAAGCAGCAAAAGCGACAGTTGATATGCTGCTTCCTACTGATAAAATCGGCGTAGAAAATTGCGGATATGACAAAAATCTATGGCCAATCCCTATGCAGCCAGTACAGGATAAAGAAAAAATCAAGGCTGAAATGGATCAAAAACTTCAGGAAATGTATGACCCTCCCTCTTATGAAAGTCACTTGCAAGAAGCTGCTAATGTATTAATGAATACAAAAGCAGATGTGAAACATATTCTACTGGTGGGAGATGGCGACGCTTATATGCCCAATACAATGCTTGCGACCATACGTAAAATTAAAAGAGAAGGTATTACAGTATCCGCTATATCAACTGGTGTGGATGGACCTCCAGGACTGGCAGAGATGCAAAAAATAGCGTCACAAGGCGGTGGTGTCGCTTATGAAGCAAAACGTCCTGAAGATCTGCCGCGATTACTTGTACGTGACCAGCAATCCGTAACCAGACCGCCAATATATGAAAAACCATTTCGAGTTATTCCTATTGATACCACACATGCTTCGACTAAAGATATTGATTGGGGCAATGCCCCCCCGTTGATGGGATATACAATTACATCAAATAAGGAAAATGCTCCTACAGCAAGAATATTGCTGTCTTCGCCGGAAAATGACCCTATATTCGCAGTTTGGCAATACGGGTTAGGTAAAACGGCTGCTTTTGCATCAGAACCTTCGTCACATTGGGGATTGCATTGGATGGATTGGCCGGATGAACAAAAATTTTGGATGCAATCTACTCGCTGGATTTTAAGAAATACAAAAGAGTCTGACTTGCAATTAGATGTATTCGAGCAAAATAGTAAAGGTATTATTTCAATCGAAGCAGTTGATAAGAACGGACAATATAAAAATGGTTTAAATTTATCAGCCCGCGTTTCCCATATACAAAATGATGCTTTTTTAGATCCTAAAACAGAAACAGAGATGGTAGACATTAATCAGTCTGCACCAGGCCATTACGAAGGTTTCTTTAATGCGGGTGATAATGGGGCATACCAGATTACTGTTATAGATACAAAAACAAATGGTGAAAAATCGCTGCAGCAAGCCACATTGGTTATCCCCTATTCACCTGAGTATGGGATAATGAAAAATAATGACTCGTTAATATCTCAAATTGTAGAAACTGGTAAAGGTGAAGTAAACCCACCTGCTGACGATATCTTCGGCAGAATGAGATTCGGCGCTCGAACATTATCTGATCTCTGGACCATACTTATTCCCTGGATTGCATTTATTTTCATATTTGATGTAGCAGTAAGAAGAGTTGTTATTCCGCCAGCTGATGTTATGGTATTTATTAAAAAACTCATTAAAGCATTCAAAAACAGATCTTTTTCGTCCCCGACAGAAACAGTATGTAATGAAAAAATCGAAGTTCTGTTAAATACAAAATATAAAAAAAGAGATACTGTTGAGTATGTTCTACCTGCTGAAGCATTAAAAAATGATGATAATTCCAAGTATATTACCGAAGTTGATGAAGATGAAATCGTACCAGAAAAAGTTGCGCTACCAATACCAGCACCAGAAGAATCAACAGCAGGAGTGCTGCTAAAGAAAAAACGAGAACGCAAATCTGAATAATAAAAAATGCGTAATGGGCAAAGTGCCATTACGCATTTTTACCTCAATATTTTAAATGCTTATTTTACATTCTTATAAAAAATTGGGCATTCTTCAGTACCAGCATAAACATCTACAGTTACTTTATCCATTTTATCGCCAACTTTAACAGCATCAGCAACATCCTGACCTGACTTTACCCATCCAAACACAGCATATTTGCCATCAAGGAATGTAGCATCACCAATAGTTATGAAAATCTGTGAACCGGCTGTGTTGGGGTCATTTGTGCGTGCCATAGAGATAGCACCTTTTGCATGTGATAATAATGGACTGATTTCCAAATTAATATTGTAACCAGGACCACCGGCACCATTGCCTTGCGGATCACCGCCTTGAATAACGAAATTCGGTTCAACGCGATGATAGGTTAATCCATCATAATAACCGGATTTGATTAACTTGATGAAGTTGGTGCTGGTATATGGCATTAATGCAGATTCCAATACAACTTCAATCTTTTTCCCGGATGTCATGGTGATTGTCACTAAATGACGACCGGCCTTCTGTGTTTCTAAGGTCTCTGCCACTGTAGGCGGAGTAACTTTCATCTTTTTCTCCTTTTTTTCGTCACCCGCTGCAAATGCGGCTGATAATAAGACACAAAATAATATTACCACTGGTAATAAACGATTATACATGACTTGTCTCCAGATAGTTTTTTTTGCATAATAAGGCTGACACAGGTAGAATAATAATCGAAGAGTATAATTGTCAAGTTTTCATTTAAAATGAGGTTAAAATGAATCAAATTAATATTCATGTTGAATTATGCCGCGAAGGCGCAGTATTGCCCAAATATGCCAACACACATGATGGCGGGATGGATGTTACATTGCCTGATGAAATTACAGTTCCTGCTGGTAAAACCTTAATTGCCCCCACTGGTTTAAAAGTTGCATTACCTGTCGGTTGGATGCTGCTGGTATTCCCGCGTTCAGGAATCAGTGTAAAAACCGGTCTGCGTATTGCTAATAGTCCCGGGTTAATAGATGCTGGTTATCGTGACGAAATTGGCATCATCCTGCATAACACGAATGATGTAAATATTACATTACCAGCCGGCACGAGAATTGCACAATTTGTCTTAATGCAAAAAACAGAGATTCTCTTTGAGCAAGTTAATTCGGTAGCTGAAATAGGTGAAGACCGCGGTGGTGGATTCGGGTCTACCGGATTATAATTCACGCATCATTTCTACAATAACATTATTGGCAAACCTGAAATTTTCACGAGACAATTTCAGGTTTCCATTTTCCAGCTTTAAAATCCCTTCAGATAATAATCTTAGATATTTATCTGATGCATTTGCAAGTTTATATTGCCATTTATTTTCAAGTTCTATAAGGTTAAATCCATTACACATTCGTAATCCTAACATTACTTCTTCCAATAATCCGATTTTCGCACTGGCTCTTTCCACATAAATTATTGGTGAAATACCTGCATTAATTAATGAAATGTATTCATTAACATCATCACTGTTTTTACTTCTTAATTTATTAATATACGATACTGCAGAAGAGCCAACGCCAAGAGAATCATCACCATGCCAATAACCTATATTATGCTTGCACATATAATTGTCACTGGCAAAATTTGATACCTCATATTGTACATACCCGGCATCGCTCAGAATATCAACTGCAGTCAAATACATCTCATCTTCTATGCTATCATCGGGTAAAGCAATTTTACCGTTTTCAATCCAACTGCATATTTTAGTTCCTTCTTCAATTATCAGTGAATAAGCGGATATATGGTTCGGTTTTAAAGCAATAGCCTGTTGTAATGTTTCTTTCCAAGTCGCGAGTGTTTGCCCTGGAATTCCAAACATTAAATCAATGTTCAAGTTATAATGTTCATTTAATCTATTTATCGTGTCAATTGCGATATTTTTATTGTGAATCCTTCCCAGTAATTCAAGTTCATTATCATTGAATGATTGAACGCCGATGCTTACGCGATTTATATCAGTTTTCAGTAAAACTTCCAATAATTCATCGGTGACAGTTCCGGGGTTTACCTCTATTGAAAACTCTAAGTTATCTGACAAATTGAAGAAAATTGGCAATGAATTACAAAGTAAATAAATCAAATCTGCGTTTAAAACCGTTGGAGTGCCACCACCGATATATATCGAATCTATCACTTTATCTTCAAAATAAATAGATTTTGTTTTAATTTCCTGCAACAATGCTTTGATATAATTTTGCTGTAAATCTTTATTTGCAGTTATTGAAGCAAAATCGCAATAATTACATTTTTTAACACAAAATGGTATATGTATGTACAAACCGAAATGGCAACTTGCGGTTTCAATCATTTTTTAGACTCAGCAGGATTTAAGGTTTCAAAATATGATTTAACCATTTCTTTATTGGCGGCAGGAATCTCTTCATTGTCTACAGCCGAATCAGCTCTTTGCTTATATTCACCATAATATTCATAATACGGCACTTTGCTATTTGTCGATTTCCCCGGCCTGCCTTTTACCTTTGATGGTATCGTTACCGACATAGATGCATTTGAATAATCTATTTTTAATTCTTTATTCCCATCAGTACTGCCTGGCTGCGATCCATTATTTTTACCTGTCAATGTACCGTGTTTACCGCCATTATTTGGACCTGGACTTCCATTATTAGAGCTATTATTATTTCCATCACCTGACTTGCCTGATTGACTGCCAGACTTACTTCCATTTTGACCAGATTTTCCTTCACCTTCTTTTTCTTCTCCTCCCCCGCCTTTCATCATCTGTTTTATACTTTTACCGCTGCTGTTTCCATTTGCCATACGCCATTTTATCTTTCCACCAGCATTTTTTAATGACTGACCAGCATCTTTAGTGCCGTTTTTCTTATCGCTTTCCAACTGTTTCGCTGCTTCTTTCAAAGCTTTTGATATCTCTTCGGATGACATGTTTTTTAATTCATTCTCTAATTTGCGCAATGCCTCAGCCATCTCTTTTTTTTCAGCGTCAGACATCTCTCCCTGCTGCATTTCGTCGCCAGCTGCCTGTAATTGTTCTGACAAACCTTCCATATCGGCATTTTGCAGCATTTCAGAAATTTTCTGCATTCTTTCTTCTATTTCTTTGGCTAACTTATCTTCTGGCGGCAATTTATTTTCATCCGCACCTTTTTTGATTGCTTCATTTACTTTACCAGCATGCTCACGCAATTTTGTCATTTTCTTATCTAACATCTCTTTCAAGGCTTTGCCGGCACTTTTCATCGCTTCACTATTTTTCTTGAACTCTTCTGATGTAATTTTCTGTCCTACTTCATTCAACTTATTTTCAATTTTATTTAGTTCTTTCATTGCTTCTTTTTTTGTAATTCGCCTTCGTTCCATCTTTTTGCCTAATGTTTGCATTTTTTTGGCAATTTTCTTTAGGTCAGTATATTTCTCTGCTTCTGGTGTTTTTTCTATTTCTTCTGCCTTTTGCTGTAAATTAATACCTGTAATATGAACTAATTCACGGTCAGTACGCTGCGCAGGAGTTAAAAACCAGGGAATTTCAGGCAATAAATACAATAAAAACACCACTGTCCAAACCATTGCAATATAAATATGATTTCGACGCCATGATAATTTAAATAAATTACCCGGGTGTAATTCTTGTAAATCTTTTAATGCTTTTGTATGAATTGGATGATAAAACTCATTATCTGTATTGTTAAGCGTTGCGGCAGTAGAGATTGAATTATCCGATTCAATATATTTTTCAATAGCCCGTGCTATTTCGACTTCATTAATTCTCCTGATAAGGACAATAATAATACTTATTGCGATACCGAACACAGCTATTGCCAATAACATTAACGGAGTAATAAAGTGCTCAGTCAACAAATCAATTATTAATAAAGAAATTGCAAATATACCACTGAAAAATAATCCTTGCGTTACAGACTTCTCAGCCAAAAGCAATTTAATTCTATTCTTGAACTTAATTAATAATAAACTCAATTCATTTGGTTTTGTCATGTCCATCCTCAGTGGTTGTTGGCAATTTTGTAGGGTCATACCGTACAGGTAATGTTAAATAACCCATTCGGCGAGTACCCATCATTATATCCATTCGTATTTCATATATCATACCTTTATGCGCAGATTTTGGAATGGATAATTCCCTGACAATCTCCTTTTTCGAAAAAGGCACTAAGTTTGTTAATTCAGATTTGCCTTCTTCACCACCCGGTTGCTTGTTAAATCGCAATTCAACAGCAAATGGACCGCCAATAAGCAACTGGTCATTAAACAAAGATATCTGAACTTTATTATGCAATCCTTCATGAAGTGTGATGCGAGATGGTGAAAATTGGACAAATGATACCTGTAAACGCTGAACATCAAAACTCTCACCTAAATCCACAAATATCGGAAACTCATTTAAAGGGAATATTGCAGTGTTTTCAGTCGGCTTTAAATCTATCACATTACCCCATATATCACTTGTTGAAATAGCTGTTGCACGAGTATTTATTGCTACTGCCATTTCGTCCGATGTAGTTTTCACCCAAGCTACTAATTTATACCTGGGTTTGGCAGCATCTTTATCTTTAGATATCTTGCCAAATTGGAATATATATGCATAAGTATTTCCAGCATTTGGTGCAGGCAACGGCATACACGCAGTAGCGCCATTCAGTAAGCTTAAACAATTTCTTAAAGCAATTAATGATGGATTAGCAGAACCGTCTCCAGAAATAATTGGTAAATCATAAGGCGAGTCGGGATTATTGCGCCAAAATGTTCGTTCTATTTCATATACGCGATCAAGAATGGTAGCTCGGACTATAAGAGCAGCCTGTAAAATTGCTATTGGCAAACTACTTTCTTTGGCAGGATCTAAACCATATTCCATAACCCAGAATTTAGGAGACTTTTTCAATTTACTCTTTGCTTCAGAACGAATATCTGACAAGTCATTTATTGGCGGTGCAGGATTAGTTACCATTTCAGGAATACCGCCAAAACTATATTGCATGCCAATTATATCGTCACCAGAAGGCAATTTATTATCAAATAGCTCTTTAGCATTCCACTTGCATGGATACTCTAATGTGTAAATTGCTTTCAAACTATTATCTAAATTCTTAATAGCTTCTCTTCCCTGCTTTAAATGTCCAAATTTTATGCCACGCAATTCTGTGTATGTTGGATCTGGTTTTACGCGCAGCAATTCCCAATATTTAACCTGCGTCTTATATCTTGATGCGGCGGCAACTAAAGATTCGCGATAATCTTTCATCGCCTGGGTAGGATTTAATGAAGGATTTAAAATTGCTTCTGGTACAAACGCGGCAACAACATTCATTTTTCTTTTTGTTACTGTTTCTGAAATAAAGCTGTCATAACTTGATGTTTTAGGCTGAGTAGCCCCACCTGGTGACCATCCAAATAAAGGAAATCTTACCCACTGAATCCCTGCAGATTTGAATAAATCAAGATCAGATGGAACTCGGGGTGCATCTAATGCTCCAGTGTAACTGATACCGAAGAAATCATTCATGGTATCAATTGGACCATCCCAGACACAAGCATTAGTTTTTGAATAGCCTAAGATCTCACCTTCTACCCACACCTCAACAGAATATGGACCACGGGGTAATTGGTCTGAATTTGCAAAAGTTATTCTTTCGAAAAATTTATTTTTTGCAGGTAAAGTTCTTTTTGCTTCATTACGATAATATTCGCATCCAAATGGGGTCGATACCCGAACTACAACAGTTGATTCCACTTCTTCACCAGGATTATATAAGACAGCATTCATATTAAATGGAGTGCCATATTTGAATAAATTACCTTTTTCAGAACAATCAAAAGTAATAGTTACATGGTTCTGGTCATATTCAGGCAAAACTATATTATTATCACCTTGTGCTGACACAAATATTGACGATAATATGCATAATACGACGATAATCTTTTTCATTATTTCCATTCTAAAATTTCTCCCAATGGTCTTCTCGGTTTAAAGTCCGGTGTTTCAGCCGTCTTTCCAATAGTTATTAGACCAGCCAACTCCTCTTTAGGTTTCAATTCCAAAGATAATTCTATATCATTTCGCGCAATAAATGCTTCGGTAATCCAATTTGAACCATATCCGCGGGAATGTGCTAACAATGTCATGTATGCCATCACTGCACCTAAAGATTGATATTCTGGATATGAATATAATTTATCAACTTCCCAGGCAGACATGCCATGGTCCATTAATATTGAATTCATTGGGTGAGAATACCCGGTATTAACTACAGCTATTACCAACGGGGCTTTGCCGAATGATAATGCCGATTCTTTAATTACAGATATTTTTTGTGGAGCCATCGAAAATTCTGGCCATTCTACCATTGCGTCAATTCTCTTTTCAACTAATCGCGCAATCAGACTTAATAAATTCGTGTCAGCAATCGCAATAAATCGCCACATCTGCCGATTGCCAATATTTGGTGCTTGATGTGCCAATGTAAGGATTTCACGAATAATCGAAATAGGTACTTTTTCAGTAGTATATTTATATATTGACCTGCGGGTACGTATTAACTCATCAATTATATGTTCCGGCATTTTTTCTCCTGTGGACATATTAGCCCGTAAGTTTTAGAATATCGATGTATGAATAGTTTATTTATTTTATCTTTTTCTGCGCCGATTGAAAATAATTTTATCATTACTGGTCAAACATATCAGCATTTAATTAAAGTAATGCGAAGAAATGTCGGTGATACACTGACTATTGCCGCACCAGACGGTGAAACATATATTGCTGCTATATCAAAAATAAATCGTAACGACGTTATAGCAACCATAATTGAGAAAACTGATATGCGCGGTGTGTCACCTTTAAATATTACCCTATTTCAAGCTGTAATAAAAGGTGACAAATTTGAATTAATTATTCAAAAAGCAGCAGAATTAGGGGTAAACTTTATAACTCCGGTTATTTCAATACGTACAGTTACAGATATATCACCGGAAAAAGTCGAACATAAGTTAGAAAGATGGCAAAAAATTGCTGATTCAGCTTGTGAACAATGTGAGCGAAGTATACGATTAATAGTAAATCCACCGGTTAAATTTAAAAATATTAAATTCAACGAAAACACTGATTATATATTTTTACATGAAAGAACCGGCGGAAGATGGCCGGATACCATCAAAAAAGATATCGCATTATTTATCGGTCCCGAAGGCGGTTGGGATAAAACAGAAACTGAACTAATGGTAAAAAACAATATCTCTTCTGTAAATATGGGGAAGCGTATTTTAAGAGCAGAAACAGCCGCTATAAGTGCCATTACAATAATTCAGTATAAATATGGCGACTTTAATCAGGAGCCGAAATAATATTCCACAATAGAAATATTCGGTTTATCTATACAAATTTTCTAAATATATCAAAAAGCTGCCATAAGTGAAGCAATATTTTATCAACTTTCTTGATTTAGCTATTTGCCAAATGCTCGAAAAAAGATACAATTTATAAAAGGAGAGTTTTATAATGTTTAGAGTTTTAATATTGTTGGCTATTATTTGCTTATGCCTTGCTGCGTATGCATACCCAACATTGAATGGTGATACCGGACTTATGCAGATTCCTACCGCTGACGCGATTCCTATTACAGGGTTTCAAATAGCTGGTGATATTATTGATTTGAAGACTGATAATGGCATGCCTATGCGATTAACAGTTGGCAAAAAGAATGATATGGAAGTATTCATAACATACTTCAACCAAAATGGCGGGGCGAAATTACTCGGTGGCGGTATGAAAAAAGTTCTCTGGGAAGAAATCCCCGGAGTTACTTCTTCAGCTATAGCAGTTGGCGCAAGAAGTTTGAAAAATGATAATACTGGAGTAAATGCTGTCGAATTATATGCAGTGGGTTCAAAAATAATTATGGGTGAAAAATTTGCTGCCTATGGTTCTGCACCATTACGCGGTCATTTAGGTTTAATGGTATCCAGGTTTAGCGGTGCCGGCTCTTCTACGACATTCTCAGCATTCGGCGGTGTTTCTATTTCAACAAAAAATGGCGACAGCTTCATGCTTGATTACATGCCGGAAATTAAAGGCAAAGCTGTCACATACAGAAATGATTCATTAAGTGCTGCTGTTCGTTTAAAAGCAGGTGATAATCTTTGGCTTCAAGCTGGCAATTCCAACCCATTTGGCTTGCGCACAAACGGCGTGACTACCATTGGGGTTATGTATGAATATGGTGACGAAACAGAAAATTAAACAGGTATTATATTACCGGGCAAACTATCATTGGTTTGCCCGGTTTTTCTTTGACTAATTCATGCTATTTACCGTATAATTTTAACTGATAATGTATTTAAAACACCTGGAACTATATGGATTCAAAACCTTTGCAGACCGCACCGAGCTTCAATTTGGCCCGGGCATTACTGCTATTGTAGGTCCTAATGGTTCTGGGAAAAGCAATATCAGCGATGCAATATTATGGGTACTTGGTGAACAAGGAATGAAGTCGCTCCGTTCATCAAAATCCACTGATGTTATTTTTAATGGTTCAGACTCACGGAAACAACTCGGTTTCGCCGAAGTTCATTTAACTTTAGACAACAGCAAAAATCTACTGCCTACAGATTATACTGAAGTAACAATCACCAGGCGTGTTTTCAGGTCAGCAGAATCAGAATATCAAATTAATCGCGTTCCAGTACGTCTTCGAGATGTTCAAGATTTATTCATGGATACTGGTCTTGGTAAGCAATCCTACTCAATTATCAGCCAGGGTGAAGTAGATGCAGTATTATCTTCCCGTTCAGAAGACAGACGCGCATTATTTGAAGAAGTAGCTGGTATAACGAAATATAAAGCTCGAAAAAAAGAAGCGCTGCGCAAATTAGAACAAACCCGTCTTAATTTATTGCGGGTATCAGATATCATCGAAGAGTTGCAGGGGCAAATATTGCCATTATCAGAACAATCGGAAAAAGCAAAAATGTATCAAAAATTTTCCGACGAATTAACCGACTTAAAATTGTCGTTGCTGGTAATGCAGTATCAAGGACTGCATAGTTCACTGCAGCGATCGAAGGAGCGTGAAGAAGAAATAATTAAAGAATTAGAGTCGCTTCGTCACGAATTGCAAATTATAGAGATTCAAGAAGCAACCTTGCGTGCTGAACTGCAACTATTGGAAGATGGTTTAGAAGAACAAAGGAAATTGGAAGGCAGGATGGCAACCGCAGTACAAGGAATTGAAAATCAGATCGAGTTAATCAAAGAACAGCAAAAATCAAATGATCGCGAAATTGATAGAATCAACTTGGAAATTGCTGATATCACAGAACAACAAGCGAAATTCTCTGAAGAAATTGCTACTGCAAAGACAGAATCGGAAAAACTGGCTATTGAATTAAAAAACTTCGATACAGAGATGTTAAATGTTGATGCTGAATATCAGAAATCAGGTTCTTTAGTTGCTGACAAGTTAAAAGAAATTAATAGATTGCGGGATGAATACATCTCAACTTTGGACAAATCTGCGCGGGCAAGAAATGAACTGACTAAAGCCGAATCTTTTTTAACGACATCTGAAAACAGAACATTGCGCATAACGGATGAAATTGCCAGCCTGGAGAAGATTTTACTTGAATTAAAATATTTATTAGATGATGCCAGAAAAAAAGCTGATGAGAAAATTGCAGCACGTGAGAAATTAACTTCTGATCGTTCTGAAATGATGAAACGGCGAAACGAAGCAATAGAAAAACAAACTTCATCAAGACGTGAAGAAGGTAAAATACGCGAATCACTCGCGGGATTGAAAGCACGTCAGCGCACCCTTCAAGAACTTGAAGAATCGCTGGAAGGTTACTATCCGGGGGTACGCGCAGTAATATCAGCATCAGAAAAAAGATTTATAAAAGGTGAATACTATCCAGTTTCAGAGATTTTACAGGTACCTGCTAACCTGGAAACAGCAATTGAAGTTGGATTAGGTGCTGATTTGCAGGATGTTGTGACCGATAGTGAACAATCTGCGCGAGAGGCAGTTTCTTTCCTTAAAGATAAAAAAGCTGGTCGTGCAACTTTTATCCCATTAGATATCGTAAAACCTGCCCCTTGTGCTGATTATCCCCCCACCCCAGGTATTCTTGGTGTTGCAGTTGATTTAGTAAATTTTGAAAATAGATTCACTCCGGTTGCAGAGCACTTATTAGGGAAAATTATCGTAGCAGAAGATATTGATTCCGCATTATCATTAGCGAAATCAGGCACAGCAAGGGGATGGAAAAGCATCGTTACCCTTGATGGCGAGGTAGTTACTCCTGCAAGAACTATAACCGGGGGCTCAATGGGTAGAGGAAGTGGTTTATTAAAAAGAAAACGCGAATTAACAGAACTTAATGATACTGTAGAAGCAGAAGAAAAAAAAGCTAATCATGCACGCAACGCAAGTCAGAAAATAAATATCGACATACAGAATTTCGACACAGCAATTTCTAAACTCGGAAAAGATGCAGAAAGTATTGCCAGTCAAATAAATGAAGCAGAAAGAAATATCGCAGGAATAAATCGGGATGTAAAATCCCGGGTTGATAGAATTGACGCGCTTAACAAAGAAAATGAATGGCTGCAAAAAGAATTAGATGACGCAGAAAAAAAAGTATCCAAATGTAAATTGCAATTAACGAGTCTCGAAAACAATCAGAAAATTGCAGACGAAAATGTTAAAAGAGCAGAAGCGGAATTACAGGGAGACCAGAAAAAACGGGATGAAATATCTGAAAAATATTCTGCGCTGCGTGTAAAAATGACTGAACTGAAAGGCCGGCAGATAAATTCTGTAAATGCTGGCAAACGCGCTGAATCTTTACGCGATTCATCAGGATTACGTTTAAATGAAAACGGCGATATCGTAAATAAATTAATTCAAAACAACAAAGCACTTCAAGAAAAAGAAGCCGAAACTGTTAATGAATTACTGCGTATGCGCGAACAATTTGCCCGCACCTGTGGCGATCTGGATACCGCAAAGACCAAACGTGCTAAAACTTTGGATAAAATCAGCGAAAATATGGAACTACAAAAATCAAAACGTGAAATAATAGAAAAAACATCGGATAAAAGACATAATCAGGAAATTCGAACAACACAAATAGAGTCCGAAATTGGATTTTTAGAAACACAATTATTTGATGATTATAAACTGACTACTGACCAGGCTGCGCAAAAAGCTGCACCTATACAAAATAAAGGTATGGCACTTATCAGGATGAAAGAATTACAGTCATCAATTGATGATTTAGGAACTGTGAATGTCGGTGCTATTGATGAATTTGAAAGGGTAAAAGTACGCCTTGATTTTCTTACCGGGCAACGAAAAGATTTAGAAGAAGGACGTGACAGTTTATCTAAAGTAATTATTGAAATAGATTCAACATGCAAAGAGAAGTTTATCTGGGCATTTGGCGAAGTCAAGCGCGAATTTCAAGATCTTTTTGTCCGATTATTCGGTGGCGGGAAGACAGAACTTGAACTGTCAAATCCCGACGATGTTTTAGAAAGCGGAATTGATATTAATGTAACAGTACCCGGCAAGAAAAACCAGAACTTGTTGCAATTATCCGGCGGAGAACGCGCATTAACTGCATTGGCTTTGTTATTTGCCATGTTGCGCATAAAACCGAGTCCCTTTGTTGTGCTCGATGAAATTGATGCACCATTGGACGAAGCGAATGTCGGCAGATATTGTGATGTGTTGCGGGATTTTACCAAAGATACACAATTCCTGATAATCACCCATAACAAAGGTACTATGGAAGCGGCAGATGTATTATATGGTGTAACGATGGAAAAAGCCGGCGTCTCGAAAATAGTCAGTGTAAGATTAACCGACCATCATCATCATGATGAACATGCTGCGTTATCACCGATAACAGACCAGGAAGGCCCATTTAAAAATAAGAGGTAATAAAATGAAAATAACTACAACAGAAAATATCTTAACCACATCAGCAGATGTACTGGTTATTAATATTTATGAAAATTTAGAGCTTTCTGAAACATCTTTGACTGTTGATGAAAAACTTGGCGGATGGTTAAACACAACGATGAAGAATCATCAATTTACCGGTAAGTCTGGTACGTTATTAACTATTCCTACTTTTGATAAGCTGCCGGTTAAAGTTATTCTGCTGATTGGACTGGGCAAAAAAGCAGAATTGAAGAATGATGATATTAGAAAAGCATCAGCAAAAATTATCAAAGCTGTTAAAGACTTGAAAATGGAGAAAATTGTATCGACATTACCTATAGTTGATGATATTTGTACCAGTGTTCAAGCATATATCGAAGGTGCAATTCTTGGTGATTATCAATTTAATAAGTTCAAATCCATTTCAACTGAATCACCTACAACAGTAATTAATGAATTAATAATTGAAGAAAAAACACCAGATGTAAAAGAAGCAATCCAGCGTGGAATAATAGTTGCCACAGCAGAATGTATTTCACGTGACCTGGCAAATGAGCCACCCGATAGCATGACACCCGCGATACTTGCAGGCAAAGCACAGGAAATTGCTGATAAATATCAATTAACCTGCACCATTTGGGATGAGAAAAAAATCGTTGAAGAACGCATGAATTGCCTGTACATGGTTGGACGTGGCAGCACTAACCCACCGCGATTTATACAAATTGAATACAAACCCGAAAATGCAACTAAAAAAGTATGCATTATCGGTAAGGGATTATGTTATGATAGCGGCGGTTTATCATTAAAACCATCAGATTCTATGCGGACGATGAAAGCAGACATGGCAGGCGCAGCAGCAGTCATCGGTATAATGCAGGCCGTCGCACAATTAAAACCTAACATCGCCATAACCGGTATGATTCCAGCTTGTGAGAATATGATTGATGGCGGTGCTTACAAAGTTGATGATATCCTGCGGGCACGCAACGGAAAAACAATCGAAATTGACAATACCGATGCAGAAGGAAGACTCGCTCTCGCAGACGCGTTATCTTACGCTTCCGAGTTTGAATTTGATGAAATTATTGATATGGCAACTCTTACCGGTGGTTGTGTTATAGCTTTGTCGCGGGTATGGACAGCAGTGATGGGAAATAACGAAGAATTACAAAATCGCTTAATTGAAGCAGGCAAGGCAACTGGAGAATTAATGTGGCCATTGCCATTCGACAAAGAAGTTCGCGACTTTTTGGACAGTGATATTGCAGATATTAAAAACTCTGGCGGCAGAGAAGGCTCCGCAATTCAAGGCGGCATGTTCCTTCAGGAATTTGTTACAAATAAATGCTGGGCACACCTTGACATTGCTGGAACTGCCTTCATCGATAAACCTCGTCCATACCGCGCAAAAGGCGGCACTGGAGAGCCAGTACGCGCAATAGTAGAATATTTAACGAGGTAAACAATGGCCGATAATGAGTTAGTCCAATTAAAAGAAAAATGCAATAAAATACGGGAACGACATAATGAGAAATCTGCAAAAAGCAATTTTGATTGCAGTGTTTGTCCCGCTCAATTAATTTGCGATGTACCGTTAAAGAAGCGATGGCTGTTATTCAGCAATGGAAAATAAAAATTAGCCGGGACGATATCCGTCCCGGCTATTTAATCTACGCTAATCGCGAAACAATGTCTGCGGTTACCTGATTTCTCAGCTTTTTACCATCAATAACCCTGAACATTTCATCAATTTCAAATGACGCCATTCTCTTGCATTCATCTCCCAATGAACCGGCAATATGCGGGGTGTAAATACAATTTTTCAAAGTATAAAATGGTGAATCTGCCACTGGCGGTTCAGGTTCAGTTACATCCAACACAGCATATATTCTTCCTGATTGAAGCTCATTTAATAAAGCAGCCTCATCAACTAATGCTCCACGTGCAGTATTTATGAAAGTTGCCCCTTCTGGCATTAAAGAAAACAGATTTGCATTAATTAATTTATACAACTGTGGGAGATTGGGAGCATGTAATGATACAATATTGCATTTCATTACATCTTCAAGACTTACTTTTTTTGCTCCCAATGCTAATGCTTCTTCTTCAGTTACAAATGGGTCATACAATGATATCTCAAATTCAAAATTAGCAAGCAGTTTCATAACCTGCCTGCCAACTAAACTTGCGCTGATAATACCAATTGAAGATCTGTAGTTGCCCGGCATTGCATGATATTCTTTAATCCCGGCAGCAGTTTGGAAGAAACGTTTATTGGCAAGTAAAATTACTCCCAAAGTATACTCTGCAACAGGAATAGCATTTACAATTGCCGCTGAACTGATGATAACTCCCCGTTTCCACACTTCATCAGTAACAAAGCCTTTTACACTGCCGGCAGCATAAAAAACGCCTTTTAATGAATTAGCATGAGAGAAAAATTCTTCATTCATTAAAGGCATTCCCCAGCTTGATAATATATAATCAATACCGGATAATTGAGATTGAGTGTCAATGGAATTTTTGAATCGCAAATCAATTAATTCGCATCTCTCTTTAATTTTTCGCAAATGACTTTCATCAAATACTTTTTCAACAGCCCAATCTGGTGCAAATAATGCAACTTTTGGTTTATTCATAATTAATTTCCCTCCGGATAACTGCCAAATATTCTAACAAACAAACAATGCTCACGCATTTCATCTAATGCCGCAACAATTCGCGGATCATCAATATGCCCTTGAAAATCTATATAAAATAGATATTGCCATGGCATTTCTTTGGTAGGCCTTGATTCAATCAATGTAAGATTTATACCATGATTTTCAAGTACCCGCAAAGCATGATTCAACGAACCAGCAGTATGCTTTACAGAAAATACCACCGAAGTTTTATCTCTGCCGCTTGGCTGCGATTTCGCCTGTCCAATAACATAAAACCGGGTTCGGTTATATGGTGAATCTTCGATACGATCAGCTAAGAGATTTAAGTTAAACTGCTCTGCCGCCATTTGCTGGCAAATTGCAGCACGTTCAGGATGGTTGGCAACAATTTCAGCAGCCTTAGCGGTAGATGATGCGGTCTGCAACTGAACACCTGGTAAAACTCTGTGCAGCCAATTCCTGCATTGTGCCAGCGGTTGAGGGTGAGAATAAATCTCTTTCACATCTTTTAAAGAACCACTGCCCCATAAAGAATGCCTCACCGGGATATTTAATTCATCCGCAATTGATAAAGTACAACGATACATAGCATCCAATGTTTCGCGGATTACTCCTTCTGTTGAGTTTTCAATAGGTACAACACCGTAATGTGCCTTGCCATGTTCGACCATATCGATAACATCACTGATAGAATCAGCTTCAATAAGCTGGCTGGTAGCACCAAAACGCAGTTGCGCTGCATAATGGCTGAAAGTAAAAGGAGGACCTAAATAAGCCACCGATACCGGTTGTTCAAGATTTCTGTTAGCGGCAATAATCTGTTGAAAAATTGCGCGAATGGCATCATTAGGCAATAACCCTTTATTAACCGATTCTACATGATTTAATACAACACGCTCACGAGTCGGCACAAATGCTATACCATCATCGGTACTTTTTAATAACCCTACCTGACGGGCTACTTCTGCACGTTTTGATATTAAATCAACTATAGATTCATCAATGCTATCTATTTCCAGCCTTAATTCCGGCAATGATTTTCCACATTTTTCAGGTAATAACTGATCGCTCATTTTATCCCCTTGTATTTTCTTCGGTAATCCACATTGATGTCTTTTCAACCACATCTGCTGTCCAGGATGCAGTATAAAAATTATGTGGCGCACCTTTGATTTGAATAATTTGATATGCTATTTTATTCTTTTTAGCCCATTCCGTAAAAAAAGCACCTGACCCGGCAGCTTCAGGATCATTTTCGCCAAAGATAAATAGAATCTGTCCGGTATAACCAGCTAATTCTTTGGTGATAATTCGTTTTGATTTCTTTCTTTCTTTCTCTAAATCATTCCCTTCTTTATCTTTTGCAAGGGTTTTCATCGCACCGCCTACATTAGCCTCGCCACGCAGTAGTTTTTTCCATGTTTCAATTCTAAATATCTTTTTCATATACCCAATAAGCATCTGTTTACGCGGAGTTCCCTGTTTTGCTGCTTTCGCTTTATCTTCCATAAATGGCAAAATAGACCAGCATACAACTTTACTAACTTCTTTATGTAATGATGCAACCCCCAGCGCAACATTTGCACCGCTGCATATACCAACCAGGCTAATGTCAGTTATACCATGATTAATTTTTAACCATTTTACCGCCATAGAGACGTCGTCAATCATACAGTCTAAAGTTGTATCATTAGGATTGCCTGGTGAATCGCCTCTGCCCCGAAAATCCAATCGTAATGTTGAATAGCCTGTCATTGCTAATGCTTTTGCGGTTCGCCATAATATTCGTTGTGGACCATATCGTGTACCACTCCAGCCAGAAATTAATATTACAGCTTTTCCACCTGTAATTTCCACATCAGCAGCAATTGTTATATCATTTTCGGTAATTAATACTGGTGTTTCTGCCATTTATATTACCTCATCTGTAATTATCTTAACTAAATCTGTATATTCACCCGGTGAATGCGAATTCCAAAAAGGTTCATGTATATATGGTTTTATTTTATCATCATTCCCACCCCACATGTTATTCAGCTTTTGAAAGTCAGCCATCACCCGGGTGTTGAAAGAAAATTGAAGTATTTTATAATTAATAGGAGCAGTTGCCGGCATTGTCATCTCGGATAATTCTGTATACAAATCTGTTGACAAAATCTCGCCATCTAATTCATATTCATCTATTATCGGTGCTTCTCCTGTAACTGAGTTTTGAACCATTCGACGGGTTTTCATCTGTTTTATCATGTTTGCGCCATTTATTATTGGTTGGCACAAAATCATTTTTTTTAATTTATTCAAATCAGCATTTGCTGCAAATAAAGCTCCACAGCGAATGGCTATCAAAGTTATTTCATATTCTTCCATCGTATTAATAAGCCCATTAATATCATCAATCCATTGCCCCTTTTTCAATTCCTGCATGTCACTCTGACTGTTGCCGGTACCTGTTAAATCTGCATGGATGACAAAGTATCCTACTTTGCTTAATGCATCACAAAAAGTAGCAACTGCGCGATGCGAAGAGCGTTTCTCATCGAATAATGCTGGAATAACTAAAATACCCTTTCCATTACTGGTTATCGGCATATATTGTGTTGTATGTATACCATTAACTATTTCTAATTTCATTTCTACACTTCTATCTTAATTTTATTAATTATTCGTCATCTTTATTGCCAATCCTTTAAGATATTACGCAGGTAATTAAGTGCAAATGCAGAATTAATTAAAGAATTATATAAAGTGAGGAACTGATGACCAATATTAATTTGTGCGGAACCTGGCATTTATCCGCTGTTGAAAAAGATATATCTGTACCTGCCCAGGTACCTGGTTGTGTTCATACTGATTTATTGGCTGCCGGGGTCATTGAAGATCCTTACTATCGAGATAATGAATTAAAACTGCAATGGATTGGAAAGACCGACTGGATATATTCCCGAACATTTTATGTCGAAAATGATTTATTACAAAATGATAAAGTATTTTTAAATTGTGATGGATTAGATACACTTGCAACGATTACTTTAAATGGCCACAAAATTGCCTCTACAGATAATATGTTCAAAACATGGAACTTTGATATAAAGCAATATTTAATTATTGGTGAAAACAGTATTGCTATTCGATTTGCATCTACACTGCCATACATTGCAGAAAAAGAAAATAATATCCAGCGACTTCCTGGAGTTAATGCGTGGTGGGAACCTACCGGACGATCATGGATACGAAAAGAACCATGCAATTTTGGTTGGGATTGGGGACCGGTACTTATTACATGCGGTATTTGGAAGAACATTGCAATTATAGGTCTCAACGACGCAAAAATTAAAGATCTGCAAATTATTCAAACCATAAATAAAAACTCATCATCAGTTAAACCGAATATTAAAATTGATATTATCAATGCTGATGATTACAAAGTAATTTTTACTTTATCATATAAAGACAAATTATTACAAAAACAAACCGTTTCAATAAATGATGGAACTTGCTCAACAGAATTTATTGTTGATGCCCCTGAATTATGGTGGCCGAATGGTATGGGATCACAGCCGCTATATATCGTGGAAGCGCAATTAGTAGTTAATAATTGTAAAATTGATTCAACATCAAAACGTATCGGAATAACTTCAATTAAATTAGACCGGCATGATGACGAATGGGGAGAATCATTTCAATTCACAGCCAATGGAATACCATTTTTTGCTAAAGGCGGCAACTGGATTCCTGCGGATACATTTGCAAATCGTGTATCACACGAGCATTATTACAAATTAATTAAGGCATGTGCCGATGCCAATATGAATATGCTGCGAGTATGGGGTGGCGGAATATATGAAAATGATGATTTTTACGATATATGTGATGAATTAGGTATAACTGTATGGCAAGATTTCATGTTTTCCTGTGCTACTTATCCTGCTTTTGATGAATATTTTATGAAATCAATTGAAGCGGAAGCAATAGATAATGTGAAACGATTACGACATCACCCTTCAATAGCATTATGGTGCGGCAATAATGAACTGGAAATGTGGCTGGTGGGAGATAGTTGGAGTAATTTCCAAATGGGTCGTGAAGATTACGAAAAGATTTTTGATGTTTTGCTGCCAGAAATAATTAATGAATATGATAATGGTCGTGATTACTGGCCAAGTAGTCCACACTCGCCACACGGGGAACGTCAGGACCATGCCAATGCCAGTTGGGGTGATGCACATCTGTGGGAAGTATGGCATGCTAAACAACCATTTGAATGGTATCGAACATCATTTCACAGATTTTGCAGCGAATTCGGTTTTCAATCTTTCCCGGAACCTAAAACCATAAATAGTTACACTCAACCAGATGAACGAAATGTGACCAGTTATATAATGGAACATCATCAACGTTCCGGTATTGGCAATTCTGTAATCATTCACTATATGCTCGAATGGTTCCGCCTGCCAAGTGGATTCGAATCATCTGTATGGCTAAGCCAGATTTTACAAGGTATGGCGATGAAGTATGCGGTAGAACATTGGCGAAGAAATATGCCTCGTTCTATGGGAGCCTTATATTGGCAGATTAATGATTGCTGGCCTGTAGCATCATGGGCGTCAATAGACTCGCAATGCAGATGGAAAGCACTGCAATATATGGCTAAAAAATTCTTTGCACCATTAATGATCTCAGGAGTCGAAAATCCTGCCTCTAAATCAATTGATATTTTCGTTAATAGTGATAAGTTAATGCCGATAAATGCAGAAATTGAATGGGTTGTTACTACTGTAACTGGTGAAACTGTTAAATCAGAAAAGATGGCAGTTGTAACCCCTATAAATGGTAGTAAAAAATTAGCTGAAATATGCCTTGCTAATGAATGGGACAGCATTGGAAGCCGTAACATGGTTATATGGTTAAATCTGTATATCGAGAAGAAGATTATTGCTGCCAATCTTGTAACTTTTGCCCGTCCTAAACATTTATCCCTGCAGGAACCAGATTATAAAACAATCGTAAGACAAATACACAATTCATTTGAAGTTACCGTAGAAACATCAGTACCTGCGTTATGGACTTGGATGGAAATGAAAGGTGATATAGATTCTACATATTCAGATCGTTTCTTTCACTTGCAGCCAAATACACCTTATACCATAATTATGACGCCAGACAAGCCAATGACTATCGTTGAATTTGAAGATAATCTGGTAATTAAATCTTTGTTCAATACATATCAAGGTTAATCTAAGGGAGGTTTATAAATTCCATGTCTGAACTATATAAAGCTGTATCATTTACCGATGTAAATCTGGAAGACACTTTCTGGATGCCGCGTATGGAAACTAATCGTTTGCGTACAATACCTATCGAATATATTCAATGCAAAGATACCGGCAGACTTGATGCATTTAAATTAAAATGGAAACCAGAAATGCCAAATGAACCACATATTTTCTGGGATAGTGATGTAACAAAATGGATAGAAGCAGCGGCATATACATTAGCCACAACGCCAGATACTGAATTGGAAAAGCTGCTTGATGAAGTTATTGAAGATATTGCATCAGCACAGCAGAAAGATGGTTATTTGAATACCCATTTTACTGCTGTTGAACCTGACAAACGTTGGACTAACCTGCGCGATTTGCATGAATTATATTGTGCAGGACACATGATGGAAGCTGCAACGGCATATTACCAGGCAAGCGGCAAACGCTTGTTATTAGATGTAATGGAAAGATATACAGACCATATCATATCTGTCTTCGGTATCGAAGATGGTAAAAAACGCGGGTATTGTGGACATGAAGAAATTGAGCTTGCATTGGTAAAAATGTATCATACTACTGGCGACAAAAAATATTTAAAACAAGCGCAATATTTCGTGGATGAACGTGGGAATTCGCCTTTATATTTCGACATTGAAGCAATTGCACGCGGTGAAAAACCCGAAGATTATTGGGCTAAAAAATATGACTACTGCCAGGCGGATAAACCGGTAAGAGAACATGATAAAATTGCCGGTCATGCTGTTCGTGCAATGTACCTATATTCTGCAATGGCAGATTTAGCGCGTGAAACTAACGATATAGGATTAAGAAAAGCATGTGATCGTATTTGGGATGATATGACCAATGGCAAAATATATATTACCGGTGGAATCGGACCATCTGCAGCAAATGAAGGTTTCACCACACCGTATGACTTGCCAAATGAAACCGCTTATGCAGAAACATGTGCTGCTATAGGACTGGTATTTTGGGCGCACCGAATGCTTCAACTTGAATGTGATGGTAAATATGCAGATGAAATGGAATGCGCTTTATACAATGGAGCGTTATCTGGTGTTTCTTTAGATGGTGAAAAATTCTTTTATGCTAATCCTTTGGCTGCCCATCCAGGAATTAACCCAAACAGCAATTCCTGGGCTGGCAGTAGCGATTATACGTATCAACGCAGCGAATGGTTCGGCTGTGCGTGCTGCCCCCCAAACATTGCTCGTTTAATCGCATCTATCGGTAATTACATCTACTCAGTTTCCGACAATACTTTAGCGATACATTTGTATTCAGCAGGAACCGCCAAAATGCAAGTGAAAAATACTGGTGTAACTGTTCGTCAGCTTACAAATTATCCATGGGATGGACAAATCGCCATGATGCTTGAAGTTGCTCATCCGACTGAATTTGCCATAAAAATGCGTATTCCCGGCTGGTGTGGTGGAGCGGTTGCATCCATAAATGGTCAGGAAATAAATGTAGCAGAACATACAGAGCGCGGGTATTTAACCATTACTCGGGAATGGCAAACCGGAGACCATATCACATTGGTATTACCGATGCCGGTGGAAAGAGTATATTCTCACCCGGATGTACGCCAAAATAATGGTTGTGTCGCCTTGCAGCGCGGACCGATTGTCTATTGTATTGAACAGGAAGACCACGAAGTGCCAATTCATAGAATTATTTTACCAACACAAGCAGAATTGCAGCCTGAATATAATTCTGAATTGCTGGGTGGCGTAGTCGTTATAAAAGGTGAAGCAATAACTCCAGAAATGAGTGCCTGGAAAGATGTGCTTTATAGAACAAACCGACTTAATGCAGAAAATAAAGTGAAATTAACAGCAATTCCGTATTACGCCTGGTGCAACAGAACTCCCGGTGCAATGCGAGTGTGGATTCCTGAAACGGGCGGGTAAAAATTACTTTCAAGTGGACAACAATATTGCTGTCCACTTGAATTACATGCTTAAAACTCTTTCTTTAATAAAGCAATCTCTTCAACTAAAAAATCGCCATATCCCCACCCTATTTGATCAGCATGTTCAGCCAAAGCTTTAATTCGACTGCTGAATAATCGATATGTATCTACTCCGCAAATTCTTATCATGTTGGACATTTCTTCAAAAGCTGTTTCCAAACTATCATAAAATGGCTCATTGATATCACCATTAACAACGGTATACTCAGTGCCGCATTCAATAAAAGTTAGCAGCAAATCAATAATGCCAATTGTATTACGAGTAGTTTTGCTGTATTCCTGAACCATTCTTTTACTATCAAGCAACATATTTTTGCTGAAACCGCGATTAGTTATAAAATTCTTTTTTATATTTTCGCGAAATAGCTCTAAAGTGGTATTATCATTGCTTTCCACCATATTGGCCTGTAAAATAGCTTGGGCTTCTGATGAAAAATCAAAAATTTTCTTGATTAATTCAATTAAATCTTCTTTTGATTTTTCATTTAACTGTTGTTTTATAGATCCCCATACAGGAACTTTCTTCTTTTCTTTCATTTTTACCTCATTACCTTACACTGAATAATACAAATATTCGCATTAAACATCAACTGCTAAAAATTATTATGTAACAAAAACAGAATTTATTCGTATAATATAAAACGTTCCTTTCGCAGTATTGCGGAAAACAAGGAGTTTATATGCGTACAATAATTATCACAATTCTATGTTTGAGTGCAATTACTATTTTTGCACAACAAGCAGTACCAACAAAAGTAGTTAGCGCTGCTTTATTTAAAAATGGTTACGGATGTATTGTTCGTGAAGTAACTATTCCTGTAGGCGATAACAAAGTAACTTTGATTGACGATGTACCGACTCCGGTACATGGCACATTCTGGATTATCCCATCACAAGATGTCAAATTGATTTCAGTTACTGCAACCGACGGCGATAAAAAACGCGAATTGTCTGCAATAACCCTTAATGAACTGCTTCTGGCAAATGTCGGTGAAACTATTGACATCAAAACAGCAGATGGTTGGATATCAGGTAAGTTAATATCAATTGCAGAAAACAGGAAATATGATAATTCTCTTCCACCCAACATTCCATCTAATTCTTCTTACTACGGTTATTATAATCGATGGAATAGTCAATCTGAAAATAACATCAGAAGTGCAGATGCTGGCAATTTGCTGACTATTGATACAGCAGATGGAGTTATGGGGATACCAGCAAGCTCAATAGCACAACTTAGGAAAAAACCGGGAACCGGTACACTGAAGACAACTTTCAGCCATGAAGATACAGGAGCCATCTTAAAAATTATAACCAATGGCAAGGGTGGAAACGCAAGAATTGCATATCTTACTCGGGGATTAAGCTGGGCACCCAGTTACAGATTGGAACTAAAAGATAAGAATACGACAAAATTAAGCGCAAAAGCAGTTTTAATAAATGATGCTGAAGATATAGCAACAGACGATATGTCATGTGTGGCTGGTTACCCAAATATTAAATTTTCTCAGGTTATTGACCCCATGGCAATGCAAGGTGATATCTCACAATTTATCTCACAACTGCAAACACCGGAAGATAACCCATACGGACGTCAAAATGCGGCGACCCAGCAAGTGATGATGAATAGCGCATATAGTTCACAGACATACCCAACTGTAACAGCGAATCCTGATGACGATAAAGACTTGCATTTTTATAACTTTAAAAACATTAATATTAAAAAAGGCGAACGGGTTTATATGCCGTTATTTGAGTTTACCACTCAATATGCTGATGTCTATAAATGGGATGTCGTTAATACTCGCGATTACAATAGTTATGGGTGGCGAAATCAGAATGACCCCAACAACCCGCAGCAGTCGGAAGATATCTGGCATGCTATTCGATTTAAAAATAATGACAAGCAAGTATTAACTACTGCACCTGTTACAGTTGTACAAGATGATAAATTCATTGGTCAAAATCTGTTGTATTACACTTCTACAAGTGGATATACAGATATTAATGTTACCAAGGCCGTTGATATAAAAGCCAAATCCACTGAAGAAACTTTAGAAGCAAAAGATAACATTAATATAAATGGCAACTCATATATAATAAATATAAATCGAGGCAAATTAACGATAAACAGCTATAAACAGGAAGATGTGAAGATTATAATAAAGAAAGATATTTATGGAGATTTAACCTTTACTTCAATAAAACCAACCGCTGTAAATGAAAAACCAAAACAAAATGGCGTAAACACAATATCGACTACTGTATGGGAAGTAACGGTACCGGCTGGCAAGACGCTTGAGATTGAGTATAAATATAAAGTTTTCGTTCGATAAATGACTACTTATGGGCGGGAGATAATCCCGCCCATAATTTAGTTTTCTTTTATTCTGATTTCTCTTCTTTAGCGGCAGCAGCACGCTGGGCATAATTCATTTGCAATGTTGTCAGCATATTCTGCAAATCACGCATTTCATGCGGCTCTAATTTGCCTTCTAAAATCCGCACTAAAGCACCGAATCCATCAATAGCCAACCGGGCTTCTGACAAATCGGTTTTCAAATCACCAGTAGCACGGTTAATTTGAACACCAAGATTTACCCAAGCCATGCTTGCATATTGCATCATAACATAGTGAGTTAAATCAAGAACTTTAATTTCCGGCATTGCCTGTTCTTCATTAACCTGGTCTTTCTGTTCTTCTGACATCTTATACCTCCAATTTATTTTTCGTATTCTTGCATCATTGTATTAAATTCATCCTCGGTGAGGATAGTGACGCCTAATTTTTGAGCTTTTTCAGCTTTTGATCCGGCTTTATCTCCAGCTACAACATAATCAGTCAATTTACTTACACTCGACGATGCTTTTCCGCCTTGATTTTTAACTCTTGCTTCAGCAACTTCGCGCGGTACAGATATGGCACCGGTAAATACAAATGTTTTGCCTTTTAACGGACCATCAGTTATAGCAACTTTTTCAGTCGGGTTAACTTCTGCATCAAGCAGTTTCTTCATCATAACTCGTGAAATATCTTTCGCAAAGAATTCTGCTACTGCTTTTGCCGTCTGTCCGCCAATTCCTGGAACCTCCTCCAGTTTTTCTTTAGTAGCTGTTAAGATATTCTGCATATTCCCGAAATGATTTGCCAACAGATCTGCAGTCATTTCGCCGGTGTATCTAATGCCAAAAGCGTAGATCAATCTGGATAAATCTGGATTTTTGCTTTTCTCTATCGCAGCAATTGCATTCTGAGCAGATTTTTCTCCCATGCGAGGTAATGCAGATAGCTGCTCTTTAGTTAAATAATATATATCACCAGGATCAATTAATAATCCTTGGTCAACCAGCAAATCAATTAATTCTACCCCTACCCCGGATATATCCATTGCATTGCGACTGACGAAATGTTCAATTCTTCCTTTCATCTGCTGCGAGCAATTATAATTAATACAACGTGCGGCGGCTTCGCCTTCTACTTTCTGAACTTCACCATTGCATATAGGACAAAATACTGGCATTACAAATTCGATTTCCGCACCAGTTCTTTCTTCAGTTACAACTTTTACAACTTCTGGAATAATTTCACCAGCTTTTTGTATAATTACTTTATCACCGACTCTTACATCCTTGCGGCGAATTTCATCTTCATTATGCAAAGTTGCGCGACTAACTGTTGAACCAGAAAGCAAGACCGGTTCCATCACTGCTACAGGCGTTAATGCCCCTGTACGCCCCACCTGCACGATTATGTCAATAATTGTAGTAATAGCCTGTTCAGGCGCATATTTGTATGCCACAGCCCAACGTGGATGATGTGATACAGCTCCCAATCTTGCCTGGTCAGTATATGAGTTTACCTTGATAACCACACCGTCTATATCATAAGGTAAATCATGACGTTTATGATCCCACTTTTCACAAAAATTAATAACATCATCTGCACCATACGCTATAATATAATTTTCATTTACAGGAAAACCCGCTTTTTTAAGAAATTTTAATAATTCAACATGGCTATTTATTGCCAGGCTGCCTTGCTCGCCAACAGCATAGCAAAATATACTTAGTTTTCTGCTTGCTGTTACCCGCGAATCTAATTGACGAATTGAACCAGCGGCAGCATTACGCGGATTCGCAAATAACTGTTCATCAGCTTCTTCACGTTCAGCATTAATGCGTATGAATTCTGCATGCGGTAAATATATTTCACCGCGAACTTCTAATTTTCCAGGAACATCAACTTTCAATTTTAATGGAACCGCATTAATGGTTCGTACATTTTGGGTAATATCTTCGCCAATTGTACCATCTCCGCGGGTTGCTGCATTTTGTAATATACTATCAATATAATTTAATGAAACCGATAAACCATCTATTTTAAGTTCGCAAACGTATTCAACCGTAGAATCCACATCAACATTAATACCTTTTTTAACGCGCCTGTCGAAATCCCGAAACTCATCTGGTCCGAAAGCATTATCCAAAGATAACATTGGTTTGCCATGTATAACTTTTGCAAAATCAGTTGCAGGTGCCGCACCCACACGCTGCGTTGGAGAATCGCTGGTTATATATTCAGGATATTTCTCTTCAAGTGATTTTAGTTCACGAAATAATTTATCATAATCAGCATCAGATATCTGCGGATTAACATCAACATAATATAGATGAATATGGCGATTTATCTCATCACGAAGAACAGACATTTTTAATTTAATATCGTTATTATCAAAAAATGATAACTGATTATCCATCTTTTTTGCTCCATTTATTGTTCATCTTTTAAATTTTACCTTAAATTTAAGATTTAGTGAATATTATACTTGACCTTACTGCAAAAAATTTATATACTTCTTTCGTCAAATGGCCTCGTAGCTCAGTTGGTAGAGCAGCGGACTGAAAATCCGCGTGTCACTGGTTCAAGTCCGGTCGGGGCCACCATATTATAAATTACCGTCTTTATTATAAAGACGGTTTTTTTATTAAAAATGCCCCGGGATATTTCACCCGGGGCATTGATATTTAATGCTTAATATCCCAACACCTTCATTATCGCTCCCATATCTGCGGGCAATACGGTAATCGGGTCTGCCTGTTTTATTGCATTATCCGGGTCTTTTAAGCCATGTCCGGTGACAGTACAAGTGATTATCCCATCTTCATCAGGGAAATATCCGGCATTTGTTAATTTAATTACACCAGCAATTGATGCTGCTGATGCAGGTTCAACAAAAACGCCTTCTAAACGCGCAAGAGTTTTGTATGCGGCTAATATTTCTTCATCTGTAACCATATCAATTAAGCCGCCGGACTCATCACGAGCAGCAACAGCAGATTTCCAACTTGCCGGATTGCCGATTTTAATTGCAGTTGCAATGGTATGCGGATCTTCGATTATACGGTTATATACAATCGGTGCAGAACCTGCCGCCTGGAAACCAAGCATTCGCGGTGCATGGGTAGCCTTACCGATTTCTAAATATTCTTTGTACCCTTTCCAGTATGCAGTAATATTACCAGCATTGCCTACTGGCAACACATGATATGTCGGTGCATCGCCTAATACATCAACAATTTCAAAAGAAGCAGTTTTCTGACCTTCAATACGAAATGGATTAATTGAGTTTACCAATGTTATCGGATATTTTTCAGTTATTTCAATAACAAAACGCAATGCATCATCGAAATTTCCATCAATTGCTAATACTTTTGCGC
Source organism: uncultured bacterium (assembly GCA_964638715.1). Taxonomy (GTDB): domain Bacteria; phylum Armatimonadota; class Hebobacteria; order CAIYQO01; family CAIYQO01; genus JBAXQQ01. The sequence continues at coordinate 144,446 of CAZWZF010000002.1, read as the reverse complement.
CATGAATCATCGCCTGGGATAATTTTCCGAGTGCAATATTGCCATTTGGAATAAGAACAATACATTCCATTCCGGCACGTGCAGAATAAGCAGCTGCTGCAGCAGAAGTGTTGCCGGTTGATGCGCAGGCAACAGCCTTGCATCCGGCTTCTTTAGCCTTGCTTATCGCCATAGTCATACCACGGTCTTTAAATGAACCGGTGGGATTCAAACCTTCATACTTTGCATATATTCTTTGTTTGATGCCAATATGTTTTCTGAAATTATCTAATGGAATCAGCGGTGTATTACCTTCCATTAAAGTTACCACTGGGGTAGCATCAGATACTGGAAGAAACTCTCTGTATTTCTTAATAAGACCTGGCCAACCAGCACTTGGAGAATTCATAATAATTCAAGCTCCTTAATTCGCTTGATACATTATAAAAATTTCTGCACTTTTTGTCACGAAATTTTGTGACAAAACAGAGGGTATACTCTTAATTTTATATATTAGTCATCAATTCCTGCAGCTTTTTCGTGACAAGGTATGTATATCTGCGATATAATTTATTCAGAAAACAATATCAAAATTAAGAGGAAAATTATGCCTGCTACAACAATGGAACAACTTGTATCGCTATGTAAACGACGCGGTTTTATATTCGCTGGTAGTGACATCTATGGTGGACTACAAGGAACCTATGATTACGGACCGTTGGGAGTTGAGCTAAAAAATAATATTAAGGCTGCCTGGTGGCGTGCTAACGTATATGAACGCGATGACATGGAAGGTATTGATGCATCTTTATTAATGAATAAACTGGTGTGGAAATATTCAGGTCATGAAGATACTTTCGTAGATCCGATGATTGACTGCAAAAATTGCAAAAGTCGCTGGCGCGCAGACCATGTTAAAAATGGCAAGTGCGAAAAGTGCGGTTCCAGCGATTTAACAGAACCACGACCTTTTAATATGATGTTTAAAACTACTGTTGGCCCAGTGGCTGATGATGATTCTTATGCATACCTGCGACCAGAAACAGCACAGGGAATCTTTGTTAACTTTAAAAACGTAGTGGACTCTACCAATCGACGTTTGCCTTTTGGTATCGCTCAAATTGGCAAATCGTTCCGGAATGAAATTACTCCGCGAAACTTCATTTTTCGAGTTCGCGAATTTGAACAAATGGAAATCGAGTTTTTTGTTAAGCCCGGTACTGATGAAGAGTGGCATGAAAAATGGATTGAAGACCGCGTAAACTGGTGGACGACCCTTGGTATCAGACGCGAAAACCTGAAACTTTATCATGTACCTGCAGATGAATTGGCGCATTATTCAAAAGCGACAGTTGATATCTTTTATAAATACCCCATCGGATGGGAAGAAATTGAAGGTATTGCAAACCGTACCGATTACGATCTGGGTTCACATAGTAAAAACCAGGCTGACCTTGGTTTAACCGCTAATGTCATGAAAAATGAGCACAGCACTGCCAAATTAACGATTCCTGACCCGGAAACAAATAAACCAATAGTTCCTTATGTAATTGAACCATCTGCTGGTGTTGACCGCGGTGTGCTGGCATTGCTCTGTGAGGCTTATGACGAAGAAATAAAGCCAAATGGCGAGATGCGTACTGTCTTGCGTCTAAAACCAAGCATAGCGCCAATTAAAGCAGCTATCGTGCCGTTAAAACGCAATACACCTGAAATTGTAGAAAAAGCTAAAGCTATTAAGCGTCAATTGCAAAGTACTGGTGAAATGCGTGTGGTATATGAAGATACCGGAAATATTGGAAAAGCATACAGCAGGCATGATGAAGTAGGAACACCATATTGTGTAACAGTTGATTTCCAGACATTGGAAGACGATACAGTTACTGTACGCGACCGCGATACCATGGATCAGATTCGCATCAAAACTGATGAACTGTATAGTTTCATACGCAAAGGTATCAGTGATACATTCAACAGATAAAACAGAAGCATATATATTTTCTGATAATCTCGATGATTTTGACTTTAATGTAATAACTGCCTGGCTGGCCAGTACCTACTGGTCGCCAGGTATTTCACGCGAGAAAGTTATTCAAGGTTCTGAAAATTCAACCGTGTGTGTAGGAGTATTTAATGCTGACGGACAACAAGTTGCTTTTGCGCGCTGTATCTCAGATACTACACGATTCGCGTATATTGCTGATGTTTTTGTAGACGTAGTTTATCGGAATCAAGGAATTGCCCAAAATATCCTGCAATTTTTCTATACACATCCAAAGTTAAAAGAAGTAGGTTCGTTTTATTTATTAACTCAAGACGCACAAAAAGTATATGAAAAAGCCGGGTTTAATTTATATCCTCATCCTGAACGATTTATGGTGAAGAGAAGAACTGAATAATTTTGTAATACTTAAAAAGAAAATCCCCCTGCAAATTAAATGCAGGGGGATTTTTTAATTTAACAATTTAGAACCCCAACATTGGGGTGACCACTGGCGGTAAAGCAACACCCGGACCTACAGTCTTAGGGCGTCCGACACTTGGACCAGGCCCGGCACCCATATTACCATCATCCATTGGGTCATTATTATTTGCCTGCACCTGTGGCTGGTCGTAAACTTCATCTTTACTTACTTTTTCAAATGAATACCTTAATACCCCACCTACAGGAGGAATAACTGTTATTCTTACTTGTATACCTTGCAACGTTTTTTTCGATGCAGCTTCAAGGACTGGGCCTTCGAATACGACTAAATCACCTTTGCGCAAATCAGGGACATCACCTTTTAAAATCATCGATTTATTAGCTTCATTGTAATATGAAACTCGAACGGTGGATGGCAATACTTTAACACCAGCCTTAATAGTAGGCTTGGCTGGTTGAACCGGCGGTTGTTGAGTTTGCGGTGTCCCATTCGGGTTATTTGGCTGATTTTGATTATCAACTATAACTGGGATACCGGTATTATTACCATAAGGTGTAGGCATTCCGTTTACAGTCATAACAATTTCAGGACTATTTGGAGTTTGAGGAATAATAATTTTTTTACCGGGTTGAACTGTTGGAGCTGGATTTTCAAATATAGCCATTGGTATGTTATTAATAGTAACTACTCTCATAAACTTGTATGGCATATCAGCGGTTAAAATCAGTGGCGCATCATTTGGATTCATGTTTGGTCCCGCACCATTGGGTAAACCGGGAATAACTTTTGGTTGCAATACCGGATATTTATATCCAGGAATTTCATTATATAATTCTGCTGGCTGCGCCTGTGTTGTATCAAATACCGTAATCCCAGTTACCGGATGTGAGATTCTCAATATTTTACGTTCGTTGCTGCCTGTACCGCCGATTCCTGGAACTCCAGTTTGCGGTTGCATTACTGGAGTAGGCTGTGGCTGTGGTTGCATACCATTCGGGTTTGTCGGCTGAGTAACAACAGGCATATTCTGATCCAATACTACGATATCACCAACTTGCCAGCTTGGTGACGGATCAAGGAATGCAACAGTACTATCTGTTAATTCAGTCATTTTATAATCAATATTAACCTTAGTAAACATTACATTTGGTTTATATTGTACAAGTCCCTGCCTGCCTGGTTTAGCAGGTCTGATAATATCAAATGGTGTTGCATTTGATGCGGTAATAACAGTAACGCCATATTTTTGCTCAGTCGCTTCAACTTTTAGATATTTTTCTTCATTTACAACCGGCGGGTTAATTGCCAGATATAAATAAGAACCAACAGCAGGTTGTGTATCTATCGCGGAAAATGTGATCTTAGTAAAAAATTTATCTTTTGTATCCATTCCGGCAATCTTTACTTTATCATTAGTTGGCAATATTGCAACACAATTCTCTTTTAATCGAATTGAAGGCACAACAACAGGAATAATAGGATCAGGTACTATTGGCGCATTAGGGTCAGTAACCGGTGCGTTAGGATCGCCTGGTTTTCGTTTCGGCAATGCTTTAGTTGGGTCAATTCTACTGGTGTTTACCGTTATAGATCCATCAGCATTTTTCATGGCAGATTCAACGTAGCGACCAAATTTGAAAGAGCCATTAGCTACATCACCTGCAGTAAGGAAATCTCCAGCTTTAATAGTTGGCACATTACCTGTTAATTTCCAAGATAATTGCGTTTTGTAATCAGTAGGTAAAGTTACATCAGCACCTAAAACATGGACAGTATCAGCATATCCAAAATTATTGCTTAATTTTACTGGATCCACTACAGGAGGCGGTGGATTCTTTAATGAATAATACGAAAAATCACGAGTTGTTATTGATGATTGCCTAAAATTTGTCTGACCGGCAGCAATATCCTTAGATTGTATAGTTCTTTTTGTCCAGTTTCCTTCGAGATCAAACTCATAACTATATTTAAATTCTCGCGCTTTAATATCGTTAATATATTCAGCTTTCTCAATAATATTTCCCATATTATCATAAGCGAATTTCTCAACTTTATTCTTTTTTGCGTCTGATATACCAGTACCGCGTTCATCTTTATTACCGGAAGCATCATATTTATAGCTTTGCTTAACAAATTCGTTATTGCTGTTTAAATTAAAATACGAATAACCGACTACATTACCAGCTTCATCGTAATAATCTTCTCTTTTAATTTCTGTCTTTACACCACGCTGCCACAGAAATACTTTTTTAAATTCATTTGTTTCAGGATTTGTTACCTCTGGCCCACGTTTGATAGTATAGTCAATTTTACCATCATCTTTATATGTATAGCCAATCCAGAGATTACCATTTTGCGTAGGACTAAAGTCGTACCTAAGTGTAGGTATGCCATTTTCACTTATTAAAACGGATTTAACGTCACCGACTAATCTTAATTCTTCCCGGTCGCTCTTAACATTAGGCGGTGCCGCAAAAACAGTTACTACTGTTGCGACCACGACTAAAAATAATTTTATTATTCGGTTTAACATAACTCACACTCCAGAACTAATCATTCTGCATGACTTATTTTATCATATTCATAACAAATACGCGCAACCTGATAGTCAGGTTGCGCGTATAATTTCATATTTTTTTATTATTCTTTCTCAAATTCACCAATTTTTCTAAATTTTGCGTATCTTTTATTAACTAATTCTTCTTTTGATAATTTATCAAGTTTTGCTAAATTGTTTAAAATGCTCTCTTTAATTGTTAATGCAGCTTCCAAAGCATTTCGATGAGCACCACCAATCGGTTCCGAGATAACTTCATCAATAATTCCCATTCGCAGGTTATCATGAGCGGTAATTTTCAAAGCTGCGGCGGCTTCCCCACCACGAGTACCATCACGACCGAAAGTATCTAATATCGCTGCACAGCCTTCCGGGGGAATAACGGAATAAATAGTATGTTCAAGCATACAGATATGATCGCCGACAGCGATACCTATCGCGCCGCCACTGCCGCCTTCGCCAATAACAACAACATATATTGGAGTTTTCAAACGGGACATCATTGCCATGCTTGATGCGATAGCTTCAGATATGCCGCGTTCTTCAGCTTCCAATCTTGCTTCTGCAGCAGGAGTATCAACAAATGATATTACCGGAATATTCATTCGTTCTGCGATATCCATTACCCGCATAGCTTTGCGGTATCCTTCTGGTTTTGCACTGCCAAAGTTGCGGAATGTGCGTTCCTTAACGTCTCTTCCCTTCTGGTGTCCAATAATCATCACCGTACGACCATTTAAGGTAGCAACACCAGCAACAATCGCCGGGTCGTCGCCAAATCTGCGGTCGCCATGCAATTCGATGAAGTCATCGAAAATAATCTTGATATAATCAAGTGTATAAGGCCGGTTAGGGTGACGTGCCATCATTGTTTTATCCCACGCTGACAAATGTGTGAAAATATGCTGGCTTAATCGTGCATATTCATCACGCAAATGTTTAATTTGTTCACTGCGGTCTATTCCGTGTGAAGTGGTATATGATTCTAATTGAGTAATCTGTTCATCAATTTCTTGCAATGGCCTTTCAAATGGTAACCATCGACTTGCATTATGACTATTGTTGCTCATTCTGCTGCCTCCCCAACCTCTTTAACTGCTGATGTAGCAGCGTGAGGTGCCATCATTGCCACTAATTTAGCAACTGTACTGCGTAAATCACGACGATGACTGACCATATCGATCATTCCGTGATTCAATTGGAACTCAGAAGTATGTGTTCCTGGAGGCAATTTAATTTTAAGGTTTTGTTCAATAACGCGAGGGCCAGCAAAGCCGATTAATGCTCCTGGTTCTGCAATAATAATATCGCCAAGTGAAGCGTAACTTGCTAAAACGCCAGCAGTTGTTGGATCAGTCATCACAACTAAATAAAATTGTCCGGCTGCTTTTAATTTTTCACAGGCTGCCGATGTTTTTGCCATCTGCATAAGAGAAATTATTCCTTCTTGCATTCTGGCACCACCAGAGGCACAAACCATTACAACCGGTTTCTTTAATTCTGCACCGCGTTCAATACAACGAGTAACTTTCTCGCCATATACAGAACCCATGCTTCCACCCATGAATGCGAAATTAGCTACACCCAAAACCGCATCAGTACCACCAATGATTGTATCACCAAATACGAAACCTTCCGGCTGTTTTGATTTTGCGATGCTTCTTACTAATTTTTCTTCATAGTCTGGGAAATCAAGCGGGTTCCCTGGACGCAAATCACCATCAATTTCATTAAACATGCCATCATCAGTCAGCAAGTTAATTCGTTCAATAGTATTTAAGGCAAAATGATATTGGCAACTATAACATACCCTTAAGTTTCGTTCTAATTCTTTGATATAAAGCATCGAACGGCATTTTGGACATTTTTGCCATAATCCTGCTGGAATGTCTGCCATCATTTCTTTAGCAGGTTTTTGTTGCGACGTTTTGGCGTCAGTCATCAGCGTAACACCCTTGTTGGTTTATTCTCGTGGAATTATTTGCCACACAATCAACAGGCCGATACACGGCGCCATTGTTGACGTATCGTATCAATTTTTAACAAATTTTACAACTGTTGAACGTAGAACTTTGTCTTTTAACAGAAAAATAATTCTAAATTAATCAAAAATTATCATAGCTTTGTTAACGCCATCCTGATAATTATGCACTTTCACCATTGCTTCACCTAAATCATCTATCATGTATTTATGAGTGATTATAGCTGATAAATCAAAGGTTCCAGCCGCAAGCAACCTAATGGCTGGTTCAAGATTGAAATTAGAACGCCTGGACATAATTATGTTTAATTCTTTTCGACGCAGCGGATGAGGATATAAGGAAATACGATCAACAGTTGGAATGCCAATTATTACAACAGTTCCACCTGAGCGCACAATTAAAGTTGCATCATCTATAGAATCCTGTACCCCTACAGCCTCAAAGGCTATATCAATCATACCAGCCGCTTCAATAATCTTTTCTTTAGCATTTTTATCAGCCGAATCTATAACCATATCTGCACCCATTTGCAATGCTAAAGCACGTCGTTCAGGTATCGGGTCAGTCATGGCGATAAATGACGCTCCGGCAGCACGTGCAGAAACAGCAGTTAATAAACCTATCGGTCCACAACCAGCAATAAATATTCTACTGCCCATTTTCATATTTGACATATCTACTGCATGAATCCCTACCGCTAATGGTTCTAATAATGCAGCAATTTCGTAAGAAACGCTATCTGGAATTGGCACGCAAAGATGTTCTTTAAAGACATGATATTCTTCATATACTCCGGGAATTGGAGGTGAACCTAAAAATTTCACTAAAGCACAGCAATTTGGCCTACCAGTCTGGCACAGGTAGCATTTTCCACAACTATCTGCAGGTTCTAACGCAACACGGTCGCCAACTTTTAAATGATTAATCTCTGTACCAAGTGCAACTACCTGACCAGAAGGCTCATGTCCTAAAACAAAAGGAAAATCGCATACTGCGTCACCGATGCGGCCATCTGCGAAATAATGAACATCGCTGCCGCAAATACCGACAGCTTTTATCTTTACAAGCACTTCACCAACACCAGGTTGCGGTACCGGGTTATTAACGATTTCAATCTTGCCTTTATCAGCAAGAACTGCAGTTTTCATAGTTTGTGGTATATTATAAGACATTGTATCTCCCTGTAATACAATAACAAAATATCGGTAAATTTGGAAATTTCATTTATTAATTTCACATAGCTGAAACTTCCTTGCCGTAACCCCTACCCCGTGGTAATATATAACAGACACCAACCCGTGTATCACAGTCTATTTTCAGCAATTCCGGAGGGGTTATGGCAACGCAAAAATCAGCTGGCAAACAAACTGCTTCATCATCAAAACGGCAAAAGCCGATAAGGTATGAAGTACTTGGTATCGGTTTAATTGTAATTGGTATCCTCATACTTATTTCCTATTGGTCTCATGGTTTAATTCCTGATGGGTTATTGAAAGTTACCAGTTATTTATTTGGTAAATACGGTGCCTGGATGCTTGCACTTGCCTTAATTTCGTCTGGATTATCAATCCTTATTCATTTATCACACGAAAATGTAATGGCAACATTTGCTGGCGCAGGCATGCTGTTTTTCGTATTGATTTCCTTATTTCAATTGCCTTTTGTCAATGCTATTAATTGGGCACGTCCTAAATTTGAAACATACGATGGTGGTTTTTTCGGTTCAGCAATCGCCTGGGGTATTTTAAGCCTGATGGGTAAATTAGCTGCCTGGGTTTTATTAATCGGCATTGGACTAATTGGCATATCATTATTGACTGATGTTAAATTATGGACAATGTTTTCTTGGCCATTTATAACTCTCTGGCGCGGAATTGCAGCAATTTTCACAATTAGCAGACCTGCATTCAAGATAGATGCAATAAAAGAAAAAGTTGAACAATTAAAGAAAGAGGAAATAAAGATCAAAAATCGTCCATTTGAAGAATCCGCAGAAACTGAAGAAGAAAAAGAAAAAAGAATTTTATCAATATTAGTTCCTAAAAATGAGAAAACAAAGCCTATTATTGCAGAACCAATAGTACCGCCAGCAACTGTTGATAATCCATCAGATGAGGCATCTGCAATTGCAAAACAGGCAGATAAAATAAAAGGCAGCATTGTCGGAGTGCCATCTAAAGGAAATCCTGAGCAAATGGCATTCCCAGAAAAAACAACAAATAAAGAATATATTTTGCCGCCGACATCATTGTTAAGTGTTACCCCAAAGCCAAAGACGCAAGTAAAAGAAGATATGCGTGAGCATATTAAATCGCTTGAAGATACTTTATTAAGCTTTGGGATTGAAGCGAAAGTTGAAGCAGTAGAGCGCGGACCCCGGGTAACGCGATTTGAAGTAATTCCCCCTCCGGGTATTCGCATCAGTAGAATTACCAATCTGGCAAATGATATTGCTCTTGCATTGAAAGCACTTGACGTGCGTATAGAAGCTCCAGTACCAGGTAAAGGTGTTATAGGAATTGAAGTACCAAATAAAGAAGCAGTGATTGTAGATTTGAAAGAGATAATTGACAGTGAAATAATGCAAAAAAACAAGTCTCCCCTTGCCTTCGCGTTGGGCAGAGATATTGCCGGGCATCCTCGGATAGCAGATATTACAAAAATGCCTCATATTCTTATTGCCGGTCAAACTAATTCAGGTAAATCTGTTTGTATTAATACTTTGCTATGTTCGATATTAATGCGCGCGACACCCAAGCAAGTAAAGTTTCTACTAATTGACCCAAAACGTGTGGAGTTAACCCTTTATCAAGAAATTCCTCATCTGATTGCACCGGTAGCTTATGATGCAAAACACGCAGCAGGCTTGCTGCGCTGGGCAATTCGTGAAATGGAACAACGATACCAGTATTTTGCAGAAAAAGGCGTTCGCAATATTTCTGGTTTTAATGAACTTGCCAAACTTGAAGGTTTGGATGATATGCACTATATCGTTATAATTATCGATGAGTTAGCCGACTTAATGATGACTGCAGGCGCAGAAATTGAAACCTCAATTTGTCGAATTGCTCAACTCGCCCGCGCAACCGGAATACACTTAGTTGTTGCCACACAAAGACCATCAGTAAACGTTATCACCGGTACTATTAAAGCAAATATCCCGTCGCGTCTCTCTTTCGCTGTTGCATCCCAGGTTGATAGCCGTACAATTTTAGACATGAACGGTGCAGAACGATTAGTTGGTCAGGGTGATATGCTGTATCTACCGGTTGAAGCAAATAAACCTTCCCGAATTCAAGGCGCATACATGACAGAAGCCGAAATTAACCGTGTGGTACAACATGTAAAAGACCAGGGAAGACCATTCTTCAGCGATGAGATTGCCGCAATTGAAGAAGATGCCTTGCGTGAAGAAACTGACGGCGAATATGGAAATGATGCGCCAGACGATGAATTATTCACGAAAGCACTGGACTTCGTAAAACTCACCGGTAACGCTTCTACATCAAGCCTGCAAAGAAAGTTTCGAATAGGTTATACCCGGGCAGCACGAATTATGGATATGATGGAAGAGCGCGGATATGTAGGTGCGGCACAGGGAAGCAAACCTCGAGAGATTTTAGTAGGTCCAGGTTCACCTACAAACAATAGCCCGCGACCAACAGAAAGAAATAATTTTTTAGCAAATAACGATGAAATATTTCCTGATGACCATGATGAATAATATAACTCCCGGTCATAGCCAGAATGACCGGGGTTATTTAATGTCATAATAAACTTCAATAATTAATTTGCGTCTGGTCCAGCATTGAAATTTCTTGTAATTTGTTCTTGCGTGAATGCTTTATCATACACAGCAGCGAGATAATATTTGCCATAATAGCTGCGCTGCCATGATAAATCATTGCCAATTGAAATTATTCCTGATGATGCCCATTCCGCAGTTCCCCAATTACCAGACAAAGCAGCAACCTTCTGACCATTGCGATAATAATATGTATTCGTCCCATCCCAGGTTACTACAATATGCGTCAAACCGGTCCGAAATGTTCGCATTGTATCAAATGCGGAATCACCATAAAATTGATATGCGCGATAATCAACATTAGTAGAATGAACCAACATTCCCAAATATGATTGTTTATGTCCAAAACTAAAGTTAACCTTGTCGCCAGGAGCTTGCCAGGAAAATATTGCACCTTTCCAATTATCGCTGGTTTCACGAGGCGGGTTAAGTGTATCTGTACTCAGCCAGAACTCTAAAGTACATTGTTTTTTTGTGATGATAGATGATAATTTGTCGTTTGTTTTAGATGTAGATATAATTCCGCCATCAGAGATATGAATCCCTCGCTTTGGCAGCCATGCTGTTTTACTCGGTTCTATTATTCGCATATCTGCTATTGGATCAACGCCGCTGACATCTTTTAAATCCCTTCCAGTTCCTTGATCAAATCGATATAACAATCTTATATTATCTTTGACACGTACCAAGTTTGAATCACAGGCAAGAAAAGAAATATTAAATGCTCTTGATTTATTTTCACCATCAACTATATAGATTTGATACCAGTAATAACCTGGTTTTGTTGGATTTATAACAGCTTTTGTACCGATAAAAGTAACGGTGCTGGTGTCTCCATCAGGATGCTGCTTAATCTCGCTGATGAACTTCAAAGGTTTATTAGTAACCGACCATGAGGTAGATAAATCCAAAGTCAATTTATCACAGATATTTACCCATTCAGGAATGGCAGGATGCTCAATAAATATCTTTTGTTCTGGCGCTGTTTCTGTTTTTCCATTATAAAATAATCGAACACGAGCGACTGAAATGCCACTATTAAATGTCCAGACAGCAGGTATGCCGCCTTCTATTGGTTCGTTGTCTGTGTATGACAACATGGTATTTCCGTCTAATAAGAAATCAATTTTATTCCCGATTTTATGTAATTCAACATGAAACCAGCGCCGATGGGCGTCTTCATAACCTGGCATAATATTTGGTATAGAGGCAATTTCAACACCATTTCTTAATAACACTATCCGTTGGTTAGGATTGCCATTTATATCATCCGCGCCATAAATAGCGGCATAGCCATTACGCGGGTTAACACCATCTCCACATATTGTTATACCGACATTTTTATATCTATCGTAATATACTTCTGTCTCACCCGGATATTCCATGGTAATGCCTACAAAAGCTTCGAAATCCTGATTGCCAAAGAACTTATTTTTATGCCAAAGTACCGCGTCACCACGACTTGATCCTCCCAGGAATGACCATTGCGGTGAACATGCCCAGCGAACAGTAGATAACCATGTTCCTTCGGTTGTCCAGTCTGTAGGCGAGTCAGAAAAAGTGTAATCCAGTATCTGTTTTCCTAAAGCGAGAGTATTTTTCACAGAACGATATGCTTTAATTCCAATGAAAGCCGGTCTATTGCCATTAGGTTCTGGTGCTTTATCTGTATCTAAAACTGTATCGCCATCAATTTCAAAAATATACTTCTTGCCTTCTTTTGCGAATCGCAGATCATATTCTTCATTTGGATTTAATTGCGGAATCTCCTTTTCGGCAAAAACTTTATCATCCATGCATATTCTCAAATTTGTCTTGGGTTTATCGTTTACAGTTGCTGCTGGTTTACGGTTTATCTGCGCATAGACACCTGTTTCAATCTGTATGCCATTTGAACCTAACGCAATTGTAAGTGTTCCGCTATCTTGTGCAGATGGAGTCAGTTTTAAAGATACCCATTGATCTCCTGAAACATCATAATGATAAATACCGCAATATGCACCAGATGGATACGATAATGTCCATTCGCGATTGCTGTCAGTCCATACGCTCATCGCGCCATCTTCACTAACTTTTTCAGCAATCCGAGCAGAAGCATGTTCAGCCATGATATCTGTTTTAACATTTTTACCATAAACAGAAATATCATCATATAAGGCACTTTTTGCACCGTCTGCATAAAGTCCTATTTTCCCATGCCAATATACCGGATTTTTTAATGAAATCTTTTCGTTGCCATCAATTAAAAACTTTATTTCATCGATAGTACTTACTATACTGATTTTGTACCATTGATCAGGAATAAAACCACCGTTAATGGTTGAAATCACTGTTGTTTTCCCATCGATAATTTGACATAATTCTAATTTATTAGCTTTTTCAACTGTCCCACTGGCTGATGACCAGCGAACTAAGTATCCGTCATTATTTATATTCAGATTAGCGGCTAAACCTACTATACCGCCATCACGCCCTCGAACAGCTGCTGTATATACATAATCATCCCAATTTAATTCACCATTTACACATAAGGCAGGAACATCAGCATCCCGCTTTCCCACCCATGCGAATGGATTTTGGGCATATCCAGCACTTAAATCTTTAACTGCACTTTTATGCGGGTCTTCGTCCCATGCGGTTTGCAGACCCCATTTGCCTGAAACAGTTTTCCATGTAGTTGTTTCATCAGCAGTGCGCATAAAATTATCAGAAAAAATCACTGGTTCTATCGCCTGCAAAGATGGGTTCACAAGATTAATTCCATCATCAGCAACGATGCCGACTTCTGAACCACCTGGATTCTTCACAATTTCTGCAAGAACTTTTACATTATTAATTGATATGATAATTTTTTCTTTTCGGCGTGATGCGGTTATTGCATATGATGTAGAAGTATTAAAAGTATATTTAACATCAACATACCTTTTTGAGATGCCTTTTTTTACATCATCAATTACAATACGATCACTGGCGATTCCTATACGGGTAAATACACCTTGTTCAACCCAATTCAGATAAATATTTACAACATTTCCCACGGCAGCTTCTGGATTTCTTGTCAATTTAAAATTAACATCATATAAGGCATCTGCTTCATTACTTAATAATCCCGGCACACCAGCAAAAATTAATGCTGATGATATCAGCATGATGAAAACGATTAATATTTTATGCATATTTGTATTTTTATTCACTTTACAGAAGATTTCGTCTTATATATATACACTTTTACATGGTATTTTGTTTCGATTTTACTATTGGCATCAGCATTATTTTTTATTTTTGACTTTGAGGTTAAAAATACTGTAATATTTAAACATAATTATGCCAAACATATCACCTTTAGTCGGCGAATATATCGCTATAATATTAATTTCTGCATTTGCATTGATGCTTGTCACCAATATGCTTAATATGCGCATGACATCACAAGGAATACCTAAATCACGCAAACGTGGATTGATTGCAGAGGTGTGGATAACCTTTGCAATCATAATTTCTGTATTCTGTTATACAAGCAGAATCATTCCACCCAGAATTAATAGAGACCTATTCGCCGATTTATTTAATTTATCAACATTGCCCGCTGATAAATTAACAGTTGTTATAATTGCTTTTGTAATAGCATTGATAGCCTTCATCAGGTTAATCACAAATATTCGCAAAGTTGATAGCGGCGAACTCATGACACAGGAGATTACAAATGACAACGATATTGAAAAATAGATATTTATTATCAATAGATGACTATACATCAGAAGAGATTACATTAATACTTGCAGCAGCGGCTGAAATTAAAAAAAGATCATATCGAGTTGCAAACATTGCATCCGGTATGACTATGGCGATGATTTTCGAAAAACCATCGTTGAGAACTCGCGTTACATTTGAAACTGGAATGACTCAAATGGGCGGACACGCTATCTATCTGCAGCCATCTGACATCGGTATTGGCAAAAGAGAAACAGCAAAAGATGTCGCATTAAATCTTTCACGCTGGGTAAATATCATCATGGCACGGGTATTTGAACATAAAACAGTTGAGGAATTAGCGTACAATGCTACTATTCCGGTAATTAATGCCCTATCAGATTATGAACATCCATGCCAGGCACTTGCTGATTTCCAAACAATCATAGAGAAAAAAGGCGACCCGAAAGGATTAACCCTTGCTTATGTAGGCGACGGTAATAATGTGACTCACAGCTTGATGTTATTGGCTGCTAAGTTAGGCACTAACATTCGTGTCGGCTGCCCTGCTGGATATGAACCGGATGAAGCGGTAACTGCAAGAACACTCGCAATCTGCAAAGAAACTGGGTCAGAAGTTATTATAACTGCTGACCCGATTGAGGCAGTAACTGGCGCAGATGCAATATATACCGATGTTTGGACCAGTATGGGGCAAGAAGAAGAAGCAGAAAAAAGAAAACAGATTTTCCCACCATATCAATTAAATAGCAGACTATTAAATGCAGCTAATCCCGGCGCATTAGTCATGCATTGTATGCCGGCACATCGCGGTGAAGAGATTACTGATGAAGTAATCGACGGACCGCAGTCAGTAGTATTTGATGAAGCAGAAAACCGGCTTCATGCTCAGAAAGCTGTTATAGCGTTGGCTTTAGGCTGGAAGATGTAATTTGTTAAAAAATTAATATTTAGTTTTATGGGCAGGATATCCTGCCCATTATTTATCTTGATAATGCGATATTAAAAACATCTTCCAATCCGCGCATAGGTTGGCAAATTATATTCGATTTTAACTTTGGCGGCTTACCCGGAGGACAAATACAAGTTTTAAATCCCAATCTGCCACATTCAATAACTCGCCTATCTGAATGAGAAACTGTACGCAACTCGCCTGTTAAACCAACCTCGCCAAAACATACTACGTTAGGATTAACCGGCACATCACGAAAAGATGACGCCACTGCAAGTGCAACCGCTAAATCTGCGGCAGGTTCGGTTACTTTTAAACCACCAGGAACATGTATAAAAACATCCTGATTGCTTATCTGCATACCAATACGTTTCTCTAATACCGCGAGAATATGGGCTACTCGTTTTATATCAATACCGTTTGCATTTCGGCGTGGTGCGCCGAATGGCGATGCCGGCGTAACTAATGCCTGGACTTCAGCCAGTAAAGCGCGAGAGCCTTCCATCACTGCAACAACAGCAGATCCGGGAATACCTACCTGTCTTTCTGCTAAAAATACTGCTGATGGATTAGGTACTTCCTCCATTCCTAATTCACCCATAGTGAAGATTCCTAATTCATGGGTGCTCCCGAAACGATTTTTAACTGCTCGTAAAATACGATAAGAAAAATCACGGTCGCCTTCTAATTCCAAAACAACATCAACCATGTGTTCTAAAACACGCGGCCCGGCAATTTGCCCTTCTTTTGTAACATGACCGACTATGACTATTGTTGCGCCGGTCTCTTTTGCAGTCTTAATTAAGCGCAATGCAGCATTTCTAACCTGACTTACTGATCCTGGAATTGACTCAATTCTGCTATCAAAAGTCGTTTGGATGGAATCAACAACAACAAATTCAGGTTGTAAATGATAAATATGAGCAATTATGGTTTCTAATTCTACTTCTGCCAATGCCAGCATATCTTCATGCAATACTTTCAACCGTTCGCTTCGCATGCGCATTTGCTGCAATGATTCTTCACCAGTAACATACAATGCTCGATGTCCGCGACATGCCAATGCATAACCTGCCTGCAATAATAATGTTGATTTCCCAATGCCCGGGTCACCGGCAAGCAGCACTGCCGTGCCAGGAACAGCACCACCACCCAAAACACGGTCAAACTCGCTCATACCACTCGGACGTCTTGGTTCTACTCCTGGTGGAACATCACTGATAGGTATAGCAGCGGAACTATGTAAAGTGGTTGCTTGCCGGGATGGGCTTTTCGCACTAACCTGCACTTCTTCGATTAACGAATTCCACTCTCCACATTCAGGACATTTACCATGCCAGCGTGATTGTTTTGACCCGCATTGACTGCAAGTATAAATAATATTACTTTTCACCATTATTCTTTTCCAATACAGTTCGAACTCTATTTAATAAATCATGCGGTCTAAACGGTTTCGCCAGCATTTGAAATGTTTCTCCCGGCTGCAAGTTGCTATGCAATAGACCGTCTGAATAGCCAGACATGAAAACCACAGGGAGATTTGGTTTTGTTATAGAGAACGACCGATATAATTCTACTCCATTTTCCTCTGGCATGATAATATCTGTCAACATCATATCTATTTTATCTGATTCTTTATTAAAAATATCTCGCGCTTCTGATGGAGAAGCGGCTGCCAAAACTATATATCCAGCATGATTTAAAACGGCAGTTACAGTTTTACGAACAGACACTTCATCCTCGACAACTAAAATTGTTTCTCTACCTTGTCCTTTATAAATCATAGCAGGAGAAGATGTTTTTACATTAGATACTATCGGCGAAAAATCGGATTGACAAGGAATATAAACATTAAAAGTAGTTCCAGCATTTTTAGCACTATCGACTTTAATATATCCGTTATGTTTTTTTACAATACCATAAACAGTAGCAAGTCCTAAACCTGTTCCTTGTCCGGTATCTTTTGTTGTAAAAAATGGTATGAAGATATTTTCAAGCGTTACTTTATCCATACCATCGCCAGTGTCTCGAACTGTAAAACATACATATTCACCCTCGGTTGACCCTGGGTTATCATTTACAAAAGCATTATCAATAATTGCATTCTCAGTAGAAATATAAATGTCTCCGCCATTTGGCATTGCATCTTTCGCATTAACAGCCAGATTCATCAATATCTGCTCTATTTGCCCTACATCAGCCAAAATGGCACAATTCTGTGAAGATGGTTCAAAATGAATAGCAACATCTTCGCGAACAAGACGAGACAGCATTTTTATAGCATCTTTAATTAAAGCATTTAAGTCAACAGGAACCATCTCGATTGTTTGTTTGCGACTGAACGTCAATAATTGACGGGTAAGATTGCTTGCACGTTCAGAAAGCTCAATAATTTCTTTCATTCTGTTTATTGTTTTTTCTGTCTTTACTTCCCCAATAGTTAAAGAAGCCTGTCCTAAAATACCAGTCATAATATTATTGAAGTCATGAGCTACACCACCCGCTAAACGGCCTACTGATTCCATTTTTGCAGCTTGCAGCATTTGTGCTTCGGACTTAATTCTATCTGAAATATCGCGAGAAAACATCAGAAAACAATGATTTCTATTATCATAATTTGCGCTAACTTCAACATCCAAAATTGTTCCATCTTTTTTACGCAGCTTTGATATAAATCTATCTGAACCACAGTCTACAATATGCTTTAATAACATTTTTAATGAACTTTTATCAAAATGAGCTTCAATATCTTTTATATTAAGTTTTAATAATTCTTCTTCAGTATACCCCAACATATTAGCATAAGCATCATTTACTTCAATTATCTGGCCACCAGGATATTTTATGATATTAAAACCATCAGGAGCCGTTTTCAGCATTAACTGATGTTTTTCTTCGGCCCGCCTGATATTAGTAATATCTTCACCAGATGATAGCAAGCCAGTTATATGTCCATTTTCATCTTTAATAAAATTATTTATGAATGAAATTATTCTTTCATTTCCACTGGCAGTCAATACAAGGTTTTCATGCTCTTGAATTAAATCTAATTCATATTCATTATCCATGATACTAATGAACATACGTTTTAATTCAGTAACAATAGATTCAGGGATACATTTTCCAAACCAATTCTTACCAATTAATTCATCATTATGATATCCTAATATTTCATATCCCTTATTATTCAACATTATGATATTTCCATCTCTATCTAATGCTAATATCATTACTCCTGCTATATCAAGATATAGTTGCGCCTGGTCGCGTTCTTTTTGCAATTCGAGCATAGCTGATGTTCTTTCTTTTCTGATGCGAATAGTGGCAATTCCGTAAGATAAGTCATTAGATAACTCGGTCAACAGTTTTACTTCATCATTATCAAAAGTGTTAATTTTCGTTCCTGCAATATTTAAAGAACCGATACAAATGCCGTCGATAACAATAGGAAAAGCTGCAATCGAAACAAAACCACGTCTAATTAATTCTTCACGATTAGATATTTTTGTTTGTTCAGTAAAAACGTTACGAATAATTAAAGGTTCAATTATAAAAATACCTGATTCTGTTTTTTCTATGCCTTGTTGATCATTACCCCAGCATATTGAAACAGATTTGAAAAATTCTTCATCTTTATTAGTAATTGAAATCGGCAATATTTTTTTATCATTATTTAATTCGTCCTTATAACACACCCAGGCTATTTTATATCCGCCTACTTCAACTAATATTCTACAAATATCTTCTATTAATTCTTCCTCATTAACTCCGCGTACTACCGCTTGATTACATTCGCTTATTGCATGCCACGCTCTTGTACTTGATAACAAAGCATTATTAATCCTTATTCGTTCAGTTATATCTTCAACTATTGTAAATAAATATTGTTCATTATCAAATTCGATGTAGCTTTCATGCATTTCCACAGGAACTATTGTCCCATTTTTACGACGCTGTCGGCTTTCACCATGATGCTCTTTCATTTCACACATTTTTGGCCATGTTATATCTATCCAGTGGTCTTTATTTACAGTCGCATCTATCTGCCAAATGTATAAATGTGTTATTTCTCGAAAGGTATAACCTAAATGTTTGCACGCTGCATCATTGGCATATATAACAGCTCCATCAGAACGTACCCAAAAAACAGGAAC
Source organism: uncultured bacterium (assembly GCA_964638715.1). Classification (GTDB taxonomy): domain Bacteria; phylum Armatimonadota; class Hebobacteria; order CAIYQO01; family CAIYQO01; genus JBAXQQ01. Next base: position 124,880 of record CAZWZF010000002.1, on the reverse strand, counting down.
ATTAAATTTAGAGATTGAAGCTTCCATTAATCTAAGCTGATTGTGCAATATCTCATTGTATGTTTCATCTGTTAGTGTAGCTAAAATACAGTCTTCACCAGATATTTCAATTTTTCTTGCTGTTATGTTGACTATTTTTATTTCAGAGCTTTTTGTTCTAATTTTAATTTTATCTTTAAAAATATCGCCTTTTTCGTTAAAAGTCGATGACATCCTACCTAAATCATTAAAAGTATTCCACATTCCTATTTCTAATGATGAACGATTTATAACTTCATCACGGGTATAATTATACAGAGATAAACAGCTTTTATTTATGTCTAATATTGTCCCATCTTTTATTTTCATTATTACTAAAGACGATGGATTTTCTTCAAAAGCTAAAGAAAATATATCATTAGTATCAAAGTTGTCATCTTTAGAAATACAGGATAGATTATCATCTTTTGATAAGTTTACTAATTGGGCATTATTAATTATTTCGTTTTTTTTCATTTTTAACCATCAATTAAAACAATTTACATTAACTGGTTAAAATATACCATATTTTGATACAATATTTGATATATGTATATGACTTCTTTAGATTATTATTGTAAATTTCTCCAAATATCCAATATCTTCTCAGGTTTTTCTATTTCTTCTGCTGTTAAAACTGGTTGAAATATCAAACCGCGATATGTACCGTATGTATATCCTATTACTCTTTTAAAGTAATCCGGTAATGATTCGTTTGGTTCACGATATACACTACCGATATAAACTATATTTCTCTCAATTAAATCTGGTATTACTTTATTAAAATCATGACGTTCCGGGTTGCCAAAATTAAGTAATCGTACCAATGGGTTATTTATGACACCGTTATACAATGCGTTATTATCGCCACAATAATGTATAAATCCGCCACCGAAAGGCTGCAATGCTTCCTTTTGATAAGGAATAACGTATTTATCTATTGATTCCTGATTTAACAATGTTGAGGTGTCTTCACAAATACGCACCCCGCCATTCGATAAGATATTAATAGAGTGATACCCGGAACTCAATTCTTCACCGACCCAATTTTTCATCATTTTAGAAGCTCTTATATACAATTTAGTTACTTTTTGCATTAATTCTGTAACAAATTCCGGGGCATCATAAATATCGTAAAATAATTCATCGCCATATAATAAATGTGCAAGATCAAATGGTCCTTGTGTATCCGCAAGGAATGTATGAATAAAATCAGGTAGAACTGCTTTATAACAATCTACATAACTTTTAACTTCTGGCATTATCCCCATTTGATTAAAATCAGCATCTGGATTGAATTCTTCTATCTTTTCTTTTGTTATATGAATTGTCCATGGTAGTGAATATTCAGAAGGTAATAATGTGCAGCCAGCAATTGTAGCAATAGTGCCGCAACCAGTATTGGCACGAACAGCTAATTGACCATCACTGCCAGATGCAGCTAATCCAATCAATCCAAATATCTGATCATAACAATGCTTTTCTGCAGGAGATAATTTTATATATTCATTACTGCGCTTAACATTATGATTTGTCCAAAAAATTATAGGAAGACTATCAGTTGGTTTACCTTCCAACAGCTCTGTCATTCGTCGTTTACCATCTGATACAGCAATATGGTTAACCGGAAACTTGTCATACAACTCATAAAATACATCAGCATTCATTATTTTCTCCAAGAAAACAGTTGCTACATTTCTAATGTTCCTTGTGGTTCGTTATATTCTACTGCAGCGCGAATAAATTCTTTAAATAATGGATGTGCGCGATCAGGGCGCGACTTGAATTCCGGATGGAATTGTGATGCTATAAAGCACGGATGTTCGGGGATTTCAGCTATTTCAACTAATCTACTATCGGGTGAAGTACCGGAAAATACCATTCCCGCAGCGGTTAATTTATCGCGATATTCATTATTCACTTCAAATCGATGACGATGTCTTTCATAAATCATGGTATCGCCATAACATTTATAGGCTAAAGTTCCCGGGGTAATCTTACATGGATATTGCCCTAATCTCATGGTCGCACCTTTATCTGCGACTAATTTCTGTTCCGGCATAAGATCTATAACTAAATTCGATGAATCTGGATTAAACTCCAGACTGCTGGCATCGGTAATTCCGGCTACATTACGGGCATATTCTATAACCATGCACTGCATACCCAGACATAATCCAAGGAAAGGTATTTTGTTTTCACGGGCATATTTAATTGCCTGAATCTTGCCTTCTACGCCACGGTCGCCAAAACCACCGGGAACAATAATACCATCACATTTGGAAAGTGCTATCTCCACATCCATTTCCTGCAATTCTTCAGCATCAATCCATTTAATTTCTACCTGTGATAAATTAGCTATTCCACCATGCCGTAATGATTCATAAACACTGATGTAGGCATCAGCAAGTCCCATGTATTTGCCGACAAGACCGATGGTAACTTTATGCAGCGGATTTAATACCCTATGAATTACTTCGCGCCACTGTTTATGGTCTGGTTCACGTACCGGTAATTTCAATCTTTCAATAGCCATGGCAGCCATTCCCTGTTCTTCAAATACCAAAGGAAGTGCGTATACCGTTGGCGTATCAAGACTCTCTATAACTGCGCCATTCGGCACATCACAGAATAATGCAATCTTTTCCCGCATTTCAATAGACAATGGACTTGCTGAACGGCAAACTAAAATATCGGGATGTATACCAATATTTCGCAATTCCCGGACACTGTGCTGCGTAGGTTTTGTTTTTGCTTCTGCTGCAGGTCCTACTGTAGGTACCAGGGTTACGTGTATATACAATGTGTTATCGTAACCTTCATCTTTACGCATCTGCCTGATTGATTCTAAAAATGGAAGACTTTCAATGTCACCTACTGTACCGCCAATTTCTACTATAACAACGTCTGCGTTGTCGCGCTGTGCAACAACATGGATACGTTTTTTAATTTCATTTGAAATATGTGGAATTACCTGAACTGTCTGGCCAAGATAGTCGCCGCGTCTTTCTTTCTTAATTACAGCTTCATATACTTTCCCGGTAGTTATACTGCTATTTGCGCTTAAATTAATATCAACAAATCTTTCATAATGCCCAAGGTCAAGGTCAGTTTCTGCACCGTCGTCTGTTACAAATACTTCACCATGCTGATGCGGGTTCATTGTTCCGGCATCAACATTTAAATATGGGTCAATTTTAATGATTGAGACGGTAAAATCACGCGAACGAAGCATTCTTCCCATGCATGCAGTAACTAAACCTTTACCCAATGACGATACAACGCCACCGGTAACAAATATGAATTTTGCCATTAAATTTGCTCCTATAGTTTAACACCGAAGGGGATAAAAGCGAAAGAACGCGATATGCCCGAGCGGAGTAATAATTAAGTTGGCTCGGGATATATAAATTCTACCACTGTCGTATAAATTCCTTTTTATTTTGAAATATTTGACAAAATAGTTTGATAGCTTCATCATTTACACATGCAAGAGATGAAGAAAAAATCAAATAAAAAACTTACATCAATTTGGCATCTATTCGGGTGTGGCTGTGGTGCCATTGGTGCAATTGGAATACTTTTAGTGTTCACTTTTGTATTTTATGAATACGCCAAGTCATATAAAAACCCCCGATGGAATCGAGATGACCTTGCTTCCTGTCAAATGAGAATATTATCATTAAAAACAAGTATCTATAATTATCGTATTGACCATAATGGAAAAAATCCTTCTAAACTGACTGATTTAGAACCACGGTATATTATTAATAAGTCAGTATTAAACTGCCCAAGAGCTGGTCAAAAAGATGCTGAGAATTATATTTACTCTCCAGATGCATATAATGCGAATGATGCTTTGATAACCTGCCGAAATCATGCTCAAAGAGTTATTATATTAAATGGAATTCTACAAGTACCGATGCAGGAAAAGGATAAAACATACGGCATAGACCCGCGTGATAAATAGTCTTTTGCTTTTGATATCACCTTTGCGCTATAATTAGCCAGATAAACAAGATTAAACCAACTTTGAGGTATTAGAATGTCTGAATATAGATATGATGTAATTGTGCTTGGCGGTGGTCCTGGCGGATATGTAGCAGCTATCAAATCTGCGCAAAAAGGTTTTCGTACCGCCATTGTAGAGAAATCATTTATTGGCGGAACTTGCTTAAATATCGGTTGTATACCAACTAAAGCATTATTATCTTCAGCCGAAGCATGGGCATCAATACGTTCCATGCGCGACTTCGGTATTACAATTGAAGGTGCTTCATTTGATTTCACGAAAATTATGAATCGCAAAGACAGAGTTGTTAAACAACTTCGCGGCGGCGTAGAATTCTTAATGAAGAAAAATGCGATTGATGTTTATGCCGGTTCTGGTAAATTATCCGGGACAAATAGCATTACTGTGAACAATGATGAATTAACATCTGAATATATCATTCTTGCAACCGGTTCTGCACCTTCACGTCCCCCGATTCCCGGATTGGATGGCACTAATGTAGTCACCAGCAATGAAATGTTAAGCCTTGAAAAACTGCCTGAATCAATGGTGGTTATCGGCGGAGGTGCTATAGGCATCGAATTCGCATATTTATGCAATACTTTAGGAACTAAAGTAACACTATTAGAAGGTTTAGAGCATATTTTACCGCAAGAAGATGAACAAATAGCTGCAGAACTTGCTGCATCATTAAAGAAAAAAGGTATCAACGTTATTGCTAATGCCATGGTTAAGGAAATTTCTGATGTACCAGAAGGTAAAGCAGTCTCATTCAATTTAAAGGGTGATGATGAAAATATTCAATCGCAAACTGCCGAATTAGTACTGGTAGCAACAGGCCGCACTCCTATAACAGAAAATTGTGGTTTTGCTGAAAATGGTATAACTATTGAAAAACGAGCTGTAAAAGTAAATGCAAATATGTATACCGGAATAGCCGGGATATACGCAATCGGTGATGTTGTTGGCGGCATGCTGCTGGCTCATAAAGCATCTGCAGAAGCGGCGGTAGCTGTTGATAATATCGCTGGAATTAAATCCGAAATGAGCTATCGTGCCATTCCGACAGCATTATATTCATCACCACAGGTCGCCTCAGTTGGCTTGACTGAGGCAGCTGCAATAGCAGCAGGTATTAATGCTAAAAGCGCTACATTCCAATTCCGTGCCATTGGCAAAGCTGTTGCAGTTGGCGAACGCGAAGGGAATGTTAAGATAGTTATCAATATTGATGATAATAAATTAATAGGATGCCAGGCTATCGGACCGCATGTTACTGATATGATAACCGGTGTCACATTAGCGATTGAGAATGAAATGACCGTACAACAGTATGCTCATTCTGTTCATGCTCACCCCACCCTGTCAGAGATTTTCCATGAAGCCGCTGAAGCTGTTATGGGACATCCGGTACACATGTAATGAAAATACTTTTTTTCGGCGATATTATTGGCCGTCCCGGCAGACATGCAATAGCAACAATTCTACCGCGTTGGCAAGCTGCGTATTCGCCGGATATCATTATTGCGAATGGTGAGAATACAGCAGCAGGCATGGGAATAACCCATACTGTTGCTGATGAATTGTTTGGCGCCGGAATTAATGTGTTAACCCTGGGAAATCATACATTCAGTAAAAAGGAAGCAGAACAATTACTGGTAAATGAGCCGCGGATAATACGCCCGGCGAATTATCCGGAAGGTGTTCCAGGTTTTGGATATGGAATTTTTAAAGCTGGAAATAAGCGTCTGGCAGTAATAAACTTACTTGGTCGTACTTTTATGGAACCTGCTGATGATCCGTTTAAAGTGGCTGCAGATTTGCTCCCCTTGATAAAATCTCATACTAATTGTATTCTTTTTGATGTGCACGCTGAAGCAACTTCAGAAAAAGCAGCCATTGCATGGCATTTTGATGGTAAAATAAGCGCAGTAGTGGGTACACATACTCATGTACAGACATCAGATGAACGCATCTTGCCGCAAGGTACTGCTTTTATAACTGATGTAGGTATGGTAGGACCACAGGATTCCATATTAGGAATGCAGAAAGATGGGGTTTTGAAGAAATTTCTCACCCGCATGCCTTCTCGTTTTGAGGTTGCCGGTGGAAATGTTACAATAAACGCGGTCGTTATTGAGGTTAACGACGAAACTGGAATGGCTCTGAATATCACACGTATTCAGGAAATAATGAAATCAAATATTACTGATGATGGACGCAAATAATATTGTAATACCATCACAAAAAAATAACCCGTTTTAATGTAAAATTCGACGTAAATGCTAAAATATAAATCGCAGTAAAAGGAGCATTTCAATGGAAGTCTTACGGGTATCCGCAAAATCGAACCCGAATTCGGTTGCGGGCGCGCTTGCAGGCGTGATCCGCGAGCAAGGTGTCGCTGAGTTGCAAACAATTGGAGCCGGCGCCCTGAATCAAGCTATAAAAGCACTCGCAATAGCGAGAGGCTTTATGGCACCTTCCGGTATTGACTTAATATGTCGCCCCGCTTTTACCGACTTAGTCGTAGATGGTTCTGAAAGAACTGCTATCAGATTAATTGTTGAGCCGCGATAATCAGCCGATATTATGGAAAATTGAATATGGAAGTGTAGGAAATGACTGTAATGCAGCAAGACAAATTAACTGAATGGGCTGATAAAATATATGAAGCAATGAAACCGTATCTGCACCAGATACCTTATGGTAATCTGCGTGCAGAGTTTTCCAGTTGGATGGAAGAACATGGTAAAATTGAGAATCTGGCTATTGTATACGAAGTGCCCGGCGGTTCTACTAACCAGATTAATGTCACATTCCACGAATCCGGTAATAAATATTCTTATATTGATGTTGATACCCACGATGAAGTTTTTACAGAAAATATTGATGACATTATCTCTTTCATAATAAAATTAGTTTTAACTATCCCGACGATTAGAGTAAGTCGACTACAAGAAGATATCGACCGCTGGTATGCAATGGGTATGTGTCAGAAAGATTTATTCCAAAAAATGACCAAGCTTCTCCAAATTGAAGATTTGCGCGGTGGAACCATCACAATGCATGAAATGAAAGCAGGAATCGCGTATATTCTGGCGCGTACAAAAACATAATTTAATAGAGTAAAAATACGTAAAATCACTATATCATATCATTGCAAAAAGAAATATAATTGTTATATCAAATTAGTTAATGTATCTTTATTATTGCAATAAGAAAGGTATTGATATGCAATTTCAAGAAGAAATCAATCAGCTTAAACACGAGCTGGCTGTCCTGCAACAAGAAAATAGCTTATTGCGGGGATCTGATACCGTACTAAAATATCTGTCAACTTCTTTCGCAGCATTAACTGCTGCTGAATTTTTCGAACAAATTACCAGCCATCTGGCAGTCAACATTGGTATTGAATATGCATTTGTTGGCGAATTGCTTCCAGATAATGAAACCATTCATATATTGGGCGGCTATGCCGCTGGACAACCAATGCCTTTATTCTCATATTGTTTAACCGGTACACCATGTGAGTTTGTCATTGAGAAAAATAAAAAGTTATGTTCTTATCCTGCAGGTGTTCAAACCCAATTTCCTGATGATATACTACTTCAACAAATGCAAATCGAAGGTTATGTTGGTACTCCACTCTTTGATACGACGGGAAAACCTATTGGTATCATCGTATTGTTATCTACCCAACCAATTGAACATCTGGAATTGACAATTACTCTTCTGAAAATATTTTCTGACCGTTGTGGCGTAGAAATTGAAAGAATGAGATATGAAAAAGCTTATCAGGAAAGCGAATTAAAATACCGCACATTAATTGAATGTATAAAAGATGGAGTCTTTATTCTTCGCGAAGCAAAATTAGAATATATCAACCCTGCTTTCTATGAAATGCTGGGATATGAACCTGACGAATTGAAAAATTACTATTTCCCCGATTTTATTGAGTTAGAGGATAGAGATAGAATTCTTGATTATTATCACCGGCGATTAAACGGTGATATAGTACCTACTACATACTCAGTAAATTTAATTAAAAAAGATGGCACTATCCTAAAAGCAATAATTAATGCTATCCTTGCAGATTTTCAAGGCTCAAAATATGTTATTGGCACTGCAACAGATATAACAGAACAATACAACCTGGAAAAAGACAAATTTGAATTAGAACGACAATTATTGCAAGCGCAGAAATTAGAAAGTATCGGCGTTTTAACCGGTGGAATCGCTCATAATTTCAACAATTTATTAATGGCAATTATAGGAAACCTCGACCTTGCAATGTTACGCATGATAGATATGAACTCAGATATTTCTTTACTCAACAATGCAATGGAAGGTGCAAGAAGAGCCGCTGAACTCACAAATAAGATGCTTGCTTATTCTGGTAATGGAATATTCAATATAAATACAATAAATTTGAATGACTTGCTTAAAGAAAATTATAATCTATTACGCCAATCTATTAGCAGAACAATTGATATTAATATAGATTGTTACGATAATTTACCTGAGATTAAAGGTGACTCGGAACAAATTGATCAGATTGTAATGAATCTGGTTATAAATTCTGCAGAAGCAATTGGTGAAAAACATGGTTCAATAACCATTAAATCTGGAATCATGAATTGTGACGATACATATTTGAAAAAAACTAAACTCGATGTTATTCAACCTGCAGGACAATATGCCTATCTTGAAGTTATTGATAATGGATGTGGGATGAATGATGAAATTATACAAAAATTGTTTGACCCATTTTATTCTACAAAATTTTTGGGACGAGGACTTGGAATGCCTGCAGTTATGGGAATTATTAAAGCGCATAAAGGAGCAATTATCGTAAATTCAATCGTTGAAACTGGTACAACAATCCGAGTATTATTACCATGTCAAATTGAAGAAATTATTGACTTGCCATCAATCATTGAAAACGTTCCAGAAAAAAATATTATTAATAATCTTTATTGTGATACTATACTTATAGCTGACGATGATAAGAACATCCGCAATATTTGTAAAGAAATAATTGAAAGTATTGGATACAAAACATTAATGGCTGAAGATGGTTATGAAGCAGTCAAATTGTACACAGAAAACGTCAACAATATCTGTTGTATTTTACTTGATTTATCTATGCCAAAGATGAATGGCGCAGATGCATTGCACGAAATTAGAAATATCAATCCTGATTCGTTAATTATTCTATCGAGTGGATACAATGAACGCGAAGTATCAAGAAGGTTATCCAGTGATAAACCAACTGAATTTATTCAAAAACCGTATACTGTTAAAGGATTACATGATTTAATTAATCGAGTAATGGGAATATCAGTTAATTAAAAATGTAATTTATACCGTCAAAACAAAAACTTGTAAGCAGTGTCTAAAATAGTGCAAAATAAAACAGGAGAAAAATTAGATTATGAAATGCCCTTCATGTCAGAAAGAAATCCCGGATTCGTCATTAATATGTATTTTTTGTAATGCAGTCTTTTCATCAGATGGCAAGATAATTGCCGGCAGCAAATCTGCTACCTTGAGATCCGGGAAAATTAAATACCGCCTCATCATTACCGGCTTAGTTCTTGCAGTAATTTTTATTTTAGCTGCTACTATAACAATATATAATAACAATAAAAAGAAAACGATAGCTACATATAGATCAACTTGTCTATCAAATCTAAAAAATATCAGCACTGATCTTAATATGTATCTGCAAGATTCAAAAAATAGCGTACTTCTTCCACCTGCTGATTCAAATTGGACTGCTTTTATTAAAGACAGTAAAAATCTTACATGTCCTGCTACCGGACTTGCTTATGGTGCTATAACTTACGGCTATAATGGTAATGTCGGTGGCAAGAATATAATATCCTCATTCAATGGAGATTTAGAAAGTATTCCTTTAATATCAGAATGTGATAATTCAACTCATTTAATTATGAAAGATACTGATGTCGCAAAAAGTCGCCATTTTGACGAAAAAGGTGCTGCCGGTTATTGTGTATTAACTATGAGCGGTTCGATTTTATTTATTTCAAATACCGTTTCGTATAATTGGGATAAATTACCATTAATTGCACCAGCAACTATTGGTACTGAAACCACTACATCAGGAGATGCTGCCGCAACAACCGCAACAACACCAAGTGTAGCAGATACAACTACAGTACAGCCGGTATCGCCTGCTGCAACTACACCGCCATCCGCATCGACAAAGCCAGCAACATCAACACCAGGAAAACGATAATTAATTTTTCATAAAGTGCAGAGAATATTTCTCTGCACTTTTTTTGTGTCTAAAATTTGCAGTTGATGTAACAAAAAGGTATTATTTCAATCGAGGTTTAACTTTATGTCAGATTCAATTCATGTTGTTTCAGTAAGTCTTGGCTCATCATTACGCGATAAATCCATCATTGTCACTTTAGGGAATTTTCAGGTACATATTGAAAGAATCGGTACCGATGGCGACATGAATGCTGCTATAAAAATGATAAACGATTTTGACGGTAAAATAGATGCCATTGGCTTGGGCGGCATAGATTTATACTTGATCGCGAATGGTAAGAAATATACTATCCGCGATGCCAGAAAAATGGCAGATGCTGCAAAAATAACACCAGTAGTTGATGGCAGCGGTTTAAAACATACATTAGAAAGAAGAGTTATTCAGAAAATATCTGATGATGGTATAATTAATTTCAAAGATAAGAAAGTATTGCTGGTAAGTGGCGTCGATAGATTTGGTATGGCAGAAATATTACCAGAACTCGGTGCAAAGGTTATGTATGGCGATGTTATTTTCGCTTTAGGGATGCCGATTCCATTGCGAACATTGAACCAACTTAAATTTATTGCTGCACTTCTATTGCCGATTATTACAATCATGCCATTTGATATGATCTACCCAACCGGTGAAAAACAAGAGAAAACTACCAGCAAATACGGTAAGTATTTTGATGAAGCAGATATTATAGCTGGTGATTATCACTACATAAACCGATATATGCCGGAAAAAATGCAAGATAAAATTATTATTACTAATACCACCACTGCTGCTGATATTGAAAAACTGCGTTTGCGAGGTGTGAAGATGTTAATAAGTACCACACCTGAGTTTGATGGAAGGTCATTCGGGACAAATGTAATGGAAGCCGTAATTATTGCTATGACTAAAAAAAGACCAGAAGATATGAAACCGGAAGATTATTTAAAAACCCTCGATGAATTAGGCTGGCAACCGCGAGTTGTTAATCTGGAGGAAAAATAATTATGATGGGAAGCGGATTTCAACACGGCCCAGGAGGTGGAAAAGGACGCGGCCCAGGTCCAGTCGAACATACAAAACCAAGCAACCCATGGAAATCATTCAATCGAGTAATATTATGGATTAAACCTTATTATCTTGTTGTTTTATTTGGTTTGATTTGCTTATTAGCTTCAACATGGCTGGACATGCAGCCAAACCTGATAATTAAAAAGCTTATTGATGAAGTGATACCTAATGGTATAAAAAATAACAATACCAAAATGGTACTACAACCAATTCTAATTCTGCTTGGGATATACATCTTATCGCAATTACTTAATCTGCTGCGCACTTACTGGCTGCATGTTTCTGGACAGAAGTTAATTTATACCCTTCGTCAGCAAGTATACAGCCACATGCAATCATTATCACTGACATATTACGATAACAAACAAACCGGTGATATGATGTCGCGTATGTCGGGAGACATTGAGCAAGTTGAAACACTGATGGTTCATGGGATGGATACTATCATCAGTGGATTTTTCGGCATGCTCCTTGCATTTTATTACATGTATACATTAAGTTCGCATACCCACCCCAATTTAGCTTTATTAGTGTTAATACCAATGCCGCTGATTGCTGTATCAATCTACTTTTTCAGCCGCAAGATTCGTGCTGTTTATCGGGACATCCGCGATACTGTCGGACAGATGAACGCAAAATTACAGGAAAACTTTTCTGGAATTCGTGTTATCAAAGCGTTTAATCGCGAAGAAGATGAAAAGAAATTGGTATTTGAAGCCAGTAAACTGGTTATGGATAAAAATGTCCGCGGTATTAGAATGTGGTCAACATTTGGGCCTTTCAACCGTCTACTCGGACTCAGCGGCTCATTGATAGTTCTTGGGATTGGTTCTGCCGCAGTTATACAAAGTAAAATGACTGTTGGTGCGTTATTCGCCTTTTGGGGGTATGTAGGTTCATTTTATGGTCCTATCTGGATGCTGCTGCAATTTAATGATTCTATTATGAGAGCACTGGCCGCCAGCGAACGGCTTTTTGAAGTACTTGATACTAATTTAGAAATTAAAGACCCGGAAATACCGATAAAAATAGATAATCCTATCGGTGAAGTTGAATTTGAAAATATTTCATTCAGATATGCTGATACTGGAGAGCTAATTTTAAAAGAGTTATCCCTTCATGCTTATCCTGGACAACGGGTAGCTTTAGTAGGACATAGCGGGGCTGGGAAAACAACTATTATCAACCTTATTCCGCGTTTTTATGATGTGCAGGATGGTCGGGTATTGATTGATAAAGTAGATGTGAGAGATGTAAATCAATCAGATTTGCGTAAAAACATCGCGATGGTTTTACAAGATACATTTCTTTTCAATAACTCAGTTAAGGAAAATCTGCGATATGGCAAATTAGATGCCACAGATGACGAAATAATGGAAGCTGCTAAAATTGCCAATGCTCACGAATTTATCGAAAAATTACCAGATGGTTATGATACAGAAATCGGTGAACGCGGTGTAAAATTATCCGGTGGTCAAAAACAGCGGATAGCAATTGCCCGTGCAATTCTTGCAAATCCTAAGATACTTATCCTTGATGAAGCTACATCATCTGTTGATTCAGAATCAGAATATCTAATTCATCAAGCGTTAGACAGGCTTATCTCTGGGCGTACAACATTTATAATTGCTCACAGATTAAGTACCATTAAAAATGCAGATATCATTCTGGTACTTGAAGATGGCGAAGTCGCTGAACGAGGCACACATGATGAATTAATAATTGTTGATGGCAAGTATGCACAAATGCATCAGAGACAATTCTGGGTAAACGACACTTTAAATGCTGGAGTAATCTAATGAAATTCTCACTTATCTTCCTTGTATTTATCATTATATTATTTGCTGGCTGCAGTAAAAAAACAACCTCCTCACAACCTGCTAATATTGTCAGGGAGGCAGGAGCTTTTTCAATAACTGTTACCAAGGCTGACAAATCAGAATATCTTAAAATCAGTAAAAATGATAAAATTTATGAAATTTATAATAACGGTAAAGTTATAGGGACGATTGAAGATAAAGGCGATAAGTTAAAGATATACAATGCCGATAAAACCGAAGCAGGAAAAGTACAATTAGATGGCACTGACCTAAAATTAAAAGATAACAAAGAGGCCAGAATTGCAAAAATTAAAAATGAAGATGGCAATATATCAATTAAAGACGACACTAATAATAAGTTGTTAAAAATCAAACCTGATGGTAATAATTATAAGATTGATGACGCAAATGGTAATAAAATTGGTAAAATAAAGCATAATGGTGATAAATGGCATATCACCGACAATAGCAGCGATAAATTTATTATCTCCGGCAATACTTCTGGTGGAATAACCGGGATATTAATGACTGATAAATTTACTCTATTGCAACAAGCGGCATTAATAGCCGGTTATAATTTATTGCTTCAAAGTGGTAATTAATTATGAAATGCGCAGAAAAAGCAGGATTTTTATTACTGCACGAATGTGGAAATATTGCAGAAACCCGCTGTATTTATTGCGGTAAACATATCTGCAATCAGCATACCTATGCCTTGTCGCAAGATATGATATTAAAATTGCCACAGATACCACCAGCCAATGTAAAAGCTATTGGATGCATTGAATGCTTTAGGAAAAATCGTGTTGAGCAACCGCAGAATTCAACACAACAATCTCAAACCTCTGGTGGGATGCAGCAAAATTTAACTGGTACGCCTAACAGCAATACCAGAAGCAACATAAATAATCCTGATAGCGACCCCAATTACCGTTATCCATACTTTGGCGGCTATATGCCATATATATTTTACTCCGGTTTTAACAATAATGACCGCACCGTATTCAATAATCCCGGGTATGGCACAACAGAAAACAGCTCTGACATGATGGATAGTTAAATTGCTTTATCCACAGATTGATATCTTATATTATGCTTGCGGCGGTGGAATGGGACATGTAAATCGCTGTGCGGCAATATTGCGAAAATTAAAAGATAAGCGGGTATTAGCTATTGCATCAACACCTCAAATATTTCCACTTTTAAATGAAAACATTCCCTACATTAATCTCGCAGGATTAAATTCTTCTGATGTTTATAAACATATTCGCTGGCTGGTATTAAACTATGACCCAAAAGTAATAATAATGGATACATTTCCACATGGTTTAGTCGGTGAGATGGAAGAAATTTTAAAAGAAAGCAATGGAAAAAAGATTCTTATCTCACGGCATGTTAAACAAGAAGTGACATTAGCATGGCAAGAAATAGTAAATAAATTTAATCTTGTTATATCTGTCGAAAAACCTTTGCAATATAAATATGCCAATTACGAAGAAATCGAACCAGTACTGCTTCGCGATGCAAATGAACTTCTTTCTGCAGTTGAAGTCCGTAAAATATTATCAGTCAACAATAAAATACCTGTAATCGCAGCGGTATCAACAGGTGATTTTGCATGGGAAGCAAACTTTTTCAATTTATTTTTAGATATTTGGTTGAAATACAAAGATATATTTCAACCGATATTGATATCACCTAATATACAGGAACAAGCAACTTACCCCTTAATTGAACTTTTACCAGGTATTGATATTGTTATTGGCGCAGCAGGATATAATCTATTTTATGAGGTTAAAGCAACAAAACGTCAGGGTATATTTATGCCGCAACCCAAAAGATATGACGACCAGCATTGGCGTGCGAGGAAATCCCCCACCCCGCAAACAACTGAAGAATTAGAAAATATGATATTAAGTACCTGCAGCCAACTACACAATCATGAAATTAAATATATTAACGGTGCAATTAAAGCCGCGGAATTAATTAGAAAATTTATTTAGCTTCTTTACCAGCAGCACTGTACCATTTTTGCTGGCTAAGGTATAATTCATACACAAACCCACTTTAATTTGAATGGAAATATTGCAACATGTCAGAATTATATGAATTAACCGCATCCGTGGCTTCACAGATGTTAGCCAATGGTGAAATATCTTCAACTGAATTAGTTAAATCAGTTCAAAATAGAATAGATAACGTAGACAAAGACGTAAAAAGTTATGTTATGTTAATGCGGGAATCTGCTATTGAACAGGCAAAGTTGATAGACGAAAAAAGAAATAAAGGCGAAAAACTATCTTCACTTGCTGGAATTCCTCTGGCATTAAAAGATATCTTATGCACCAAAGGTGTCCGAACAACCTGCTGTTCGAAAATATTGGAAAATTTCATACCGCCATATAATGCTACTGCTGTTACAAAGATGCAGGAAGCCGGCATTATATTCATGGGTAAAACCAATATGGACGAATTCGCTATGGGTAGTTCGACGGAAAACAGCGCATTCGGACCGAGTAAAAACCCATGGGATTTAAACCGGGTACCCGGCGGCAGCAGTGGTGGTACAGCCTCAGCAATCGCTGCTGATGAAGGCCTGATAGGAATCGGTACCGATACCGGCGGATCAATCCGACAGCCTGCAGCATATTGCGGCGTTGTCGGACTAAAACCTACTTATGGCCGAGTATCAAGGTTTGGGTTAATAGCTTTCGCATCATCGCTTGACCAGATTGGTCCAATAACAAAAGATGTTCGTGATGCTGCCATGCTGTTAAATGTCCTTGCCGGACCTGATAAAATGGATTCTACATGCCTTCCCGAAGCTGCTCCTGATTATACCGCAAATCTTGGCAAAGATATCAGAGGCATGAAAATTGGTATTCCAAAAGAATTTGTTAATAATGATGAATTAGCTATAGACCATGGTGTAGCTGATGCTATAAATAAAGCTATTGATACCCTTTCATCTCTTGGAGCAGAAATAAGCGAATGTACTTTGCCAAACGTTAAATACAGCCTACCGGTTTACTACATTATTGCACCTGCAGAAGCAAGCAGCAATCTGGCGCGTTATGACGGCGTTGAATTCGGATTCCGCGAGATGTTTGCCCGTGATACTGTAAGCATGATGACAGAATCACGCGACAAAGCATTTGGGCAAGAAGTTAAACGCCGTATTATGCTTGGAACCTATGCCTTATCTTCAGGATATTATGACGCTTATTATACAAAGGCCAGCATGGTTCGCACATTAATAAGAAAAGATTTTGAAGACGCATTTTCCAAATTTGATTTGCTGCTCACTCCGACAACCCCAAGTGTGGCATTTAAAATCGGTGATAAAGTTGAAGACCCGATGCAAATGTATATGAATGATATCTGTACTATTCCTATCAACATGGCCGGTATACCTGCGATATCTATTCCATGCGGTTATGACAATGGACTGCCAGTTGGCATGCAATTAATCGGCGCACATTGGCAGGAAGAAAAAATACTTCAGGCCGCATTTGCTTACGAACAAGCAGCCGGTTGGAAAAGAAAAGCACATATTGGCATAAACTCTGTAACGGCAGCCGGGTAAATAATGAAAATAAAACACGCACAATTAGCGAAACACGGTCCTATTGGACTGAATAACAGCATCTGGATATTAATACAAGGCAATGAAACACACCAGAAGAGAATTGTTGCTGAACGATTGCGTGAGCAATTGCTATCTGGCGATGATGCTTTTAATTTAGACCAGCTTGATGCAAATGACCGCTGGGAAAAAGTAGCTGATAGTTTTGACCAGGCAAAGCGAGACAAAATACCTACACGCGCAGATAAAGTTCTTTCATTAGCGCAAGCATTTCCTTTTCTTGGTAGCGGCAGAGTATTGATTTTAAAAAATGCTCACTTACTTGATACTGACAGTCAGAAAAAAATAGCATTGCAAATAGATTCAATACCTTCAATGAATCACGTAATATTGATTACTGGTGAAAGCGAAGATAATAAAAAGCCTCAAAAAATGGCAAGCGCATTAGAAACAATCATTGAAAAACAAGGATTAATAATTGATTGTTCGTCACTTACCGAGGCAGAAGCGGCTATCTGGGTTAAAGACACTCTACATACCTGGGGTCAAACAATTGAACCTGCAGCAGTTGATATCCTGATAAAGCGTGTTGGTACAGAATTACGAAGATTACAGATTGAAGTAGATAAACTGTCACTTATGATTGGCGATGCAAAAGTAATTCGTGAAGCAGATGTAGAGCGAATGACACCGCGACTGGCAGAAGAATCAGTTTTCAGATTAGCAGACGCAATATCAGACAGAAATGGTTTTCAGGCATTAAATGTTTTACATGAATTAATGGAAGTTCAATTTGAAACTCCTTTTAGAATATTCCCGATGATTGTGCGGCAGTTCAGATTAATCTGGCAAGTAAAAATTTTACTTGAACATGGCTGGCAGCCAAATTCTCCAGCAGACCGTTGTCCGGGTGTTGATTTGATACCAGACCAGGCGATGCTTGCTCAATTCAGTGGCTGGATGGGTAGAAAATTAGCCAATTCTGCGCGGAAGATGACATGGGAAGCGTTAACTGCCGCATATCAGGCAATGTTGGAATGTGATATGGCAAGCAAAGCTATTGAAGGCGTTCCACGCCAGGATGCTGAATTGGCATTGGAGATATTATGTGCGAAATTAGTTACATTAAGATAAACACTCTTTGTGGAGAATTATATATAACAATTGCACAAGATAAGAAATTAATATTTCCATTAAGAATATCTTTTAATGAACCGATAAATTATATATTACCGAAAAATATAAACTTATCGTCTTTTATTCAAGAAAACAGTATTACATTATTGTATATTGAAAAACTTTTAAATGATTCGCTTACGGGAGAAGAAAACAATTTTAATCCAGAGAAACTATTACTATTCTATAACCTTACTCCGTTTCAAAGCGAAGTTTATAAGCAGCTTATCAAAATTCCGAGAGGACAGACAATATCATATCAGCAATTAGCGGTATTATCTGGAAATTATAAAGCCTCAAGGGTGGTTGGTAATATCATGAAAAATAATCCTTTCCTCATTTTGATACCGTGTCACAGGGTCATTAAAAGTGATGGGACTGTAGGCGGTTTTAGTGGTAATACACCGTTAAAAATATCTTTACTTGAAAGTGAAAGTATATTTTTTTGATATTTATTTAGTTTTTAGTTCATTATTGGCTATTAAACTATGGTATATTTTTGCGATATTTGGTATAAAGAATATTATATATTTTCAATCCGAAAATACGGAGAAATTAATTACTGATGACAGTTACAGACGACAGTAAAACAGCTAAAAGCTCAACTACAGTAGCCCAGGGAATAATCCTGGTCATACTGTCGCTATGTGCTATTTTATTGCCAGTAGTAATAAGAAAAATATTTAATCTCACAGATTCCACTGATGGTGCTGAATTTAGCGGTTCGGTCAGTGCATTGCTATCAATGGCTTTATATGTAATTGAAGCTTTTTTATATCTTATATGCGGATGGAGCATGAGTCAGGGTAAATTTAAAATAGCATCAATTTATGTAATTTATGGCATGTTAAGTCGAATTTTTCTTTCCATAATTACAGCGCTTATTCTTAATCAAACAATTATAGATTCCTTAACAAAATCATCAAGCTACTACTGGTTATACAGAATAATAGAAATTAGCATCACCGTAATAATCCTTTTACTTCCAGTTACAGCTATTGTTAGAATTATCTATCATACTGAAAATGTAAAAGATAATAAGAATAAAGTTGAACAACAGTTTTCATTTGCAACAAAAAAAATAAATACTGATGCCAATATTCGGGTATTTCGTCCCGAAGAAGTATCAGACACATCGACCCATCTTACCCCGCCTGAAGGTTTTTCTCAAGTGATGCCAGCGGTTGGAATAACCGGTACAATATCAGTACCATCAACACTTATTTTAGAAGCAGTTCCAGAAGCGAAAGATATTATTGCAACCGACAATGATTTGCCAATAGAATTGCAATATGTAATACCTCAGATTAGTAATGCAACCCTATGGTTCACCTGGCAACAGTTGTTTCGCTCTGAAGTTGTAGCTGCCAAGTTTCAAGACAGATGGGTTAAAATACCTGCAAAGTATTATGTTTTTCAGATTCCACGTGAATATTATGTATCATCAATTGAGTCACCCGTATGGATGACTCGTGAAGCTGTACCACAGGAAAATGATTTAAATATTCGAGGTGTAAAAAAGAGCGAAATGATTAAGCCGGAGAATGAGATATAAATTATGGCGTCGATAAATTACGCATCAAAAGAAATATATTGCAAACTTGTTTATTATGGTCCAGGATTATGTGGTAAAACAACTAATCTGCAGACGCTTTTTTCTTCGCTTGATTCATCAGAACATGGCGACATGGTGTCACTTGCTACTCCTGGAGAACGCACATTATATTTTGACTTTTTACCTATTAACGTAATGACAATCGGGTCATTTACTGTAAGATTTGCTCTTTATACCGTGCCGGGACAAACACAATATAATGCAACCCGTAAATTAGTTTTACGTGGAGCAGATGGAATTGTATTTGTAGCGGATTCGCAATGGGATATTATGCAGGAAAATCAAGATTCATATAATAACCTTAATTTAAATCTCAGTGAATACAGGTTGAATCTGCGTGATGTTCCCCATGTATTGCAGCTTAATAAACGCGACTTGCCAGATATTGCCCCTGTCTGGTACATGAATTATTTGTTAAACGCAAATAATGTGCCAGCTATTGAATCAGTTGCCGTAGCAAACCAGGGTGTTATGGAAACTTTGCAAACATTATGCAAATTTGTGATTCGCGATCTTGTACACAGATACAATGTCGGTGCCTTATAAAAGCAGTGAGGACTCAGCAGTGAATATGCACGATTTAATATTGAATAAAGAAGATGTAGCTCTGCTGGATCAATATTTAACACGATATGTAGAAGATACCGGAGTTAAACTGGCGATATTGATGAACAGAGACGGACACATGTTGGCGCACAACGGCAATATTGCATCGATTGACCTATTTGGTCTTTGTGCTCTAAGTGTTGGTGCATTCCTATCTTCAGAGGCATTAGCTCAGATGACAGGGGAAGAATCATTCTCAACAATTTCTCATAAAGGCTCTCGACATAATGTCTTCATATCAGCAGTTGGAGACAACCACCTTTTACTTACTATTTATGACTATAATGCAAGTGAACCATTAGTTCGACTTCAAGCTAAGGTGACAGCTGAAAACATCATTGGTGTATTAGATAGAGTTCTTTCTAATACTGTATTTCCTATAAGATAAAGGTAATATTATCAGATGGCAACAAAAGGCACATTTAACGATCTCTCTTTTTTAGAGATTTCTCAAGCTATACATGCACTTCATAAGACTTTCCGTATTGAAATTAATATTGGAAACAAATGGGCAATGATTATTTTCCGTGAAGGTGAGTTGTGGCATGTAGAACCTCGTGGATTTTTGAATGCAACAGCCGAAGAAATTGTTTGCATGCTAAATGAAGCTCCCGAAGGTGCATTTACCCTGAGTAGGATTCAAGTTCTACCTCAATTAGATAAATCAGTTACTACCAGTATAGAACAGCTAATCGAAATCATGAAAGCTCGCGAAGAAGAAAATGGTGTTGCTGAAAAAGCTGAAGTTAAGGAATACAAGGCAGTTAAAGGATCATTTAAAGATTTAAACTTTTTAGATCTTGTAGTAGCAATGAAAACATGGGGTAAAACTGGACGTATAGAAATTTCGCATGAATCAAAATGGGCTATGGCAGTTTTTCGCGATGGCGAAATATGGGGCATACAACCGCGAGGAATCCAGGCTAATACTCAGGATGAGTTAATGTATATCCTATGCAAAATGACTGATGGTAATTTTGTATTTCAAAGCATGTCTTCTCTACCCGAGTTTAATCGTATGTTAACTGTTACATCTGAAGAAGTTATCCAGCGTTTAGTTTCACCTATTGCCGGTCAGGAAGGCGAAGCCGGAGCCGGTGAATCACCTTACAAAGTTCTAAAGATGAAACCAGGTATGGAAGCAAAAGTGCGCTATGTACCGCAAAATGTAAAGAAAGTTTTAACTGCTGTTAATGGAAAACTGAACATTGCTGAGGTTGTAGCAGCCTGTGGTTTAGATGAAGCGCAAGCTGAAGCAGTTATAAAAGACTTGATTACCAATGAAATCATTGAGTTAGTAGATCCTACCCAGGAAGAAGAAAAACCCGCAGAGGAAAAGCCTGCTTAATCAAAAAATAATATTGAGGCAGTTTATTAGTTAAACCGCCTCAATATTTGTTATTTTCTTTAAATCATCAACTTCTTCAGTTGTTAATTCGCGCCATTCTCCCATTCCTAATTCACCTAATGTTAATTCACCCACTTGAATGCGCTGCAAATGCAATACCGGATGGCCAATTGTTTTAAGCATGCGACGCACCTGACGTTTTTTACCCTCGTGAATAATTATTTCTAAATCTACATCTTGACCAAAGTTTTTTATTACCCGTACTTTTGCAGGTGAAGTAATACCATCACCATCGCCAATATCAACACCTTTTCTCAAACGTTCCAAAGAACCTGGAGTAGGAAGTTTATTTATTGAAGCAATATATATTTTATCAATATGATGTCGTGGGTGAGTTAAGGCATAAGTTAATTCACCATCATTCGTCAAAATTAACAATCCGGTAGTTTCTTTATCCAATCTGCCAACGGGATGCAAGCCAGGTATATTCGGAACTAATGACATTACTGTATCGCGTTGCTGGGGATCATTGCAAGTAGTTATGTATCCAGCAGGTTTATTCAACATAATCGTTTTACCAGTTGGCAAGGCAACTAATTTATCATCAACTAAAACAATATCTTTCTCTGGATCTATGGTAGTTCCAAATAAAGTAACAACTTCTCCATTAACCTTCACTCTGCCCATCTGGATTAGCTTTTCTGCTCCTCGCCTTGAGCCGACGCCGGTAGCGGCGAGAAATTTTTGCAATCTTTCCAATAATGAATCCCCCAATTAGTATAGCTGCTAATATAATAAAAACTTGTTTGATTATCTTGAATACTTTTAATTTAACAGATGGTGGAGCATCAACCAGTGCTATCGCCGGAACAGCGGATACAATTTTACCATTCACAATTAATTGTACTGTACCAACTGCCTGCCCATGCAATATAGGACTGGCTAATTTCTTCAACGGCTTACCATCATTACCAATAACTGAAATCTGTCCGGTGGTATTATCACCTATCATTGCTGGCAAACCTAATAGATAAACAGTGCCCACTGCGACTTTATTCATATCAGATCCGCTTACAGGTACAGATACTATCGCTTTATTTTCTTTAACATAAGTCTTCCAAGCGAAATTTCTAAATCCATAACTTAATAATGCCTTATTTTCACCGAACTTATCTTCACTATTAAGAACAACCGAAATCAATTGCCAACCGCGGCACGATGCACTGGTAACCAGACATTGTCCTGCCTCTTTTACATACCCGGTTTTCACTCCATCAATAGTTGCTCCCGGTAGTCCGTCCAGAGCTTTTCCTACATCTTTATTATGATTATCTAACCATATATTTCCACGTGGAGGGACATTAATTGTACAATTTTTTATGGTAATTACTTCAGATATTATGGGGTTAGCTAATGCATATCGGGTTAGACATGCCAGATCATGCGCTGTTGTATAATGATCTTTATCATATAAACCATGAGGATTCATAAAATGAGTATTTTTCAATCCCATTGCGATTGCTTTTTCATTCATCCATTTTACAAATTGTTTCTCGCCTTCTACACCACCACCGCCTAAAAATTCAGCAGCAGCAGCTGCTGCTTCATTCGAAGATCTAAGCATGATTGCCTTCAGTAACTCTTCCAATGTTGGCTGGTCGCCAGCAGCAAATACAGAACTACCACCGGTAGCAAATGCATGGGGGCTTACTTTAACCGTTTGACTTAATTTGTCTGAACCTTTATCAATAATAATGATTGCGGTCATTATCTTTGTGGTACTTGCCATCGGCAACTTCAGCTCAGCATTTTTTTCCCACAAAGTACAACCTGAGTATCTATCCATTAATATTGCGCCACGGGCTGTTACAACAGGAACTTTTACCGCTTGCGAATATAAATTGGAAATAAAATATATGAAAAAGAATGTTATAAATAATTTTCGATTCATTGCCTTATTATTTTACCGGTCAAAGGTAATTCAGTCTATAGCTGAAACCATTTTTTACATCATTATTTTAATATATTAATTTGCATAATTCTGTATAAAACAGAATCTAAATAAGCATTTTTAACAATAAATCATGGGAAATATACCAAATATTTGACATCTTCATGCTACATTTTTATACTGCTACAGAAACAAGTAAAATGACAAAAAATATATCAACAATTAAATTACCACCTAATCCTCGTATTTTAATCATTCGGCTTAGTGCTATTGGTGACGTCCTAATGACATCTCCAGTTCCAAAGGCACTGAAAGAAAATATACCAGGTGCGCATATCACCTGGATTGTCGACCCGTTAAGCGCAGCCATTGTTCAGCATAACCCTTATGTCGACGATGTAATAATAGTACAGCAACTTCCAAAATGGCAGAAAATGTTTGATAAAATGGAATTCATTCCTTTATTTCGCGAATTTTCCACATTTGGCAAAGAACTGCGCAAATTAAATTTTGATGTAGTATTGGATTGTCAGGGATTATTGAAAAGCGGATTAATTGCCAAAATGACTGGCGCACCTATTCGAGTATCGATAAATGCTTATGAATGGGGTAACCAACATCTGGTGACTCGTGTAGTAGGAAAAATACCAACCCGCCGATTATCTGCTAATTACACTCACATTTTATCTGCATTTGGCTTCGATGATTCACCGCGCGACCTTGTACTTGATATACCAGACGATATCTTACAGGAAGCTCGAAAAATATTAACTGATCATGGCTTAAATAAAGGCAGATATGCAGCATTTTGCGTTTCATCTTCACGCCCACAGAAAGACTGGGTCTGGAATAGATGGGGTGATTTGGCAGATTTATTATGGCGAAAATATGAAATGAAGTCTGTCATAATAGCTGGACCCGAAAGAAGAATTGACGCAATGAGATTACAGGAAGAACATCCTGAATCACGTCCAGTGCCCGCAGCCGGTTTATTGTCTTTGATTCAGTCCACTGCAATTGTACAAAGCGCTGATGTGATAATCGGTGTTGATACGGGATTAACTTATGCTGGCCTTACTGCAAACAAGCCTACAGTGGCGTTATATGGCTCTACAACAGCCGAGTGGCTCGCAGAGGAGCCAACTTGCACAGTTTGCCTGCACCCCTACCCCTGCGCCCCTTGCAGACGTCATCCAACCTGCAAAAATTATGATTGCATGTTTGATATAACTGTCGAAGAAGTAGATGACTCAATAATAAAAATTATGGCTGAAGTTGAAAAACGTTTTGCTATTACTGATACAAGTAAATAACCTGGCTATTTTTTCTTTCTTTCCTGATTTTTTATAACTTCTTCCTCTAAAACTTTGCGTACTTTAATTATCTGTATATCAGCATTAAATAAGTTCTCAATCCGTAATCTGCCTGCCATCCCCATATTTACTGCTCGTTCAGATTCTGCCAGTAAAGTTGCTGTAGTTTGTGCAAATCCATCTAAATCCTGTTGGTTCACTAATATACCGCTGTGTTCATCATCGATTATCTCTTTTAACCCACCGACATTTGAAGCTACTATAACTTTACCAAGAGCCATTCCTTCAATAGCAATCATGCTCATAGCATCTTTTCGGGAAGGAATTATGATAACATCGCAAGCACCCATTAATGTTCGAAAATCATTTGTTTCACCTTTAAATTCGACAGATGATTGTACGCCTAATCTCTCAACTTCTTCGCGATGATAAATTTCATCAGTATCAGCACCTACCAAAATTAATTTTGCGCCTAAAAATCTGCCATTTATATCCGGCCATGCATATAGAGTTGTATCGATGCCGGATTCTTCATTAAGCTGTGGTGAAAATAAACCAACAATTTTAACATCACTTGCCATTTTTAATACGACACGAGCATCAGGAGCGGCTATTATCGGGTATTGCATTAAATCAAGACCATTATAAACAACTGAAAGTTTTTCGTTGCTTGTTCCATTCTCAAGAAAATGCCGACGGATAGCTTGCGAAGCACAAATGATAATATTAGATTTTGAATAAGAACCAGATGAAGCAAAGATAGATACTGTTGATGCTAATGGTATTTTACATAATGACGCTGCTATTCCAGCAATAATTGCTGCCGTTTCTGAATGAGCATGGATTATGTCAGCGCGTTTTTCCTTGATTATTTTTACAAGTTTCAAAACTGATATTAAGTCAGCTTTTCCGAGACATTTCCAATCTGGCGACTGCAACTTTTCTAATTTAAAATAATCTAAATTGGGAGAATTCTGCGGGTAAACAACTGTAACCTCATCACCTGATTCGCGCAATTTATGTACAGTGGTCACAAAGTTTTTCTCTTCACTTCCAACTGTACCATGTGAAGTAATGATTTCAATTATGCGCAGGTTATGCCTGCCACTTGGATTGATATCATTCATCTTTTATTTTACCGGGATAAATTAATCATCCGTTCTATTGCTATCTTAGCTTTTTCAGCTATCTCAGATGGCACTTCGATAGGATATTGCATTTTCAATAGTGAATCGCGTACCTTTTCCAATGTAGTTCTATTCATATTTGGACAGAATGCTATTGGTGAAATATGATAGAATTTCTTAGCCGGAGCTTCTTTTTCCAGTCTATACATCATTCCTTCTTCAGTACCGACTATAAACTCTTCCGCTTCATTTTCTTTAACTAATTTAACCATTCCACCAGTGCTGACCACATAATCAGCTATATCTATCACTGCAGGCAGGCATTCTGGATGAACGATAACTTTTGCATTTGGGTGCAGGGCTTTTTTTGCAATTACATGTTCCGGCAATATCCTGTTATGCACTGGACAATAACCTTGCCACAATATAAGTTTCTTGTCAGTATATCGCGCAACATAAGCACCAAGATTTCTGTCAGGAGCAAATATTACAGTATCAGCATCAAGACTATTTACAATTTTTACCGCATTTGCAGATGTGCAGCAGATATCAGCCTCAGCCTTAACAGCAGCAGATGAATTGACGTAACAAACTACTGGAACGCCAGGATGCTGCGCCTTTAACGCGCGTAATCCATCAGGATTAATCATTTCTGCCATTGGACAAAACGCTTCAGCATCAGGAAGCAATACTATTTTTTCCGGGGATAATAATTTTGCAGTTTCACCCATAAAATCAACACTGCAGAAAACTACGACATCAATTTCCGGCAGATTTGCAGCGCGAATACTTAATTCAAGAGAATCACCGTTAATATCTGCTATCTTTTGTATTTCAGCCGGTTGATAATTATGTGCCATAATTATGGCATTTCGTTCTTTTTTCAGCCTTTCAATATCAGCAATAATTTCATTTATCAGCATATCATCCTCATGGGATTTTATATTTGAATGCATTAACAGCAAGCAACAACGCAATTAATGTTAATGCAACTGCAGCACCCCATAATACTTCACGCAATGTATGTATTCTGCCTTCCACACGACTCTGTGCCACTAAAATAGCAAGCACAAATGCCAGAGTGGTAACAATTACGTTATAACCTGAACTCACAGCTATTGCAGCGGCAAAGAAAAACGCAACAGCCGAATGCCCGCTAACAGCACCACCACGTAAGAGAGTACCATGTCCCACTTTTATTTTTGCCAGTGGAACGAGAATAAACAAAGTCGCTAAACCGACAAATATCATTACTAACAGTGTACCAGAATCCAAACCTTCAAAATGAACCATTGTTGTTTTATACTTTAACATCATTGAAGGACTGAGAAATACACCTAATCCAACCGCGGTAGCATATATACTGGCTACTAATACACCTGCGGCAGCCACATCTTTCGCAATTTTAGCTAACGGATGATATGTACTGGTAATCATATTTACAACAACTTCTATTGCAGTATTAAATAATTCAGCCATAATAACAAAAGCTGTACCTGACAAAACCAATAATACTTCTATCATGCTTAGTTTCATGGTGAAGCAAAGGAGCAGCACCATCATAACCATGAAAAGCTGCACCCGTACGTGACGTTGTGTCCACATTACGTGTGATAAGCCTTCAAAAGCATGTATAAAGCTTTCGAGAATCGATCTGTTTTTCATAGAAGAGGCGGTTGCTGGTTCATCAACATTATCAAATGCTGACTCGCTCCCAGACTCTTTGTCCGACCTCGACCATTTCCTCATAACCCGTTTGATTGACATCATCATATCCCAACAAATGGAGAACGCCATGTATCACCAACTGTGCGATCTCTTCTTCAACAGTTCTGCCGGCGGCTAATGCTTGCCGTTCGGCGGTGTCAATAGATATTACCACATCTCCGAGCATTTTTGATGTGCCCGGCATGACCATACCATCATTTTGTGCAAAAGATAAAACATCGGTAGGTCCTTCTTTACCACGATATTGTTGATTCATACGTGCCATTTCAGCGTCATCTATCAGCAAAATGCTGACTTCTACTTTTTCTGCCTTCAGTTCTTTTTCCGCTAACGCTTCCTTAGCTGCTGTTCGCAATAATTCAACTGGAATCTTTGTTTTATGCTGCCGTTGTATTAGAATTGCCACGTTTTTCCCCTTTAACATCAGGATACTCAAGGCGTGTATAAGTATACAACCCTGTGAGAATCTTAACAAATACTTCTTTTATTATACGCAAGTCCCGTAATGTAATATCACAATCTGCAAATTGTCCGTCATCCAGTCGATTCTTAATTATCTCATCAACCATCCATTCTATTCGTTGCGGAGTCGCCTCGCGGAGCGACTTAACAGACGCCTGTGTCTGATCAGCCAACATTACAACCGCAGACTCACGGCTGCTGGGTAATGGACCTGGATATCGAAAATCAGCTTCAGCAACTTCTTTACCATTAGATTCATTTCGGGCACGATGATAAAAATATGCTGCTAACGTAGTACCATGATGTTCGCGTATTATCATTCCAACTTCATCAGGGAACTTGCTTTGTCTAACCATTTCCCCGCCATCACGAGGATGACTGGTAAGAATTAATACCGACATTCTGGCCGATAACTTTTCATGCGGATTACCGATACCAAGCGGCACTTGATTCTCGGCAAAATATGCTGGACGTTTCAATTTGCCAACGTCATGATATAAAGCAGAAACTTTTGCCAATAACGAATTGGCTCCTATCGCATCCGCAGCGGCTTCAGCCATATTTGCAACCATTACACTGCTATGATAACTGCCGGGAGCTTCATTCATTAATCTGCGTAATAAAATTTCTTTGCTGTTTGATAATTCTAAAAGACGCGAGTTTGTTAATATTCCAAATGGCCGTGCTAAAATTGATATCGCACCAACAGCAATAAGTGATGACAGCAGTGCTGCTTCTGATGCCCATAATGCCATCCAGCCGACCTCTTTTAATGAGAATGGAATTGCCGCACCTGGACTGGTCCATAGAAGACCTATCTGCAGCAAGAAATTAGTTACAGACAATATTAATACCGCATTAATTGCTTTACTCGCAGGAGACATGCTTTGTATAACTAATATTCCAGTAATAGCACTGCCCAATGATAACAACGTCGCACCAAATTGCTGATCTGATATTAAACCACCTAAAAGACTGATAACGGTTGTGGAAATAATCGCTACTTGAATACCAAGCAAACCAGCCAACATCATACTTGCACAAGGTATTACTGTCATATATACCATGTCAGAATGCTTATATCCTAAATTTAATGTTGCCCATAAAGGCGCAACGATAAGTACAGATACCAGCAACAGTCTTTCCGGCTTGTTATATAACTTTGTCTGATGATATCTTAAATAGGCTCCAACCATGGTAACTGCAAGTGCTGCGAGCAGCGCAACTGGAATCAGACGTAATAATGAACCGGGTGAGAATACCTGTTGTTTATTTAATTGCTCAATATCATCAGCAGTAATTATCTGTCCCGCTCGAATTATCACTTCGTCTGATTTATATTCATGTATTACTTTAGGGACACGATTTCTGGCTAATTCACGATTATTTTGCGTAGCCTGATTATCAGGTATTTCAGTCGGCTGCAATACAGATGATTTGCCAATAGCAGATATTATTATTGCAAATTTCTTGTTATTAATTGTATCCGATAACATTTTAATTCGTGCTTCTGCTTGTTTTCTACTTTCTGACGAATCAATTACACCAGCATCCATAGCTTTTCTAATTACGTCTTTCGCTTTATTTTGCAAAGACAAACGGTCACCTGCAGTCATACTTTTTATTAAATTATATGCTTCATCATTTATCAACATGGTACCAGTATTGCCACTATTTATCTCAGAAAACAACTCGTCAATCTTTGTCATAGTTAATGGAATAGCTTTAGGATCACGGGCATATACTATTGGGCTGTTATCAGCGGCTTCTTGTTGCAGACGCAATGTTTCTGCGGAATCTTCCCATGTTATATTTACAGGTGTAATAATATCGCGCGGAGCAGGCATTCCCGGATGAAATGATTCAATAGATGAACCTATCTGAAAATATCCGAGGTGTGTATATACGATTGCGGTGAGGGCTACAACAGTAACAAGCCATAGTATTCCTCTTGCCGGGGTATGCCAATGCAACAACCGCACTTGCCGCATCACTTTTTTCCACCATATTTTAAAGGAAAATTGTTTCATTCTGCTGTCGTTCTTTTAGTTTGATATATGTCATACGCTTGAACAATCTTGCGGACTAAAGGATGACGGACTACATCTCTTTCATCAAATGTAACGAAAGAAATACCTTCTACATGTTCAATAATTCTTTTCACTTCAATCAAACCGCTGCGCTGTCCTATTGGCAAATCGATTTGGGTGATATCTCCGGTTACTACTGCGCGAGAGCCGAAACCTAATCGCGTTAGAACCATTTTCATCTGTTCAGGAGTAGTATTTTGTGCTTCGTCGACAATAATAAACGCATCGTTTATAGTTCGTCCACGCATAAATGCAAGAGGAGCAACTTCAATAACCTTCTTTTCCAACAATCGCTCAACTCTATCTATATCAAGCATATCATACAATGCATCATATAACGGACGCAAATACGGATTAATTTTTTCTTGTAAATCACCTGGTAAAAAGCCTAATCTTTCACCTGCTTCAACCGCTGGACGCGTTAAAATTATTCTCTGGACACGTTTAGCGTTCAACATAGCCACTGCCATTGCTACCGCAAGATATGTTTTGCCAGTTCCTGCAGGACCAATTCCAAAAACAAGTTCATCATTTTTGATTGCTTTCAAGTAATTTTGTTGAATTTTAGATTTAGGGGTTATCTGCTTTCCACGATATGTAGTTAATATCACATCCGAAAAAAGATTAGAATCTGTTGCGGTTTGAATAGATAAATTGGCAGCACATTCGATATCAGCAGGAGTAACTTGTCCGCCGCTGCGAACTGCCATAATAAAATTTTCTATTAATCGGTGAATTTTAGGAGTTGAATCAACCGGTGCGGAAATATCTAACGTTGTTCCGCGTAAGATGAGTGAAGCATTAAAAATACGTTCAATGACCCGTAAATGGGCATCTCGTGGACCAAGCACAGCAAGAGCTTCGTTAAAATCTGCAAATACTACCTGCCTGGTGCTAATATCAGAAGTTTTTTGCGAATCATCAATTTGAGGCAATCAGTATAGCTCCAGAAGAGAAATGGTGGGGTGTGATTATTCACACCCCACTAAAGTTTAACTACTCACCAGTATTATTATTGGTTCTTTTTCGCCGGGATGCAGCAATTTCCATGCGGCGACGGCGTTCGCTGGGTTTTTCATATCGTTCATGACGACGTGCTTCTTCCAAAATGCCAGCAGACTGAACTTGACGTTTCAGTTTGCGAATAGCGGCATCAAGAGATTCGCCATCGCGGACATCTACCATTACCATGTAATATCAACTCCTTCCCGACCACCCCGGTATTTAAACCGGCATTTTCAGATCGAGAAAATTATAGAGATTTAATATATCTATGTCAAATTTTATAACATTTTATACGTTCAATTCATTCATATCAGGTTTTCTGACAAATATTGCCAATATAATTGTCAAAACTACTAAAACTATAATACCTGGCAATCCCATTATCCCGCGAGTAATATCATTGCCGCCAGCAAGAAAAGCGATAGACATTTGAACTGTACCATTTATTGTTCCATGCAAAATTGCTGCTGCAATAACTGATTTTGATTTTAATCGCAAATAACAAATAATTGGGGTATACAATAAACAAAATCCGATCATCATGAATACGCCGATTTTCGGATGCTGAGGATAATTGTAACCATGGAATATTACTGGGGCATGCCATATTCCCCAAATTAAGCCTATCAATAACGAATTCCGCCAAAAACCAAGGGGTGCCAATTCTCTGAATAATAATCCCCGCCACCCTAATTCTTCACCAAATGCTGCAACTGCATTTAATGTTAATCCTGCAATTAAACCACCTGCGGACATTAACAGCATCATCAATATCGTTGGAGTTTTTGCGATTTGAGCATGTAATTCCGACAATTTATTCTGTGGAATAGCATCTTTGTAAACTTCAAACATTCCAGCCATACCAGGTGAAAAGTGTATTCCTGGATAAAATAACGCCACAGCAAAAGCAAGCAATGCGATAACAAGCGGTAATATCCATGCAATAGCCCACCAGTGAGATACTTTAAAATTTATTTGCAAAGGTACGATGATTTTTTCTTTATAAATTAGTTGAGTAATTACCGCAGATAATGCAGGAATAAGCATATATGATATTAAAACAACTTTATAGATATTCTGATTCTGATCTAATTTAAGACCATACGCGGTAAATATCCAGCTATAACTAATACCAAACGTAATTAATAAAAACGTTGTTATTTTTTTCCAGTTAACTTGCATTTTTCCACCTTAAATTGTTATATTTTATCCGTCGGTATTTTACCAGATAGTTATTATGAATAAAAGGATAAAATGATGATAAAGCGCGATATTAAAACTGAATTGAAAAATCTTTATAATCCAACTGCGAAATTTCCCGTCAATGTAGATGTCCCATCATTTAATTTTTTAATGTTTGATGGCATTGGAGATCCAACAATTTCTGAATCATTTCAATCTGGTATTGAAGCATTGTTCTCTTTATCATATACAATAAAATTTATGGTTAGAAATGATATCGGGATAGATTATGGTGTAATGCCGCTTGAAGGCTTATGGTGGATGCAAAATGACGCAATATTTAATGTTGCACAACGAGATAAATGGCAATGGACTTTAATGATAATGCAGCCAGAATATGTCACATTTGATGTAATAAATAAAGCTATTAAAAAATTGATGACAAAGAAACCATCTGAATATTTATTAAAATTAAAATTTTGCGAATACAGCGAAGGCGAAGCGATGCAGATAATGCATATTGGACCATTTGCAGATGAGGGACCGAATATCGTCAAAATACATGATGAAATATTAAAAAGCGGTCATCAGTTATGTGGGAAACATCATGAAATATACTTGTCAGATTTTCGTAAAACAGCTCCTGATAAATTGAAGACTGTTTTACGGCAGCCTTATAGATAATTATGATTTTGGTGTATCAGGAACTACTTCGGGTACTTCTTTTATTTCATGTTCATGCAATTTCGCCTCACCGCGACGTACTTTTAAAACAAAAATAATCATAGCTAATACAGGCGGGGCAATAAACATTCCTAAGAAGCCCATCATCGAATACCCAATCAATAATGAACCGATAACTAATACCGGGTGCAGGCCAAGATGTTCTCCGAGAATGCGCGGCATCAGATATTTGCTTTCAAATAGATGCAACAGGGTAAATCCAATAAGTACCCACCAGAATGTTGAACCGCTGGAATCCGGGAGCAATAGTACCGCTGACAACAATGGTATACCGCCGATTACAGGGCCGATTACAGGTATTGCACGTGATAAACCAGCAATTATTCCTAATAATAAAGCACCTTTAATGCCTAAAAGTAATGTCGCAATTGTTACGACTATCCATGCTATTGAACATAAAATAGCCTGCCCACGTACATAATGCTGCAAAATTTTACCCATGCCGACACTATAACCGATAACTGTTTTACGTCGTTCTATTGGAAAGAAATCCATTATCTGATCACGAATCTTGTGTGAATCTGTTAGGAAATAAAATGTTAACAATGGTACAAAAATAAACTCAATTAACATACCCAAAGAATTAATGGTTTTTTGTCCCCATTGCATTATCCAGGCTAATAAATTTGTAATCATCGTATTATCTGGATTTTGTAATTGGCTTTTTAACTGTGCTGCAATACTGATTCTTATATCTTCCGGAATTGTATTAACATACCAGCTAACAATATTTTGATAATGTTGTGGTAATTGTCCGCTTAATATCCAAACACTGAAAATATGGCGCAAATCACGCCAGTCATCTTGTAATGATACCTGTATAGATTTACCGAAAACAATAATCCCAGCTATCAATATCACATAAATGAACAATACCGCAATTGCCTTTGCGATTGGCGAATCCTGATATTTTGAAGATGATAATACCGCTGCGACAAGAGGCTGAAGCAGGTATGTCAACACCGCTGCCATTAAAAATACTGTGGCAGCAATATGAAGATAATTTTTAAAGATTAAATATATGAATATCGCGACGAAAGCATAAAATAGATATTTTACCACCATGCGCCACCACCCGATGGAAAACATCGGGTTATTTTCAGCACATATTTTATCAATTTCTTCTTGTGACAGATTTGTTTTTGGCATATTTTTACAGTTTTCTAAACTTTAAAGTTTTCTGGTATTTCTTTCGACATTTCAAAGAAATATTTGAGTATTCCAACAATTCTCGCACATGCTTTCCCATCACCATACGGGTTAGCCGCGCGTGCCATTTTCGCATGTGCTGCATTATCAATTAATAAAGGCAAGCCTTCTTCGACTATTTTCTCACGAATTGGGCCAATTAACTTCGCTACACCGGCGACAATTGCTTCAGGCCTTTCAGTTGTATCCCGTAAAACTAAAACTGGTACACCCAAACTTGGTGCTTCTTCTTGAATACCACCAGAATCTGTCAAAATTAAACGTGCACGTTTCATAATCTGAATAAAATCAAAATAATCAGGCGGGTCGATTAATTTTACCCGAGGGTGATTTCCTAAAATTTCTTTCGCTATTTCCTGTACTACAGGATTTTTATGAACTGCATATATTAAATGTGCATTAGGAACTTTTTCTATTAAATCCAACATTCCCAGGCATGACTGCCTTAATGGTTCTCCCCAGTTTTCGCGACGATGTGCTGTAACTAAAATTAATGGACCGGTAATAGTGTCAATCCATTTTAAATCTTCCGGCAATTTTCCGCGTTCTGCCGCCCAAATCAAAGCATCTGTCACAGTATTTCCGGTTATATAAATATTATCTTTATATCCTTCACGCACCAGATTAGCTGCACTTTCTGGAGTCGGGGCAAAATGAATGTCAGTCAATACACCAGCAAGGCGGCGATTCATTTCTTCGGGGAATGGCGAATATTTATTAAATGTACGCAGTCCGGCTTCTACATGAGCAAATGGAATGTGCGCGTAAAATGCGGTTAATGCCGCTGCAAATACTGTTGTTGTATCGCCTTGAGCCAGTACGATATCAGGTTTTAATTCTGCATAAACTATATCTAATCCCTCTAAAGCACGAGTGGTAATTTGCAGTAAAGTCTGGCGAGGAGACATGATATCTAAATCGGCATCACCCTTTAATTCGAATTGTCGCATTACCTGATCCAGCATTTCACGATGCTGGGCTGTAAGTACAACTTTACAGATAAAATCAGGCGAGTCATGCAAAGCGCGTATAACTGGTGCCATCTTTACAGCTTCAGGACGTGTCCCGACCACACATACCACAGTTTTTGGCATAAAAATAATTCCTTTTGTTTATTATTGCGGCATACGACCGCGAGCTAAAAATACTGCAACTATGCAACATACTGCAGTCAGCAAGTAAATTGTTAATACTACCAGGCGCTGATTCATTCCTAAAGCCAGCAACCTATGATGCAAGTGACCTTTATCAGCACTAAAAATAGGCTGATGCCGCCATGCGCGACGTATTATTGCAAATAAGGTATCGAAAATTGGAACTGCCAGTACTAATATTGGAACCGCGAATGCAACTCCTGTTGCAACCTTCCAATTATGCAACAACGATAAACCTGCTATAGTAAATCCGAGGAAATGACTTCCTGCATCTCCCATGAAAACTTTTGCAGGATTAAAATTATAACGTAGAAAACCTAAACAAACTCCTGCTAATGCTGCCGCCAGCATTGCCTCACCAGTGGCTTCTCGCGTTATCATAGCAATAGTAACGAATGTCATTGCTACTATACCACATGTACCCGCCGCTAATCCATCTAAACCATCAATTAAATTAATAGTATTTGTAATTGCTACAACCCATATTATTCCGATAATATAGCTGTATAGTTCTAAATTGTGATTATTCGTTAAATCAAAATCAAAAATCACCAATGGTCGTACATTAAAACAGATAACCATTACTGCCGCACAAATTATTTGCCCCAACAATTTAACTTTCGGTGACACTGAATATTTATCATCAACAGCACCAAGTATGGTTACTAACATCCCGCCTACGACAATTCCAACGACTCGGGTATTAATCATATTTGCTTCAGTAAGCCATTGCCGCAAAGGTGTAATGAGAAATATGCTGACAATAAACGCAGCACCCATCGCTAAACCACCCCATCTTGGGATTGGATGTTTATGGACACGCCTTTCTCCGGGTGCGTCTAATACGCCATAACGATGTGCTAATTTGATGGATATAGGTGTAAATAGAAGAGATAATATGCAAGACAACACCAGACACAAACCTACTAATAATAGATTTGGGTCTGTCTGGTTTAGACCGGTTGCCGCAAATAAAGCTGTAAATAAGGTCTTCAAAATTAATACCTCACGCGCCAGGTGTGATGAATGAATACTACTACGCGCAGGTTACAGCGCTATGACAAAACCATTAAATAGTTGTGAAATCTCACTGACACTTTTATTTTACCGTAAAAAACATATTTTGAATAGATATAATTATGACAAATAATCTTTTACTTTGTTAAATAACAGAACTTTGTCTAATTTGATATAATTAATTCGTGATTAAACAATTGCCGATTACTGATAAATGCTGGCGTACCAGTGTAAATATTCAGGTTCTTGATAGACCGTTACCAATGAGTTGGGAAGAAATGCAGCTTCGCGGTTGGGATTATTGTGATGTGATTCTAATATCTGGCGATGCTTATGTTGACCATCCTTCTTTTGGTGCAGCAATCATTGGTAGATTTCTTGAATGGCTTGGTTATCGTGTTGGAATTATTTCGAGTCCAGATTATCATGATGTTAATGCTTTTAAACTACTTGGCAAACCGCGATTGTGCTGGGGTATAACAGCGGGGAATCTGGATAGCAACCTAATGCGGCAAACTATCATGCGTCGTCCAAGAAGCGACGACGATTATGCTCCCGGTGGTAAATCCGGCAATAGACCGGCAAATGCAACTATCGTATATAGCGCAATGGCAAAACAGGCATATAAAGATGTGCCAATAATTCTCGGTGGCATTGAAGCATCATTACGCAGATTTGCATATTATGATTATTGGCAGGATAAAGTTAAACGCGCAATTCTTTTTGATACAAAAGCTGAAATATTAATATATGGCATGGCAGAACGAGCATTAGCGATGACAATGTCGCGATTAAGCAATAATCAACCATTAACAGGAATACCCGGTACATCACATATTATTGCTAACGCTGATATTCATGATGATGTAGTCATATTGCCTGATTTTAACGCTGTCAGCGTTAAATCAGACATTGGGAAATTAGCGTATAACCAGATGTCGCAATTAATATTCACCAGTCCATTTGACAAAACATTTATACAATCACATGGGGATCGCTCTGTTATCGTATACCCGCCATCCTCACCACTAACTGAAGAAGAGATAGATGCTGTTTACAATCTGCCTTTTACCCGTTCCCCCCACCCCGCTTATTCGGGGCAAAATATTCCAGCTTATACAATGATAAAAGATAGTATCACCACACATCGTGGATGTTATAGTGGATGTGCATTTTGTGCAATTGGCGCGCATCAAGGCAAAGTTATCAGCAGCAGATCGCAAGATAATATTCTTAAAGAGATAACCCGATTAACAAAACATTCTGATTTTCACGGAACTATAACAGACCTTGGCGGACCTACTGCTAATATGTACCGTACCGGATGCCGGAAAGGGAAAGCTGGTTGTACTCACCGAACATGCCTGTTTCCTGATATATGCAAAAATTTAAATACTAACCACATTCATGCTGTTAAGTTATTGCAAGCAGCAAGCAAGATGCCACGAGTGAAACATTTATTTATCAGCAGCGGCATACGGTTCGATTTGCTGCTGGCAGATGAATCTGGTGAATATTTGCGCCAACTGGCAAAGCACCATATCAGCGGAAGATTAAAAATCGCCCCGGAACATATTTCAACAAAGGTATTGCAAGTTATGAGAAAACCTGGTGTTGAAGTATACCAGCGATTTGTAAATAAATATAATGAATGTGGCGGAAAATCTGAATTGGTTGGTTATTTTATCAGTGGTCATCCCGGATGCACTCTTAATGATATGATTGATTTAGCATTATTTCTGCAACGAGAAAATATCAGACCGGAACAAGTTCAGGATTATTATCCGGTACCACTAACAATAGCTGCGTCAATATATTATACCGGCATTGATCCGATAACTGGCGAACAATTATATGTTGCAAGAACTGAAAAAGAAAAATCATATCAACGTGCAATATTGCTGTGTCATAAAGAAGAGTTCAGCAAAACAGCAAAACTCGCTTTGGAATCTGTTGGCAGAACTGATTTAATATCACAACTCATTAGAAAAGACAAAAAAATCCCGCAGAAACGTTAGCAACATCTCTGCGGGTTTTATTTGATTAGCCTAAAATCGCTTTCAGGTCTGCTTCTGGTGTGGTGATTGGCATAATATTAAAGTTTTGTACCAATACATCAAGTACAGCCGGGGTTATGAATGCCGGTAAACTTGGACCAAGACGGATATCTTTAATGCCAAGATGCAGTAATGTCAGCAAGATACAAACCGCTTTCTGTTCATACCATGACAATACCATCGACAATGGCAGCTCATTGACACTGATTCCGAAAGCATCAGCAAGAGCAACAGCTATCTTAATCGCTGAATATGCATCATTGCACTGTCCGATATCAAGTAAACGTGGGATGCCGCCGATATCGCCAAATGGCAATTTGTTGAAACGGAACTTGCCACAAGCCAATGTGAGAATGACGCAATCATCAGGTACAGAAGTAGCAAAGTCGGTATAATAATTTCTACCGCTCTTTGCACCATCGCAACCACCCACCAGGAAGAAATGGCGGATTTTACCGGTTTTTACAGCATCAATAACAACAGGGGCAACCCCTAACACTGCATTATGACCAAATCCAACCATGATTGTATGTTCAGCTTCATCAGCAGTAAAACCTGGTGACATTAACGCCGCGTCAATAACGGCTGAAAAATCTTTGCTGCCATCTTTTTCTGCAGATATATGAGTAACATTCGGCCATTGTACTAAACCGGTAGTAAATATTCTGTTATGATAAGTATCACGCGGTTTTTGAATACAGTTTGTAGTCATCAGGATTGCACCTGGGAATACATCAAATTCTTTTGCCTGGTCTTGCCATGCGCCGCCATAATTCCCTACCAGGTGTGAATGTTTACGCAATTCAGGATAACCATGTGCCGGCAGCATTTCGCCATGGGTATATATATTGATACCTTTGCCTTCTGTTTGTTCCAGTAAAATCTTCAAATCTAACAAATCATGACCACTGACTAAAATAGCCTTGCCTGCAACTGGTGTTACCCGAACACTGGTAGGACTTGGATGACCATAAGTACCAGTATTAGCAGCATCAAGCAATTCCATAACCTTCAGGTTAACTTCGCCAACTTTCAAAGTCATGGCAACTAATTCATTCAAGTCATGCTTTTCTTCAGCAATAAAATTCAATGCTTCAGCAAAGAATGCATATACACTGTCATCTTCCTGTCCTAAAACATAAGCATGATCTGCGTAAGCGGCTGTGCCTTTTAAACCATAAATAATTAATTCGCGCAATCCGGTAACATCATCGCCAAATTGAGTTTGTTCAGCTTGAATGCTTACTTTCATGCCTTGTGCAATCATTTTAGCAACAGATTCGCCAGGCTGCCATGTTGTTGGACCACCTAATTCAACAGGTTCGCTGCCATTTTTTACTTTATATGCATTAATATAACGCACTTTAGCATTGTCTCGCATTTGTGCTACTTTTAATGCAATAGTTGCCAGGCTATTAACATCGAAATTTACGTTGGTAACTGTAGTGAATAATACTTCAACGATAAATAAGCCTGTTACTCGATCACCAATACCCAGTTGGATATTGCGATGTTCATACATTGCCAACCCTTTGACGCCGTAGATTAA
The DNA here is from genome assembly GCA_964638715.1 of uncultured bacterium. Classification (GTDB taxonomy): domain Bacteria; phylum Armatimonadota; class Hebobacteria; order CAIYQO01; family CAIYQO01; genus JBAXQQ01. Next base: position 84,757 of record CAZWZF010000002.1, on the reverse strand, counting down.
TAAATCCTGCATAGCAGCAACATCAGGTGATTTACCGCAGACCCCAACCATCGTGCATCCACTGCCTTTAGCAGCTTGTTCGCACTGATAACAAAACATTGACATATACTTTCTCCTTTTTTGCTTCGTGTCTATTTATACTTTATTATATCACTAACTGCTATGACATTTATCATGAAAAAAAATATTAAAAAAAAATACTTGATTTCTATACATTTATGGAATTATATGGAATTATGTTATAGGAGAATTATGTAATGAAGATAAAAACCTTTCCGGTTATGTTATTCGTGGTGCTATTAATTGCATCAGGAATAATATCGCTATTATTTCCTCCTGCTGGCAGAGCTATTTATTCTACACCATCTACAATAGGAAGCACATTACTTGCAAAAAATATATCGCAAAATGATTTTATTTCAAATCGTGTAATTAAATTAAAAGGAAAATCTGTTAATAAGTCTGCAGGTATATTCGCAACCGCAACTTCTATCCCAGACTCGTCTGCCACGGGAAAATCAACACTGATACTTTATGATTCAACTGGTGATTTTGGATGGATGGGTGCTCTTTATTCTGTCCAATTAACGAATATGATATCTCATTTTGATGTTACAACTGTTCGTAAACCAGTTGAAAGCTATCAAAAAAATGATTATTTGAATTATGATTCAATCATTTATTATGGCGCATTGTATGATACCCCATTACCCCAGGCATTTAAAGATGATATCTTAATAACAACCAAGCCAGTTATGTGGCTTGGTTATAATCTGTGGAAGGTTGCAGTTGCCCCGGATTGGTCATCATATAATTCTGCATTCGAAGGGAAATTTGGTATACGTTACCGTGGTATAGATACATCCGGTTATCCAAATATCAATTTTAAAGGTTATAAATTAGCAAAATCACAATACGACCCAACAATTACTGTTGTTGATGTCTTAGATTCTTCAATTGCGACTGTTTTGGCAACTGCTGAAAATGCTCAAGGTGCAACAGTACCTTATGCTGTAAAAGGCAATAATTTATGGTTTATAGGTGATAATCCATTCATGTATGCCTATATGGCAGATCGCGGTTGGGTATTGGCTGATATATTCCATGAATTTTTCGGTATACCTCATACGACAGTTCATAAAGCTTTCGTTCGAATTGAAGATGTCCATCCTGATACCCCGCCTTCTTACCTGAAAGCCATTGCAGATTATCTGTATTCTGAAAAAGTTCCTTTCGGTATTTGTATTATCCCGGAATTTCGCGACCCGCTTGGTGAATATACTAATGGTGTGCCAACAACAGTGAAAATAGAAGGAAATACTCAATTTATTAAAGCTATCAACTATTGCTTAAATAAAGGTGGAAAACTTATACAACACGGATACACTCATCAATATAGCAACATCCTAAATCCATATAATGGAGTGACTGGAGACGATTTCGAGTTTTATAGAATGACTTTAGATTCTGCTGGAATGCAGGTATTTAATGGCCCTGTACCAGAAGATAGTACAGCATGGGCATTAAATAGAATTAAAACCGGTCAACAAATATGTGCAAAGCAAGGATGGAATTGTATTGCTTGGAACACCCCGCATTATATAGCATCATCTGATGACTATAAAGCTTTTATAAAATTATATAAAGTGAGTGTAGACCGCGGTTTATCATTTGCAAACGGAGCAGATGGAAGTACATATCTATTACAACAAGTGTTGCCGTATGTAACTCAAAAAGATCAATTCGGTTTCTTCCGCAGCCCTGAAAACCTTGGATATATTGATACTCTTGGCGGTCCATATCAAGGACCGCAATTTCCTGCCGATTTAATTGAAAGAGCAAGAAAGAATATGGCTGTTAGAGATTCAATGTCAGGTTTCTATTTCCACTGGTTCGTTGATATCAGTTACTTAAAAACAACTGTTGCTGGAATTAAAGCACTTGGGTATAAATTTGTTCAAGCTAATATCACAAATTAAATTTATCTGAATAATATCATTAAAATCGGCAGAAATCATGGTTTCTGCCGATTTTTCCTTGATTCTAATCTTACTATACGGTAAAATTAACTCGAAAATAAACACCGAAAGACTACTAATGAAATCTTCTGATATATTAATTTTAGGTGGCGGAATTATTGGCATGAGCATTGCCCGTGAATTAGCGGGTAATGGACTGAATGTTCGTATTTTGGAACGTCATCAACCCGGTCGCGAAGCTTCATGGGCTTCTGCTGGTATGCTTGCACCACAAGGTGAGTTGAGCGAAGGTGCTTTTCAGAAACTATGCATAGAAAGCAATCGAAGGTATCCGGCTTATCGCGCAGATGTAGAAGAGGAAACCGGTATTAAATGCTACCATCGCGAAGCCGGTACAATGGCTCTTGCTGTAACCGATGAAGATGAAGCCGAATTTCGTCGTACTTATCAATTGCAAAAAAATGACGGGTTAGAAGTTGAATGGATAACTGGTGATGAAGCACGAAGTAAAGAACCTGAACTCAGTCAATTAGTGCGTGGTGGCATGTATCTTCCAGGTGATAGGCATGTTGAAAATAGATTACTGGTACCTGCATTAGAAAAAGCCTGTAGAATACGTGGCGTTGATATTGTTAATGGTGCACAGGTAATAAAGATAAATAGTGATAATGGCAAAGCAAGTGGCGTTTCAACGATAATCGGTGATTACACTGCGAATATAATAATAAACACCGCTGGAGCTTGGTCTGCTACAATCGACGTACCAGATGAAACATTACGACCACCTGTCTTTCCAGTTCGCGGACAAATGATGGCAATTGAATTGCCAACACCAACATTTTTAAATCACGTAATCAGGTCACCGCGCAGTTATATGGTTCCCCGTCATGACAACAGATTATTTTTAGGGGCAACAATGGAAGAAGTTGGATTTAACAAATCAAACTCTGTGTGGGGAATACATAAATTATTAAGCGGTGCAAAAGAGCTGCTGCCAAATCTGGATAAATGCACTATCATAGAAACCTGGGCTGGATTGCGTCCTGGTTCCGCTGACAATCACCCGATTCTGGGTTATACCAGCCTTGCTGGCTATATTATGGCAACCGGAATGTTCAGGAATGGCTTACTATTAACACCGGTAATTTCACAAACAATCGCTGAATTAATAATATCCGGTTCAACACCTGACATTATCGCACTATTTAATATAAATAGATTCGCTGATGGTAAGTATAAAGCAGGTAAAGTTCCTGGAGCATAAATATGAAAATTGTTTTAAATGGAAAAGAAATCGAAATAGCTGATAACAGTACTGTTGCTCAATTACTGGCAATAAATAATATACCAACTGCCGGCACCGCCGTAGCATGCAATGATAAAGTAGTAAAAAAATCAACCCATGAAACAACAATATTATGTGAAGGCGACCGAGTAGAAATTATTCGCGCTGTTGCCGGTGGGTAAAAAAGAGGTAGAAAACATCATGTCAAAATGGAAAATCGCAGATAAAGAGTTCACCAGCAGACTTTTAGTAGGTACTGCAAAATATCCAACCCCGGAAATCATGGCTGCTGCCATTAATGCCAGTGGTGCAGAAATTGTTACTGTTGCCATCAGACGAATGGATCCGGCAAAACCGGAGTTCTCTTATGTCTATGAATATATTAAAGAAAAAAAACTTACGATATTGCCAAATACTGCTGCATGTTATACTGCCAAAGATGCTGTTTTAACTGCCCAGCTTGGACGAGAAGCATTGGAAACTAATCTGGTGAAGTTGGAAGTAATCGGTGATGAGAAAACTTTATTTCCAGATAATGAAGAATTGCTTAAAGCGGCTAAAGAATTAGTTAATGATGGGTTTATCGTAATGCCATATTGCATTGACGACCCTATTGTCTGCCGAAAATTAGAAGACCTTGGCTGTGCTGCTGTTATGCCGCTTGCTGCCCCTATTGGCAGTGGTCTGGGTATTCGCAACCCATATAATATAAGAATCATCGTTGAGCATGCGAAAGTTCCTGTTTTGGTAGACGCAGGTGTAGGCACTGCCAGTGACGCTGCATTTGCCATGGAACTTGGCGTGCAGGCGCTATTAATGCAAACAGCAATTGCCCAGGCCAAAGATCCTGTCAAAATGGCAATAGCTATGCGATTAGCTACTGATGGCGGTCGATTAGCGTTTGAAGCCGGCAGGATACCAAAAAAATTATACGCAACAGCAAGCAGTCCATTAACAGATTTAATAAGCACCGGAGAATAAATAAGAGGTAATTTAATGTTTCGAATTGGCGTGAATACCGGATTTGCAGTTAATAGATATCCAGAACCTGATATCTGGACAAAAATTGTAGCAGATGATTTTAAAGTAGATGTTATTCAATTTACAGTAACTTTACTAAATCCGTTTTGGCCGCGAGACTATGTATTACACAAAGCAGAAGAAATTCGGAGATTATGCGATAACAAAGGAATCTGGATACAGCAAACCTTTACTGACGCCTGGACCCGATTAAACCATTTAACTTCGCCAGACCCGGAAGAAAGAAAAATTTGGGTTGAATGTTTTAAAACGATGGTCGATATGTCAATTATTATGGGAGCAGAAGCAACGGGAAGCCATTTTGGCATATTATCTTTTAATGATAATAATGATCCTGCGCGCAGAATGGCAATGATGCAGGAAGGTTTTCGCAACTGGGAGAAAGTCGCAGAATATGGCGCTGGAAAAGGATTGAAATATGTCTATTTTGAGCCGATGTCTGTGCCGCGCGAATTTGCCGGAACTATTGAAGAAACCCGTTACATGATAACAGAAGCCAATAAGAATATTGCTATACCGATGAAAATATGTCTTGATGTCGATCATGGCGATTTACAGTCTGACAATCCTGATGATACCGACCCGCATGCCTGGCTGCGCGCCTTTGCTCATGAATCGCCTACCATCCACCTGAAACAGTCATATAAAGCCGGCATGGGACATGTGCCTTTTACCCCTGAACATAATGAAAAAGGTCGGATAAAAGCAGATGAAGTGTTAAACACATTAACAAAAATGGGTTGTACTGACTGCTCATTAATTCTTGAATTGGGTCATCGCGAACGCTGGCCGAATGATTATCGAGTTATCGAAGATTTTACCTCATCTATCAACTACTGGAAAGATGCGATAAGTAAAATATAATGGGGAAATAATGAAAGCTGCTGTTTTACATGCAATAGATGATTTGCGAATTGAAAATGTGCCGACACCAACATTAATAAAAGGCGAAGAAGCCTGTATAATTAAGATAAATGCTGCCGGGGTATGCGGTTCTGATATTAGTCGCGTATTTAAAGACGGAACATATTCGTTTCCATTAATTCCCGGTCATGAGTTCGCTGGAGAAATTATTGAAACTGGAAATAATTGTCCATATAAAATTGGTCAAATAGCTGCTATCTACCCATTATTGCCATGCCGAAAATGCCCTTCATGTTTAGAACAGCGATTTCAGCAATGCGATAGCTACAATTATTTCGGTTCCCGTTGTGATGGCGGTTTTGCAGAATATATTAAAGTACCATATTGGAATATTGTGCCAGCACCTGACGGTGTTTCTGCTGCCGAAGCAGCACTTTGTGAACCAGCATCAGTAGCACAACATGGCATGCGCAATGTTAAAGTAACTACTGGCGACTCGGTGTTAATATTCGGTGCCGGGGCTATTGGACTAATGATGGCGCAATGGGCATTCATATTTGGTGCATCAAACGTAGTATTGGCAGATATTTCAAATGACAAATTAAATGCCGGTAGAAAAATTGTACCAGATGCTGAGTACATCAACAGTATGGAGACTTCGATTGAAGAAGTTTTAAAAGATAGAAAGTTTAATGTGGCAGTTGAGGGAACCGGTGCACCGGCGATTTATCAACAAGTAATAAAATTCACCGCTAAAAATGGTCGAATATTATTACTGGGCAATCCTTCAAAAGATGTCTTGATAGAACGATCTATAGTGTCTCAATTATTGCGTAAAGAATTAACTATTCATGGCACGTGGAACAGCACACTGGAACCATATAATGAATGGGCGGCTACACTTCAAGCCATCTCAGAAAGTAAATTAAATGTAAAAAATATGATTACTCACCGATACCAATTAGATGATGCATTGAAGGCATTGCATATGATGCGGGAAGGTAAAACATTTTTTAATCGGGTAATATTAGACATTTAATTTTTAATTTAAATCCATTTCTGGTATAATATTTGCCCATAATATATTTACATTTTTTCAATATCAAGACCATATCAAAAGGAAATAGATAACCATCAAAGAATAGTATGAAGAAATCAAAAGGAGAACTTCATGAACTCTCGCGAAAGAATGCTGGCTGCTATAAATCATCAACCATACGACAGAGTACCTACTGATATTTGGGCAACACCTGAAGTATGGAAAAAGTTGGAGAAACATTTTGGCAGTTCAGAAAAAATTATTCAAGAATTGCATATTGATGGTATGGGTGGTATCGGGGCTGAATATATAGGCCCGACTTTGCCTATATGTGGTCCGGATGAATACGCAGACATTTGGGGATGCAGGCATAAAAAACAGACATTTGAATCCGGTGAATATTATGAACAATCATACTTTCCGTTGGCAGAAGCAACTACTATTGAAGATTTAGAAAAATTTAACTGGCCGCAGGCTGATTGGTTCAGCTACAGCAACATGCGTGAAAATGCGAAGAAACAACGCGAAAATAAAATAATACAATGCGGATACATGGCTATGCTTTATTACCACACTTTACTGCGCGGGATGGAAAATGCATTAATTGATCCGCACGAAGATGAAGAATTCACCCACTATTTATTAAATAAAATATGCGATTCTTTTATAAGTTATCATCGAAAAATGTTTGAAGCATGTGATGGATTAATTGACCTTGCCCAGGTAACTGACGATCTCGGTTCGCAGGCTGGACCATTGATTTCAATGAATACATTCAGGGAATTCTATAAACCTTACATGCAGCGATGTATAGATTTATGCAAAGAATTTGGTATAAAAGTTTTTCACCATGATGATGGTGCTATGTCCGAATTCCTTCCAGATTTAATTGAGATGGGTATTGATGTATTAAATCCCGTGCAATGGAATTGTCCAGGAATGGATGTTGTAGAATTAAAGGCAAAATATGGAAATCAAATAACATTTCACGGTGCAGTAGAAAATCAATCTATACTTCCATTTGGAACACCTGATGAAGTACGGGCAGAGGTCAGGAAAAATATAGACGTACTTGCCGGTGACAATACCGGATACATTTTAGCATCATGCCATAATATGCAGGCAAATACACCGATTGAAAATATTATCGCCATGTATGATGAAGCATATACTTACGGTAAGAGATAAAACATAACTCCCCTGCATTTTTTGCAGGGGAGTTTTATTTTACTGTTTGCGGGACTGAATAATAAATGACTTTACTTTTGCAAGCAACCTATCAGGTGCTACTGGTCTTTCGAGGTATAAATCAGCTTTAATCCAGCGGCGAGACTCCGGACTGCTAAGGTCGAATATTTTACCGGTTTGTGCAAAAATTGAACTTAACAAAATTAGAGGAATTTCTTTCAGTTCATCGTCTTGTTTCATTCTATAACCTAAAACGAAACCTGAATCTGCTTTTTCGAGCATTACTTCAGATATCACTACATCAGGATGAAACTCACGCACTTTATTAATTCCATCTTCAGAATTAATAGCTGTGATAACTGTGAATCCAGCATCTTCAAATACAGATTTCTCACGTGGTAAACGTTCATTCTTATCTATTATCAAGATAGTACCAGTAACGGTTTCTTGTACTCGCATTTCATTTCTCCTTATATTTCGCGCTTGGTATATGATGTATGCAATAACTCATGAGATTTATGACTTAACGGTGCACCTAAGAACTCTGCGTAAATCTGCTTTATTATCGGGTTGTCATGTGACGCGCGCAAGGTCAGCGATTCATCTTCGTTATAAATTGCTGCCATGCGTTTTTTGCGAATATCGGTATTTGTCGGCATCGGACTTCCGCCACCGCCGATACATCCCCCGGGACACCCCATAATCTCAATGAAATTATATTCGCATGTACCTTTGGCAATCTGCTCAACTATTATTTTCGCATTTAACAAACCATGTGCTACTGCAACCTTCAATACTACACCATTAAGGTCAACTGTCGCTTCCTTCACGCCTTCTAAACCACGTACAGGAGTAAAGTCGACCTTTCCCAACATTTCAGGTGTTACTATATCAGGAACATCAGCGGTGGGCATGGTTAACAAGAAATTAGCAGTGCGCAATGCTGCTTCCATAACACCACCGGTTGTACCGAATATAACCGCAGCACCAGAACCAGTGCCGAATGCTTCATCAAAATCTTCAGAAGGTAGATTTTCAAAAGTAATCCCGCTTGATTTAATCAAACGTGCAGTTTCACGGGTTGTCAGCACATAATCTACATCCTGGTATCCGCTATCCATCATTTCAGGGCGCTGCGCTTCAAATTTCTTTGCAGTGCATGGCATAATGGATACTACCACCATATTAGCAGGATCAATTCCCATTTTTTCTGCATAATATGTTTTCAGCAATGTACCCAACATCATGTGCGGTGATTTTGCCGTTGATAAGTGATCCAATAATTCAGGATAATAATGTTCGATATATTTTACCCAACCCGGCGAACAGGAGGTAATCATTGGCATTGGTCCAGTGCCTTTTGTCAGTCTGGATACTAATTCACTGCCTTCTTCCATAATGGTAAGGTCAGCGGCAAAGTCAGTATCAAACACCTTATCAAAACCAGCACGTCGTAATGCGGCAGCTAATTTTCCGGTTACCCTGCTGCCTGCCGGCATCCCAAACTCTTCACCTATTGTTGCACGTATAGCTGGAGCTACCTGGGCAATGACAACTTTTTCAGGATCATTCATGGCATCCAAAACTTCTTTTAATGAGCTTTGTTCGCGTAATGCGCCTGTAGGACATACTAATATGCATTGACCGCAATTAACACAACTGGTATCTCCCAGACATGCATCAAATGCAGGCATAATAACAGTTTGGAAACCACGCTTTGTAAAGTCAATGGCAGATACACCTTGAACTTCTTCGCAAACACGTACACATCGACCGCATAAAATGCATTTTTCCGGGTCGCGTATTAAAGATACTGAACTGGCATCAATTTGATGTTCTCGTTTTGCGCCTTCATATCTCTCTTCACGGCAACCCAGGTCATGTGCCAGTTTCTGCAATTCGCAATTACCGCTGCGTACGCAGTTTAAACATTCCTGCGGATGATTGGCAAGCAATAACTCTACAATCGCTTTGCGGGCCTGTCTTGCGCGCTGACTGTGAGTATGTACAACCTGGCCATCTGCGGCAGGGAATGCGCAACTGGGTACTAAACCACTGGCACCGTCAACTTCTACCACACACATGCGGCAAGCACCGCTGGGGAAAAGATTTGACATGTAACAGAGTGTTGGAACATCGATACTATTATCGCGGCATATTTGCAATATGGTTTGTCCCGACTTTGCAGCTACTTGCTGACCATTTATAGTTAAGCTAATATTTTCTGGCATTTTATTCTCCATTATCGCGCAATAACTGCGTCAAAATGACAGGTATCTACACAGACACCGCAGCGTAAGCATTTATTCTCATCAATTACATGAGGTTTCTTAACGTCACCACTAATGCAGTTAGCAGGACAATTACGTGCACATAATGTGCAGCCTTTGCATTTATCAGCATCGATAGTAAATGTCATTAAGGAACGGCAAGCGCCTGCTGGACATTTGCGTTCAAATACATGCGCTTCGTATTCATCACGGAAATATCGAAGTGTTGATAATACCGGATTGGGAGCCGTCTGGCCTAAACCACAAAGAGATGTGTCTTTAATTACCGGCGCCAATTCTTCAAGTAAAGTTATTGATTTGAAGCGTTCAAGGGTTGAGTTTGTATCTTCATCACGATAAGGTCGTACAATTCTTTCCAATATTTCCAACATTCTGGTAGTGCCTTCGCGGCAAGGAATGCATTTTCCGCAGGATTCATTGCGGATGAACTCCATAAAGAAGCGCGCCAGGTCAACCATGCAGGTATTTTCATCCATAACAACCAGACCACCGGATCCCATCATCGCTCCAACTGCAATTAAACTATCATAATCAACTGGAGTATCCATCAAATGGTCAGGCAAGCATCCACCTGATGGACCGCCAATTTGTACAGCCTTAAATGGTTTATCATCCAAGATACCACCACCGATATCAAAAACTACTTCTCTGATACTCATACCCATTGGTACTTCTACCAGACCGCCATTCTTTATTTTTCCAGTTAATGCGAATACCTTGGTGCCTTTGCTTCGTTCTGTCCCTACCGAAGCAAACCACTCACCGCCATTATCAATAATTGCAGCGACATTTGCGAATGTTTCTACGTTATTGATACAGGTTGGCTGACCCCACAAACCACTTTGTGCGGGATATGGTGGTCGAACCCTTGGCATACCACGTTTTCCTTCAATAGAAGCCAGCAGTGCGGTTTCTTCACCACAAACAAATGCGCCGGCACCTTGTTTTAATTTCAAATGGAAAGAGAATCCGCTGCCAAGAATATTATCACCCAGCAAACCGACTTTTTCTAACTGTTCAATGGAATACAAGGCACGTTTTATAGCCAATGGATATTCAGCACGGCAGTAAATATAACCATAAGTAGCACCGATAGCCATAGCAGCAAGAAGCATCCCTTCGATAACACGATGAGGATCACCTTCTAAAACTGAACGGTCCATAAATGCACCGGGATCGCCTTCATCCGCATTGCATACTAAATATTTTGGGGTATTCTTCTGCATGCGGGTTAATTGCCATTTTTTGCCAGTCGGGAATCCACCGCCGCCACGACCGCGCAGTCCACTCTTTAATACTTCATCCAGCACCATCTGGCCATCATCTTTAGCTGCCAGTGCTTTTGATAAAGCAGTATACCCGCCACGAGCAATATATTCAGATAATGAATCAGGATTGATAATGCCGCAATTTTGTAATACAATTCTGCGTTGTTTTTGCAGCATTGGCATATCATGCAATTTAGGCATTTTATATTCAGGACTATCTGATGCTGCGTCTGGCGAATCAATATAACCCATTACCATATCAACAGGAATTTCATCATTTATTAAATATTTGTCAATTATAGTAAGAGCTTTATCAATACTTACACCATCAAAACAAAGTCGAGGACGACCAGGCTTTTTAATATCCATCATCGGTTCGCGATGGCAAAGGCCAAAACAACCAACTTCCTTAATTTCTACTGCTGAGCTATATTCTTTAAGCTTGCTATTTAATGCAGGTAAAACACCATCCATACCGGAAGCTAAGCCGCATGTACCTGCACCGACATAAATTATGGCCTTTTCCTGAATATGCATTGCTACATTACGTGCTTTATTCAACTTTGCACTGCATTCAGCATCTTCATGGCATAATGGCCCTGATTTGCGGCAATCAATATATTTAACACAGGGATTTTCTTCATTGTGCGTACATTTTGTACAACATGGATCTAATAATGTATAAGCAATAGACATCTTTTATGCGCTCCCTTATTTATCGCGATATTTCTTAATGATTTTCCCGACGTTTCGAGTTGGTACTGCGCCATGAAAATCATCGTCAACTGTTACAACTGGCGCAATTGAACAAGCGCCAAGACATGCTACTGTTTCTAAAGTAAACTCTCCGTCTGGGGTAGTGTCGCCGGGTTTTACGCCTAATTCACCGGCGAATGTATCCAGAAGCAATTTAGAACCACGAACATGACATGCAGTACCCCGACATACGCGAACAATATGTTTGCCTACTGGTTTTAATCTGAATTGATTATAGAAGGTAGCAACACCGTAAACTTTTGCAGTAGCAATACCCAAATGTTTGCCGATATCACCTAATGATTCTTCCGGTAAAAAGCCGAACTCTTCCTGTACTGCTTGTAGTAATGGAATGAGAGTTTCTCGTCTGCCCCCTGGAAACTTAGCAACAATTTCTGCTATTTTATCCTGGGCACAATTACAACTATGGGTTGACATTAACTAAATCCCCCAATATCGTGAAATTTGTCACTAATGATTATAAACACAAAATTTTAGGGGTGTAAACAATATTATACCGATTTTGAAAATTATTTACGATTTTTTTCACGATTTCCTATTTGCTTTGTCTTTTTCGAGATTGTACTGCTTTTCACAATCTTTAACTTTATCAGTAATATTATATCGATATATTTTATCGTATTAAATGAGATAAAAAAACGCGATTTCAATGTAAAATCGCGCTTTATAAGAAATTCAAGTCTAATGAACACCACCTATAACGATTTCTAATTCGCTTCTAAGCTGAATTCTATCAACCATACCGTCTTTAATCCATACTATTCTATCTGATGAAGCCAGCATTTTATGGTCGTGTGTTGCAGTAACAACAGTTACGCCTTCTTCTACAGACAGTTCTTTCAGCAATTTGATAATATCTTCACCGGTAATAGAGTCAAGGTTTGCAGTTGGTTCGTCTGCAAGAATGATAGCCGGATGGTTTGCAAGAGCACGGGCGATAGCAACGCGCTGCTGCTGACCGCCAGACATTTCATCCGGACGATGAGTCATTCTATGTCCTAACCCTACCCTCTCAAGAACATCTTTTGCGCGAGCAACAGAATCTGCATAATCAATACCACTAAATAACAATGGCAATGCAACGTTATCTATAGCAGTGTATGAATGAATCAAGTTATAAGATTGAAATACATACCCAATATGATTGCCACGGAAATACGCTAACTGGGTTGATGTTAATTGGGTAAGGTCTATACCGGCAACAGTGATTTCTCCTGATGTAGGGGTATCAAGTGCTCCAATCATATTGAACAGAGTACTTTTACCTGAACCAGATGGCCCCATTACTGATAGATATTCGCCTGTAAATATATCAAGACTTACATCGCTGAGAGCCTTAACACAAATCTTACCCATATTGAATTCTTTATTAAGATTTCTGATTTTAAACAGGATTTCCTGATTATTATTTTCCACGGTATTCTCCCGATTTTATAGCGTTAGAAATTAAGCTGAATTACAGCTTTATTCATAAAGGTAATACCAATACCAAGGGTTGTAATAAGACCCACACCGCATGAATAACCGGCCGTAACAATAGGAACATATTGCAGCCAGGTTAATCCCATCTTTTTATGGAAATAGAATCTGCCAATCATTGCACCCAGGAATTGCGGAAATATGTCATGCATCATACCTCCAATACTTCCCACGATCCCATACATCAGCATTATAGGCCAACCAATTGCACTGAAGCCAGCAAATATAATTCCACCCAGACTTAACCCGTATGCTAAGAAGTCTGGTCTGAAAGCATCCTGAAACTTCGAATATTCGCCCAGTGTAGCAGAATACATAACACACTGCTGGGCTGCCTGCAATTCCCACATTTTATTAGCAAACGGGTAAACTGCCGACGGTACCGGAGCAAGGCTCCAAATAAAGTTCATATACATGAAAGATGAAACTAAAATGATAGGGTAAAGAATAATCTGCGATTTCCATAAACTGGTAAACCGCGTACCCGTTAATTCGCAAACACGATATGTAACAGTCATACCACCATAGTTATTCTGCGGGATCGGTAGAAACCACACTTTAATTCCCTGAAAATTAGACAAAATGAATGCCGCATCACGAATGAATGGAATTTCAATTGACTGACCTATTGTGCCTTCTAACCTTGCGTTAACATAACTGATTATCGGAGTATAGATGAATCCGAAGAAAATCAATACTATCATAACACCAGTATGCCATCCAATTAGAGCACCTGATACTAATATATATATCATCGTAACAACAAAATATGTTGCTATTATGAATAGAGGCTTAATATCGCCACGCTGCTTTGCTTTAATCGTAATGTCTGCTACTTCTGCAGGATGAGCCTCACGTTTCTTCTTTTTCATACTTTTGTAAATCTGGAAGAAACCAAAAGCTGCTACTGATAACAACAAACCAATCGAAAATGAAAAATAGAAGTCTAAATAATTTGAATATGAAGTAACAATGGTATCATCACCCGGTTTCCAGGTTTGCAATATATGAAACTTATATAAAATTGGATTTGCAATTACAGTTAATACCATTCCTATGAATTTGCCTAACACTGCGAAGAATGGCATAACCATACCATACAATGGCAATCCCAGATCCCAGTTAATACCAGTTGGAACAGCAGGCAAATATGATTTAGTAAACGATGTTAAATCTTTAAATGGAATAGGGAAAATATATAACGGTGCCATATTGGTGAGCGCAGCAGTCAAAGTCGGCAGCAAATAATAAATTGCGCCAAATCCCAATCCTAAAGCACCACCAATTGAAAATACTCTCCACCGCCATGATTCTCCAGATTCCTGTTTATCTTTATCTCCAGCATCCTCAGCAAGAGCCAGGATACCTTGTGCTTGAATCGGTGCCATTGGGAATGGAAGTTTTTCAACATCACTGGCGATTCTAAAAAGTCCATATCCAAGAATAATATAAGACAGGTTGCCAACTATGAAGTTAAAGGTAATCATACCTAATATCGGCAGCCAGTCAGCATGCATAAAGGTTCGAGCAGCATACGATGGCGAATCCGGACTTGGCGCAAACCACCATGGCAATTGAGTGGTAATACCAATTGCAGCGGCAGCATCACTGTTTACAAAGAACTGGTTCCATAGTAAACCACCAAATGGCGCACCCATTGCGAGACCAGCCATAATAAACAGAATATAGATTTCCTGTTGTTTTAATTGTTGCTGGGCACGACGCGCAATTTCAACGAAGAGAATAACTGTTACCCACTGCGCTGCTGGTCCAATACTTGCATTACCTGCAAGCAAACCCATATAAATTGCACCGGGTACCATGATGAGTGCGATAAATAATGCACCCGCCAATGCTCTCCAGTTAAAGCCGTCCTCGAAAGTATCCGGCGGCGACATCAAATTGCGGAATTGCTCTAATTCGCTATCCACTTTTTCTGTCTGAATATTAACTTTTTCGTTTGCCTGTGCCATCAGTTCACCTGTTATAAATTAAAATGATTTATTTATTATTATCTGAATATTCTTTCATTGCTACTAATGTTTGCTGTCGATACATTTCCATAGTTTCTTGAGGTAATGCACGCCAAATAAGGAACTGTTTGCGTAAATCGTCAAGCAGTACTTTATTCAATCGCTGCCAGTCTTTCTGTTGACCAGAAAGACGTGTCAGGTCAATCATAACTTCATCAATACCAGGGATTTCTGAAGGTGTACTGCGTAGTGCGAATGTCTGAGTAACACCAAGATCGAATGGTGCTAACGCGATAATTGATTTAATTCCCGGATTGCTTTCATCCAATATTAAACTGCTTTCCTGTGCCATAAATGTACCAAGACCAGTATCCGAGAAGTTTTCGAAATGTTCTTTCAAGAAACTTACAACACCGGTGATGTCATATTGTGATACAGTGAATGGGAAAACAATATGGAAATTATCGCCATCAGGTACAGGAGATTTCCAAGCGCGCAATACGCCAGGGTTAGCTGAACGTGATGCCTTGAATGCCGGATAAATTGCTGAAATAAGCACTGTTAACATAACAATAAGAATTGTGACAATAGCATTCAATGATGAATAATTCATCTCAGGTACGCTTACTAATCCAAAGTCGCGCAGAACCATCAATATCTTCATCAGGGATTGGGCAAGGAGATATCCTCCCATACCTCCAATGAAGGCATAAACCAGCGCCTCCGCAAAGAATAGGGTAGCAACGTGAGCCGGAGCTAAGCCAAGAGCAGAGAAGGTATAGATTTCTTTCTCGCGGTCAGCAACAGAACCAAGCATAGTACCGAATACGACCATCGCTCCGAGTAAAATCGGGAAGAACAAATCTTTAACACCGCTTGCTTTCATTGTAGGTGCCAATACGTGAATGTAAACACCATCAGGTCGGGTTGCAATAACTGGCATCGGTAGAATACGTGCCATATCTTCAGCAATCTTTGTTGCTTCATCAGTAGTCTTTGTATACATACAAACCGCACGAAGTGATGCGCCTAATTTTAAGGCTGTAGCATTTGATACAACAACCACCTGGTCAGTTGGCAGCGGAATCCAGTCCTGGGAATTTTGAAGTGCTGCCAATACCTGAGAACCGGTATTTTGATTTTGCTGTTGCGCGTTATTTGGTTGTGTGCTGGATGTTGCGGAAAAGTCTACCGGTAAAATACTGCTGTTATCCATATCTTTAGTACGGGCAATAACTGCGGGGTCAATTAATCCCAATACTTTCAGTTTTTGTCCTGAAACGATAAGATAATCACCAACATTTACACCTAAACCATTTGTTGGGTCTGCCATAGCTTTAGTAATAAATATACCATTATTCAAGTCTTCCTGTTTTAAATTATCACCAAAGACTAATTGCAAGTCATCGCGCATTTCAATTTCTTTAGCATCAATTCCAAGAACGCCTTTCAAGGGTTTAGGTACAGTGGCGTCCTGTTTTGTAATTAAAACACCTGGAGTTGTTGCATCTGGTACTATCCAATATCTTCGTACAATTGTAGAATCATTGCCCCAACGTCCAGATATCACGCCTGCTGTTTCAGGGTTAATGGTTCCCCAATTAACTTTGTGCAAGTAAACACCTGCATATTTAGCTGACCCGCTGAACAATGTCACAATACCTGTCTGAGTATCGAATGATGCAAAGTTTAAAATCGTAAACGTCAACAATGTAATTGTTAATGCTGTCAAAGCAGTACGTAAAGGCCTGCGCCGCATTGTTGATATACCCATGCTCATAGCAGCCATCATGGTACTGAAACGCGACACATCTGCAGAATGCACAGTTGACGTCATTCCTTGAAGGACTTTCAACTCTGCCTCAAATTTTTGCATCATGATAACAATTACAAGACCACTCAATAACATAAGCGCGAATGCAAGGAAGATAACAACCGGCTGGTTTGATACTTTAAATGCCGGGTGAATCAACCAGAGTATAATAAATGTTGAGAAGAAGAATACGATAAACCAGCTTATTTGGCGATAAATATTGGTAGCACCGATTAACAATCTTTCTAAAGCAAAAGCAAAAGGAATCGCGAGAGCTAACAGAATTAATACTGCACGTACCAGGTCTTGCAGTGAATTATTAGTATCTTCATAAACTGAACGGGAAGCGAAGAACGAAGATACTCCGAAGGCTTCACGCTGCGCTACAGTTGCATCTTCTTTGGATGCTAATCTCCACAAATCTTCAGAACGGCCATGCAATTCTTCAATTGAGTTGTTCATTACACCGCTATTTTGCAATATACTTAATCGATATGCATTAAGTCTCCAGATGTCAGATGCTGAACGAAGAGCCGACGCTGGAAATTCCCATTGATGCAATAATGAAATACCATCACCATTTGCCAATGTTGAAATATCTATTTTTTTGCCTGTTTTTTCATCAGTCTCCATTACCTTAATTTCATTAGATTTATCTAAAAAGGCCAATTCTGGCCCATTTACTAATGATACTAAAGTATTCTTAAAAAACAGTTTAATATCTTCAATTCTTCTTTCACAATACCAGAATGTAACACCATCCTGAGTAGCGAAGTATGATTTAGAAACGTCCAAAGGTGAATTAGTCATACCCTGCAATACAGTAGTATCTCCTGCATCTACTTGCGGAGTTGGAACAATTGCACCGGTACGATTTGTCGTCTTAATTTCGCCATCAACAATAGCTTGAGTCTTACACATATATAAGTTCAAACGTGTTTTAACTAATTTTGATGAACTTAAATCAGAATAAAACTCTACCTGGCTGTCATCATCATAAGTCACTGCAAATCCGTCATGCAAATTGTTTGCTGGGTCAGCCTGCAAGGGGCCAGCATAAAAGTTTGAATTCATATCAGACATAAATACCTGATAATTATTGAAAGCCGGGATCTTGTGCGAATTATATTCAAATGTTAATGGACGCAATGCAATTGATACCACAGCACCCGTCATCGGTTTTGTAGGCATAGATGAACCTTGGGTTACACCAGTAATTGTAGGACCATCAATTTTCCCACTGCTGTCAACCTTTGGACCATAATAAAACTGGTCAGGTGAGAAACTGCGATTTTGAGATAAACCTTCGTCTGTATTCGCATCTTTCAATAATAATGCCAATTGCGATTGCTGTGATTGTATCTTTGTAATATCTAATAAAGGTATCACATCGTCCGGGGTTCCTTCTCTGGCAAGGTTTTCCTGTATTGTACCGAATACAAAATTGAATACCCCTAAATGCCCGGCGATTTCACCGCTATGAACAAGCGGAGATGCCTGAAACATTTTTGTAGTGATGGCACCATCTACAGAATTCATTTCAAAGTCCGGTATTTTAATACCTTTTTTCTGCATGTTTTCTACAACAGTTTTTAAAGTGCCTTGAATACCAGCATATAATCCAGGATTATCGCCATTATTTGTATTATTATGGAATGAAGAGTCACCGCCGATGATTACCCCCCAACGAGAAGTATTGTCACCGAATAATAAAGAGGTGTGTAATGAAATCCAGGATTTGCCAATTAAACCATTCAATTGCTGGTCAGCAATTAACTGCTGATTAATGTCATCTAATTCAACACCTCTGGAGCTGATATCTTTTATTAAATCATCTACAACTATTGCTAATCTATCTGCTACTTTACTGTCTTTCTTAATCACATTCCAATCATTATGTGCTAACATTTTTCGCAGATCGTTCCAAGATTTTTTTTCTATTTCTTTGTCTGCCCACATCCTCTTATTTTCTTCTAACATAGAACCAACATAAGCTTCTTCTTCTTTAGTAACTTTTGAATGTGTAAGCGGATTTCTGAATAATTTTTCCCAATATAATCCTTGTTTCCTCCATAATTCAATATCAATATTAATTAATTCTACTTTTTCCTGTGCTTTTACTCTCATTCTTCGAATTAATTCATTTAGTTTTGAAGCATTATTCAACATTTCTGCCTGGTCAGTATTTTGCAATATTCCCAACATTTTATTATTGAACTTCACTTCATTATCGTATGATTTTTTACGTGTTTCTAATTTCCCAAGGTCTTCTTTAGTTTCCAATGCACGATAAAACATGCCAGACCCCATATGACCGTTGCTTTGCCCATCAAAGAAAGCCAGCAAAATATCTCTACGTGGTCGATTCTGTTTAAAGAACTCTGCCAAAGCAAGAACGGATGCACAATTCGCTGCACCACGTGCTCCAGGAGTACGGAATGGAACTTCACCCCAGGTATCAAGGTTCGCGCTAATTAACAACACTTCCGGCTTTTTGATGCCTTCAAATACTGGATTGCTTCCTTTTATAAATGCAAAAATATTTCTACCTTTAGCATATTTCCATTTAACGGCAGCGTGTATTGTTACCTTCATTCCATTGCGAAGATCACTTTTATTCCCTTCGTAATAATATCTTGGAAAATTAGCCTGCGATTCAACATAATGACTTTGCCATGACTGCGAAACACCATCTTTAACAAAAATAACAGCTTTTGAACCTAATCGGAAAGCGCGCAGCCATGCTGCACCAGAATTATAATTTAAAACTACAATTTTCCCGGCAGGTGAGCTTTTCCCATAAGATTCCAGGTCGCCATTGCCAGCATAGACAATCTCACCGGTTATACCCTCTGGTAAAGTAGATGGAGTAATAATTCCATCAGGCCGCATGGGTTGAAGATCTAATTTAAATTTGCCATTTACTGGAAGTCCTTCAATCTGTAAATAACATTTACCTTTTGGATCAGTAAGGCTAAGTGTTGGATATGGCTGCTCAACAACTTGCACACCGATTTGTTTTAAGCGCGATTTAATGTAATCGGCAGCTTTATTATATTCCGGCGATCCTGTTAAACGATGAGGACCTGCCGCAATAGTCACTGTATCAATTGCAAATTGATTGCCGACTGCAAGCGCGTTAACAGCACTTAACATGAAAGCACTAAAAGCAAGTGCAAGATAAATAATAGTTTTTTTCATAATTTTAAAATCCGTCATATTTCTCAACTGGATTGACAAGTTAGAATGTTTCATTGTTAATTGATGCAACTTCAATTGTTACTTCGTCGCGGCGTGCAACTCTTTCAACCTGGCCATCTCGAATCCAGATTAACCTGTCGCAAAGGTCAAGCATACGCGTATCATGAGTGGCGCATATAATGGTTACGCCTCTTTCTTTATTCAAACGCTGAAGGATATCAAGAATCTCACGACCAGTTTTAAGGTCAAGGTTACCGGTAGGTTCATCGCAGAGTAAAATAGTAGGAAGGTTTGCCATTGCACGCGCAATAGCAACACGCTGCTGCTGACCACCGGACATTTCGATGGGTCGGTGGAACCACCTGTCTTTCAAACCGACTAATTCTAAAAGAGACATGCCGCGAACGCGGGATTCGTCTGGAGATACCCCGGCAAACGCCATTGGAGCTGTTACATTTTCAAGAGCAGTCATATATTGAATCATATTAAATTGTTGAAAGATATAACCAATTTTCCTGCAGCGCAGGAATGCGAGTTCTACTGCAGTCAACTGTGCAACGTCAACTTCATCAATAAAAACGCGACCGCTGGTAGGACTGTCAAGACCGCCAACCATATTAAAAAATGTTGACTTACCTGAACCGGAAGGTCCCATAATAGCGATAAATTCGCCAGTATAAATTTCACAGTTAACGCCTCGCAATGCATGAGTTTGCACTTCACCCATTTGATAAGTTTTTTGCAGATTAACTGTTCTGATAATAACCCTTTGCTTCTCGGATGAATTCTCGTTTTTTGAGACTTCATTACCTTGAAACACCGAATTTAAAGTATCATTGCTCATAATTCTCAACCCACATTTAAGATAATTCCAGTATTACTCAATTCGCATAGCTTCCATCGGAGCTAAACGAGCCGCTATATAAGAAGGATATACACCAGCAAGTGCTGCAAGTATAATACCTACAATCAACGAGAAGAAGAATCCTTCTCCCCATGCCAGCCATGGGAACGCGCCAGTGAATACAGTTCCAAAAGATACCGCCATACGGCCAAAACCGATAATACTACCAATTACCGCACCTATAGCACCACCGATTAAACCTAACATACCAGCTTCCATAACGAATAATGCCATGATAAAACCATCCAAGGCTCCAAGACATTTCAATGTTGCTATTTCGCGGAATCTTTCAGTTACCGACATTAGCATCGCGTTGCTGATACCTACTGCGCATACTAATAATGAAACGATAATAAGCCAGGTCATTCTAATACCCAGTCCCATTAAACCACCACCAGCATCAACACAAGCCTGGGCAGCTTTACCGTTAATTTCAATATCACGTCTATATTTAGCTAATTCAACAATTCGCTCAGTTGATAACCCTGTTACATCAAGATTTTCCAATTTCATTGCATTAAGTAAGAACGCAGCATCACCTGAACTGCGCAAGCTATTCCAAACATTTGATGTTTTTACTTCACCAGGTTGTTTATTTACTCTTACTGCTATTTTCTGACGGACACCGCTCAGCGACATGGCTTCATCTATACGACGAGTATCTTTTTGTTTTAATGCCTGTTCTGCTACCATATTGCCAACATCAGGAGTAAAACTGGTAAACCCTATTTTACGAATAGTTTCACCGAAAGCACCAGAAGCATCACTTAAAGATTCGTCAATTGGCTTTCCTTGAGAAGTTTTTTCTATATTTTCTATTCCTCTATTATAACCTGCAATTATTTGTTCAGTAATTTCATTATAGCTTGGCTGATCAAGATTCCATCTTTTTAAAACAGACTCGAATAATTCATCTTGCGGCAAACGGGCTGCTTTTATTGTTTTGATTTTATCATCAAAACGTTTTTTGTTTTCAGAACCGGGAGTTAAGCGGGTAAAGATACCTACACCATTCGCATCGCTTACTAATACTCGGCGATAACCATAATTTAAATCATCAAAGAAGTTTAGATATATAACAGCATCTTTACTGAATTGACGATAATTATCTGTCTGCTGTTTATCTAATCCACCCATTGTTTGAACTTCACCTATCAGCGGATCATCATCTTTAGTATTAGCGAGTTCCATCAGCAGATTTTCAGGTGTGATTGGCGAGGATAAGCGATTCATCCATCGTGTTGCAGCAAGTTGTTGACGAATAGCTTCACGGCTTGCTGTTTGCACTGCTTTTTTGCTAATGCCTTCACATAAAGTATTCATCATAAAGGCGATCGCAACTGCAATTACAAGCATTGTAACCGTGGAACGGAAGAACCGATATTTTATGCCGTTAAGACATATTTCAAAGGTTCTGTTCAAACTCAGCTTTGGCTGATCTTTTACATCTATTGTCTTCATTGAACATCCCGGATAAAAAGATATGAGATTTTAATATATTTAATTACTCGCAAATTAATAATATTCCTTTTTCTGTCAGCTTTTTAAGATAAGAAATAACACTTACTCTTGCTTCATGAAAAGTATATTGATATTTAATCGCGAATAAATCGATAATTTCTTCCATTGTTCTATTGCCATCACACCATTCCCATAACTGCATGGATAAACCTGAAAGTTCATATTGTTTATGCAAATTCATATTAATAATCCACGTGACAGGCGGTTTATACCACTTTGGCGCGTCAAAATCAGCTGAGACTATCAATGTCCCCTGGTCAGTATTTTCCATGGTAATATCTTTACGATGGTATGGATGAACTAATAATCCAGCCCGCCACGAGTCACCCCGTAGTTGAATGTCTGCCGGGTTATTCTCTTTTTTCTTCGCAAAAAACATCGTAAGTTAAATTACCTTAAATTTTCACAGCAGTGTAATCTATCTAAATCTTCAGGCTGATTATTATCGTTGCTGTTTCGTATTGATGAATAACAATACAAACGTCCGTCAATTGGACATCTCCAAGTACGGGCTATATACTCAACCCTGGCACCACGAATTAGTTTCGAGAAACCAATGTTAACCTTACCATTAATGGTATAAAAAGTATGTCCTCTATACTCTTCAACTTTTGAGCTGATAATTTTCACACCATCAGGGATTCTCTTTTTAACCCATTCTTCTATTGATCCGCGCAACCATTCATCGACCATTCCGAACCGTTCAAAAGTATCATATAAATTATCATCTTTCAGGTGATTAAATGTCATTTCGGCAAATCCCGGTAAAACCTGACATTTCCTAATTGTATAACGGTCATCAGTAACCATATCCATGCCAAATGCCCGCCAGCGACGGTAATGATCTAACTGCAATGGCTCTTCTGATACTGATGATAATATCTTCTGTTCCTGCCGATTCTCACTATTAGCAGGTGTAAGAAAAATCAATTCGACCAGCAGCTTCTCAGAAGCAAGAAATGATGAATAAGATGAATAAGATGCATCTGGCAGATTAGCTTCTACACCTTCCCACTGATAATACGAAACAGGTTTTACGGAAACTATATCATCGCGAAGACCAATATATGACGCATAATCTACTGCCATTTTTTTCATATCTGGTTCTGATGTAATATTGCGCCAACGAAACATTAACCTGTGCTGATATCGGTCACCGAAATAACACCGACCGTTATCAAAGTTAGTAGAATATGACAGCATTTCCCAATTCTCTGGGACATCAATATTTATACGTCGCCAAATAAAAGATTGCATGAGTAAGGAATTATATCAATTATTTAACTAAAATAGCAAATCGGACAAACAAAATATGAATATAATAAATAGTATTTTATCTCAAAATGCGATAAATATCGATATCTTACAATTATAAATATTACCATATAAAATTAGATATACATATAATGCCAATTTTGAAGAATAAATCAAAATTCATATCGTGAAATATAGACTTTTATTAGTAAGAAGAGTAAAATCAAATAGCAGGTAAAATCCTGTAATTTCCTAAGTTTTTGGAGGGTTATATGGCGGAAAAAGTAGTGCTTGCTTATTCCGGCGGCGTTGATACCTCGGTTGCCGTCAGATGGTTACAGCAGGAAAAAGGTTTAGAAGTCATCGCAGTCGCGATTGATGTTGGTGAAGAGCGTGATTACACAGGTATTCGCGATAAAGCATTGAATCTTGGTGCAGTAAAGTCTATTGTCATCGACGCAAAAGAAAGATTTGCCAACGAATTCATCAGTCGTGCCATTAAATCAAACTCGATGTATGAAAACCGTTATCCTGTATCAACCGCACTTGCACGTCCGTTAATTGCCCAGTTAGTAGGTGAAGTCGCCGTTGAAGAAGGCGCCACTGTACTCGCACATGGTTCTACTGGTAAAGGAAATGACCAGGTAAGATTTGAAGTCACCTGGCAATGCTTATTCCCGCAGATGAGAATATTCGCGCCGGTTCGCGAATGGGGTATGACACGCGACCAAGAAATTGCTTATGCTGAAAAGCACAATGTTCCCATTCCTGTAACAAAAAAAAGCCCATATTCATTAGATGTTAATTTATGGGGGAAAAGTTGCGAAGCTGGAGTATTGGAAGACCCATGGAACGAGCCGCCGGCAGATGTATGGACATGGACAAAATCCCCTACTGAAGCACCTTTGGATGCCGGATATGTGAATATCGGTTTTGAAGCTGGCGTACCAGTGAGTTTGGATGGCAAAAAAATGTCATTAAAAGATATCATCATTCAATTAAATGGTTTTGCTGGCGAACATGGCGTGGGGCGCATTGACATGGTTGAAAACCGGTTAGTCGGTATCAAAAGCCGCGAAACGTACGAATGCCCGGCCGCTGTTACACTTATCGCTGCACATCGCGAGTTGGAATCATTATGTCTTGAACGGTCGGTAATGCATTATAAATTAGGTGTAGAACAGAAATATACCGAATTAATTTATAATGGTTTATGGTTCAGCCCATTGCGCATGGCATTAGACGCATTTGTTGATGACACACAGAGAGCAATCAACGGTGAAGTAAGAATGAAATTGCATAAAGGTGTCTGCATGGCTGCCGGCAGAAAATCAAGTCAATCCCTGTATCGATTTGATCTGGCGACTTATGACACTGGCGATGTATTTGACCAGAGCCTGGCAAAAGGGTTCATTGATCTTTGGGCATTGCCTTCAAAAGTATGGAATGCAGCAAACAAGAAAGATTAGTTGATTTAATTTCTAAGATTAAAGGAGCCGGGATTTATTCCGGCTCTTTTTATTTTAATGGGATATGCAGAGAGAATACTGAACCTTCTCCTACAATACTTTCAACTTCAGCATAACCGCCATGGGTTTGCATGATATGCTTTACAATTGCCAATCCTAAACCTGTACCACCAAGTTTCCTGCTCCTGCCTTTATCTACACGATAAAAACGCTCAAAAACACGGCTTAATGCTTCAGCAGGTATTCCTGTTCCCTGGTCAGCTACTTTGATAATCAGCTCATCAATTATCATTTCTGCAGATAATGTTACCACTGTACCGCTATCGCTATATTTTACGGCATTATCAATCAAATTTATAACAGCTTGTTCAATTAACGGTGAATTAATGACTGCTTTCAAATCTGGCGAACAATGAATCGTGGCTTTAATATTTTTCTCCGACAATTTATATTCGCAGGAATTTACAGCATTTTCCAGCATAACTGCCACATCAGCTATTTCCATCTGTATTCCTGCACCGCCAACTTGTTCTATATGCGACAAAGCAAGAAGGTCATCAATAATATTATTCAACCGATCTGCATGACGTGCGATAATATCAAGAAATCTCTGTGCATCTGCCGGTTCATAAATTGCGCCATCCTGCAGGCTCTCTACAAAGCCTTTAATGCTGGTAATGGGTGTTTTTAACTCATGAGAGACATTTGCTACAAAATCCCGCCGGATTTCTTCCAGTCGATGTAGATTAGTCACATCATTTAACACTATCAGAATACCAATTACTTCATTTTTATCATTTTTTATTACAACACCATGCGACTGCATATATCTTAAAATGTTATTCTCATGGAATATAATTTCTTCTTCACACATCTTCCCTGAATCAATAATTCTATTTAAGAAACGCAGAAAATCAGCATTTCGAATTACTTCATAAATCTTTTTCCCGTGAGAATTATTGGCATCTACACTCATTAATTTAGCGGCAGCACTATTCATTATCAATATTTTTTCCGCATTATCTATTGCTACCACACCTTCCATCATACTGGTTAAAATTGCTTCCAATTTGCTGTTTTGTTGGGTTGTTAAATCAATTTTCTCATACAATTGCTCTGCCATAAAGTTCATTGCGCTTGCAAGACTGTCTAATTCAGCAATACTATAATGAGGTAACTTATGTTGAAAATCATTGCTGGCAAATTTAATAGCTCTATCGCGGATTTCATTAATGGGTCGCGATAGTTTAATATAAAGGAAATAACTCAACATAGCTGATATTATAATGATAATCAAGGAAGCGTATAACAATCTGATTTTTACAATATTTACAGCTTGATTTATAAACTTTAATGGAAGTGATGTGCGTACAACTGCTACAATATCTCTATTCTTTATTACAGGAATTGCCACATAAAACATTTGTTGTTTTAGTGTTTTGCTATATCGAATGCTGGTACCTGTTGAACCGAATAACGCGGCAATTACTTCTGGTCTATTTCCATGATTATCCATATTGTTAGGGTTTTCTTGCGAATCTGCAATTACTTTCCCATCTGGTTTAATAATTGTAATTCTCGTTGCTGATACTTTACCTGCACTATCACATATCTCTTTTACTGTTATTTCATCTTTCCAAACATCACCATTCAACTGCATCTCTACTAATTTTGCACGAGCATATAAATTATCCCTTGTTTGTTCTTCATCAAACTGTTTTATAAAGATTCCAGCATCAAGCATTACTGCTATGACAGTCAATAAGGTAACCATCAACAGTGGTATGTAAAGTTGCAATAATAACGGTTTTTGATTCATCTATAATCCTCTGCAAACTTATATCCTACACCTCGAACCGTTTCAATATGTTTTCCCATATCACCCATTTTACGCCTCAGTCCTAAAATATGCACATCAACTGCCCGTTCTGTAACCGTATTGTCATCACCACATACTGAATCAACTATCTGTTGTCTTGAAAACACCCATCCGGGACGTCGCGCCAGCATTTGCAGTATTTTAAATTCAGTAAATGTTAAATCTATCCTGCCACCATCAACTGTTACTTCATGACGACCAGGATGAATCTGAATTTTCCCAAATCGAATTACTTCGCTATCATTTTGAACAATTTCTGTATTTTGACGACGTAAAACAGTTCGCATACGAGCAATTAATACTTTTGGACTGAATGGTTTAGTTAAATAATCATCAGCGCCTAATTCCAAACCTGTTACAATATCTGTCTCAGACGATTTGGCAGTAAGCATCATAATAGGGACATTTTCTGTTTTCGAATCCCGTTTCAATATTTTACAGACTTCAAGTCCATCCATTTGCGGCAGCATTAAATCAAGTAAAATTAAATCGAAATTATTAACTCTTACCAACCTTACCGCGTCTTCACCGCTCATAGCAACCGTCACCAGATATCCTTCTTTTTCAAGAGAATACCTGATTAATTCTAAAATATCTTCTTCATCTTCAACTATTAATATACGATATTTCATTTATCACCCTTTAATTATCATTAGATAAAAATATCTCTGTTTTATGCCGAATAATTGTACCTTCTATCATATAAATTACATCTTCGGAAATATTTGTTGCATAGTCTGCGATTCGTTCCAAATGACGAGAAATTGACAAAAGATGAATAAGATTTTCTACATATTCCGGATTTTGTCTGATAGCTGTTTGTATCTGTGAATACATCATCTTGTTTAATTCATCAACTTCATCATCCATCTGACAAACTTTCTTTGCTGTTATGATATCATAATTCATTAAGGAATCCAGGCTCATCCTCAGCATATTCTGGGTTTTACGAGCCATAATGCTAAAATCAAAAGGCGGAATCGGTAATGGATGATTGGACAGGAAAATGGCGCGTTCAGCAATATTCACTGCTTCATCCCCCACTCTTTCCAAATCATTATTGATTTTCATAATCGCCATTGCATATCGCAAATCACCTGCAACAGGCTGGTGAAGAGCAAGTATTTTCAATACTTCTTCCTCAACATTAACTTCAGTGAAATCTATTTCTTCATCAGCAATAATCACTTCTTCACCAATTACAGGATCGCGATTAATAACAGAATCAACAGCTTTCATAACATTTTCTTCAACATCCGCTGATAAAGAAAGTATTAATTTTTTTAATTTCTCAAATTCACGTTCTAAATGACTTCTCATATCCCCTCCATTTTACCCGAATCTTCCGGTTATGTAATCTTCTGTCCGCTTATCGCGCGGATCAGTGAAAATTATTTCTGATTTTGCAAACTCAATCATCTCGCCATTAAGAAAAAAACCTGTTTCTTCAGATACGCGGGCAGCTTGCTGCATATTATGCGTTACAATTACAATTGTATATTGCGTTTTCAACTCATTCATCAAATCTTCAATTCGGGATGTTGATATAGGATCCAGCGCAGAGCAAGGTTCATCCATCAATACTACATCAGGATTAACGGCTAACACCCTTGCAATACATAACCGTTGCTGCTGACCGCCGGATAATCCCATGGCATTATTATGAATTCTATCTTTTACTTCATTCCACAAACCTGCCGCCTTTAAACTTGATTCAACTAAATCGTTCAATGCTGATTTTGACTTAACACCATGAATTCGTGGACCAAAAGCAATATTTTCATAAATAGATTTTGGAAATGGATTTGGTTTTTGAAATACCATACCTACCCTTTTACGTAATTCAACTACATCAGTTGTTTTATCGTAAATATCACAATCACCTATTGATATCTTTCCTTCCATTTTAGCATAAGGAATAATATCATTCATTCGATTAAGCAATCTTAGAAAAGTTGATTTTCCACATCCTGAAGGTCCGATTAATGCAGTAACTTGATTTGACTTGATATTCATACTTACATTAATCAAGGCTTGATGTGAACCATAATAGAAATTCACATTTTCAATTTTAATCTTTTCAATTGCTTCATTAGTACTAATCTGTTTTTTTTCAGTTATCAACATATCAGTATTACCTCTTTTATCCATCATTGAAATGGCCATTTCTCCTCCCAATTTATTACCAGGCACGGTTCTTGCGGAAATGAACACGTATAAAAGATGCTGCAATATTTAACCCTACAGCAATAATTAACAAAGTTAAAGCCGTTCCCCATTGTATATTCAGGGGTGCATCCGGAACCTGTGTAGATATATTATACAAATGATACGGCAATGCCATACATTTATCAAATAGAGATTTTGGCAAATCATGCATATAGGCAGCAACAACAGTAAATAGAATAGGTGCAGTTTCTCCTGCTGCTCTGCTTATGCCCAGAATTGCTCCTGTTATTATTCCCGGCAAGGCATTTGGTAATACGACTTTATATGTAGTTTGCCATTTCGTTGCACCCAACGCTAAACTTGCTTCACGAAATCCTTGTGGGACAGCAGTTAATGCTTCCTCAGATGCAACAATAATTACCGGCAAAATCAATATCGCCAGCGTCATTGAACCTGCAAGAATTGATTCATGCATATTCAACATTAAACAAAAAACACCATATCCAAAAAGTCCATATACAATTGATGGTACACCGGCAAGGTTTACGATGGCTAATCTAACAATTCGAATCAGTTTACCTTGTTTTGCATATTCGGATAAATATATCGCTGATAATAACCCCAAAGGCAATGCAAACAGTATTGTTAATCCAACTAAATATAAGGTTCCAACTATAGGCAATAATAAACCACCTTTAGTTAAATCTCCTGATGGTGGCGTCATAATAAAATGCCAACTCATTGCACTCCAGCCATTTTTGAAAAGTACAAATATAACGAAAATTACCGGCACAACTACCACCAAGATAATAAGACGTAAGATGGAAAAAGATATGAACTGGGATACATTACGCATTTTCATAATTATTTTTTTACCCTTCTAAGTGCTAAATCTGCAATAAAATTAATGATAAATGTGATAGTAAACAACAATACTCCAATCATAAATAAAGCGTGAAAATGTGGCGTTTCTCGTGCTGTCTCACCCATTTCGGCAGCAATTGTTGCTGTCATAGTTCGTATTGGCATGAATATAGCTTTCCAATTTTCTGGTACTACCGCTGCATTGCCAGTAACCATCATTACAGTCATCGTTTCACCTATAGATCTTCCTATGCCCAACATTACCGCTGCGAGGATTCCACTTTTTGCAGCAGGAACTATCACACGAATAATTGTTTGCCATTTTGTTGCACCTAACGCATACGCTGCAGCTTTATATTCTCCTGGGACAGCATTTAACGCATCCTCAGAAATTGAAATAATTGTTGGCATTGACATAAAAGCCAGCATTATTGCGCCAGTGATCGCCGCTTGTCCAGTAACCATATACTTATCAAGGTGATTCATTAGATATGGAGCTAACAGTAATAATCCAATAAATCCAATAACAACTGATGGGATAGCCGCTAACACTTCAACTGTTGGTTTCAATATTTCTCGTAATTTGGGTGGGGCTACTTCACCAATATATATTGCGGCTGCGACACCTACCGGCACACCAATTATAATTGATCCTGCTGTAACTAATAAAGAGCCTAAAATTAAAGGCAGCATTCCGAAAACATCGTCTGGAACCGGGTACCAGTCTTTTCCAAACACCATACTTTGTAAAGTATTTGTTTTAAAAATAGGAAATGCATCATAAGTAATAAATGCAAGGATAAATATAACAAATAAAATAGTTGCTATACCACTAAAGAAAATTAATTTCTCAATGATATATTCAACTATATTTCTAAACTTAAACTTTTTCTTCATGTCACTCATTTATTATCCACCTATTAATATTGGTTACCGTACTTGAATTAGTACGGTAACCACATTAAGCCAACCTATTTCTTTAAAGCTACATATCCGAGCTTTTCTGCTATAGTTTGTCCTTCTTCACTCAGGCAGAAGTTAACGAAGTTTTTAACTTGTCCTGCCGGTTTTCCATTGGTATAGAAAAATAATGGACGACTGATAGGGTATTTCTTTGAACGTACATTGTCATCAGTAGGATAAACAGGTGTTGCACCAGCTTTTGCGGCAATTGTAAGAACTTTTACAGAAGCTTTATTTTTAAAATATGCTTCACCACCATAACCGATAGCGCGGGCATTATTAGCAACTTCAGCTTGGATAGCCTTGGTAGTCGGCATCATCAAAGCTGTTGATGCATAACGGGCATTTCCCAATACAAACTCTTGAACATAGGCATAAGTTCCTGATGAGTTTTCGCGGGAAAGAACAACAATCTTCATGTCATTGCCGCCAACCTGATTCCAATTAGTGATTTGTCCGGTATAAATACCTTTCAATTGTTCCATAGTTAATGATTTAATCGGGTTTGCTGAATTAACTGCAAATGCTACTCCGTCCATTGCAACTGTGGTTGCTACCGGGTAAATGTTGCGTTCGCGGCATTTATCAATTTCTTTTTCTTTGATTGCACGGGACGCCTGGCAAATATCACAGCTCCCTGCGATAAGAGCGGCAATGCCTGTTCCTGAACCGCCACCTTGTACTGATATATCAGCACCAGGATGAGATTGTGTATACGCTTCTGCCCAACCTTGCCCGAGCATTGCCATAGTATCTGAACCCTTGACTACTATACCGGCGATAACGCTTCCGGCTGCGATTAGCAGACTGATTACTGCTATGGTAAACTGTTTTTTCATTTAATTTCTCCCTTTTAATTCGCTTAGAATGTGCTTAGCACTTCTACGAATGCATTGTTATTGTTGCTCTGTGTTTTTTGTTCTACTTTCCATATGTAAAAGAATCGTAATTTAGTATTTGTATCTAAATAGTGATTTACACCTAAAGTAACAATCTTGCGGTTACCAGCGGTATCGCCAGCAATATGATAAGACTCATACATACATACTGCCATATTTTTAGGAGTTACATTGTATGTTGAAGTTAAATAGTAACCACTTTCGCGCTGAGCTTTACCAGGTGCTCCTGCTGATCCAACAGTAATTTTATCACCAGAAATAATCTCGCCTTTAAAGCTCATGTTTTCGGTGTAATACTGAAAATCTACACCAGTATTTTCTCTGTTTTTTATGTTTACAGCAGCAGCAGGTACTGCTGGCGGGCCTACTACAGCGGCGGTGCTACCGACATACTGTCTTCCACCTTTGTAATAAGAAACTCCACAATCTAAAGACTGAGTCGGTTTTAAGCGAAGACGTCCAACAATATCTTTATTCTGGCTTGTATCAGCATTATTCATGCCTGCACCGGATAATAATGCAACATCCCAACGTACCATACCTGCAGTCTTTGACGATAGTTTAATTCCGCGGTCGTATTCATCAGGGAACAAATCGCGAACAATCTGTGAGCGTTCCGGTGTATCCATTGATGAAGAAGATGCGGCATTCTGGTATCCAAATGGAATTGCGAACTGACCTATAGTAGCTGTTACACCAGTGATAGGATCGCCAGTTGGTTTATAATCGATATAGGCGTCTTTCATTACGAAACCTTTATCACCCATATCAGACTGGAATACAACACTTGTTGAATCTGTCGGGGTGCCAGTAACTTTTAGGCGTACTCGACGCTGTGAAAAGTTAATGCGCTGGTCTCCACCGGTAACTGAATTAGTTGCATCCTGTTTCCAATCTGCTCGTAATTGAGCATAACCGGAAAAAGTTACTTTCTTCAACTTCGATACATCAGCAATGTTAGTTTGAATTCCACCTTCTGGATCGCCAACCTGCGATTTCAAAGTATCAATTTGTGCCTGCAATTTTTCGATTGCAGCTTTAGTGTCCGCATCAGCGGTTTGGCAGAATACTGCCATTGGGGTCAGTGTTAATAATATAACACCGAGTGCTACTTTAAGCTTCATTTCAAGTATGCTCCTTTTCAGCATTCACAGGAAATATTTTGCGGGATATGATTACCCCATTTGCATTGGGAAGGCGCCTTTTCCCATTTTTTATTCTTTGGATTACTTTCCATTTAATCCATGAGTATAATCCCTCTTAATTGTTAGGATTGCGTTAAGATGGTATTTTATAAAAATTAATTTTTAAAAGAGTTTTTAACACAATCTTTAAATGAAGGAAATACTGCTTGAATGAACAAATTTAGATATATGAATAATAGAATTGAAAAATTACAAGCATTTCTTATTGCTGCAAAACTTGACTGTGTTGTACTTCATTATGCGCCAGATATTTTTTATTACTCCGGCTCTATACAACCGCTATATCTTTTCATTCCTGCAACAGGCAATCCGTTTGCAATTGCGAGAAAATCTATAGACAGGATGCAGCATGAAATAGGTGATATGCGCAGTTATCCTTTTAAAAGTTCAACCCAAATGAAAGAGATACTTGAAAATGAAAATATCACACAGATGACGCGCTTCGGCATTGCATCTGATGTCATATCCTATTCTTCATTTTTACGTTTACAGCAAATATTACCTGGTGCAGAATGGATAGACACCAGTTGGGACATCAAGAAATTGCGGATGGTGAAATCTATTGAAGAAATCGCAATTCTGGAAGAGTCCGGTAAAATCATGCATAAAATACCCGGAATAGCCCGAAAAGCTTATAAGAAAAGAATGACAGAACTGGAATTAAGCGCGAACTTAGAATTTTATCTCCGCAATCAAGGCCATGACGCTCTTATAAGGTGTCGTCGCGAAGGTGTAGAGATGTCCGGGTTTGGAGTTGTTTCAAGTGGTACTAATAGTCTTGCCGGTACAAAATTTGAAGGTGTTTGCGGTGGTACCGGACTATGCAGTGCAATACCGTATGGAGCAACTGATAATATTATTCCAGATAATACGCCAATCATCATTGATTTTGCATTTGTACGCCAGGGATATATTCTGGACCAAACCAGGATGGCATGTATTGGCGAATTACCGTCACAGGTTTCAAAGGCATATCATGCTATGTTGAAAATAGAAGAAGAGATATTTAACTTTATTCGACCCGGGGTAACCTGGGAGTCAGTCTATTACCTATCCGCAAAATTAGCAAAAGATATGGGATATGAAAACGAATACATGGGATATGGAACTGAAAAAGTGAAATTCGTCGGTCATGGTGTCGGGCTGGAATTAGATGAGCCGCCTTTCCTTGCACCCGGTATGAAAGATGAAATAGAAGAAAATATGACGATAGCAATTGAGCCTAAAGTAGGATTGCCCGGCATTGGAATTATTGGCATTGAGGATACTATTGTTGTGAAAAATGGTGCGCCCCAAATATTAACAACTTGCCCGCGAGATATCATTTCCATTTAATAAAATAATAGCGTGCGATATTTTATTCATATATCGCACGCTATCACAAAGTATCTCTCCCCGAAATACTTTATTTTTATATTGCCTTATTTCGGCTGGTCTTTCGGTTGATCTTTTGGCTGATCTTTCGGTTGATCTTTTGGTTTATCTTTAGGCTGGTCTTTTGGTTTATCTTTGGGCTGGTCTTTTGCCATGAATGCTTTAAACTCGTCAAGGGTAATTGCTCCATCTTTATCTGCATCAATTTTTGCAAACTGTTCAGCATTAGTTAATTCATCAGGAGTAATTTTCCCATCAGCATTCTTATCCATTTTCTTGAATCTTTCTTCAGGAGTTACTTTTTTGGGTGCCATGTATGCTTTCAGTTCATCTAAAGTAATAGCGCCATCTTTATTAGCATCTACCTTGGCAAACTGTTCAGCATTGGTTAATTCATCTGGTGTAATTTTTCCATCTGCATTCTTGTCCATTTCTTTAAATTTCTGTTCGGCAGTTGGTTTTGGCTGATTTCTTTTGGCCATGGCAGCTTTAAACTCTTCGAGGGTTACTGCACCGTCTGCATTAGCATCCCATTCTTTCAGTTGTCCAGCTTTGATTTCGCCTTCGGTCAATTTGCCGTCAGCATTTACGTCTAACTTCGTAAAATACTCTTCAACTGTCATTTCTTTCTTAGGTGCCTGGTCTTTCTGGCCACCAGCTGGTGCATCTTGCGCAAACGCAAAATTTACTGACATTAGCGTTAATCCGGCAAACAAAGCTGCTCCGAATAACTGTTTCTTTGAAATACGCATTTTTAAAATCTCTCCCAATTTTTTAAGGTCATCTTTAACGATGCCAATTATTTTCTAATACGCTTTAGCAAAAATAACAGTTGCAAATAATTTTTATTTCTTCACTATAACTTCATAAATCCTTTCCAAGTCATCCTGGGTGAAATAATCGATTTCTATTACACCTTTACCGGCACTGGACCCCTGCCGAAACTTTACACGGGTACCGAGAGCGGACTGCAATTCATTTTTTACCGCATCCATATTTGCATCTATGGCGGTAATTTTCTTTACTTCTTTTTTTGCTTTTGGCTCAATTGATGCTACAGCCTCTGCTTCGCGAACTGACAAGCCTTTTAATTTAATTGCTGTAAATAGATTTTTTCTTCTTTCCGGGTCATCAATTGATAATAGAGCACGGCCATGACCTTCAGATATTTTGCCTTCTTCAATTGCCAACTGCATCTCAATCGGTAATGCCAATAACCGCATGGTGTTTGCAACTGCGGTGCGGCTTTTTCCAACTTTATCAGCGACATCATGCTGGGTCAGGCCGAATTGTTCGGACAACTGTTTATAACTGCGGGCGGCTTCTATTGCATTTAAATTCTCACGTTGAATATTTTCTACCAGTGCCAACGCCAGCATCTCTTCATCGGTACATTCGCGAATAACTACCGGCACAGTTTGCAATCCGGCGCGTTTTGCCGCCTGCCATCTTCGTTCACCGGCGATCAATTCATAGCCTAAGCCATTATGCCTGACAGATAACGGCTGTAGAATGCCATATTGCTTAATCGATGCGGTAAGATCTGCCAGCGCGCTTTCATCGAAAGTCATACGCGGCTGATATGGGTTCACCACTATATCAGAAATATCCACCGTATCCTGCGATGAATCAGGCACTAATTCTGCCCCGGGAATAAGGGAACCTAAACCGCTGCGCCGTTTTGATGACATCGCTCTATTACCTCTTTCGTTAATTCTTTAAATGCCCGTGCGCCTTTGCCGCGGGGGTCAAATGTAAATATTGTTTCGCCAAAACTTGGTGCTTCCGCAAATCTCACCGTGCGGGGAATATCAGTTTTAAATACCTTTTCACCATATTGTCGGCGCACTGTGCGTACTACGTCGCCAAACAGTTTTGCGCGCAACCCTACCATCACCAGCAGAATACCGGTAATTTCAAGTTTCGGGTTCAAACTGCGCTTGATTAATTTAATGGTATGTTCTAATTGCGCCAGCCCTTCCAACGAGTAAAACTCGCACTGAACAGGTATTATCACTCCGGTTGATGCAGCCAGGCAGTTCACTGATATGGTATTTAATGATGGCGGAGTATCAATGATTATAAAATCGAAATCATCTTGAAGAACGGCAAGTCTTTTTTTCAAAACTAACTCGCGTTCAGGAATATTCGCTAATTCAACTGCCGCATTTGCCAATTCCAAAGTTGCCGGCATAAGAAGTAAATTTTCTGTGTCAGTTTTCATTATAGAATCCACAGGTTCGGCATTGCCCATCAACACATCAAAAACCGATGCGGTAATGGTACTTTTCTTCACACCTAACCCGGTAGTGGCATTTCCCTGCGAGTCAATATCAATTAATAACGTTCTCTGCCCGGCGAGTGCCAACCCGGCGGCGAGATTTACCGCGCAGGTAGTTTTACCTACCCCGCCCTTCTGATTCAATATCGATAATACTTGTGCCATGTATTATATTATCCTAACCCCAATAAATTGGGGAAGTGTTTAGTTTTCAGTTTTCAGATAATTTTTAATAGAAATTTCAGATACAAGAAAGTTCTCATGTTTTTATATCGCCTAAACAGCGGGGTCGCATAATTATAGATAAATCCATCCAATTGAACCCGACCCCGGCGCGGGTCGCATATAAACAGGCACATTGTCGGCAATTATATGCGACCCGCACTGGGGTCGATTTTCATGCCTTTCACAATGTTCTATATATATTTGACTCCGCTGGAGTCATAACGAAACCATAATTTCACATTAACCCAAGTAAATTAGTTACTTTTATTAAATTTTCAATTCTGAATTCATGATTTTCTTTATTCAGATTTAACAGCTAACTGACTAACCCTGAAATTTAATTACTGACGAAGTCGATTGTAATGTCAGAAAGCGTAACTGTCAATGAGTAAAGATAAATATTGAGAGCAGTATAAATATAAAATTTTCAAATAGTTGGCAGATTTGATTAAATTCTTGAATTTTACGTGGTTAGCATGATATAATTTATCACGAGGTAATTAACATATACCGCTAACTATTAACGGTATTAATAGATATGGACCCACATTTATTACAAACAATATTGCTGCTTGCGCTTACCGTTGCGCTCATAATCCTCAACGGATTTTTTGTTGCCACTGAATTTGCCATTGTAAAGGTTCGCGTCACCAGGATACGTGAGTTGGCAGACGAAGGTAATCTTACCGCGATTCAGGTTAATGAAATATTAAAACATATCGATTCCTACCTTTCAGCCGCTCAACTTGGCATAACTCTTGCCAGCCTTGGTTTAGGATGGATAGGTGAACCTGCTATTGCAGATAGAATTGTGATGCCAATATTTAACTACTTCATTAAAAACCCAAACATCTCTTCAGAAAACACCGTAATTAAAGTTATCGCTTTTATCATAGCATTTTTAACAATAACTACTCTTCATATAGTATTTGGTGAACAGGCACCAAAAATGATTGCAATTCAAAGTGCTGAAAAAATAACCATGGCTGTTGCAAAACCGATGAAATTAATTATGTGGTTATTTAAACCTTTCATTTTTTTGCTTAACCTTGCTTCAAATGGTACTTTAAAATTATTGGGAATTAAAATTGCAGACCATCATGAAGTAGTACATTCTGAAGAAGAATTAAGGATGATTATTAATGCAAGTGGTCATGGCAATGGCGGCGAACTTGGCGAGGCGCAAGCTGAATTATTGGATAATGTATTTGACTTCGGGCATCGGCTGGCACGTCAGGTAATGGCGCACAGAACTGATATGATAATATTGGATATTGATGAAACATTAACAGAAAATATACGTATCGCTATGGAAGGCGGTCATACCAGATATCCGATAATGCATGAAGATGCTGATAATATCATCGGATTTATCCATACCAAAGATATGTTTGCCCTTTACCAAGGAAGCAAAAAAGCTAACCTGCAGGATATTATCCGACCTGTCTTAATGGTGCCGGAAAGTGTGCAGGTGATGAATCTATTGCGGCAAATGCAAAAGGAACGCCAGCATATAGCGATTATCGTAGATGAATACGGCGGTACTGCCGGGTTGGTTACCATATATGATTTGCTGGAAGAGATCGTCGGCGACCTTCCCGATGAGTTTGAGCCGGTTGAACAGGAATGGATTATTAAAATAGCTGATGATATCTACAATGTAGATGGCAGACTGCCCATGGCTGATCTTGAAGAAGAAATGGGGCAGAAAGTAAGCTGTGAAGAGAGTTGCGATACTGTCGGCGGTTTCGCATATTGGGCATTTGGCAAAATACCCGAAGCCGGCGAAGAAGTGACCACCGGGCAATACAAAATTAAAGTTTTAGAAATGGATGGCAACAGGGTTAGCCGTGTTGAAATTAAATATATACTGACCCTGGATGATGACAACGCTGAAGATACAGCCACAGGATAACGTGATAAGATACACCTATATTATAATATTACTCGCTATCCTGCATTTCGCATTTGCCCAGGATGATGAACGCGCGTATATAAAAAACGACACCTATTCAATAACCGCAGATTCAGTTGAAT
This sequence comes from uncultured bacterium, assembly GCA_964638715.1. Classification (GTDB taxonomy): domain Bacteria; phylum Armatimonadota; class Hebobacteria; order CAIYQO01; family CAIYQO01; genus JBAXQQ01. Next base: position 45,515 of record CAZWZF010000002.1, on the reverse strand, counting down.
TAGACAGCAAAAACAAAATTATCAAGGCTGATGGCAAAGTAATGATAAAAGATATCGACAACTATTTTGCTGCTGATTCGCTATTTATGAAATATGAGAAATCTTTTAATGGCGAATTGCATAATGCAAGCGGCTACGTAAAGCCTTTTTACATCACCGGAACTGTAATTATGATTTCCGAGGATGGCGGTGCAAATCTGCATTCCGGGACAGTAACAACCTGCAAAAATAAAAATCCGCATTATTGTTTTATTGTTAATAATCTAAATCTGTCTCCAGACCACACGGAATTATATCTTGATAAAGTCGGATTGAAGATATTCGGTATTTCCCTTACAACATCTACCGAGTATAAAATTAATGTTAATGATGAACAAAAAGAGATTCTTCCAATTATTCCCGGATACAGCAGGCTGGATGGAATGTTTATTGAAACAGCGTTACCATATAAAATTGTTGACAATCTGAAATCTGAAACGACAATCAGGTATGGAACGGGAGATATCCTGCGCGGATCGGAAACATTAACTTATAAAACTCCCCTTAAACTTGCTGGTATAAACCCTACAGTATCTGTAACTGCTGATTATCGCAAAGATTCACAATACAATATCGCAGGCGGAATATATCGAAATCAAACCTATAGCAAATTACCCGAGTATTCATTAACTTTACCCAAAATAAGGGTATTCAAATTAGCCGGGCAATGGAAATTAACCGGCAAGGCAAACTACGGCGATTACGTTGAATACCTATCCGGCATTCATTCTACCCGTGGAGACGGAATACTACTTTTAGACAGTCCACGCAAAATAATTGGCGATACCGCGGTAAAATTAGAAATGGCAGCCCAAAAGTTCTATTACCCGGGGTTAACCCGCGGGACAAATTACGTTCGATTTACATTGGATAAAAAGAAAGACGAAGGATTTTATTGGAAAGCAGCCTACAAGCACCAGCATGACAGCGGCGGCAGCCCTTTCTTTTTTGACCGCAATCTTTTAAAAGATGAACTGGAAACCGGAATCGAATTTAATATCTGGAGAAAAAGCCCCTGGCGCATTGGCTATACTAATATACAAGACCTGAACAACGGAAAATCAAATGATACTCAAATTAAATTAAAATACAGCCTTGATTGCATGAATTATAAAATAATATATTCCCGTGCAACTGAATCAGCATGGTTCGGTATTGAAATGAGATTGGAATAATATATCTATTCATACAGTTTTCTATTGACAAATCAATAGAGGGTTTATAACATTGGTGGAGAAATTATTAACATAAAATATCAATGGTATTAGTATAAGATTAAAATTTAAAAATAATTCTGAATGAGGTTACTGATGGCATTTACAAAAGCACTATATTATCCTGCTATTGATATTTCGAATGAACAATGGCTTAAGAACGCTATGCTCTTTTGGGATACCATACAAACTATCGTTCCTTCTTCTTTAGAAAAACCCTATAACAACTATACAACAAAAGCTTTTGAAGATGAAGGTTTGTTACTCCCTTATTATGTTAATTCAGGAATGCCAGAGATTGAATCTATTTCAGATGATGTTATCAACTATTTGGATTCACCAGAAGCATTAGCAATTTTTAATGACCATTATACTAAGGGCGACTATATTCATCCAGAGAAGTTACCACATGAAGTAAAAAAACTTTTCGATAATTCCAATTCACTATTGAAAATTACTAATAAAATTTTTAATAATAATAAGCATGATGGATTCTACCGTGTAAATTCGCAGTTTTCAAACTACTACATGACTCTACTAGCTAAAAACATTTCAGAAAAAATAGGCGTTGGACTTCTTACAGATTCTCCACTTTCCAACTCACTTTCTAACTTGACACGACTTGATTCTTACGTTACAACAAATGATAACCGTTGTTACCCAGATGGTAGACAACTACGAAATAAATCTATAAACACTGTGAATAAATTAGTTTCTTCAGGATGTCTAGCAAGTATTATACTTAAAGATATCAATATTGATCCTGAAACGTCAGTTGCAAGTATCCTCCGATTTAGACGTGACCATTCAGATGAGTTGGCAAGATTTAGAGTAGAGATTGATAAGTTAACTAAGTCACTTGATGTTGAACAACCATATGAAGCACTTCTACAAAACATGAGAGATATAGTTATCAATAAAATTAACCCCTCAATTAACGATTTAAAAATTGGATTAAAGGAACATTCTATCAACTGGTTACATAGTTTTCTTATAGTAACTGCAACTACAACAAATACAATTGCTTTACCATCTATACAGCTTGGTCTACCTGTTCCAATAGCATTTGGGGCAAGCATTGGGATATCGGTTATTATATCCGCAGTCAATTTTAACACTAAAAGGAAAAAAATATTACGTGAAAATCCATACACTTACTTGTACGAATTAAAAAATCGCAATTTCAATAAATACACTATTTAATATAATATTATATAATTATTCCTTAAATAAACTATATTTATAATAGGTCAGAAAAGATATGTTTTTTAAGGAATATACTCTTTGACTTATCATTATTTGCTAAGTGTGGATTAACACTTAAGGAGGTAAACATGCGAAAAATAATTCCGATTCTTGCACTCATAATTTTTGTAGTTGCCATTTCGCTGGCGCAATTGGCGAATAGTGCATGGCCTGTACGAGGGCATGATATTCAACATACCGGACGCAGTCCTTATGTCGGTCCATCGACTTCGGCATTGAAATGGGAATTTAAAACTATGATGCCAGTTTATTCCAGTCCAGCCATCGGCTCAGACGGCACAATCTACGTCGGGTCTTCTGGAATCGGTGATAAAAATGTTTACGCGATAAATCCTGACGGCACACAAAAATGGAAATTTACCACAGGGGACGGTGTATACTGCAGTCCGACTCTTGGCGTGGATGGCACTATTTATGTAGGATCATATGATCATAATCTCTATGCACTCAACTCCGATGGCAGTCTTAAATGGACCTTCACCACAGGTGACTCTGTTTATTCCTGCCCAGCCATCGGCTCAGACGGTACAATCTACTTTGGATCCGAAGATCAAGATAAAAAAGTTTACGCACTCAATCCCGACGGCACACTTAAATGGAGCTTCACCACCGGATTCACTGTGAGTTCCAGCCCAGCCATAAGCCCAAACGGTACAATTTATATAGGATCCTGCGATAATAATGTCTACGCTCTCAATCCTGATGGCACACAAAAATGGGTATTCATCACCAGAGACGCTGTAACTTCCAGCCCAGCCATCAGTACGGATGGTACCATTTATGTTGGGTCTAGAGACAACAATGTCTATGCGATTAACACTGATGGCACACAAAAATGGTCATTTACTACTGGGGGACCAGTGGCTTCCAGTCCGTCCATTGGTACTGATGGTACCATTTATATAGGATCCAACGATAAAAATGTCTACGCTATAAATCCTGATGGCACAAAAAAATGGTTTTTTATCACAGGGGGCATTGTATCATCAATCCCTGCAATCGGCGCAGACGGTATCATCTACGTCGGGTCTGAAGATAAGAAAACCTATGCGCTCAACACTAACGGTACGCAAAAATGGACATTTACTACAGGTGGACCAGTGTATTCCAGTCCAGCAATCGGCGCAGACGGCATCCTCTACATTGGATCTGATGACTTCAAACTTTACGCCATTGGCAAAGGTATTACTACTAATCACACTCTTACTCTAACCTCCCCTAATGGCGGTGAACAGTTTCAAGTTGGTAGCGCAAACCCTGTCACCTGGACTTCTACCGGCAACCCAGGCAATGTGAAAATTGAATTATTCAAAGGCGGTATTCTTAATAATACAATTTCTACAAACACATCTGATACCGGTTCATTCAATTGGAATATTCTTGCTACTCAAGCAACTGGTACTGATTACCAAGTAAAAATAAGCGCGGTATCAGATGCAACAATTACATCTCAAAGTGCAGCAGATTTTGCTATTACTGCCGGAACGAATAATAACGCTACCATATCTATCACTTCACCTAACGGCAGTGAACAATTGACGCAAGGAACAACTAATCCCATCACATGGACATCAACCGGAACTCCTGGAAATATTAAAATAGAACTATTCAAAGGCGGTATTCTAAACAGTACCATCGCGCCGAATGTTGCGAATACTGGTTCCTATAATTGGAATATACCAGCTACTCAAACCATTGGCACAGATTACCAGGTAAAAATAAGCGCAGTAACAAACAACACCATCAACAGCCAGAGTGCTGGGGATTTTGAAATTATTGCTGGAACACCGACAGCAACGATCTTCATTACCAGTCCACTTGGCAGCGAACAGTGGCTGCAAAACAGCACCCACCCTGTTACCTGGTCATCCACTGGAAACCCCGGCAATGTAAAAATAGAACTGTTGAAAAATGGCGTTATAAATAGCGTAATAGCCGCGGGTATTCCTGATAGCGGTACGTATAATTGGGCTATTCCGCAAAACCAGGCAACCGGTACTGATTACCAGGTAAGAATAAGTGCCGTCGCCAATTTACAGGTAACTAACCAGAGCGCAGCTAACTTTTCTATTCTTCCGGGCGGCAACACCCCGACATTAGCCGCACCGGCATTATATTTACCGGCAAATAATTCGATTAATGTACCAATTCCAACGAAGTTTAATTGGAACGCGGTATTAAATGCAGTAAGTTATAATATGCAATTAGCTGACGATGCTCAATTTGTCGTAAATATGCAGGAAAATAATATTACATCTATTAATGCCAGTACCACCGGATTGACCCCGGGAGCAGCCTATTACTGGCGGCTACAGGCAGTCGATAATAATGGTAATACCGGTGCGTGGTCGCAAGTGTATATGTTTACAACTGTCACCACCCCGATTACCTATCAATACCGGCCTGATTTATCCATCACCCCGGCAAATGGAGCAACCGTAGGAACAGATGTTTATGACGTATCAGGTTACACGCAATGGGTTATGCTGGGCGCGTCGACAACAGTACCGGCGACATACACCATAACCGTGACAAATAATGGAACATCAGATGATGTGATCACATTAATCAGCAATAACGGAGTCAACGGATGGAAACATACCTTCGTCAATGCAACTGGAACTGATATTTCTGCCGAGATGTCATCAATAACTGGCCATTCCATCACTTTAACAGCAGGCGCATCTGAAGATATAGCGTTATCAACTTTACCCGGTACAACTGGTTCATCTTACTTGTCTATTACCGGAAAATCTAAGAATTTAAATTCTTCTTTTGATACAGTAATTGCGCGCGCATTTAAAACAATTACTACTGAACCAGTATTCACCCGTCCCATATTAACATCACCAGCCAACAACGCCATCATATCTGGCCCGTTAAGCTGGTCATCGCCCAGCACATCTACCGGATACCAGATACAGGTGTCAACTGATGCCGATTTCCGCAATCTTGAGTTTGATAATTTTGTAACTAACCCCAACGATAATCTTGGCACATTGGCCGATGATACCACATATTATTGGCGAGTGCGGGCTACAGACTCAGACCTTGCCCTGCCAGCCAGCCAATATCATTGGAGCGAATGGTCGCATGTATCATTATTTAAAACTGCACCAGCCGTTACACAGTCAAATTTATTTGATGTGAATATTTACAGTAAATCATTATCCAGCACTCCTATCACAATGAATCCTGGCGATAACAACAATCAGAACCCGATTACCCAGGGAGCAAAGATACGAAATAGCGCGAGTTATTATGTGGTAATCACAAATCGCGGAAATGTAAAATCGCAATTCACTATTTCAGATTCTGCTGTTCTACCATCTGACAGTACATTGAAAGGCTGGAAAATGAATATTACCGACATGCGCGCCAACAATATAACCCGCAAAATATTCACCAGCGGCAGCACATACACAACCCCATTTGTCGACCCGGGCAAAAAGTTCTACCTGCGTGTCGAAGTAGCAGCCGGATCAAACACTGCCGTCGGCGATTCCGCAGATGCAAACATCTCGATATCATCAACTAATGGAACAGTTGAATTGTTTACGACGACAGTTAGAGAATGAGAAATGGCAAATGGCAAATTATAAATGTTAGTGAAGGTGATTAATAGGAAGGATGGCTGGATAAGGGGACTGCACTTCGGTGAACTCAGTACTGAACTTGAATACTGCAGCTATCAACATACTTTCAATTACCAGCAAACACAGTATTCGTGCCTGTACCCGGAAGATATGCTTAGAGAGAAGAGAGAAATTGTAAATTGCAAATGGCAAATTGCAAATGGTAGGGTTATAAATAATCAGTCACTGTGTGGAAAGAGACGCAAGTCCGGCTCGATTTACATTAAAGATATCTCCGGAAACATTAATATCCTGATTGGCAGGTGCTAATGCTAATAATGATAAATTTGGGGAAATACGCCGGACTTGCGTCCCTTTCCACACGGTGACTATATATTTTTACAATTCTTATATAAACCAATTTTATAAAATGAAAAGATATTTAGAATACTATGGTGCAAATCTCCCATTATAAATTTTTTATTGAGGTAAAATGACTGCTATGAATAAAAATAACTGGAAAAAGATTAATCTTCCTTATGATGAATCGTATCAGCCGATGGCGATGCTTCAAAAATGGTGGGACAAGATTACCCCGCGACATGAGTTTAATGCGACTTGCACCAGGGATTTCAACAACTGGCGGCGTGGGTTAACGACAAAAATCAAAACAAAATTTGGCATTCCCCAACAAGAGATAACCTTGATTCCCAAGATTGTCGATGAAGGCGTTTGGGAGCCGGGGATAAATTACCGGATGGGCACGGTAAAAACAGCGTTGGGAATGACGATTCCTTTTATCCTGCTTATACCAGAGAATGCAAAAAATGCTGCCGGAGTTCTATGTATACATGGACATGGTGATGGAATGAATCCAATGGTTGGCATTGATGGTACCGGAAATCCAACAGAAGATTATCACCACAACTTTCCCGTGGTTGCCGCGCGACGCGGATTTGTCACCCTGTCATTTGACTTGTTGGGATTTGGCCGCAGACGCGATCTTGATTTTTTAAACAAATACCCCGGAACTAATCCCTGCGATACGCCAACAAAATGGGCTATTCATCTTGGCACAACAATGGCTGGTTTGCGGGTATATGATGCCATACAAATGGTGACATTATTATCATTACAGCCAGAAGTGAATCCCCAAAAAATTGGTTTATCCGGCATCTCAGGCGGAGGATTAGTTGCGCTGTTTCTTGCCTCATTAGATAATAGAGTAAAGGTTGTTAACGTAAGCGGTTATATGAATAAATATAACTCATTCATGCAGGTTCCACATTGCATAGACAACTTTATGCCTGATGCCGCAAACATTGCCGATCTTCCAGATATCGGATGTTCAATCGCACCCCGACCTTTACTTATCAATCAGGGATTGCGCGACTGTATATTCCCCATTCAATCTACCCGAGAAGCTGTAAATACCATTCGCAAAGCATATAGCATTTTCAACGCTGAGGAAAAATTGGAAGAAGAATATTATGATACCGACCATGAATATTCAAACGCAAGAGTTTGGGATTTTATGGAATATTGGCTGCAAAAGGATATATAAATGAAAATTATAAAATTATGGGATAATCCCCCGTTGGCAAATGCACTAAAGATACTGAAACCCTATCGACTTTAAAATAACATACTGCTAAATATTAAATTTATCCTGTCTATCCATGATAATTAAATAAAAATTATTGCAGTTTATAATTATTAGGGTATTAAAGCATGATTTACTCTTGACATAGTCGGGTGAATTGCTATAATTATGCCCGTCAGGCGGGAGTAGCTCAGCTGGTAGAGCGTCAGCTTCCCAAGCTGAATGTCGCGGGTTCGAATCCCGTCTCCCGCTCCATTCACATCTGACAAACAGGGGCGACTTGGCCGAGTGGTCAGGCAGAGGTCTGCAAAACCTCGTACAGCGGTTCGACTCCGCTAGTCGCCTCCAAAATCTTCATTTCATTTTTCATTTTATTCACATCGATTAATAGGATAAAAAGGATATTTATATCAGAGGAGATACGAAAAAACTAATCGCTCATTGGATATTCAAATTATATTTACCCTATCTTTTCAATCCTGTTTATCGATGTAAAAATAAATAAATCTGCAAAAAGTGAATTGTTGCTTCATAATTACTTTTTTATTTCTACTTTATGCACAACAGTGTTAATAGTATTAATTACTCGCTGATACGGCATTCTTTTGGGACCCAAAATTCCAACCCGGCCAATGCCGTCGCCGTCATTAATTGAATAACTGGTGAAGACAATTGAACATTCTTCCAGACCTATATGCGGGTTTTCTGTACCAATACTTACCTGTATTTCACCAGGTTGGATTCTATTAAATAAGGTTTCAAATACAGATTCCTCATTCAATACTTCCATTAATGCACGCAACCGCGGCATATCCGCAAAGTCCTGTTGTTCAAATAGATGGGTGGTACCTTCCAAATGCATTCTTCCGGTTGGCTGATTTTGTTTCATTGATCGGGTCAACAAATCGGGGGCACTTCGATAAAATGCCGCGTTTACATTCGGCAATTTTAACATGGCATTTGTAAGAGCTTCTTCGGTAATTTCAACCAGAAGTTTATTCATAAATTCCTGATTCAACAAATCATTCAATTGCCGCAATCGCGCCGGGTCTGGCCTGTCTGTTACAGTTGTTAAACTATGAAGTACCTGGCGGTCACTTGTTACCAAGACAATTAATAACTGATCATCGCTGACCGGTGCCAATTCTATATGCTGCAGGCGGTATTCCTGCGCACCTGGTATCATCGCCAGTGCGGTGTAACGCGTTAATTCACCAAGTAACCTGCAAGTAGCCTCAACGCCGGGTTCACGCATCTGCTGGTTAAGTTGAGATTTATCTGTGCGGTATTGAGATAAAATGTTATTGACATAATAACGATAGCCAAGGTCTGTTGGCACGCGTCCGGCGGAAGTATGCGGCTGCAGCAAGATTCCCAGTTCTTCTAATAATGACATCTCATGGCGCACAGTAGCTGAACTCGCGTGTATATCTGGCCTATCTGCAATTGATGATGACCCCACGGGAACAGCAGTCTGAACATACTCTTCAATAACAGCCTGCAAAATAGCACGCTGCCGGTCAGTCAACTGTAGTTTGTCATCATTTAGCGCCATATAATCATCTCAATAATATTACACCAGGGTCATGGTAACTTCGGGTGCAATTTCCAACGTATTATGTACCATGCAATGCTTAATAGTCTTCATAAATGCTTCATTTTTATCAGCAGGAATACCTGCCGGCAATGAGACCGTTATATTAATCTTTCCAACTCGTGCCGGTGCGGAAGCTTTTTCATAATCCGCAGTAACTTCCATACCTTCTGGTGATATACCATGTTTATTGCAAAAAAATACCGCATAGATGCCAACACAACTGGTTAATGAAGCTACCAGAAATTCCGGCGGTGTCGGCCCGGAGTCTGTTCCACCCGATTCTACCGGATTGTCCATTGTAATGACATGACCGCGCACTTCGGTATCAAACCGTAACGCGCCATTAAACTTACTGGTGATTTTCATAAGACCTTCCTTTATAATCCCGGCTCATCAGATAATAACGCGTGTAAACTTACAGCTTTATCAACAGCCGCATTTTCACCTGTAATTAATAACGTTACTGCACCTTCGGCACCTTTAACTCCACCAGCTGAAAGCAACCTTGCGTTTACTCCGCAAAGTATATGTAATGCTTCAATCTCGGTAATTATATTTCCCGTTACAGGCATTAAAGAAACTACCGGAGCCTTGGGATGACATTCAGCGTCCCGGGTTAACATAGATAATTCGCTGATATCATCCAACACAATTTTCTCTAATCCTACAGGAATTATCAATTTAATCTTTTTGGATATTAACGCGCCATATACACTTAAAGTACCACCGGTTGGGTGCATCATTAAAACACCGGCAACTTTATTTTTATAATCAAGAGCATTAGCCCCTTTTATAAAAACATCACCAGATTTCATATCAGCGACAGAATTTATGACTGAGCCGCCTTCTATTACTTCACCGTTTTTAATTACAATATCAGGATACCCGCCTCGACCTAACTCTTCCCATGGCATGCCCGGTGGCAATATACGTCCAGAAACATACTCGCCTTTCGGGATAACATGGCCTAATATCTCTTCGGCGACATACCCATTTGTTGTTCCACGGCCAATAGCGATTGTTCCATTAGACAATGCTTGTACAACTTCCGGCAGTTGACTGACAGCTTTAGCTATTAGCCTTTTTCCTTGAGCCACAGTAAAAGTTAATGATGCATTCATTCTTTACTCCAGAGTTTTAGCTGCTTCCGCAATATATTTTTTTACTTCTGAAACAATTGCATCTGCGGCAATATTACTTGATGACTTTGTTGCCCTGTCACGCATTTCCACATTACCTTCTGCAGCAAATTTACCTACAACAATCTGTATTGGCATACCCATCAAATCCGCGTCTTTAAACTTAACACCAGCGCGCTCTGAACGGTCATCAAATACAGTTTCTACACCCGCAGAAGTAAGTTCAGTGTAAATTTTATTTGCAACTGCTAATTGCACATCATCGCCAGCATTGGCAACAATCAAGTGAACTTTGTATGGTGCAAGGCTGATTGGCCAAATAAGGCCATTTTCGTCATTGCTAACCTCTGCTACGGCTGCCATGATGCGACTTACACCAATACCATAGCAGCCCATAATGAATAACTTATCTGTACCATCTTCATCGGTAAAGGTAGCATTCATCGGTTCGCTGATAGCATAGCGTAATTTGAAAATATGTCCCAGTTCCATACCGCGTTTAATTTCGAATTTAGAACCACATGGACAAATATCACCTTCTTCGGCAAAACGCAATCTTGACCAAGTGATCTCGCCAGCAATGTCAGACCAGTTTACTTTAACGAAATGCATATCGTTTTCATTTGCACCGGTGATGAAATTAACCATTCCGCGCAACTCTTCATCAGCATACATAGGAATGTTCAAATCAACAGGACCACTGAATCCAACCGGTGCGCCAGTATATTGCTGGATTTCTTCAGGTGTCGCCATCTCCAGTTTCTGAGCACCAATAAGAACTTTAAATCGTCCTTCGTTAAGCTCGCGATCGCCACGCACTAAAGCTGCAACCGGTTTGCCATCAGCCATATAAATCAGTGTCTTAATCAATTTATGTTGTTTTGCCTTCAGGAAATCACAAACCTGCTGGATAGTATGCGCATCCGGGGTGGAAATTTTTGCAATTGTTCCTGCTGGTGCAGTATTTTCCGCCACTTCAGGATATTTAAAATCAGCGATTTCCCGGTTTGCAGCGTAATTGCATTTCGGACAAAGGAAAATGGAATCTTCACCGGCATCTGTAACCAGCATAAATTCTTTCGTTTCTTTTCCGCCAATTGCACCACCGCTGGCATCAACCGGAGTCATGTCAAGACCGCAGCGTTTATATATTCGGCAATAAGCATCAAACATATTATCATAGGTTTCATTCAGACCTTCTTCATCGCGATCAAATGAATAGGCATCTTTCATCAAGAATTCGCGGGCACGAATAACGCCGCCGCGCGGTCGTGGTTCGTCACGGAATTTCATTTGAATCTGGTATAGATTCAAAGGCAATTCACGATAAGAACGAACATTTTTTCTTACCAGATCGGTAATAACTTCTTCATGGGTTGGTCCTAAATAAAACTGCGCGCCTTTGCGGTCTTTAAAACCAAGCAGAATTTCCATCATATTCGCTTCGCGACCGCTTTCCTGCCACAGTTCCTGCGGAGTCATGGCGGGCATGTGCAGTTCCTGTGCGTTATAGCGATTCATTTCGGTACGGATGATATTCGATATATTATCAATTACCTTCCACCCCAGCGGCATAAATGTGTATACGCCAGCAGAAAGCTGACGTATAAATCCTGCGCGCAAAAGAAGACGATGACTTGTCATTTCGACGTCGCTGGAAAGTTCGCGCAAAGTCGGCGCGAAAATATTAGAAAACCTCATTTATATTTACCCCATGTGTAATCCGCCATCAACAGATATATCCTGTCCGGTTATATATTCTGCCTGTGGCGATGCTAAAAATACTACTAACGCTGCCACATCCTGCGGTGTGCCGAACTTGCCGCGTGGTATGCCTTTCAGCAGGCCTTCGCGACGAGTCTCATCCATATCCAAAGTCATTTCTGTTTCAATCATGCCGGGACAAACAGAATTTACTGTTATCCCCTGCCCTGCAACTTCACGTGCCAATGCTCGGGAAAGGCCTAACAAACCAGCTTTTGCCGCTGAATAATTTGCCCGACGAATATCACCAACATACGCGGCGTCAGAGGAAATATTAATGATGCGTCCCCATTTTGCCCGCAACATCGGCGGCAATGAAGATTTACACATTAAAAACGCACCGGTTAAATTTGTTGTTATAACGGCATCCCAGTCATCGCGGGATAAAAATCGCAAATAATTATCGCGAACAATACCCGCGTTATTCACTATTATCGTTGGCGCACCAATTTCTTCAGCAACTTTTGCTAATACCACTTTTATTTCAGCATCTTGAGTAACATCAAGCGGCAATACAACACAACGCTTGCCGATTTCACGTATTTCATCAGCTACCGCGTTTGCCTTGTCTGCCTGTTCACGATATGTAATAGCAACATCGGCACCAGCTATAGCAAGTGCTATTGCGATAGCTTTGCCGATACCGCGCGACCCACCAGTTACTAATGCTGTTTTACCTATCAACATCTTATACCAACTCTTTACCAGTTAATCGGCGGAAAGCTTCTAAATATTTCGCACGGGTATTTATAATTACTTCTTCAGGCAACTCAGGCGCAGGCGGTTCTTTATTCCAATCCAAAGTTTCCAGATAATCGCGCAAATATTGTTTATCGAATGAATCCTGCGATTTGCCCGGAGCGTATGTTTCCAAATCCCAAAATCTTGATGAATCCGGGGTAAGAACTTCATCAGCCAAAGTCAGATTATCGGCACCCGGTTCCATGCCAAACTCGAACTTGGTGTCTGCAATTATAATTCCACGCATTCGCGCGTAATCGGCAGCGGCCTGGTAAACCGAGATAGATAGATTCTTAACCTGGTCAGCAATGCGAACACCCAAAGTATCAACAACAACGCTGAATGGAATATTTTCATCATGACCGCTTTCAGCTTTAGTTGAAGGGGTAAAAATCGGTTCAGGCAGCTTATCTGATTCGCGTAATCCTGCCGGTAATTTTATACCGCAAACTGTGCCGGATTTCTGATATTCTTTCCAACCGGAGCCAGCTAAATATCCGCGTACTATACATTCAATTGGCAGAATCTTCAACTTGCGCACCATCATACTGCGTCCACTTAGAACTTCACTGAAAGGACGTAAAACGGTTGGATATACGCTGGTATTTGCACTTATTAAATGATTGCGAACTGATACTGATTTAACTAAACCACGCAGTTTTTCAAACCAGAACAATGACATTTGAGTTAAAATTTTACCTTTATCAGGGATACCATTAGGCATAATCACATCAAAGGCAGAAATTCTGTCGGAAGCGACAAATAATAATCGCTGATCATCAACCTGAAACAGGTCTCTTACTTTGCCACGGCTAACTACTGGAATCCCTGGCAATTCGCAGCGCAGCAACACTTTTGATTCTGTCATAGTTTCCCTCGCACGTGAAATCAATTTTCTCTAATTAGGACAACATCATTATACATTTTCAAAGGGATAATCGTCAAAAAATGTTGAATGGAAACCATTAATTATGATACTATTATTTATCATTAAATAACCGCATACACATCATGTATTTTATGAAATTTACCAAATATGAATAAACAACATAGCAAGTGATTAACGACCGTTAAATTGTTAATCGCAATTATCAATTAATCAAAGGTTTCTAAATGACAATTCGAGCTGTAATAATAGGGTTTATTGGTGTTTTACTGATTTCATCTTTAACATTTTTTAATGATGCTATCATGCACCATACCTACATGATAGGCAATAATATGCCTATCGCCGTATATGGTACATTAATATTAATTTTACTGATTATTAATCCGTTATTAAAAATATCAAAAATTATAAAACCTCTCAAAGCGGCAGAATTTGCCGTAATATTGGGTTTAACACTAACTGTTTGCGGGATACCGGGATCAGGATTAATGCGCATTTACTCGCCAATCACCATCATGCCTTATAACGAAGAATTGATTAATCCCGGTTTTAAGGACAAGCATATTCTAAGAATGGCACCTGAAGGCATGCTTGCCAAAGTTACTAATGATGAAGAACATAATATAGTTGTAAACGGATTTATTCAAGGAACTGCCGATAAAAAAAATAGATATAATGAAAGTACCATGGAAATATTTAAAAGGAACAATTATTTTTTGGGTTCCACTACTTTTGTTATTATGGATTGGATTGTTGGGTTTATCTCTCGTAGTTAACCGGCAATGGTCTGACCATGAACATTTGCCATATCCTGTCGTAGATTTCACCAAGTCATTACTGCCCAGGCCCGGTGAAGCTATCGTCCCTTTATTAAAATCACCATTATTCTGGATTGGTGCAATCCCGGTAATCTTATTATATTTAAACAACTACGCCGTTCAATGGTTTCCAGGTAAATTACCTTATATCAATTTAGGACTTGGACTGTGGCAATACACGAAATTTTTCAGTTTATTAACTGCAGGTGGCGGGTGGTGGTTATGGGGACCACATGTTTATCTTACAGTCGTCGCATTTGCTTTTTTTCTGGCATCTGATATTTCATTTTCTTTAGGTATATCTACTTTTTTATGGGCAGTTGTAGCAGGTGTCCTGGCGAGATTCAGCATATCAACAGCCAGTACGAATAATGAACCTAATCTTCTGGCGCAAATGAATTTTGGCGCATATTTAGGAGTTTTTATTATTGTTCTCTATACCGGTCGTAAATTTTACTCTGAAGTCTTTAAAAGAGCATTTGATCTGAAGAAAATAGAAAATAGATACAAAGATTCCATTATCGGAGCACGGATATTCTTAATTTGTATTACTGGGATGATTGTATATCTTTCAGTACGTGCAGAATTAAATCTATTATTTGCATTTTTGTTTACTGCAATTATTGTAATTACATTCACAATAATGAGCCGAATCATGGCAGAAACCGGTTTGTTTTTTGTTCAAATTACCACTTATGCAACGGCTGTCTTATTAGGTTTTCTTGGCAATGCCGCATTGGGACCGCAAACCATTCTCATTTTAACTATTTTATCAATCATGTTGAGTATGGATCCACGGGAAAGCTTGATGCCTTTATTGATGAATGTATTTAAATTATCTGAAAGCACAGGCGTTAATGCTGGTAAAATCGCAAAGTTCAGTGGAATCGCTATTGTAATTGGTTTAGCCACAGCAATGACTGCGACACTTGTTTTACAATATAGCAAAGGTGCGAATATGACAGATAATTGGGCACACCATTCGGTGCCAGCATGCGTATTTGCACCAGCATCAAAAGCAATAGATAATTTAAACTCAGTGAACCAATTGCAGATTGTTCAACAAGCTAATAGTTATAGCCGCCTCGCATTTGCCCAGCCAGATAAAGTTTTATTAACTGGTTTTCTCATTGGATTAGGCATTACACTTGCTTTTTCAATGGCAAGATTGCAATTTAACTGGTGGCCGCTGCATCCGGTATTATTCCTTGTATGGAATACTTATGCTATGTATTGTTTTGCGTTTTCATTCTTTTTAGGGTGGATAATCAAAGCTTTAGTGATGAAATTTGGTGGAAGCAAGTCATATCACAGCATAAAACCACTGATGATTGGTATAATTGCTGGCGAGTGTACCGTCGGTGTTATTATGATGATTATCGGTGGTATATATTATTTAAATACTGGCTTATCACCAAAAACTATTAATATCATGCCTGGGTAAAGGAAGATTAAAAATGCAATATACAGTAAATACAGAACGTCTTTTATCGCTATTTCTTGATTTAGTAAAAATTAATGCTATATCACGTGCAGAAAAACCGGTTGCAGATTTTTTAGTGCCGATTATGTCACAATTAGGTGCATCAATTGATTTTGATAATGCTCATCTATCATTAAGTGGTGAAATAGGCAATATGTTTTGTGAATTCCCTGGCACAGTCGAAGGCGAAACACTCCTTTTCTCAGCACACATGGATACAGTACAACCAACTGAAAATCTGAATCTCGTTATCTCAGATGATAGAATTATGACAGATGGCACAACTATTTTAGGTGCTGATGACCGCGCTGGAATTGCAGCAATAATCGAGATGATTCGAACCATAAAAGAAAATAGCATCCCCCACCCACCAATTGAAATTATATTTAATATTGCAGAAGAAATTGGATTAATGGGTTCACAATTTCTTGACTACAGTAAAGTTTCAGCTAAAATAGGATTTATTCCTGATACCAGCAGTTCACCGGGTGCTATTATTTATAGTGCACCGGCACAAAAACACCTTAAGGCAACCATTAATGGTAAAGCATCACACGCCGGTATGGCACCCCAGGACGGGATAAGCGCAATTACCGCATTGGCAAAAGCAATAGCCCGAATGCCGCAAGGTAAAATTGATAATGAAACCACTGCGAATGTCGGTATCATCTCCGGTGGGAAAGCAACAAATATCATCGCTGATAAAGCTGTTGCAGAATGTGAAGCACGCAGCCGCAACCCAGAGAAATTAATTAAACTTATTAATGAAATGCAAACAATTTTTATTGAAGAGGCAGAACAAATTGGCGCAATCGCAAACATTGAGATAACTGATCTATATCCTTCATTTAAATTACCATTGGATACTAATACTATACAAATAGCATCTCAGGCTGCTATTGAACTCGGTCTTCCTGTAACAATTTCGGAAACAGGTGGAGGCAGCGACGCAAACTTTTTTAATGGTGCCGGAATAAAAACTGTAATTATTGGTACCGGAATGTGCAACCCGCACAGCACGAGAGAGTATATATTAAAAGAGGATTTGTATAATTTATCTGAATGGATGTTAAAAATGATAAATATTTCTATTTGCTGATATACATATATATTAAAAAAAGGGTATAATTATCAGCAGTTAATTAGCATTAATTTGCTTAAAGGGGATTCCGATGGGAATAAAAAAAATAATCGCTCTTTTGTTAGTGGTTATAGCGACTATAGCTATTGTTTCAACACCTGTCAATCAAAATATAGCGCAAAAAGTTGCTGGAAATTGGATATCGACTAATCACAAACTTCAGAGTAAAACCTTGACTTGCGATACTATAACATCTTTCAGTGATAATAATGGCAGACAATTAGCATGGATTGCCAACTTATCACCAACAGGATACATTGTAATTGCAGCCGACGACCAGATATCACCTATTATTTCATTTAGTACCGAAAATGTATTCAGTGGCAATGCTGATAAAAATTCTCTATTGGCTGGATTCATCAGAAAAGATTTATCAACCAGATTAGAATATGTCAATAAATTATCTGCTGATGAAAAAAATATAATTGCCAACCAATGGAAATCATATAGTTATAACGGTACTACAGCTACGGTTAATGTTGCAAAAACAGCAGCAGGAAATATCGCATTATTACCACCACCAGTTGCTGTTGTTCCAACTGTTGATCAGTTGCTAACTACTACCTGGAATCAAGAACCATCCTTAAAAAATGACCCCCCAAGTTATAATAAATTAACACCACATAATTACCCGGCTGGCTGCGGACCAGTAGCTATGAGCCAAATTCTAAAATATTATAAATCACCAGATTCTGCTTCTGGTACAAACACTATCACAACAGATGGTGATATTGGAGAAGTTCAACAACTTTCATTTAATGATACTTTTAATTATGACTTAATGCCTGATGTCTTAACAAACACATCAACACCCGCAGAGGTTGATGAAGTTGCTAAATTAATACTTGATACCGGCATTGCTATGAAAGCTGCATATACCAGTTCAGGAACAAGTGCCTCTGATTTAGTTATGGCAGCTTCTTTCAAAAGCAAATTTAAATATAAATCCGCTGATGTTATAGATACTCAGGCAGGACCCTGGGAACCTCAAGTTCAAGCCGAACTAAACAGTAAAAATGTCGTTATTTTCACATTATTTAGTACAGTTGATAGTTATGCCCACTTTGTAGTGTGCGATGGATATGGAGTAGATGGTACCACTCAGGCCAACCTTTATCATTTAAATATGGGATGGGGTGGATTAGATAATAATTGGTATCAGATGCCAACTGTAACAACCACGCAATTTGCATTTGATCAAATGCCGTCTATTATCCTTAATATCCGACCGGGTGACCCTGTTGTTATTCCAGCTGCGCCGACACTGCTTGCACCGGTTACAGGTTCAACAGTTACTGCACCTGTATCAATTACTTGGGATATCTTGCCAAATACAGCTTGGTTTGAATATGTGATATCTCCAAATGCAGACTTATCATCACCAGTTGAAACTTCAGCCAATTACCCGACCTTTAATGTAAATATAGCCGCACCACTAAACATTGGAACAAAATATTACTGGCACGTTCGCGGATACGCTGTAAATAGTGTTCCTGGTCCATGGTCTCCTACGTGGGATTTCACAGTGTCTGGAACACCAGTATTACAGACACCAGTATTATCATTACCAGTAGATAATGCGACAGTAACAGCACCTGTAACATTCACATGGCAGTCAGTACCAACCGCAACTACATATACATATCAACTCTCAGCTGTTGCTGATATGTCTACTCTATTAGTAAATCAAGCTAATGTTGTCGCTACTACTATAACTCCCGCGGTAGCATTAACAGCAGGAAATACATACTATTGGCGCGTACAGGCAGCAGATAATCTTGGCAAAAAATCACCTTTCTCTACTATTCGACAATTCACTGTTCAATTACCAACAGTGCCAGCACCAATACTTGCTGCGCCAGTTGATGCATCTACTATACCCGCACCGATTACATTATCGTGGCAGCCGGTAGCGAATGCTGTAAGATATACTTATGCATTGTCAACAACAACGGATGTATCAAACCCGATAGCAACTGCAAGTACTGCAACCACCAGCATCTTAATATCAACTCAAATGGTACCGGGTACAACATATTATTGGCATGTAACAGCAATTGATGCAAACAATACTGTCAGCCCGTGGTCATCAATTTGGAGTTATACAGTACAAAATGGTGCTCAACAGTTAGTTGCTCCAGTGCCAACAACTCCAGCGGATAATGCTACAGTTTCCGGTGCAATATCATTGGGATGGCAAGCTATTGTTAATAATGCATCCGGCTATACTTATGAGATAGCAAACGATGCAGCATTTGCCACTCCATTTGAAACAATTTCAATTAATAAAAATACTACTTTAACAGCCTTGATACAGACTGCATTAACTCAAGGTGTAACTTATTATTGGCATATACGCTCTGACGGACCTGGTGGAACTTTCAGTCCATGGTCAACAACTATGCAGTTCACAGTTCAAGCTGCGCCAGTTTTAACTGTACCAGCCCAGTTATCACCAGGCAATAATGTTACCAATGTAACAATCCCAGTTACTCTGGCGTGGTCTCCGGTAGCTAATGCCAGCAATTATGAATATGAATTATATTCAGCAGCAAGTGCAACTGTTCCGATAGAGACATTAACAGTAGCAACTACATCATCTATAATCCAGTTTGCATTGCAACCCGGCACAAGATACACCTGGCGAGTTCGAGCAATTGATGCCGTTGGCACTCAAAGTGCATTCTCACCATTGTGGGCATTTACAACACAAGCCCAGACTGTTATTGGCACACCGGTACTTACATATCCCTTAAATAATGCAATCGATATTATAACTTCGCCGATATTAACATGGCAATCTGCTGCTAATGCAACATTATATAATGTCGAAGTTGCAACCGATGCCGGATTTGCTAATATTATATCCAATAATCCGGGTGTTACTGTTACATCATATCAAGTAAATAATCTGGTAAATAATACTATTTATTATTGGAGAGTTACCGGCGGCGATGCAACCCCACGTTGGGGAACGCCTGCAACAGCAAGTTTCACAACTGTAGCGATAGTTCCACAAAAACCAGCGTCACCAGTTTTAACAAGTCCTGCAAATGGTGCAGTAGGAATAGCATTGAATACTGCATTAATATGGCAAGCAATTACAAATGCAGTTAGCTACACACTGGAATACGCCACCAATAACAACTTTATTAATCCTACTGTTGTTACCGGAACTAATCTTTCAGCCAGTGTTACATTAAACTCTAACACTCGTTACTACTGGAGAGTTCTTGCAACAGATGGCAATGGCATAGATAGCGATTGGTCGCAAGCATATTTCACTACTATAAGTCAGACAGTACAATTAACTGCACCGACATTGACGGCACCGGCTAACAATGCTATTAACATTCCAATAAGTGCTAACTTCACATGGTCAACAATATCGAATGCTTTAGCTTATGATATTGATATCTCGACAAATTCCAATTTCACAACTAAAGCTTCGTATAGCACAGTATTAACCAGCCTTAGTGCAGTACTTGCTGAAAACACGACCTATTTCTGGCGTGTTCGGGCAAAACAGGGCAGCACACTCGGACCATGGTCAACGACATCATCGTTCACTACCGCTCAATTTGTAGCGACTCCCGGATTAGACGCTGTCATCTCTAACTCAAAAGGCGGCAGCATAATAATGGGAACAAATGTAATTGATACTACTGGTATGCAGCAGGTTGTTCAATTAGCTCAGCCTTCTAATCGCCAGAGTGAATTTTATGTTGCTGTTAAAAATACCGGAAATGTACCAGACAATTTCCTTATTACCAGTACATCTACTATTAACACCAAGTGGACGGTGAAGATATTCGATATAAGTGGAGTCGACAGAACTAAGAGCGTATTCTCTAATGGTTGGGCGTCATATACTGTTAAACCTGGAGAAAGCGTAAAATTATTAATAAGATTCTCAGCATCCAGCGGTCTTGTTATTGATACTAATAACCCGCCGACACAGTCAATTACTATAAAAGCACAATCATGGAAAGATCTGGTTAGCGGTGTTGCAACTCCTGCGACAGATACTGTCACCGGTATTGCAGTTCTGGTACCAAGGTCAAAAATACAATAAGCTTTATCTTATCAATCCCCCGGATTTTTACCGGGGGATTTTTTTACTTTTAGTATCAAAATATTTGCGAAAAAGCCATTGACTCTGGTATAATTCTGGCATTGCAAAGGGGATACTGTTTCATGATGAAAAGAATAGTTTCTGTACTTATTTTAGCGATCTTTTCATTAATATCGTTCAGCGTTCCCGTGAATGAAAATACTGCAATTTTAGTCGCCAACCAATGGGTAACAGGACATCAGGAAATATTATCTTCAGGAAATATATCTAACGCTCAAATATTTACTAATGATACTGGTCAACCTGTCGCCTGGATAATTTCCATAAATCCAAAAGGATTTATCGTTATTGCTGCTGATGACACTGTTTCCCCTATCATCACATATAGCATTGAAGGCAACTTCACTGGATTCGCTAAGCCAAAATCAACATTAAGTACCTTACTTAAAAACGACATAACAAACCGAATAAATAGTTATTCTAAAATCCCTGAAACTGAAAAAGAGAAAATTGCCCAACAATGGCAAAAATTTACAAACGTTGATGAAAATATTTTCACCATGAAATCATTGGGGGCAATCAGTGAAATTACTGCTTATGCAGTTGTTCCTACCGTAGATTATTTCATAAAAGATACTTGGAATCAAACAAACTGGAATAACAACTCACCAACTTATCAAAAATTTACTCCCAATAATGATGTTACTGGTTGTGTACCAACTGCCATGAGCATGATTATGCATTATTATTTATATCCAGACACCGCCACCGCTACTAATGCAGTTAAAGTTGATAACGTTGATACTGTAAAATCTTTCAATTCCATCTATGATTACACAAAAATGCCAACAGCATTGACTGCAAACTCATCAATAACACAAATTGACCAGGTAGCCAGATTAATGGCTGACAGCGGAATTGCCTGCAGTGCAATGTATACTTCCAATTCAACATCAGCATATCTCAGTAAAGCGGCAACTTCGCTAAAATCGACATTTAAGTATAAATCTGCTAACTATATCTCAACACTCCTTATACAAGATTATAATCCTATACTACAGGCTGAGATTAACAGCCAATTCCCTGTTATCCTTGGAATTCAAAGTTCATCTGGCGGACATGCTGTGATTTGTGATGGCTGGGGTAAGGATGATGTAGATAATTCCATCAGATACCATATTAATATGGGTTGGGGTGGAACTGATAATAACTGGTATAACCTGCCGACTATAAAAAATTACACCTCAGTTTCTGATATTATCTATAATATCAGAAAACCGAGTCAAACAAGCATCCTTCCGACGAAAATCAATTTAATATCCCCTGCCGATAAATCAACTGTTCCTAACTCTAATGTTCTCATCAGGTGGTCATTTGATACCGAAGCATTGAAATATGAATATCAGGTTTCCGACAACTCTAACTTTACAACGACTATTGCATCAGGAACAGTCACTGGAACATCACAAATTATTAATTATGGATTCACAGTCAATACCACATATTACTGGAAAATTCGCGGTATAAATCTTGATAACGCAAATGGTCCATGGTCGGATATGTGGTCATTTACAATTGAACAAACGCCATTGGCAGCACCAACATTGACTACTCCGGCAAATGCCGCGATAAATATACCGACAACTACAGATTTAAGCTGGGACGCTGTTGCAAATGCCGTTAGCTACGATGTAGAAATCTCTATTAACAGTGATTTAAGCAATCCGACATCATATAGCAGCGATACAACGTCTCAGGCTGTTACTTTAGCTGACAGCACTAAATATTACTGGAGAGTGCGCGCTATAGAAAATAAGACTAACATTAGCGCATGGTCAATAATAAATTCGTTTACTACAGCAGTGCCGGTAATTAAATTATTACCGCCAGCACTGGTTGCTCCTATTAATAATGCAGTAAATATTCCAATATCAACATCACTTAACTGGGGAGCGTCTATAAATGCTATCGGATACAACATACAGATTGCTAATGATAGTAATTTCACAAATTCTACAGCATACTCTAATAATAATCTTACTCAACCAATAATATTAACTTCATCAACAACATATTTCTGGCGCGTGCAGGCTAAGGCAAATGCTAATAATGTCAGCGCATGGTCTGCTGTAAATACATTTACTACGGCGGCACCAGTAATTCAGCTTACTGTTCCGCAATTAGTATCACCAGCAAACAATGCCACTAATATAGCGGCAAACACTTCTCTTGTATGGAGTGTTTCTGCGAATGCAAATGGTTATGAAATTGAAATTGCATTAAATGCTAACTTTACCAACCCTACAACATATAACATAATGTCAATTTCACAGGCAGTAACTTTAACAGCAAATACTAAATATTATTGGCATGTTAGAGCAAAGGCAAATGCAAACAACATAAGCGCATGGTCTGCAGCGTATTCATTTACAACTAAATCACAGCTATTGCCACCATCACTGGTAACACCTGCTGATAATTCGACAAATGTACCAACGATAACTGTTTTAAGCTGGAATTTAGTAATAAATGCAGTGAGTTATAATATCGAAATTGCTAATGATAATACATTCAGCAATTCGATGATATATAACAATAACGGTCTGTATCAACAAGTTGCCTTGACTGATGGGACAACATATTACTGGAGAGTTCGTTCGCAAGATGTAAATCAACAACTGAGTGCATGGTCAGGAATACGCAGCTTTACTACCATAAAATCCAACTTAACCTATTCTAACGGTGTGGATTTATTCATTACTGAATCAAAAAGCAATGGGCAAAATATTGGCTTCAATATTTTTGACACTACAGGATTACAGCAAAATTTACGCATTACTCAAGCGGTAAATCGTCAATCAATATTTGTTGTGACAGTTAAAAATTGCAGTAATATAGCTGACTCTTATCAATTACACAGCAGTTCAATTATAAACAATAAATGGGTGGTTAAAATAATTGATGCATCCGGAAAAGATATAACCAGGCAATTTTTCTCTGCTAATGGTTATCTGACACCGGTTACACCTGCTAATGGATCATATAAAATCACCATATCCATCGCATCACTAAGCGGACAAAACTCCACCGTGAGTTTACCAGTTTCTATATCTGTTAAAATTGATGCGAAAGCATGGAAAGATCTCAGCTTAAAGAATAATCCCATTGCTGCAGATTCTGTTATTGCTACCGTTGATTTAACAGACCGTTCAAAAACGAAATAATCCTATAGAATCTACACACCATTAAAACCCGCAGGTTATTTACTGTGGGTTTTAATCTTCTACATTCTCATCATGTCCCCAGAACTTCATCCTGCTTTGTATCTTTTTCTCAAACCCCTGGTCGGAAGGTTTATAATATGGCTGACTTTTTGTTTCTGGCATAATATATTCCTGCTGAATATGATGCCCGGGAAATCCATGCGGGTATTTATATCCTTGACCATGTCCTAACTTCGCGGCACCTTTATAACTGCTATCACGCAAATGTGCTGGTACCGGTGTAATCCTACCCATACGGACATCTGCCATTGCTGCGTCAATCGCTACAACAGTGGCATTACTTTTTGGCGCACAGGCAAGATATGTCACTGCTTGTGCTAAATTAATTCGCGCTTCCGGCAATCCTACAAATTCAACAGCCTGCGCGGCGGCAGTGGCAACTAATAACGCCAAAGGATCAGCATTGCCGATATCTTCTGATGCATGAACTACAATTCTACGCGCTATAAATCGCGGGTCTTCCCCCGCTTCTATCATCCGTGCCATCCAATATAATGCCGCATCCGGGTCGCTGCCGCGAATCGATTTTATAAATGCAGAAATGATGTCATAATGTTGGTCGCCATCTTTGTCATATCGCATTGCCCGGCGCTGAATACCTTCTTCTGCTATCTCTAATGTTATTTCTTTGCATCTGCCGGCAAGGTTTGCGGCTTCTTCCAAAGCGTTCAATGCTGTCCTTGCATCACCACCGCTTACTAATATCAAATGGTTCAGCGCTTCATCAGTGATAGTGATTTCAAATTCACCCAACCCGCGTTCTTTATCAACTAAAGCACGATTTAATATCTCGCCTATTCCTTCTGGAGGCAATGGTGCTAACACTACTAAACGAGAACGAGATATTAATGGAGGATTAATTTCAAAATACGGATTTTCTGTTGTTGCACCAATTAAAATTATCGTACCATCTTCAACCACTGGTAAAAAAGCATCCTGTTGCGCCTTATTAAAACGGTGAATTTCATCTACGAATAAAATAGTTCGCTGATTATAGAATTTCTTTCTATCTCTCGCGGCAGATATAATTTTGCGCAACTCGGGAACGCCGGATATTACTGCACTGAATGATTCGAAAATAGCAGTAGAATAATTCGAAATTAAAGTTGCCAGGGTAGTTTTGCCACAACCGGGAGGACCCCACAATATTAGAGAGGTTAGTTTATCTTCTTCAATAGACTTCCGCAGCGGTTTCCCCTGCCCTATTATTTCCATCTGTCCAACATATTCATCCAGATTACGCGGACGCATTCGCGCCGCCAAAGGTTGTGCAATTTCACTTTTCTGCGAGGTATTTACAGTATTATCGTCAAATAAATCCATGCTGATATTATACCTTTTTATGCTGTTTTTTGACATAACGAGTTTTTTTCGGCACACTATTGTCATGCAGAGTAAATTAATAAAAACTATTGTCATCATCTTGATACTCATGTTATGCCTGCCAGTATTTGCTGGTGCTCGCACTATACATCATAAAAAACATTCCCAGATATCTCATAATAAAAAAACAAAAAAAGTATCTACCAAGAAAAAAACACCAGCGAAAAAGAAAAAAAACAAAAAGCCATCCAGTCCTAAATTAGTAGTTTCATTTTGTCATAAAATGGTAGTCACCGCATTTTTGCCTCAACACAGCGATGGTCGCCGTCGTCATATTGGAAATGGAAAATATGCCTGTAAAGGAAGCGTTGCGGTAAGTTATCGCCAAATCCCCAAAGGGTCAAAAATGTATATCCAGGGTTATGGTTGGGGACGCGCAGTAAGCACCGGTGGCGCGATGAAAAAAGACCGCATTGATATCTGTGTTCCTAATATGAAAGCCGCACGAAAATGGGGACGCCGAACAGTTTGGGTGACTGTTTATAAAACTAAAAAATAACTATTATTTTTCAGAATAATAATAAATAGCATTCGTTTTTCTATCCTTCAATAATAACTTACCATCAGTGGTGGTAAGCAAATCAATTGTCGTATCCATTACAGGAAATGATTCAGCGTCAGCGATTGTACTAAAATATTTGCCGTCTTTTGAAAATAATCTGACTCTTTTACTCCCTTTTTCAGCTGTGACTATATAATCTTTATACACGGCTAAATCAGCAGGATTGCAACATCCGGTAAAATCGCTTTCTTTACCGCCAAAATTACCCCATTCAGATAAAAACTTACCATTAACATCATATATTTCTACCCGATGGCAACCGGGATTAGCTATATACAACTGTTCTTTACTATTATCCCACGCAATATCAAAATATGGACTGGGAACAATAAAACCTATACTATCATTTTTCGTTGATTTATTAATGTTATTTATCAATTTTCCTTTGTAATTGAATATTAATACTTCTGCATTGCCGGCATCCGCAATAAAAATGTTGTCATTTGATGCAGCAACTGAGGTTACCAATATATCTTTTTTACCGTTTCCGTTCACTTTGAAGCTGATAACTTTTGGTTCTGTATTAATATTAACTAAACTATTATCGACATAAATTTTTATCCCTGACGGATTGTAAGTCATAATATCTTTATCAAAATAATTATCTAATGTTAACTTAATTAATTTTCCACTTTTATTTACAGATACTGCCAATTTCTCATTGACCATCGGTGGCATATTCTGAATACGATATGTGATAATGATCGCAGCAAATATTGTTATAATAAAAATTATGACATATTCTATCTTCACGGCTTTTTATCACCGATATATAAGCATTTCATTCTGGTTAAATCGCGAATCAGCATTCTTTGTCCAGCAACTGCTATCGGCGCCCAAAACTCTTTGCCTTCCGGCATTACATTAGTGCGTGATAACTCCTGATAACTATCAGATTTAGCCGCTACCGCCACTAATTCACCTTTATCAGTAAGCAAAAATATAATTCCGTTTACACAAACATACGAATTCCAGTTAAATCTCGCGCGTCCACTTTTCCACAAAACTTTACCTGCTAAATCCATACATACAAGCTGATTATCAGGGATTACACCGTAGATATTGCCATTAAAAAAAATCGGAGTCTGCTGATACGCACCAAACTCTTTTTCTTTCAATTTAAAATCAAAAGATGTTTTATAACCATCGCCACTTGGGGTTAATCGAAGCATAGCGCACCCGGCACCATAACCGCCACTTAGAAATATCATGTTATCTCCTACTGGCACCGGTGTTGGTATATTTGAAGTATGCACTATCCAATCCGGTGTTTTAAACTTCAATATTCCTTTTGCGGAAACACCTGCTACACCGCCTGATGCACAATAAATATATAGTTTCTCTTTATTAATTATCGCGGGCATTATTGAAGAATGTGTCATCTGCCAGTTATCAGGATTATCTACATGCCATAATTCATTGCCAGTCTTAAGGTCAAATGCCACCATTAATGCCTTGCTTCCAGGGGCAATAATAGCTGCATTTCCATCAATTATCGGGCATTGAGCGGCATACCATTCTGGCACTTTTGTACCATATTCTTTCACCAGATCATGCTGCCATATCATTTTTCCTGTTATTGCGTCAGTACAGGTTACTTTACATAATACCCCCATAGTAACGACATATTTATCATTTACTGCCGGTATTGTTCGCGACACCCCGTGCTGTTTTCCCACAGCGGCAGGATATGGCAATCGCCATACTTCATTGCCATCGGCAAGGGTAAAACACCGCAAAACATCCACTTGCTTTTCAAGGTCATAATCCAATACATAAACCCGGCTATTATTAACTGCCGCACCGGCATATCCTTCTCCAAGATCAACTCCCCATAATTCGGGTGGACCTGAAGTTCCCCATTGATATACAACTGGAGCATTTATAATAGCGATATTATCGCGGTTATTCCCACGAAAACCCGGCCACACACCAGGAAGGCAGTCTACAAATACATTTTTCGACGTTTGTTTAACAACCGTCGACACTTTCTTATCAGATATAACTTTTACATTTGATGCAGGTGTAGTTATACTATCAGGACGCGCAGTTTCATTCTTTTCTTTAGGAACTTGCGTTCGTACAGTTGCTATTGTCTGAAGTTGTGCTATATCATTCCACTTATAAAAACCCAATGCTGCTACAAGTAAAACCAGTGTAGGAATTAATATCTCGATTATCTTTTTCATCGCCATTATTATACAATACGAGCGCGTTTGAGAAAAGGATGCAATTATTGTATAATGTTATTGGAGAATAAGATTCGTGACAGATAAAATTCAAAAAATTATAAATAATTTATGGGAACATTTCCCTATACAATTACTATTTAAACTCGTAAATGATTTCCCTGTATCAAGTGAAGTTGTCTTTCGTGGTTTTCAAAGAAAAGTACATTCCTTGTCTAACCCGGTTGTTAATAAAAGATTACGCGAGGAAATGATAAAAAACGAAAAGATGGCTGATGAACTTATAGCTATTTTAGAATTAAACGCATCTGACACATGTGCTGCATTATCAGAAATTGATGATGTGACTGATAATAGTATCATTGAATTAGCTGCAAAATTTAATAAAGAAAATATTGCAATCGCGCTAACAGTAGATGAACGCGAAAAAGTTAATGAAATATTTACTCGTATTGATGAATTAATTCCTGATGCCGAAGAAGAAATTGATGATAAACCGGCTAAACAGGATATTGAAGCCAATGCCGCACGCTGGCAGCATAAATGTGAAATGCTTGAAAAGAAACTGCAAAAATTTGAAGATCAGATGAGCAAACTGAAAAAAGAAAGAGTTGAGCAAATTAACAATATAAAAGATTTAGAAAAAGAGATTGAAAATCTTAATTCGCAAATAAACAAGCAAAAAATTGAACTAAGTGAAGTTGTTAAAGAATGCAGCAGTTATCAGAAACAGATTGAGCGGTTAGAGCGAAATATTAAGAAAGAATCTGAAGCTAAAAGCAATTTTGAAAAAGAAAATGCTGAACTGAAATCGCAGATATTAACACTTAAAAACAAACCGGCTGAGAAAGAAATCATCACTGAAGAAAAAATAATTACTGAGCATATAATCCATAATGATAAGAAAAACAAAGTTAAAGAAGCTATTGCGTTGTTAAGTTCTATTTTTACTGAAAAGAATAATGAAGATAAGCCAACAAATAAATCTGCTGCAAAACCTAAATTAGCTGTAACATTAAAGACACCAGCTACTGCACCAGTATCAGTACCACCCAAAGTTTCTGATAAAATAAAAATAATGTCTGAAGGCAAATTATTAGACCTTACTCCAACTCAAGTAATGGCATATCTGAAACAAAATAATAAAAGAATTGTTGATGCCGTGCGAACACATTATAATAAATTAGTGGCTCCGCATGACAAAGAGTTATTAAATACCCTTATAAAAGCAAAAATACCAAATCAGATAATTTGCGGACCATTAAAACCAGCAATAATTGACGGCAGCAATGTCGCACATTTCACTGCAAATGGTGAACGGCCTAAATTAGAACATTTAATTCAACTGCGCCACACCTGCTGGCTGGAAGGATATTTCCCGGTTTATATTATCGTTGACGCGTCATTGCCATATCAGATTGATAATGAAGCCAAATTGTCTGAGATGATGAAACAAAACGAAGTAATCGCTGTAAGCATCAACACTGTTGCAGATAAAGAGATATTAAAAAGAGCTATCGAGTTAAATGCTGTAGTGTTAACAAATGATCGTTATTCTGAATGGCCGGATGGTGACAAAGTTTCAAAGAGATATGTCATTCAAAGTCGAAATATCATGAAACCAGGTGATTATCATCATAAGAATGGCATAAATTGGGGGAAATTATAATGAGTTTCAATATAAATACCGATACTCCCGATTTCCCGGATAGCGTCTTTGTCGCACATAATGCAACAGTTATTGGTGATGTTGCTTTGGGTGAAAATGTGAGTATCTGGTATGGCGCACGACTTCGCGGAGACATTGCACCCATCAGCATTGGCGCAAATAGCAACGTGCAGGACAACGCAACCATTCATGTTGATTTTGATATTCCGGTTAACATTGGCGCAAATGTCACCATTGGCCACAATGCAGTAATTCACGGTACAACAATTGAAGATGATGCTTTAATTGGCATGGGAGCAATAGTTCTGAATAGAGCAGTTGTCGGTAAGGGCAGCATTGTCGGAGCAGGTTCTGTGGTACGTGAAGGGATGATTATACCAGCTGGCAGTCTGGTTGCCGGAGTACCCGCGAAAGTATTGAAAGAACTGTCACCAGAACAACAGGCGCATATAAAAGACAATGCGGCAGTCTATGTCGCATGTGCTAAACAGCATAAATTAGCAGGACATTGACATCCTATTCTTTTAATTCAATAGCCTCGGTTGGGCAGGCATCAACACATTGACCGCAGCCTATACATGCTTCCGGGTGAATAACCTTGGATTTGTCTTTAATTACAAAGACATTCGGGTCGGCAGGACAAACATCATGGCATGCGCCACAGGCAATACATAAAGATTCATCAACAACTGGATACATACTATTCCTCTCTATCTTTATTTGATATTTTTCTCAAGCCATTCTTTGTTTATCTCTATATAATATGACTTGATTAATTCAGAATTATATTTTTCAATAAATATCGCTTTCTTTTTGATCAGCAAAATTTTCTTGATTGCCTTTGCAACGACAGCATATTCTTTTCCTTTATATTCTGTTTTATGGGCATTGAAATATTCTTTGCCTTCAACATCATATATTCTTAAATCAGCAGTTAATGAGTTCTGGAATTTCATAACCAAATCTTTCTCAATAATTTTTAATTTTTTCTTTCCAGCCCATTCTTTAGCTTTATCTAAAATCAGATTCATCACAGTCAATTCTTCAACTAATTTAAAAATAGTTTTTGAAACATTACTTTTCTTCATCATTTCATCATTCAACATCGGTTGAGTAATCTCTATATTATCAGCTAATACAATCAAATCTACTGGCAAAATAGTAACTCTTGCGTCTTTTAATGGACTATTTTTAAAATCTTTGTATACATCACCCAGCCGATCACTTGTTGTAGTCGGTTGATTTACCCCGCATGTTGTGCACTTTTCTTCTTGTGCATTTGCAAGTAGGAGTAATAACGGCAGTAAGAAAATTATAATGATTCTTTTCATTTATATATTTTACCCAATTTATCACAAAAATCCACATAAAATAATGATAATTTCTATTGAGAATTAATAATAATCATGGGATAATACGATTCGGGAGATAATTATATGGATAATCAATTATTACAGAAAATCGGAAGGATTATATTAGTCCTTGCGGCAATTTGCGTTCTGATATTTATCGGTTCATTTGTACTTCAATCAATTTTCGGCATTTTGATACTAATTATTAAATTTATTTTAGGTGCCATTGTTGTCGGTATATTATATTTAATATGGCTGATCTATTCAAAAAAGAAATAGTCAATTAAATTCGAGGCATTTATGAATATCGTACCTTATCCGCGTATTTTCACCTTTGTCGATGACAACACTTTTAATATTAAAGATGTTTCCTATTATTAAGCAATGACAAAATTGTTTACTCGGAAAAATTACTATCGATTACCCATCTCTGCAACTGGTGGGCACCATTGGGTGAACACATCTGGGTAGGTGGAGGATATAAATATACCGATAAAAATCGCGTTCGTTATAGTTTGTCACCCAATGAGTTCTATGGGTTATGTGAAGTATTTAATTTTAATCTACCAGATATTGAAGTCGACAAAATTTGATTCACGCCAATTACAGATAACCGTGCCGTAGTTTTTGCTATTACTCTCGAAAAATAAACGATAACAATTATGTATATACGGATGAGCGGATAATACATATAAAAATCATAAAATCATATAGCATAAATCATAATATGGTAATATAGTATACAAAAAAACGGAGACATCAAAATGACAAAATCTATTGATTTCAAAGAAATGCATGGCGATACCGCATGGTTTGTCCATGACAGATTTGGTATGTTTATCCATTGGGGTTTATATGCAATGGGTTCACGCCATGAATGGTTAAAAAATATTGAACAGTTAGATGACAATTACTACAATCGTTATTTCAAGTTTTTTGACCCGGATATGTATGACCCGGAAAGCTGGGCAAAGGCTGCGAAAAATGCCGGGATGAAATATTTTGTAATAACCACTAAACATCATGAAGGTTTCTGTCTGTGGGATTCAAAATATACCGATTATAAAGCAACCAATACCCCGGCAGGTCGCGATCTTTTAACCCCAATGATAGAAGCATTCCGAAAAGAAGGCTTAAAGATAGGTCTTTATCACTCTCTCATTGATTGGCATCATCCTGACTATACTGTAGATAAAATGCATCCGCAACGCAATAGTCCTGATAAAGCAAAACTTAATGAAGGACGCGATGGAAAGAAATACACAGCATATTTACATTCGCAAGTACGCGAATTGCTTACAAACTTTGGCAAAATCGACATTATGTGGTTCGATTTCAGTTATCCAGGTGATGATGGAAAAGGCCACGAAAACTGGGACAGCGACAACCTGATGAAAATGATTCGTGAATTGCAGCCTGATGTAATTTTAGACGACCGCCTTGATATACCATACGGTTGGGATATTAAAACTCCAGAACAATTTCAACCCCGTTCCGGCGTTACAGTCGATGGCAAACCAGTAGTATGGGAAGCCTGCCAAACCCTGAGTGGTTCATGGGGTTACCATCGTGATGAAGAAAGCTGGAAATCCGTTGATATGCTGGTACAAATGCTGATCGACTCTGTTAGCAAAGATGGCAATTTATTATTAAATGTTGGCCCGACTGCCCGGGGAGAATTGGATGAGCGCGCTTTGAATCGCCTGCAGGGAATCGGCGAGTGGATGAAACGTCACAACAAATCAATTTATGGTTGTACAGCGGCACCGGCAGATTTTAAATGCCCGCAAGATTGCCGATTAACATACAACCCGGAGAAAAAACGGTTATACGTGCATATCTTTGCATGGCCATTTGTTCATCTTCATTTAGAAGGAATGGCAGATAAAGTTGAATATGCTCAACTGCTAAATGATGGCTCTGAAATAAAGATGGAAGGAATCGCCGATTGGCAGGCACATTGTGATACCAGCGATAGAACCAATTTATTATCATTATCATTACCGGTGAAGAAACCAAATGTTACCGTCCCGGTAATTGAGTTATTTCTGAAATAAAGTTGTAAAAGGCTTCCGGATTATACCGGAAGCCTTTATTTCTTACTGTTTCACTACATCCGAGATAATGTCGCCTTCAATTCCGACAATAACTAATCGCACCGGAATCGGTATATTTGCTTTCTCTACAGCTTTCATTGCTAACACTTCCAATCCCCGGCAGCATGGAACTTGCATAATTGCGATTGTCAAACTTCTTATGCCGCCTTGAGTTATCATCTGTGCAATTTTTTCTACATAACCATCAGTATCATCTAACTTGGGACATGCAATAGCTATAGAATGATTGGCTAATAAGTCAGGGTGAAATGAACCTAAAGCAAATGCTGTGCAATCGGCAGCAAGCAGCAAATCAGCATCGCGAAAATATGGCGCCATTGGCGATACTAAGTGCAGTTGAATTGGCCATTGCCGCAATGCACTTGATGATTTTACCAGTTGTTTGTCATCTGTTTTTTCACCAGCAAAGAATTGCTTCATTGCCATACCCGGACAACCACCACCACCGTGACTGTTACTATGTATCTTTTCACCATGGGTCTTTTGAGGATCCTCTTTCTTTAAATATTCTTCAACAGCAGCTTCGTCAAACTCAGCCGCATCGCGCTGGATAATCTTAATAGCATCTACAGGACATTCACCCAAACATGCACCTAAACCATCGCAATATTCATCTTTAACCAATTTCGCTTTGCCATTAATCATTTTAATAGCACCTTCGGCACATGCTGAGGCACATTGACCACACCCATTACATTTTTCTTCATCAATCTGAACAATATTTCTAACTGCCATTTTAATGACCTCCAGGATTATTCGCTGATATGAATATACCCGTAAAGAGAAATTGATACTATGATAAAGGTCATAACAATTCTAAATATTGAAAATTGATGAATTTTTCACAACAATTAATTTAATTCGTAGCAAATAACTATATATTATCCACAAAATCTGCTAAAATAAAATATATAAATACCAGCAATACAACCGGGGAATATAATGCAATACGATATTACAGATCCTGATTTAGCACATATCGGCAGACGCAGAGTTGAATGGGCAGAACAAGAAATGCCTGTAATGAGGGAAATTCGTCATTCTTTCGGCGAAGAATATCTGTTGCGCGGTCATGTAATTGCCGCCTGCTTACATGTAACAACTGAAACAGCCAACCTGTTAATGACACTAAAAGCCGGAGGTGCAGAAGTATATTGTTGCGGTGCAAACCCCATATCAACCCAGGATGATGTGGCAGCATTTCTTGCTGTTCAAGCTGGAATACCGACTTTTGCAAAGCGCGGTGAAGATAAAGAAATATTAGAAAAACACATTGATGCCGTTTTAGATAAAAATCCAACAATTATTTTGGATGATGATGGAAATCTCATAAACGCCCTTCATACTCGACATAAAGATAAAATGGCAAAAATTATTGGCGGTACTGAAGAGACTATGAACGGCGTTGTGCAATTGCATAATTTGGATTCAGAAAATTTATTAGATATACCAATGATTACGGTTAATAATGCGCATACCAAGAACCTATTTGATAATAAATATGGAACTGGTCAAAGTGTGGTAGATGGATTAATCCGTGCAACAAATCGATTGCTGGCAAGCCGCAACTTTGTAATTGCCGGTTATGGCTGGTGCGGACGTGGTGTCGCAATGCGCGCCGCCGGTATGGGTGCCCAAGTAATTATTTGCGAAGTTGACCCGTTAAAGGCATTGGAAGCGATGATGGACGGATTCCGAGTGATGAGCCACATGGAAGCAGCAAAAATCGGACATTTCTTCTGCACGGTAACAGGAAATATTAAGGTATTCAGAAAAGAACATTTCGAAGTAATGATGGACGGGGCAATTATGTGCAATGCCGGGCATCGCCATGCGGAAATAGATATTGATATCTTAGAAAAAATGAGCATAGCCCATCGCGAAGTACGTCCAATGGTTACAGAACATATTCTATCTTCAGGAAAAAGGCTGTATATGGTCGCTAAAGGCAGATTAGTTAATCTCGCCATGGCAGAAGGCCATCCGGCAGCTGTAATGGATATGACATTTTCCAATCAGGCATTAGTTGTAGAATATTTACTGAACGAATCAGGAACGTTAATGCCCGGTGTATACCCGGTTCCGCGATTTATCGAATCACAGATTGCCCGTATGAAATTAGAGGCAGCGGGGATTAACATTGATTGTATGACCCAGGAACAAATGGATTATTTAACTTCATGGTATCACGGTAACAAAGGATTTTAAGTTTAATGGAAAAATCTTATATTGAAAGGTGTGCGGAATATGAAGATTCATACCGCGCACACCCTACCCTGTTTAAAATCAACGCGTTTTTAACTGCTTCATCTGGTTATTTATGCAATATAGCACCACTTTGGCCAATTTTATTAATGGCATCTTTATGTTTTTCTATGTGTATATTTGCCGATAATAAAATTTTATTAAATATAATTCTTTGCTTAATATTTATCGGTATTCTATTAATGGCTTTCCTTATAGACACTGGTATCCAAAACACAGTCTGGTCGAATTTATATAGTAAATACCACCAGATTCGCGGTGTTAAAGTAACGAAAAAAGAATACCCGGAGCTTTATAAATTAATAAAAGATACTTGTAAAAAATTATCTGTATCGATGCCAACAGAGATTTATATTTCAGGTGATACAACATCGCTGATTACCATTCGGCCTTTTTTAAAATACACTCCATTTGTTAAATTTATTTTGTGTATAAGTTTTTACGATTTATATGGCATGAACTCTGAACAATTTCAGATAACAATAACCAACATACTCGCAAACTTCTCAAAAGATGGTAAAATTGCTCATTGGCTGTCATATCTTGTCAGTAAAAGAATAGAAATTTTAGAATTAGTTAAAGAAGGACCAGCACCAAATATCGGGTTTAAGTTTCTGGATTATCACTGCGAAATACTGTCTGCCATTACCGGAGTATTAATGCGCTGGAATATTGTTAACGCTGATAATGAAACAGTCAACAATTACAATATTGCAGCCACCGGCGAGGCATTAATAACATCCTTATTAATCGATAAAATCTCTGAAAAATTATATTGGAACGAAATAAATGACAGTTTGGGTAAAGTACCGAAACCGCCAACAGAACCTTACACACAACTAAAAGAAGTATTAAAAAATCGTACTTCAATTGAAAAAGCGGATGAAATTATAAAGGAAGACCTTGCCAAAAAGACACGTTTAGATGATAACACACTCCACCTGTTTGATCGACTTGAAGTTATTTCTTACTTTGCCGCGCGTGAAGGCGGCATAAACTTCATTGCAGAGAGATTATCAAATGCCCCGGATAATATTGCCGCTGATGTGTTTATTGTCGGGAATAAAGAAAAAATTCTCACACGATTAAATTCAAACTGGTATGAATGGGCAGCGATGTTATGGGAAGTTGAATATAACAAACAACAAGCTATTAATACATTAAAACAAGAACTTGAAGAAAAAATGAGAACTCAGGAATTATCCATGTCAGAAAAGTGGGAATATATCGAAATAATGTTTGGGAAAAAAGAAGCAGAAGAACAATTACTGGAAAAACTACATCAATTTGTTGCTGATTTTCCATGCA
This sequence comes from uncultured bacterium, assembly GCA_964638715.1. Classification (GTDB taxonomy): domain Bacteria; phylum Armatimonadota; class Hebobacteria; order CAIYQO01; family CAIYQO01; genus JBAXQQ01. The sequence goes on along the minus strand of CAZWZF010000002.1, from coordinate 8,042 downwards.
ATATTTCCGCAAATATAATATTGGGGTCAGAATTATTAAGAACTAATAATCCAGAAGGTCTTTCATATATTGAAAAGGCAATATCCCTTGACCCGGAGATTGAAGTAAAAGGGTTAGATACCATCATATCATTTCATATTGATAACGGTCGTGAAATGGAAGCTGATCTGTATATAAAAAGATTAAGAGAAAATATCCCGCAAATTAATCTGGCAATAAAAGAACGCAATAAAGATTTACTGAAATTTAAATATATTCAGCATGATTTATCACCAGAATGGTTAGAGACTATAAAAAATCAACTGGTTAAATATTCTGACATTAAAGAAGCATACTTGGTCAAAGTAGATTTAAAATATTTAAAAGAACGACCTATTTATCTATTCTTTTACACTCAACATGGCGGATTAACCAACATTGAAACAAAAGAATTACATGAAAACCTTAATAAAAATCTGTATCTGCCATCCAGAACAAATGTCTATGTGTCATTAGATGACACAATATTGCTTAAAAAAACAAAGAATATAAACGATGCTAAAATATATACTTCAAAGCAGGAAACCGCTATTTATAATTGAATTAACTGTTAGTTTGGAGAAATCAACATGACAATATTAACCTCACATGAACGAATGAAACGAACGTATGAACATCGCGATGCTGATAGAATACCAGTAACCGACTACCCATGGGGCGCCACTCTGCAGCGATGGCATAACGAAGGCATGCCGACGGATGTTGATTATGTCGATTATTTTGATTTGGATAAAATAGCATCATTCGGCGCTGACAACAGTCCACGATATCCTGCTGCAACAATTGAAGATACCGATGAATATTCTATCTTCACATCAGGCTGGGGAGCAACCATGAAACAGACAAAACAGCACGCATCAACCCCAGACTTTGTTGATTTCATCGTAAAAGACCCGGAAACATGGAAAGACGCCAAATCTCGTATGACTCCGAGTAAGGACCGCATTGATTGGAAATCGCTTGATAAAAATTATAAATATTGGCGGAAAAATGATTACTGGATTACCGCAGGATTTTGGTTTGGCTTTGATATCACCCATTCATGGTTTATTGGCACAGAAACTATCCTGATGGCATTAATAGAAGAGCCTGAATGGTGTATTGATATGTTCAATACAGAACTTGATATGAATATCGCACTGACAGAAATGATGCTTGATGCCGGTTATGAATTTGATGCTATTAATTGGCCGGATGATATGGGATATAAATATCATACCTTCTTTTCAGTAAACACATATCGTGAAATATTAAAACCGGTTCACAAACGTGCAATTGATTGGGCACATTCAAAAGGTATGAAAGCATTTATGCACTCATGTGGCGATATACGCACATTTTTGCCGGAATTAATTGATATTGAATTAGATGCCTTAAATCCATTAGAAGTGAAAGCCGGAATGGATCCGGTAAAAATAAAAGCTGAATATGGCGATAAATTAGTGCTGTGCGGTGGATTAAACGCTGTTTCTTTTAATAATATGGATGTTATGGAAGCCGAAATGCGTGCAGTTTTGCCAAGTATGAAGCAAAATGGCGGATATATCTGTTCTTCTGACCATTCAGTACCTGAAAGTGTAAGCCTGGAAGATTTCAAAAGATTTGTTTCGCTTGCTAAAAAATTAGGAAGTTATTAATTTTAGTCATCTTGACGTTTTGTTTATCATCAAGATAAAGCTAAATTCCCCAAAATCTGATTGCATGGTAAAATATGCAAGGAAAACAAGATACCTTAGTTAAGGACAAAAGATGACAGACCATTATAGATTATTGGGTGTTGCGCGTACCGCAACACCAGAACAAATACAGGCAGCGTTTCAAGAACGGGCGATGAAAGTGCATCCCGACCGCAATACTGACAACCCGGATGCATTGCAGCAATTTAAAGAATTATCGCACGCATATCAGATACTAAGCGATAATCATAAAAGAGCAATGTATGACCAGACATTGCCGGATGAAGAATCTTTACTTGAAGAAGAAACCGCAGCCGAAGTAGAAGTAGAACAAGCACCTGCAATATCAACCGACCCGACATATCTGCGCGAGGTTTGGAAAAAAGTATGGCAGCTTTTTTATGCGCAAGAAAGATATTCAAAAGCAATGGATGGCCTACGCATTGTTATACCTATAACTATTGATAACGGGATTCTAATTATGGGTATCGACGCTCAACACTCTAATTTGTTAGGTTATATCAATTCAAATGAATTAGCCGTTAAAATACGGAAAATCCTGTCGCATGTAGTAGGCCAACCTTTAGGGTTCCGTGTATTTAACGGTACAAATATCGCAGATTGGGAAGTAATAAAATCATCAGAAGCACTTCGAAAAAAACGTGCTGAGTCAAAAGGCTCAGCAATAGATAACCTTTTAGGTGCTGAGAAAAACGAAGAAGGCACTGCTGCCCCGGCACCGGTATTATTGCCTGCTAATCTGGAAGAAGTTGTTGAAAGAATGCAAAAAGCCTGGGGAAGTATTGAAAATAGAAATCTACCACAAGTTCGCGCAAAATTTTTGTTAGAACAGATTATTCACGTTGTGCGAGGCGAAGAAACTATGCGTGCAGGCCGTGCCAGCGAAGAAGTTCTACAAAGACTGGTGGCGAAAGCAATTGACCGTCTTGCAATTTTAGTAGGTGTCGACAGTGCTGTGGTAGGCATGGAATATCATCGAACCAAGATACGCTTCAGTGGAGGAATGTAATGAATAAAACGATGAAATTATTGAAAAGCCAGCCCGGATTAATAATGAGTTTACCGAAAAACGATCCAGAACTCGCCAAAGCAGCAATGCGTGGCGGTGCAGATATATTAAAAGTCCATATCCGGGTAGTTCACGCTGCCAGTGGAACTCATTTCGGCACATTAGCAGAAGAAAAAGATAACCTGCAGCAAATAATCGATATGTTCCCCGGCCCAGTTGGTATTGTTACCGGTGCAACTGATGCAGCAACTCCACAGGAAATGGCTGAATTAGCTGCAATGGGAATTGATTTTTTTGATATGTATGCCGACCACATGCCAGCATGGATGTGGACAATTGACGATATGGACATTACCGTAGCACTTGATTATAAATACACGATCCATCAGGCAATAGCTTTGGAAAGAATGGGTGTAAAAATGCTGGAAGCCGCTATTATGCATCATGATGGATACGGAAAATCACTCACCACCAATGATCTGGCAGCTTATCAGGAATTGCGTGAAACAGTAGATGTTCCAATTATTGTACCTACTCAACGAGCAATTACACCACTTGAAGCACCATTGTTATTCGGATTATGCAATATTGACGCTTTAATGGTAGGTGCTATCGTGACTGGAAAAACGCCGGAATCGATAGAAAAAGCAGTTAAAGAGTTTAAAAAAGCGTTAGAATAAAACTCTAATAGCTAAAAATTCTAAATTAATTGTTAGAAAATCAAAAAAGTTTTTCTAACAATTAATTTTCCCTTCCCCTTTCATTAGAAATTATGCTATTCTCTGTTAGTTATGTTACCATTTCGAGATTATAATCCAAGTAAGAACTTCCCATTGATAACCATCACCCTTATTGCGGTGAATATTATCATATTCATACAAATGCTTAGTATGCCAAACGAAGGTCAGGAACTCGTTACCCGCTTTAGTTTTATTCCATCATATCTGAGTAAGGGTGTTGCCCCAGAAACATATTTTCATCCGATATGGGTAACAATGATAACATCGCAATTTCTTCACGGCAGTATAATGCACATCCTCGGTAATATGCTATTCCTATGGATTTTTGGTAATAATATAGAAGATATCATGGGACCGATACCATTCCTTATTTTTTATTTGCTATGTGGCGTCATAGCTGCCGGTTCACATTATTATATAGATCCATCCTCTACAATTCCTACTATTGGTGCCAGCGGTGCTATCTCAGGTGTATTAGGCGCATACATTGTACGTTTTCCACGCGCTCAAATTGATACTTGTTTATTCTTTATAATAATCACTGTCATTAGATTACCGGCTATTGTAGTATTAGGGATTTGGTTTTTACTTCAATTAGTCAGTGGTATGGGTACTCTGGGTGACAAGTCATCTGGTGGTGTAGCATTCTGGGCGCATATCGGCGGATTTATCGCAGGAATGATTTTAGTAAATTTCTTTGCAAAAAGAGAACAGAACCAGTATAATTACTGGAAATAAACAAAGGAAATAACGGTTAAATGTACGATGCAGCACATTCAGCACAAGCTGGGGGAAAAGATTTTTTAACCGGCTTACCCACAACACATGGCTGGGTAAGTTCGTTAAACAACGGATTAATTCCTGTAGCAGGCGCTGTAATAGCATTAAATATAAGCGGAATAATAAATATCAACAAGCAATACGGACGCGAAGCTGCTGATAAAGCTTTACGTGAGGCGTCAGTTCGCATACAAGGTTCTTTGCCGCGTGAGGCAATTTTATTGCGTGGAAACGGCACAGCTTTTTTCGCCTGGATTCCCGGATTAACCACAATGCTGGCACAGGCAATGGTTACCCACTTGAAACAAACAATAACAGGAACATCGGTAAAATTATCAAACGCTACAGCAGCTATCTCATGTGCCGGTATTAATGTATCAGCCGAATTTAATGCTAAAGCGCAGGACGTCTTCACATTAGCTGAACGCGAATTGTCACGTCAACCGGAATATGAAATAGGTGAAATACAAAAATCAGATTCTGCCACTTCCCGGCTTGAGTTGGAAAACCGTCTGGTATCCATGCAATTATACGGACAAGACTGGATGATAGAGCAAGCACTTTCACGTTTAAAACTTCCAGTGATGTCTCCGCAATCAGTATTAGTTGTTGGTGCTGCGCCAACCGGTAAAGCACGCATGTTATCAAGCCTCAAAAAACTTCTTGCCGGACAAAATCTGCCATTAGCTGAGGTCGAATGCAAGCAGGATGAACAAGCTATACCATACTCGCTGCTGACATCTTTAATAATGCAATTTCTATCATTTTTTCCAGCAGAGCAAATCCGCACCCAAACATTACAAATTATTCAAATTTACCCATGGCTATGCGGTATATTTACAATATTACAAACACCTGGCGGTATACATGAAGTTCCTTCGCCACCGGAAGACTTGCAAAATTTGCAAAATGGATTAGAAACCGTCTTGGCGGGGTTGGTAAAAACATTACCAAACGCAGCGATAATTCATAATTTACATACTGCCGACTCACATTCACTAAACACTTTAATACAGTTGCAGCGCACTGCTGGTCATGGATTGCGAATAATAGCTTCGGTTGATGCTGATGGACGAGATTTACCGGCTAAACTACAGCCATTATCACGCGGCGGTGAAGCATTGCTGATTCTGCAACCATTAACGGAACGCCAGGTATTGGCATATCTTGAAGAAGCTTTGCCTGATATCGCAATAAAAGAAGCCGCTAAAATCCTTTATGAAGAATCAGAAGGTATGCCGCTTAATATAGAATCAACCCTGCGATTATGGGCAGATACCGGCATGATTTGTTATGTTGGCGATAGATGGGAATTCCATCCTGAGAAAATACAGAAGAGTGCAACCGCCGCCTTGCATCCAGTTGAGGCAGAACGATTAGGAAAAGCTGCATTAGCCGGAGCCGTAAGAATATCTTTTCTTGCCACATTATGGAAAACTGATATTGAAGATGCCAGAGCCACGGTTAACCGTGGCCGCAACGCTGGAATATTAAAACAGATAGATCATAAAAATCCTGATATGGTTGATTTTATTGATGGCGACCATGCTGCTGCTGTTGCTAAGACTTTGACTCGTGAATTGCGAATTGAAACTCATGCAGAAATAGCATTATTAATCGAAAAAAACAACTCTGATAACCGTGCGGAAATTAGTCCCACCCTGGCATATCATTTTGAGCAAGCCGGACTCACCGAAAAAGCAGAGGCATATACTAAGATGGTACAATATGCTTTACCGCAATATCTGCCAGATATTGTGTCACAGGAAGCACTGCAAATTGGCGGCGCTGAAACATGGAATATTCCTGCTGCAGACCCATTAAGCGAAGACGACTTGCCGCGAATCACTGAAGCAGTATCAATGATACGTCTTGCCGGTGTGCAATTCAAACTGTATCCGCCAAGCAGCGAAATAACCCGATTGGCTGTACGTGACGCTATAACAGCATTAGACAAATTACTGGCAAATCGTCCCAGCCTGGTATTAACTTTTGATGGCAGGACATTGGGTATTGACGGTCAAATATTAATGCGGCGTGAATTGCAGGCTGCTGCCCGCGATATTCAAAACTGGATGAGCGATGGCAATATACGTGCAATCGGCATTGCTCGTGGAGTACGTGATTATGAATTATCGCGATTCCTGCATGTTATTGCCAATATCGATAGAAATGAAAGCGCAACTGCATTCCTGACAAAAATTTCATCGCTTAACCTGGTAAATATCAAAGTATTAACCCGCAGCGTACAGGCAGACTTGTTAGTTCCCGGTTTAGCTCCCGGATTAATTAACGCGTTAAGTAATATCCCTAACTTTAATGCCCAGGGAGGCAGTCTGGAAGATGCATTCAACCAAGCGTCACCCGGCAATAAAAACAACTCGCGGGAAACAATGCCGCGATCAGGAAAAACATGGGCAAACCGCAATCTTGATATTATGCCCAATGATGCTGATAGAATCATTAAAGATGTTGACCCTAATTCTGTGCCAACCCTTTCCAGACCAGAAAATATATCACCAGAACTATGGCCACGTTTGCCGGAGATGATTGCAGCAGCATCTGCCCACGTACGCAGGATTGTTATGAACAATTTGGCAAAATGGCTGGATGAATTAGGTGTGGTATCAACAAAAAATCTTCCGGATGGATTAGATCACCTGATTATAGATCGCCTGCAGAAAGAACGCGACAGCCACGTTTTGTCAGAAGTTTTGGCGTGTGTTGAACAACGTTTGGTAAGTATGCTTACATTCCGTAACTGGACTGGAATATATCAATTTATTGAACCGATGGCACACCGGATTAATATCGAAACTCTGCCAGATGTCATGCGTCAGCTTACAGTTGTACTTGACCGAATTAGCGAAACCGTCACCAGGCAGGGATTGATAGATGATACTCCAAATAAAAATGAAGATAAAGAGATAATTCGCAACATTGTATCGCTGCTTGGCATGCGGGTTATGAAGATGCTGGTGGTAACCCTTAAAACATCACCTACAATGCAGGAAAGAGCGCGAGTATTGCAATTGCTCCGCGAATTTGGCGATAACCACCTGCCCATGCTGCTGCATGAACTGCGCGATCCCAATCCCTGGTATGTTTATCGAAATATCCTGCAAGTTTTAGCAGAGATTGGTACAGAAGATATGCTGGGTTTAATCAGTGATAAAATACGAAATAATGACCCGCGAGTAAGAAGCGAGGCTATTACAACCGCCGTTAAAATAGCTAAAGAAAATGCAGTACCATACTTAATACAAGGGTTGGAAGATGATGATCTATCTGTTCGTACCCGTGCAGCATCATTGGCAGCTTCAGCCCCCCACCCTCGAATTCAGGAAGTTCTTCTGAGAATTCTGCAGGGAAAAGGAAAGCGGGATGAGCCTAACGGAGTATTAATGCCGGCTGTAATGGCATTAGGAGCATTTGATAATCCTGTTGCGATAGATGCTTTGATACAAATTGTAAAAAATAGCGTATTTTCACCTTATGGCAGAAAATCAGATGAAGTTCGCGCATCAGCTATCAGTGCGCTGGCATCTCATATAGATCTTCCTGAAGTATTATCTATAATAAAACAATCTGTAAATGACAGACACCCGCTAATCAAAGCAAATTCCCAACGCGCATTGATGGAAAAATTAAATCAATAAGCTCAATCTTAAGTTAATTATTTTAAGTAATCGCTAAAAACTATTTATCAGAACCAAATAAGTTTGTAAGTATTCGGTAAACCCCATTCCTCCAACCTTTTAATTATCGGTTGGGGAA
>CAZWZF010000001.1:0-230128 GCA_964638715.1 uncultured bacterium | reverse complement strand
GGGATGAACATGATAGTAAAAGCAGTAGGAGGAGCTAACCGACTACCCCGTTTATTAATAATCCAAAACAAATGGATGATGTTTTTTTACAGGTAAATCTTGCTAATTTTTATCTTGCATACCATGGGCATAATGATAAAGAAATGCAATTAATGTTTGCTGCCGCATATTATAAATGCTGTTCACAGTTAAGTGCGCTTGCAAATCATTGTTTGCATTTGGCTCCGTTAAACGGTCGAAAAATTAGAATTGGTTTAGTTAGCGCATTTTTTAAGCTCCATACGATTGGGAAATTTAATATAGGCTTTATTGAGAATTTGCCTCGAGATAAATATGAAGTTATAGTCTTTACAACTGAAAATCTACTTGAAGACGATATAACTGAGAAGATAATTAAAGTTGCAGATAAAGTTGTAGAATTGCCTCGTGTCTTGAAAAAATCACAAGAATTAATTGCAAATGAAAAAATTGATGTGTTATTTTATACAGATATTGGCATGGATCCTTTAACTTATTATCTCGCATTTGCACGGTTAGCTCCTGTCCAGTGTGTTACATGGGGACATCCCGATACAACAGGTTTACCCAATATTGATTATTTTATTTCTGCTAAGGATGCGGAACCTGAAGGTGCAGATGAGCATTATTCTGAAAAGTTAATCAAATTAACAAATTTACCTACATTTTACTATAAGCCATCAATACCGGAACCCGGAAACTTTAAAGCTAACTATTACTTGCCTGAAGGTAAAAAGATATATACTTGCCCGCAAAGTATTTTTAAATTTCATCCACATTTTGATGAAGCATTAGGGCAGTTGCTTTTAAGAGACGAAAATGCGATTTTAGTGATTATAGGTGGCGGCAATACGGAATGGTTTAAGCCGTTAACAGAAAGAATAAGCAATAAAATACCATCATCATTGTTACCCAGGATATTTATATTGCCTAAAATGCCTATGGATGATTACTTGAAATTATTACAGGTATCTGATGTTATTTTAGACCCGCCATATTTTGGTGGTGGAAATACATCTTATGAATCATTTGCCTGTGGTAAAGGTATAGTAACATGGCCGGGACCGTTTATGCGTGGACGGGTAACCCTGGCATGTTATCGGCAGATGGGAATTGATGATTTGATAGCTAATAATGCAGATGAATATCTGCATTTGGCATATCGTATGGCAAATGATGAAGAATTTAAGAAAAACATTGAAGATAAGATAATATCAAAACGCGATATTTTGTTTGAAAATCATGCTGCTGTTGATGAGATTTCTAATTTCTTTGCATCAGCATATCTATCTGCATTAGAACATAAAAAGTTAGATTCCTGGGGGTGGAAAAATGAGAACTGAATTACATATAAAGAAAGATGAAATACGTCAGGCAACTTGTCCGGCATGTGGTTATTATGTTGCTGTGCCATTTTTACGCAGTGAACCACAACCGCTTGCTACATTAGCATGGCCAGAAACTGCAGATGAAGCTATAAATATGGTAAAACTCCCATTAGATTTTTTAAGATGTGTTGAATGTGGTCATATTTTTAATGCAGCTTTTACTTATGATGATGTTCCATATTCCAGCAAACCTAATTTAATGTTTAATAGTGGTGCATCATGGTCTCATTTCATTAGGAAAGTTCAACAGACATTATTATCACGAATACCAGAAAATCCGACAGTTATTGAAATCGGGCATGGTGATGGATCTTTTATAGCCGCATTGGCAAAAAGCAAACCAGGAGGAACTTTTATTGGATTTGACCCTAATGGTGCTGCTGGTGGATGTGATAATGTACAGTTTCGAGCGGAATATTTTGATCCGGCAATACATCTGCCGGAATTACAGCCAGATTTGGTAATCAGCCGCCATGTATTGGAGCATTTAACTAATCCACTTGGCTTTTTACAGCGGATTTCTTTTGTTGCAGCAACAATCGGTTTGCAGCCATTAGCATACTTTGAAGTACCTTGTGTTGACCGTGCATTGGAAAATAATCGAACAGTTGATTTTTATTATGAGCATTCTTCTCATTTTACTTCTACATCATTTATGAAAATGATTAGTACCTGCGGGGCAACAGTGAAACAAATAGGTCATGGTTACGATGGAGAAGTAATATATGGTTTAATGGTGTTAAGTGGTACTCCTCACCATTTAGCTCATGCAGATGAATCACTTACATATCGAAATGCAACAGATAAAGCAATGAATGTAATAAAAAAACAACTTATTGAAATATCAGCAAGTGTCAAAAAAGTTGCCTTATGGGGTGGTACAGGTAAATCAGCAGCATTTATTGATCGGTATTGCCTTGATTCAAAACGATTCCCAGTTGTTGTTGATTCAGATAAATCGAAAGTAGGAACTTTTGTCCCCGGAACAGGGCAAGTAATAAGATTCCGTGATTATCTTATCGAGAATCCAGTTGATATTATTATTATTCCACCGCAATGGCGCGCCCGGGATATTATACAAGAAATGCAAAAAGCAGGAATTTCTACAGATCAGATATTAATTGAGCATGATGGGAGGTTAACCGATTTCCATCGTGACTCACATCCTTATGGTGGTGAAACTATATAATTTCTATCGCAAAAGCAGGATTGAGCGGGAAAATGTAGAAAGATAACTCGCGATGACTGAAAATTCTTTTGAAATAAAATTTAATAAAATAGCCATTGTCGGACTTGGTTTGCTGGGTGGCAGTTTGGCAATAGACTTGCGATTATTATCACCTGATATCGAAATAATCGGTATTGCCCGTCGCCAAGAAACATTAATTGAAGCTGAATTATTGAAAATTGATGATATAAAGATATTCAGTAAACTTTCCAATGATATCACTGATTGTGCTGGATGCGATTTAATTGTTCTATGTACTCCTGTTCAGACTATTATTGATCAGTTAGCCCAGTTATCATCGTTTGTTAAGATAGGAACTATTATTACTGATGTCGGCAGTACGAAACGCGCGATAATGAATAGCGCATCAGCAGTGATACCCATGGGTATATATTTCGTTGGCGGTCATCCAATGGCAGGATCTGATAAAGCAGGATTGTCTCATGCTCATGCCGGATTATACAAAGGTGCAACCTGGGCATTATGTGAAAATGAAAAATCTGGTGAGTCTGTAGATAAGTTGTTTGAACTGATAGCTTCTTTAGGCGCTTCGCCGATAATTATTGATGCTGACAGTCATGATGATGTTGTATCGCTAACCAGTCATCTTCCACATCTTGTGGCTTCGGCACTCGTAAATGCTGTATTCAGCAGTAATTATGAAGAATTAGCACTGCCATTTATGGCCGGGGGATTTCGCGATACTACACGAGTTGCAGCAGGAAATCCTGCGTTATGGCGTGATATCTTAATGACAAACCGCGATAGGGTATTAACTTCACTTACTAAGTTAATTGTAGAATTATCTATCTGGCGAGAAGCATTGCAAACAGCTGATGAGCCATATTTAGAAGCGTTATTATCAAATGCATCTGAAAGACGAGTGATGGTTAATAAGGTGAGAAAATGGAAAAGCATCGAATAACATCCCGAGATAAAATAATCTCTTTTCTTCGAGGAGATAAGTGCGAACAGGTACCAATTTGGATGCTATTTCCGTATCATCACGCAGGATATTATACTGATGTATTAAGCAACCCATATTATAAAGATATTACTGCCGCCGCTCTTGATAACGCAATTTGGTTAAATCGCCGCAATACTGGGGTGCCAACATTTTCAGATGATGTAGAAATCATTACTGAATCTTTCGTTAATAGCGATGAACACATCAGTAAGACTTTTTACAGATTCAATGGAATGGAACTATGGACTGAAAATAGATTGGGTGGGTCAGGTGGACCTAAAACAAGAAAGATGATTAATTCCGAAGAAGAGTTGGAAATATTTTCAAAATTCCCGTTATTCCCGACTGAGAAGATATCAGAAGTTCTTAATCCACAGTTAGAAAATATCCGCAAAGAAGCAGTTGAATTTCCTGATGAATTAGGTTTGATGATGTTGGATTTGGGTGAACCGATAGGAGTTATTTACTACAGTTCAAATTTAGAAGAAATGTCGATATGGTCATTAACATGTCCAGATTTAGTAGTATCTATATTAGACAATTTGATGATAAGGTATCGCGAAATTTATAGGATTGCAATTGAATCGAATGCAGCACCAGTATTTTTTTCTGTTGGGTCAGAATTGGCATCACCGCCAATGGTGAGTGTGGATACATTTCGCCGATGGATTGTGCCGTATGCAGCAGAAATTAATAAGATGATACATGATGATAATAAATGGATAATTCAACATTATCATGGTCAAATTAAAGAAATATTGCCATATTTTCTTGATATGGCTCCTGATGCTTTGCATACTATTGAAGCACCACCGATAGGAAACTGCACTTTTACAGAAGCATTTAATATTGTTGGTGATAAAATCGGCTTAATAGGTAACATTCAATACGATGAGTTTCAACGCTTAACTCCTGATGAAATGGAAATGGCTGTAAAAAATGTAATAGATGAGTGCAAAGGAAAAAGATTAATGCTTTCCCCTTCTGCTGGTCCTTATGAAGCAGTATTGACATCCCGACAACAGGAAAATTATTTAAGGTTTATTCAAGCTGGTGTTAAATACGGTTAAGAATTATCACCTTTGAATGGTAATATTACTGTTAAAATACCGCTGAATATTGACATCAATACGGCAAGTGCTAATCCCATGGAAAATGTTGATATATGAAATACTTTGGGTGCAAGTGAAGTGCTGACAAAATATAACGCCACACCATTCATAACTAATGAAAGGAAAAAGCCAAAGCAACCCAAAGTAAGTATATTTACCGGCAATGTCAGTAATTTTATCAAAGCAGTAATTATACTGACAACTACATTAGTTAACCCGAGTAATGCCGCAACCCAGCATACATTGTACCAGGGAGGGGTAGTAATATTAACATCAGGACTCAAAATAGATGCGCCTAACCATAATGCAATTGAGCTTATCACCCAATTCCAAATCATTCTTTTCATAATTTCTCCTTTTTTAATCGAAATAATATATCCAAAATACCATAACTTTTGTATATTATACTTAACTAATGGGAAAAATCATATATATAAAAAGCGGTTTTTTATTGTTTGGAGCTTTTAATGTCTTTAGCAGAATTTCTGTTAGATAATGAAGAATGGAAATTATATGGTTATCATGCTGATCAATGGCGTCCAGCAAATAAATCGTTGGGTGCCGGATATGAGAGGGGACCGTATAACGCTCATGTTCCCGGATCAGTACAAGCCGATTTGTTAGCTGCTGATGTTATTCCAAACCCGTATTGGGAAGAACAAAGTAAATTATCTGAATGGGTTTGGGCAAGACATTGGGAATATAGCTGCCTCTTTATTCCTCCTGACACTTTACGTGGTCGCAGAGTTATTTTATCTATTAATGCGGTAGACCCTTCAGCAACGGTTATTTTTAATGGCAGACATGTTGGTGATATTGATGGTTACGGTACGACTTTTGAAGTTGATGTCACTGAATATCTAATATCGAATAAAACTAATCGCCTGCAAATATTCATTGGTTCTCCACCTCAAATTCAAAATCAATTCGGTTCAACTGAACAAAGCCATGAAGTTTGTCCACGTTTTGGTGCAAAATGGGATTTTGGTACAAGGTATATTAATATTGGCATTCCAGGTTCTATAAAGCTCTATGGGGTAGGGAAGTTTCATTTCACTGATGTAGCTGTACGCTCAACAATAAATTTGCATACAGATATGGCAGCCGTTTCAGTTGCTGCTACTTTGCAATGCAGCAGTGGAAATTATGATATTCAGAGTTCAATTTATGATGGTGATACTGCTATAATTTCTGAACGCAGCAAACATTCGGGAACCAGGGGAGTCGCACATTTATCTATTGAACATCAATTGCGCCACCCTCAATTATGGTGGCCGGCTGGTTTTGGCGAACAGAAGATGTATAGGCTTGTTACTGAAGTTTTCAGTACTGATGGCGCACTGGCTGACCGCCACGAATCTCTTTTCGGTATTCGTGATGTCAGGTATGTGAGAAATGAAAGCTCGCATAATGCGATAATGCCATATACATTAATAGTAAATGGAACATATATATTTATAAAAGGTGTAACTATCGTTCCTTTTGATCATCTGCAAGGTGTTGATAATTACGGTAAGATTCGTCATCATTTGCAGTTGTTAATTGAAGCAAATGTTAATGTGATAAGAATATGGGGATGTGGCGGCATTGGCAGCAATGATTTATATGCTCAGTGTGATGAATTAGGGATAATGATATGGCAAGATTTGCCATTGATAGGTTCAGGTAAAAATTGTGTTCCTGCTACTGATGCACGCTCCTTATCTTTGTGGGAATCGCATGGGCCGGAATTAATTCGATCAAGAAGAAATCACCCATCATTAATTGCATGGTGCGGTGGAGATAATTTGCAAAATCGCGATGGTATGCCTGCGACAAATCGTGATCCGTTATTGAAATTATTACAAAAAATTGTCACTGAATATGACACTGACCGCATATTTTTCCCTACAACTCCTTTCGGATTAATAGGATTTCCAAAAGTTGAAAACGCTGAAGAAACTGCAGACCAGCAACATGATATACATGGACCGTATACATATCTTGGTCAAGAAAATGAATATAGTTTCTTAAATAGTGTTAACCCATTATTTGTTGGCGCAGCCGGGTGTCCTGGTGCGACTAATCATGAGGTAATGCGTTTAACATCACGTGAAAATAAAATTTGGCCGCCATCAAATGAAAACCTTACATGGCGGAATCGTGGTGGTCGATGGCTTGATTTTCCCATGGTTAATGAGATGTTTGGGAATGTTGTAAGAATGGACGATTATATTCATTCCAGTCAATTGTTGCAGGCAGAAGCTATAAGGTATATTATTGAATCCAATAGACGTAGAAAGTGGCATTGTTCAGGTGTGATGCTGTGGCATTTAAATGAACCGTGGCCTAATTTTATTTCACCAGCATTAATAGATTACTTCGGTAATCCTCAACCAGCATATTCCTTGATGGTTAAGGCATTCAGTAAAGTAATAGTATCAGCAAAGTTTGCGCGTATGGGATGGAAATCGGGTGAAATGTTTTTTGCAGAATTACATTTGAGTAACTCGCAAGAAGAATCACAACCGCTTGAAATACATTGGGAACTTATTACTCTTGAAAATAAAATATTAAACCAGGGTCATATTAATACTCTTTCTCATCCTAACGCGTCAATTCGTGCTGGTTCTGTTGAATGGGTGATACCTAAAGGTTTTCAAGAATTATTTTTATTAAGGTTGAATTTATTCAATCGCGGTCACCAGCTGCACATGAATGATTATCTCTTCTCTACACTTATTTCACCTATCTTATCACCGTTGGTTTCTTTGCCTGATACTGATTTACGAGTTGAGTGTGTAAAAGAAGATGGGATAATTCATGTAAAATTGCAAAACACCGGAAAAATAGCGGCAATGGGGATACGGATATTCCGACCAGATGGACACTGGCTGCTTGGCGAAGATAGTTGGATATATACAATTATGCCAGGAGAAATGAGAAATATAAAATTAAGGCCAAAAGAAGTTTCTGGATTTTATATGCAACTTGAAAAAAGAAAAGAACCAATGAATGTAATTGCTGTTGAAGGTTGGAACATTACACCGCAAATTATAAATTACTGAATGAAAATGGGGATTGAATAATTATTCAATCCCCATTATTTTATTTAGATACTTCCTGCTATTAATTTCGCTTTTTCTATGGCTGCGGCTAATCGTTCTGCTGAGTCTTTGAAGAAAAATGAATTTTGCCCATCTGCCCAGGCGCAATCAAAATCTTTTACCCCAGTAAACCCAAAGGCTGTTCTAACAATTGCCAGCAATCCATTTCTGGTATCTCCTTCAGCGTATGTACCACCGGATGCGCTGAACAGGATAGTTTTCTGTATTTTATGCATGGGATGCGGACCGGTTTCATCCATTGTAAAAGTTAAGTTTGGTGAAATAACCTGGTCAATCCAGGCTTTTAAAATCGCTGGAGGACCGAAGTTCCACATTGGAGCAGTAATTACTAACAAATCTGCTTCATTAACTAATTTGCCATGCCTGAATGCATATTCACTTGCTGCAATTTCTTCTGGTGATTGCTGATATTCTGGAATAAAGACAGGATACCAGAAATTACGATATTCTAAGTAGCTGTAAAAAGGGGGTTGATCTGTGTAGAGATCAATCTCCGTTATGTCATGTTTACCACTGATTGCATTAAAAAATGCTTCAGTTACTTTCTTTGATGATGCTTCTTCCAAAGGTTTAGGATTAGCATTTACATGTAAAATTTTCATTTTACTTACTCCCTTACCAGTTTTTAATATAATACCCAGAATTTTCTTGTTCTAACAAAAAAGGCGCACTTTATGTGCGCCTTCTATAGATAATTATTTTAGTTTAAAGGAGCAGGCGGTTGCTCCGGTGAAGCGACTGTAACATTAACTGGTGAACTCTCAATCACTTGATTATTTTGCGATGTAGCTTTAATTTTAACGGTATAGATATTTGATGTTCCTGCTATCGACAGGTTTGATGGTGCATTCCAAGTTCCGGTGTATTCACCCTCTATTAATTCTAAAGTAATCAAGTTCGGTACTGAATAAATTCCACCAGATATTTCAGCTTCGACTTTACTTGGAGTACTGCCTGTTATTACTGTAGATATATTTACTGTTCCCCCAATAAAAGTAAAAGAAGTTGGACTAATGTTTTTAGATGCTATTTGCATTGATGTTACAGTAATTGGCACATTCGTATATACATTCACACCTGGAACAGTCGATTTTACTCGTAATGTAGTTGTTCCTACTGCTTTTGGGGTCACTTTTACCTGATTTGCATTGATTTGTTCAAATGTTGCAACCGAAGTATCTAAAATAGAAAACTCAAGTTCTCCTTGGTTGAATATGATTGAATCTTCGATATTGTCATAGCCACTTATTGTAACTAATTTTGGCTGGTCATTAATGTCAAATGATAACGAATATGGTAATGCATTCAAAGAAAACGGAACTGCATGCATAACTAATGTCAATTGGTTTAATCCCATTCCAAGTGGCTGTGTATAATTTTGTTCACCTTTTGATAATAAATCTCCTTTGCCATCTACATCACTATATAAACTAACAGTGAATTTTATTGGTACAGCAGGTAAATCGAAGAATACCACTGAAGTAGTATTTCCAACTTCGGGCCTGTTGGAAATGACATACGGTTGCTTATCATTATAAAATGCTGTAACCACGATACTATTAACAGACGACGATTTTATTGTCAGATCACGGGTATTATCCCATTTTATAGTGAAAGATGTAGAACTTTTAAGTTCCATTTTATTAGTAGGAGTAGATGAACAACCAGCTAATAAAATGCCGATTAATGCTGCTGTCAGCCATAACAGGATATTTTTCATAGTTACCACCTTATTTTATAGAAATAAATGATGTTGCTCGAATTGATCTGCCATCTTTATCAGCAGCCTTTAATTCAATAATATATTTTCCTGCTGATTTTCCCTCAGAGTTCCAGTTCATTGTTTGTGAACCAGCAGATTGAGCATCCAAAGTAGCACATGTTATCATTTTACCGACTAAGTTTCGTATTGTCATGGTTACAATAGCGGGGGAAGATAAGTCAAATTTTATCTGACCACTATTGCGATTGTTCTCTGTGCGTACATTGGTAATCTGTAATGCCGATGCTGCGCGTTTGCTAATTGATAGTTTTATTGTTCGTGTTGTTTCACCGGCTGCAAAATTAATTGAATAATTACGTACTTCATTCAATGATACCTTTTTACCAGTTGACACATCGGTTAAATTAATTGTTTGTTTCCCGCTTAAGGATGATATATCTGGCCAATTTAGCATTACATTATTGCCGGTGCTATCATCCTTTGTTATTACCAGTGTCCATTCTTTATTTTCATCATTCTTAATGAAGTCTGCTGATAGTTGATTGCCGCCTCTGGTAGCAGCTATTTTAACCGCTGAACCAAGAGGAGACGCCGGTGGGGAAGCAAGTGATAAATTGCGAGCAATATCACATACCCCAATTACTACTTCAGATGCGCCTTTGTCACAACTTGCTATTATTCGAGTACTCCAGCCATTTACCAGATTACGTTTAGACGTTCTTGTCATAGGTAGTTCACTTGTGTTTGGGTTTGGTATAAATATTTCACATTCTTTCAGTGCTTTTACCCAGAATCCGTTCCATGTCGGAATGGTATTTTTAATACCTGGAAGAATCGTGTCATCATATACTAAAGTATAATGACCGAGTTGTGGTTCAGTACTGTTAGATGTAAAAGTCCAGGCATAAGGTAATATATAATCTGATGCATCTTGGATAGATAGTGTTAATTCATTTTGATTATCTATGACTTGAATATTCTTTACAGACCAGGTTATATCGCCATAATACGGATTCGGGATTAAGTTCCATCCAACAGAAAGAGGAATAGATTTTGTTGAATTTGTTATACTTCCAGTAAATTTTAATGTAGTATTAATGCCAGTGCTTCGTATCCAATACCCATACTGAGAATCAAATGTAACATCTAATGGAGTGACTGATGTTAAATATGTATTTGTACTTGTATCATAAGTGGCAAGTTTAATAGTACTCGGTAATGTACTGATAGTCTTTGACGATTTTATTGGCATACCAAAGAGAATTAAACTGTTTGATATAATTGAAGGCGGCATAATTGTAGGAACTGTAACCATAATAGTATTTCCTTCTGTAATACCACCACGCTCATCTTCTGCTGATAATTTTAAATTCCATGCGCCACTGGTCAGAGTCATTGCAGAAGGAATACCAAAAGTCACTACGTCACTACTATTATTCCAATCAGTAGTATATAATTCGATCCAAGATGAAGTGGAGCCTACTTGTTGTTTAAAAACATGGTATTTAATCTTGCTTAAAGTAGCTGTTCCACTAACTTGGATTTTATCATTACCGCTGGTATAGTCATTATATACCGGTGAAATAAATGTAGGTACATCTGGTTTCGATACTATAGTAATAGGAACGTTATATGCTGTAGTATCAATACCACCTTTTAATGTTCCGCCAGAGTCTTTTACAGTAATAATCAAATTACCGGTACCTGATTGTCCATTGACCGGAGTATAACTTATAACTTGATTACCACCAATTACATCTATTCGCACCCCGGTTAATAATGTTGATGTATCAGTTATCGCTGTTACACTTTCGATTGTTTGCGTCGATTCATTAGCTGGACCAACTGATAAACTTGAAATTGTGATTGAATGTATGTTGCCATCGCCGCTAACCGGAGAGATAGTCGGTATTACTGCGGATGGTGCGTCGTTTACAGGATTAACAGTTATGCTGAAAGCCTGCTGTGCGGTATCAACGCCACCATTTTCTATTCCGCCATTATCTTTTGCAATAACAGTTATCGTTACGACACCATTTGCGTTAGGTTTAGGAGTAAATTTCATTTCAAATGAACCTGTTGCTGAGGTAATAACAGGAGGATCCATTATCGTCAGATCTCCCGTTGTAGCTGTAATTGTGACTTGTTGAGTTAATTGTTCAATATCTGAAGAGCCAGCCTTAATGTTAGTAATATTAACATTTAAAGTGCTATCTTCGTTCATTACCTGATCAGGAATAACATCAAAACTTGGCGGTGTATTAATAATAATATGGGTAAATCTAAATCTTTTAACATAACTATTAATTCCGCCATTTGCAGTTCCGCCATCGTCTGTTAAAATTACATCAATATCAGAAAAGCCTACTACATTAGCAATGGGAGAAATTGTCATTGTCCAAATACCTTCTAAATAAGTAAATGTTGGATTTGGAACAAGGTCCGGAGTATTGCTTATAGCCGAAAATGTTAATGCTTGACTGCTTTCAGTTCCGTTGCCGCCAGCTGTAACGTCAGTCATAACAATGTTAATCGGTATGTTTTGAGATGTAGTTATATCTGACAATGTATTGCTAAAACTGGGCGCATCGTTAACAGCAGTTATATCTAAGTTAAAAGTTTGAGTGAATGTATCAATACCGCCATTTAAAGTTCCGCCACTGTCTTTGACTTTAACAGTTATTTGTACTGTACCATTAGCATTTGCTGTCGGCGTACCGGTAATTTTAAAACCACCTGTTATCATTGTGACTGACGGTGTAATTATACCAGTGTTGCTTGAAGTGGCAGTTACAGATAATGTTTGTACCGCATCTTCTGCGCTATTTCCAACAGTTAATCCTGAAACGGTAATACTTAAAGGGTTATCTTCAAAAATTGTAGTTTCTTGAATAGTATTGAAATTCGGAGCGATATTTATCGGATTAACTGTAAAGTTGAATGAACTTACGAATGAATCAACCCCTTCATTTGCAGTGCCGCCATTGTCTTGCAGCATTATTGTTACTTTTGCTGTTTTGCTTGTCGCTACAACTATTGGATTTAGAACAAGTTCCCAATTTCCTGTCAGTACATTTTTACTTATTATTGGATCAGGCAATAAAGTCGCCAGGCTTGATGTAGCGTGGAATGTAAGTGTTTGTGATGCTTCATCAGCTGGACCTGCAATTACATTTGTCAGGATAATAGTTTTCGGAGAACTATCAGTAGCTATCACATCAGCAATAGTATCAAAGGATGGCGGGTCATTAACTGGATTCACTGTGTATTTAAAACTTACCGTTGTTGTATCTATACCACCATTCAATGTACCACCGTTATCTTTTATCTTTACGGTAAAATTAGCAACCCCTGATTTATTTGCCGCAGGAGTAATAGTAATTTTATATAATCCTAAGGTATCGATTGAAACAAAACTAACGTCACCTAAAAGTGCTGTGTTATCGCTTGATGGGATTACTTGTATTGTTTGACCGGCATCTAACGGACCACCTGATTTAATTGTCACGTTAAATGAATATGGACCGGAATCCTCATTAACAGGAATATCAGAAATTGTACTTGGTGTAATAACTGGTGCTTGATTCGCATGTGTCACAGTTAATCCTATTACTTCGCTGATTGCAAGTTTACCGGTAGAATCATAAACATCAACACTATAAACGTTTGATGGTAAAGAGTTTGCATCTATTTGGAATACAATCTGTGTGTCAGATGAAGATACTATCGAACTTGCTGTAAAACTTGTGATCGAAGCTGATAATTTTATCTGCGGGTTAGTTGGAAAGTTACGTCCATTAACAGTTATATTAATAATTCCTTGATTATCAATAGCCGATTTAGGTGAAATAGAGGTAATAGCTGCAGTTGCATTTCCCGGAATCCATTGTGGTAATGCAACACCTAATATATCTGCCATTCCTCCCTGTGCTAAGCTGTATTCTTGCAACGCTGTACTGATACCTGTTGAAATGTTAAAAATAGTCAGTTTT
The DNA here is from genome assembly GCA_964638715.1 of uncultured bacterium. Taxonomy (GTDB): domain Bacteria; phylum Armatimonadota; class Hebobacteria; order CAIYQO01; family CAIYQO01; genus JBAXQQ01. The sequence continues at coordinate 216,593 of CAZWZF010000001.1, read as the reverse complement.
GTATTTGGGTCAGAATAAGCGATATTATTAGAATCCTGCGTCCAGTCATAACCTGCTGATGACGCAAAAGCAGTAATATCCGCTGAATAAGTTGTTGTTGATGGATTATAAAGCGTTAATCCTGTTGCTGTTATATATGATGCATTGCTGCCATTTGGTTGCCATTTTACCATCGGTGCAGTATTTGAAGTTACCTCTGTCTGCAAAGTATTAGCAGATGTAGCTACTGTATATATGTAGACTTTATTACTGCTGCCTGAATAAACAAAAGCTGAGCCATCTGGTTTCCAGAAAAAATCATCCGGGTTAATTTCTACATTAAAATCTGTATGTAAAGTGTATTCAGTAGTAGCTTGCGTATTGATATTATATTTAATTATTTTACCTGAACTGATATAAGAAATTTCTGTATTGCTGCTTCCGGGTACCCATTGCATTTTTATTGGTGATGGGAAAATTGTAGATATAGACTGGTTTCCAGTACCATCGGAATTCATTATGGCAAGGTTCATTCCTGGATATTCAACATAGGCAATTTTACTTCCATCCGGACTTATTGTCGGTACAAAACCTGATTTGCCAGTATCCAAAGTATTCCCTGAACCATCAATAGGAACCACAAAAACATCAGATAAAGTTGATGTTGTAGTATAAGTTATTTTACCGCCACCACAAGTGAATAAAGACAATGGATTATTTGAAGCAATTGTTTGCCTGGATTGTGTAGAAGTATCGTAAATAATCAGGTTTGCACCTTGTACAAATGCAACTTTTCCGGCAGGTATTGTGGAAGACCCGCGTTTCAATGTTGTATGTTTTGGCACTTGTGCAAATATTGAAACGGCAAGGAAAATTGATGTTAATAATATTAACAGACGGATATTGAGTTTTGTAATCATCCCAGTCTCCTGTATAATTAGGTATTGTATAATGATATTATACAATAATTTTATGATAATTTTGATGTGATAAAGAAATATTCTGAAAAAAAATAAAAAAGAGGTAACAAAAGTTACCTCTTTTTATATTTTTCTACTTATTTAAATTATAAAGTATCATGTTGAGGATTAATGGTCGGGTTTTGCGTGGCAAGACGGTTTAATGCATGAATATACGCTTTCGCGGATGATTCGATGATATCTGTTGAAGAACCGCGTCCATTGAAAATACGTCCATTTTCATCAGCAATTCTAACAGTTACCTCTCCGATAGCGTCAGTACCGCCGCTGATAGAGTGTACAATATAATCGACTAATCTATGCGGCAAGGCTGTTGCTTCGTCTATAGCTTTATATAATGAATCTATGGACCCAACTCCGATGGCAACTTTTGTAATTTCCTCTTCATTATGTAAAATACGGATTACAGTCGATGGTATCGTACTTGTTCCACAAATTACCTGCAGGTAATCGAGTTTGAATTGTTCGTCAACCATTGTTGCTTCATCAGTTACAATTGATTCCAAATCGCGTTCAGTAACCTCTTTTTTCTTTTCTGCCACCACTTTGACTCTTTGGACAATCTTTTCCAATTGGACATCATCTAATTCATACCCCATTTCCATCAGTTTGCGCAAAACAGCGTGTTTTCCAGAATGGATACCGATAACAATTTTCGTTTCGCCGGCACCTACATCTTCTGGATTCATGATTTCATAAGTTTTGCTGTTTGCCAGCATTCCGTGCTGATGTATGCCGGATTCATGGGCAAACGCGTTGGCACCGACAATCGCTTTGTTTGGTTGTACCTGAATGCCGGTTATATCGCTTATCAAACGACTGCTGCGCATTATTTCTTTTGAGTTTACACCTGTAGTAACACCAAATGAATCCTGGCGGGTAATTAATGCCATTACCACTTCTTCAATTGATGCGTTTCCGGCTCTTTCTCCCAAACCATTTATAGTACATTCTACCTGTCCGGCACCATTGCGGATAGCAGACAGTGAATTTGCAACTGCCAAACCTAAATCATTATGGCAATGGACAGATATAACGGCCTGGTCGATATTTTTAACGCGAGTTTTAATTGTAGCAATCAATTTGCCAAATTCATCCGGCATAGCATATCCGACGGTGTCAGGAATATTAACCGTAGTGGCTCCTGCTGCAATGACAGCTTCAACTATTTCACACAGGAAATCGATATCGCTGCGGGTGGCGTCCTCTGCTGAAAATTCGACATCGTCGCATAATGATTTTGCCAATTTTACAGCATCTATCGCCATCTTTAAAACTTCTGGACGGGTTTTGCGCAATTTGTGTTCCATGTGAATATCAGATGTTGCGATAAAAGTATGAATACGTTTTCGTTCAGCAGGCGCAACAGCTTCATAAGCCCGACGGATATCCTTATCATTAGCACGGCACAAGCCTGCTATAATTGGTCCTTTCACTTCGCGGGCAATCAAGTTAACTGCTTCAAAGTCGCGGTCAGATGAGATAGGGAAACCTGCTTCAATTACATCAACTCCCAATCTGGCTAATTGACGGGCAACTTCAACTTTTTCTTCAATATTCATGCTTGCGCCAGGTGATTGTTCGCCATCGCGCAAAGTAGTGTCAAAAATAATAATTCTCTGGGACATATTTTTCTCCATTCCGGCATCACCGGTTTCAAATAGATCACTCCAATTTACTTGCGGGTGACCAGAATAATCTGCACTGTTTAAAACATTCAGGATTTTCTCGCGGATTTCGGGCGAGGGGGTATATTTTCTCTGCAACAGTTCTGATAGATAGCTGGCGCTGCATTCAATCATCCGGGCAAGTTTTGCCTGGCTAATATTGCGGCGCCGTAATACCTCTCGCAGGCTGTCGATTTTAACTACAATTTCTGGCATTTTCATCTCCAACCGAATTATAACCGAATTATACCTGAATTAAACCGAATATGTCAACATGTGCAAAATATTAACACAATTTTTTTAAGGATATGGATTGATTATTGCAGAATTATTTATTCTGCTATTTCTGGAGGTGTACCTACAGGAGCTAATGGGTAAGCACGCAAGTCTGCATCACTGCCGCGATTAACGCTATGGTTTGCTTTATTATAAACAGGCGGATTAATTAAATTGGTATTTCCTGCGGGTGAGGGATTATTTACGGTAATAGCCTTACTGGTATCCTGGGTTGGAGTTGTCATTATTGCCCAGTATTCATTTTCATGGATTTTGCCACCCCAAATTTTGTCAGGAGGCAGCAAGAAAAATTTAAATAACAGATATCCTGTAATTATGACAAGTAAAGATAATCCTGTTGGAATCTTAGTACTTGGCCAATCCTTTCTTTTTAATGTAGGTATATCAATATTTGTCATGTATTTATTTTACCATTTCCTGCACAGTAACATAATTATATTCCGGTACTTTTTTTGTAAAATATTTCTCTAATGCGGCAATAGTATACTTTCTCTGATGCAACAATAATATTGCACCTGGTCTGGAGTCTTCTTCAATGCGGTCGATAATTGTATTAACAGGTAAAGTATCAAAATCACTCGCGGTATTGCTCCACCATATAATTCTGCAACCTAATTTTTGAGTTATTTCCAATACGGTCTGGTTAATACCTCCTCCAGGAGGACGAAAAACCAACTTATTATTGCCGCATATTTTGCCAATCATTTTATCCGCGTCACTTATCTCTTTTAAAACAGCTTTTTTAGATAATCCTGATAAATTGGGATTTTGAGGATGATTCATGCTATGTGATGCAATCTGATGTCCAAGAAGATTGGTTTGCCGAACTATTTCCGGGTAGATAACCGCTTCTTTACCAACTATAAAAAATGTTCCTTTTGCATGATTGCTTGATAAAGTATTTGCAAGTAATGGCATCCATAAGGGATTCGGTCCATCATCAAAAGTGAAAGCTATATTCGATATTTCAGGGTTTCCATGAGTAATAATATTTTCTTTTCTTTGAATATCTGGCCTGGTTATAAGAAAAAAAAGCGCAGTTATAACAGCACTTGATATTGTAAATCCGAAAAGTTTTAAGTAGTTTTCACTCACACAAATATTTTCTATAATTAATACCAAATATCCTGCTATGCGCAGGTTAATTATCGAAAAAGAAGAAAGATTATAGTTAGAGGGGGACATCATGAGTATTATTGATTCTTTAAAAGAAAAAGGCATTACTTTACCACCAGCGCCAAAACCGTTGGGGGTTTATCAGCCAGCAGTAAAAACTGGCAACCTGGTGTTTTTAAGCGGAATTTTACCTTTGGTTGATGGTAAATTACCTGCTGAATACACTGGTAAATTAGGTTTTAATATTCATATTGATAATGCAGGAAAAGCTGTTCAGCAGTCAATTTTAAATGCAGTTTCAATCTTGAATGAATATTATGGCCTTGATAATATTGTTCGTATAGTTCGGTTGGCTGGCCATATTTCATGCACTCCTGCATTTAACGCACATCCTGCCGTATTAAATCCAGCGTCCGAATTATTAGGCAGAATATTTGGTGATAATGGTGTTCATGCACGCTTAGCCTTGGGTGCTGTTTCATTGCCATTAGATAGCTGTGTTGAGATAGAATTAATAGTGGAAGTGAAATAGTGGAAGTCATAAGAGCCAAAGTTTGCGGGTTTTGTTTTGGTGTTCGCAGAGCTATTGACCTTGCTGAGAAAGCAGTAGAAGAAAATGTTCAGGTCAGAACTCTCGGGTCATTAGTACATAATCCGCAAGAAGTTTCACGTTTAAAATCTGTTGGCATAGCATCTGTAAAATCTGTTGATGATGTTAAAAATGGTATTGCTATTGTTCGGGCACATGGAGCACGGCCTGAAATTTTTGATGAATTAAAAAACAAAGGAATTAAAATTATAGATGCGACTTGTCCAGTGGTTGCAAAATCGCAATCAATCGCACAACACCTGGAAAATTCCGGATATGATATTGTTATAATAGGACATCATAATCATCCTGAAGTACAGGGAATATTGGGATATTTAAAGAAACCAGCAAAAGTGATTTCTTCTGTTGCTGATGTGATGGAACTTCCTGCAAATATTTCTCCAGGTGTGATAGCACAAACAACAGTAAATGAAAATGAATTTCATGCCATCACATCTGCTATTAAAGAAAAATTTCAAAAATATTGTATTGAAAACACCGTTTGTCGTGCTACAAGAGACCGCCAGGAAGCTGCTCGTGAAATGGCAAAGTTAGTTGATGCAGTATTCGTAATTGGTGGTCGTGAAAGCAGCAATACAAATCGTCTGGCTGAAGTTTGTCGTGAAATATGTCATAACACATATTTAATTGAAACTGCTGATGAGATTAATATCGAATCAATTTTGGGAATGAAGAAAATAGGCATCACGGCCGGTGCATCTACACCAGAATGGCTGATTGATGAAGTCACAGAATATTTAAAAAAGATAAGGTGACAAAATGGAGAAAATCAAAGTAGGCATTGCGGGAGCAGGCGGTCGTGGTGGCAATTTTAAAGATGCTTTAGAATTGAATGGTGCAATAATTCAAGCTGTTTGTGATATTGATGCTGAAAAATTATTACAAGCTGCTGATACATTCGGTGCTCCCGAGGCATATTGTGATTATGATGAAATGCTCAGAAATGCAGATATCGATGCAGTAATTATCGGTACCCCCATGCAATTTCATGCTGATCAATCAATAAAAGCATTGTCTGCTGGTAAAGCCGCACTTTGTGAAGTAACAGCAGGAGTAACAATTGATGAGTGTAAAAAATTAACAGAATGTGCGGTTAATACAAAGTCAATATATATGATGGCAGAAAATTATATATACACAAAAACTGTAATGCTGATTACTGAATTGGTAAAACAAGGATTATTCGGTGATGTATATTATGCCGAGGGGGAATATCTGCATGAATTGAAAGAGTTGAATGAAGAAACTCCCTGGCGCAGAAAATGGCAGACAGGAATTGATGGTATTACTTATGGTACACATAGTCTTGGACCGATATTGCAGTGGATGACTGGTGACAGGGTGGCTCGTGTATGTTGTGAAGGCGGGGGACATCATCATGTAGATATAAGAGGAAACGAGTATCAGCAAGAATCTCCGGTCATGCTATGCAAAACAGAACAGGGGAGGCTGATAAAAATCCGGGTAGACATGCTTTCTGACCGTCCTCATGCATGCAATAATCATATTTTACAAGGATGCGATGGTGTGTTTGAATCAAGCCGCGGGGCAGGGGATGCTGATAAAATTTGGCTTCGCAATATAAACAGCAATATGAATTGGCTGAATTTAGACGCTTTGATGAATGTTAATGAGCTTGCCAATAAATATTTGCCGATTGAATGGCGTGATGATCATCTTTATAAATATGGTCATGGTGGTGGCGACTACCTGATTATCCGTGATTTCTTATCGGCAATACGTGGTGAATGTGCTCCTAAAATTGGCATTCATGAGGCAATGGATATGACGTTGCCGGGATTAATATCGCAGCAGGCTATTCTAAATAATAATTGGGTGATTGTTCCTGATTCGAGAAAATGGGCAATTAATGAATTGCCGCCTTCGCAGTTACGGATGACATGGCCTAAAAATAAAACTGCTGGAGCTATAAATATACCGGAAGGTTACGTTTTACGGCAATTTGATTATGAAAATGATAAAGAACAATATCTGCAATTAATGATTAAAGCAGGTTTTGATTATTGGAAAGCAGAGAAAGTCACAGAAGTTAATCGTTTGGCTTTCCCCAATTGTTTCTTTGTTATTGAACATATAGCTACAAAGAAAATTGTTGCGACTGCTCATGGTTTGCATAATTGCAATTTCGGTTGGCCTAATGCTGCAGAGTTATCCTGGGTGGCGGCAGATCCCGAGCACAAAGGAAAGGGATTAGGTTATGCTGTTTGTACGGCAGTAATCAAACGAATATTGGAAATGAAATATTTATATATATTCCTGCTTACTGATGACCATCGTATTCCTGCAATATCAGTATATCTAAAAATGGGTTTTGAACCTGCCATGTATCGTGAAGATATGTCGAAACGATGGGATACAATATATGGAGTTCTATCTAATAAATAACATAAAGGCCGCTTTAAAGAAAAGCGGCCTTTTTTTGTTATTTATTTAAACCTTGCCTATATATCGGGCCATATATTTCAGCATCGCGAATAATGCATCCGCTCATGCCGCCGTCACGCATAATTTGTGTGCACCCGCTGCAACTGATACATACTTTTTTAGGGTCTACACTACCATTAAACATATCGATTGGGAAATCAGGATAGGCAAGGCATCCGCGTCCAAGTCCCACCATTTTTGCCCACCCAGCTTCAACTATGCCAGCAGCAACTTGTGGTGTATATTGACGCAGCCAGCTATATCCGGCCCCTATGAATGTTTGTTCAGGATATGCAGTCTGCGCAAGGCGTGTTGCCTTTATTATTCTTGCGGTAGTAAGCAACGGGTGTTCATCTGGTAAATAACCGCCTTTTACCGGGGCATCAAATGGCCGGTTAAAATGCGGGTTATAATATGGATTGCCAATGGTAGTATTAAATCCATTCATCCCCATTAGAATAAGTTCGCCGATTAATTTTTGTGGTTCATTAAAATCCATCCCCATTTTTTCGGTAGCAGATACTCCCCATCCGTATGGATATTCAAGCGCATCATACAGGTTTAATCTTGATGTTATTTCCATGTTAGGAACAGCATCTTTAATTGCTTGTGTTATATCCTTTATCAGTCGGGTACGATTTTCGTATGAACCGCCATATCTGCTGTTTTCCCGGGTAAATGATGCCAGTAATTCGCTGATTAGATAGCGGTGACATGCTTTTATATCTACTGCGTCAAATCCTGCGGCTTGTGCTAATTTTGCTGCATCTGCAAATTTCGCCGGAAGAGTATCAAGATATTCGTCAGTAATTATTGGTGTATCCTGAGTTACGTGAGATGAAGCATCGATTATAGAATGATGCGCAATGATAGGGGCTGGTTTGCCTTCGGGTTTGCTGTATCTGCCGGAATGAGTTAATTGCAGTATGATTATTGGATTAAAATCCATACCCATTGATTCTTTTGCTTTCATACGCATATCATCAACTAATTTTTTATATACCGACAGGTTTTTACTGGTAATCCAGAGTTGCCTTGGATTTGCTCTGCCTTCTGGAACTACTGCACATGCTTCTACCCAGATTAATCCCCATCCACCGGCAGCAAATCGTAAATATTTTCGTATTGTTAACTCACCGGGGGTACCATCGGTCAATCCATCACAACCTTCCATCGGGTGTGATACCATTCGGTTTGGACAGGTAAATCTGCCAAACTTAACTGGGGTTGCAAGAATAGTTAAATTATCAGAAAATTTAATTTCTGCATCTAATTCTTGAGCTTTAGCTTTCATTTCATCTAAAGACTTAAATCTAAATTTTTCATGTGAGTTCATAATTAAGTAATTTCTTTATTTAATATGAAAAATCCTGCTTTTAGAAATGACAAAAAGTCGGCAGTAAAAAGAATTGACTGCCGACTTTATAATTATATATAGATATTCACTCTATTTTTTGATTTCATTCATAGTGAGCCATGTGTCTGACGGGTATTCAATATGCCCGGAAAAGTCTGTCTCACTTGATAAGGTAACTTTCATCTCTTTCATGTTAGCTATACAATCCTTCCCCTTAGTATTTTCTGGTTTATAATACCAGTTGCCGGATCCGAAGAGTATTCTAACTTTAGGATAATATTCTTCAGCATTTCCTACTGTCACAGGAAAGGTAAGCTCACGACCATTAGTCAAATCTACCCAGTCATACCAACGTGCTGTTTTATCTCCATCTTCCATTGCGTTAGGCTGATCATTAAAATTATTCGCGTTAAATTTTTGATTAGCTGTTATGAAAATATGAACTCGAAAAGGACATTTAACCGTGATAGTTGACATTCCCCAGTCATCACCTGTTTTTTTCCATTTACGAGTAATTACTAATCCACCCGGAGGAGCACCTTGAACTTCTTTTGTATGGAAACCATACCATAAATCACTGGTGTTGCCATCCTTATTCGGCATTTGAATATCTGAAGTATATGAAACTTCATTTTTATCATTTTCAACTTTTGTACCGGTTGTTTGATCCATATCTACCAATGGCTGCAAAGTAAGAGTTCCTTTAAATGGTGCTTCTTTGGTATATCCATATATACGAAGTAATACAGGCATTTCTTTTACAATGCTGCATTTTGTATTACCATCAAGATTTTGTAAATCTGTAAAATATCGAAGATTAAAATACGGATATACGTTAACTGATTTAGCTGCACCAAATAACATTGCAGAGGCTTGTTTTGTAACGTCCCAATTAGAATCGCCTTTATCTATAATTTTCATTGCAAATTTGCGTGATAACTCTTCTTCACCGATAGCCTTCATTCTTCGGGCAATATCTAATAAATTCCAATGAACTTCTCCCCAACCAATATAAAAGTCTTTAGTCAATAGAATTTTATATGATTGAATAGCGCTTTCATTATCTTTCAGTTCCTGGTAGCACCACCCACGCCATACAACAATATTTGCTCCTTGTGGTGATATTCCCCATAGTTTCTCTGCAGAGTCGTATAATTCAATTGCCTCTCTATACCTTTTCATCTCTCTTAACCAGTTTGCTGCACGGTATTGCGCCTCTCTTTCGATAGGTGTTCCGGGATATTTTTTAATTATATCTTGTAAGTATGCAAGTGCTGCTTGATTACTTACTTCTCTACAGGACATTTCACACTTATACCAGAGTGCCATTGATGCAAGTTCTTTCTTAGAATCAGAATATTTCTGTTCATACTTATCTAAAGCTGTCATCCCTTTTTCATAAGTACTTTTTCGTTTTGTATCATTTGGACGAAAGTCGCGATATACCCAATATGCACGCCACCAGGCGTCAGGTGTTGAAGCGTGATCTGGATTAGCAATAGCAAAATTTATAGCCTGGCTGGCAGCATCATCAAATTGACGCTTATCCCAGGCATTGCAAACTAATTTCCATTGCAGATTAGCATCTAATTTCCCGCCGCCACCACCGTTATCTTCTTCGTCATCTTGAGCAAAAACGGGTGTTAGTGCAAGAATCAGCATAGCTAATAAAATATATAAGAGTTTCATAATAGTCCTGCCTTTATTTGATATATTTTTTTACTTTTTTATATTTAGACCCTGAAGTTAACCTGGAGTTGTTATCAATAATTTAATTCAGATATTTTTCTATTGAAGGAGGTTTATTAATATCTATATAAAACAAAAACAGGTGGCTATATTTAGCCACCTGTTGATTCTTGATTTTAAATCACTTTATTTTGTAAATTCATTTAGTGTCAACCAGGTGTCAGAAGGATATTCAATATGGGCTGAGAAATCTGTTTCACTTGATAATGTAACTTTCATCTCTTTCATATTTGCAATACAATCTTTGCCTTTGGTATTCTCAGCTTTATAAACCCAATTTCCTGATCCATAATATATTTGAACTCTTGGATAATATTCTGCGGTTTTAACATCATTTACCGGAAATGTTAAGGTACGTCCATTTGTCAGGTCAACCCAATCGTACCAGCGAGCGGTTTTATCGCCGTCGCGTATTTCATTAGGCTGGTCGTTAAAGTTATTTGCATTCAATTTATTATTTGTGGTAATAAAGATGTGAACTCTAAATGGACATTTTACAGTTATAGTACACATACCCCAATCTTCACCGGTTTTCTCCCATTTTCTGGTAATGATTAATCCGCCGGGAGGGGATGTAACAGCTTCCGCCGTTTTAAATGTATACCATAAATCGCCATAATCACCATTTTTATTTGGCACTTGAATATCGGCAGAATAAGTTGCTTCATTTTTATCATTTTCTGTTTTAGTTCCAGTTGTCTGCACCATATCAACTAAAGGAAACATTGATAATGTGCCTTTGAATGGAGCATCTTTGGGATAACCATAAATGCGTAGCAATACCGGCATCTCTTTAGTAATTTTGCATTTAGTATTGCCATCCAAATTTTGCCCATCTGCGGAATATCGAAGATTGTAATGCGGGAATACATTTACGGATTTAGCAGCACCAAATAACATTGCTGAAGCTTGTTTGGTTACATCCCAATTAGGATCACCTTTGTCAATTATCTTCATAGCAAATTTGCGTGATAATTCATCTTCGCCGATAGCTTTCATTCTTCTGGCAATATCTAATAGATTCCAGTGAACTTCACCCCAACCAATATTGAATGGTTTGTCTAAAAGAATTTTATATGATTGAATTGCGCTCTCATTATCTTTTAATTCCTGATAGCACCACCCGCGCCATACTACTATATTCGCACCTTGCGGAGAAACACCCCAGGATTTTTCTGCGGCATCATATTGTTCAATTGCTTCACGATTTCTTTTTTGTTCTCTTAGCCAGTTGCCAGCCTGATATTGCGCTTCTCTTTCAAGTGGTACTCCTGGATATTTTCTCAATAATTCCAGCATATAATTCACACCAACCTGTGAACCTATTTCTCTGGATGACATGTGACCTTTGTACCAAAGGGCAACAGAGGCATAGTCTTTTTTTGAATCAGCATATTTTTTTTCGTATTTATCATACGCAGCCATTGCTTTTTCGTAGGTGCTTTTTCGTTTTGGCTCATTGGGACGGTAATCGCGGTAAACAAGATATGCGCGCCACCACACATCAGGAGTAGATGCGTGGTCTGGATTAGCGACACAGAAATTTATTGCCTGACTGGCAAAATCATCGAATTGTCGTTTATTCCAGGCATTGTCACAAAGTTTCAATTGAAGGTTGGCATCTAATTTCCCGCCGCCTCCACCGTTTTCTTCTTCATCATCTTGAGCAAACACAGGCATTACTACCATTAGTAGTATTGTTAACAAAATGTACAATGATTTCATGATTTACCTGCCTTTATTCGATTTTGATATCTTCAGGATCATCCGCAGGACTAGTGCCGGGTGTTCCATTGGGATTGTCAGATGGTTTCGGTTTGATTTTTACAGATTCTTCCTGCCCACTTCCTGTTCCTGGTGAAACAGCGACAGGTTTCTCACCGCCACCGGTAATTTTATCTATTACAGACTGTGTTAATGTGGCTCTGGCACCTGCCATTTTGGTTACACCACTATTGTCGCCTTTTCTTATTGCATACATTATTACATTAGCTCCCATTTGGTATTGCGCTTTAAAATATTCATCCTCCGTCGCTTTGTAGTTAGCATATACATAAGAGAAGTTCCCTGGCGTATAAAATACTACAAGTCTGCCATTACGTGAAACGCCATAATTTTTTGCGCCGGGATTTAATCCTACTCCAGGATTGCTTAATTTAAACAAGAATGAATTGATAGGGTTGCCGGTAGATATTGGTGAAAGTTTGCCTGAAGTAACTTTCTCTAATTCACGCGATACTTTATCTTTAATAGATTCATCGCGGCTGTCCATGAATAGGAAGCCGCCTTTGTTGATATAATCGCGTAAAACGGTTGCATCAACACTGCTTAATGCGAATGATTCATCGCAAAATATATATAAGAAAGAGGGAACCTGATTCTTTGATGTATATTTAGCCCTGATATCTGCTGCAGTCATCGGCCATGTGTCTTTTTGGCATGGTACAACTTGATTGACGAAAGACAACAATCTGGTTAAACCTTCACTATTTGCACGCCAACCACTATTAGCACCGCCCCATTTTAATGATATAAAGTAGACACGCCCACCCGCAGTACCATTAGGAAAACCAGCAGGAACCTCTCCACTGCCTTCACCATCGGGTGTGCCACTACTTGAATACGCTGTGAAATCATCACGTATTTCATTTGTATTAATATTATCGTTCGGGTCGTTTGATATCGGATTGTCATAGTTCGAAGTAATATAAGCATCCTCTGCAGCAGCATTTGAAACAATCAGACGCGCAGGGGGCGGGGTGCTTTTATTTATTTTTGCACCTTTTGGCATTTTTTTTGCTTTTGACGGTTTCAATTGCCCTAAAGGTATATCTAATTTTTTAGGTTCAGGTTTTTTTTCCGGTTCAGGTTTTTTCTCTGGTTCTTTAACAATTTTCACTTCGACTCTTTTCTCGACTTTAGGTGAATCTTTTATCATTGTTCCAGCTATCCAAACGCCAACAATTAACATAACATGTAATGCGACAGCACCAATGAGCGAATAAAACAGCAGTTTATTTTGAGTGAAAAGGAAGACGACAATAGCCAGCAACCCGACACCAACAATGATAACGGTTGCGTAAAGCTGTAAAAATGCTAATAAAGTGCTCATTGCCATATATTAATTTTCCGCCAATGCAAGGGAAACTGGTAAATCAATACTTGATAATTCATCTAAAACAGGAACAACGTCGCCATATCTAACTTTGGGTGATCCGCGTAAAACAACAAAACTATGATTGTTTTTATCATAAATATTCTTTACGGTAGTTGCAATCGTTTCAATTTTTACGGCATTGCCATTAACTGTTATTACTTTTTCTTTATTTATTTTGACGGTAATTTCTTTCGGTGGGGTACCGGCAGCAGCTGTTTGAGTTGAACCTTTAGGAAGATTAACCTTCATAGCTGCATCCATCTGGAATACTGCAGTAACCATAAATATGATAAGCAATACCAACACCACGTCAACTAACGGGATGATGTTGATATGCGCTATTGACTCGTCTGAACTACCGTGTGAACCATGCATAATTTATTTTTTCTTTTCCTGCGGCTCAAGGGCCAGTGTCATTTTTACACCGCTTTGACCGATCTGGTCTAAAACGGGGATGATATCACCATAAAGTACATCTTTATCGCCACGAACAACTAACAGACTGTTGCGATCATCTTTACTTTTTAAAGTATTTATTCGAAAGCAGACATCATCTATTTTAGTAGGGATGCCATTAACAAAAATGCGGGCTTTTTTATCTACCGCGATAGTGATTTCTACCGGTGGCTGTTTCATCTGGTCGGCCCGGCTGCCTTTTGGAAGTTTAATATCGGAGTTATTATTATGAGCGAAAACCGTCGTCACCATGAAGATGATGAGCAGCACCAGCACCACATCAACAAGAGGAATGATGTTGATTTCTGCAATTGCATCATCTGTTTCGTCTACTGTTATGTGACGTCGGCGTATACTACTCATTTTTATCGTCGTCCCATGTGCCTTCTTGAAGGTCGCGCTGAACCATGAAATAAATATTTTCTAACGCAGCTTCTTCAAGCATAGTTATAAGAAGATTAATTTTTTCAGTAAAGAAGTTATATGCAATAACAGCCGGGATAGCCGCAAACAGACCCATAGCAGTAGCAATGAGCGCGTCTGCAATACCGGATGCAATGATGTCTTGCCCCATATTACCTTTTTTCGAAATAGTATCGAATGTCTGGATAATACCGATAACAGTACCAAATAGACCGATAAACGGTGCAACTGATGAAATATTCGCTAAGATAGGCAAATTGGAACGCAAGTGGGCTTTTACCAGTTTTAATTCGCGTTCAACAGCTTCAACAACTAAATTTTCCATTACAGCCAGGCGGGATTCGCCAAAGCCTACTAATTCATCCCAGTACGCCATACCAGCGCGTAATAGCGAGAAAAGAGGTGCTACTTCACGCTGAGATGATAAGATTTCCTCACGCGATTCTACCCATGATTGGTCTTTAAATACGGTCTTAATTCTATTTAAAGTATATTTAAAACTTTTTAATGCTTTGGCCAATACAATAGCTCGTTCAATGATAACCCCAACTGACGCGACAGAACAAATCACCAATGTAAAAAAGACGATTTTTGCTATTGGAGTAGAGTTCATTACAACTTCTACGATGTTTAACCCGCCTGATGCAGCGAGAATTGGATACATGAATATCCCCCTTTATAATGTCTGGCAAAATACCATTTAATTTAATTTATTGTTATCAAATATTCCCCAGCTATTTTAATGATAGGTAATTATGCCATCATTAAAATAGCTGGTTATATAATTATTAGAATAAATCTGCTTCCAGGTTAGGATTATCTTCTTTCATCTTGTCACGCAGGCTTTGAGCGTCACCTTTTTTATCTGATGTTGGGTAAGCAATCAACAGTTTTGTCAGCAATGTATAAGCCTTACGGGTATCTCTTAATTTATTGTATGCATTTGCAGCCCAATATAATGCATCGTCCGCTAATTCGCTATTTTCATATTTATCAGCAAATTCGAGGAAAGTCTTGATGGCATTGCCATACGCGGCAGCGTCAGGTTTTGTTGAATCTAATGAACCTGCACGATAATAACACAATGCAACACGATAGAGAATAAGGTCGACTTTCGGGTTCTCCGGGAATCGCTCAATGATTCTCTTATAAATACCGGCAGCGGTTACATATTGTTTTGACCCGTAATAGTAATCTGCAATTAACATGAAGGCGTCTGATACCTGAGAATTAGCAGGATATCCATAAATCAATTGCATCGCGGATTCTGAAGCCTTGTCAATATCTTTCTGGTCAGTACCTAACAGCACTAACTGGTAGAGTGCTTTCGGAACAAAATCACTATCTGGATAATCTTTAACAATCTGATTAAACAGTTTTGATGCACCATCATATTTCTGTTCTTCACGTAGAATCTTTCCGGTGAGATATAATGATTCAACAACATATTCACTGGATGGGAATCTATCAATAACCTGCATTAATAATCGTTTGGATTCCTGCAACCTAACGTTAGTAAATTTCTTGTCTTTTGTTTTTGCCTGTGCTGCTAATTCTGCTGCACCAACAGCATAGAGACTTTCACCTAATCGCACAATTGTTTCAACTTCAAATTTAGGATCGTCATATACTTTTGTACTTAATCTACCGTCAGTTTCGGATAACGGTGAAGTAACAAGTTCTGCAAACCGTAACACTGGTTTTCCATCGATAGGGGTGTCATTATTGTAACTTATTGTCACTTTACCACCGAATGGTATTACTAATACCGGACTCTTGATATCTTCAATATCTGGTTTTACACTGTCAGAATTAATATCAACCTGGAATATTCCTGAATGGCTTTCGGTTTCTGTCAGGGTATATTGAGTTTTAACTCCGGCACTGGTTGAGATATCAGATTTAATAGAATCGCGTTTGTTTGATATGTCACCGGTGGTGTCTGCAATCTGTAGTAAGAAAGACATACCAGGTTTCAGTTCTTCAATATCGTTACTCTTACTGCTTAATATGGTAACTTCCGCATCATCACCAAGTGGTAATGATAAAGTTCTTTTTACACTTTTCTTACCATCTGCTGCAACCAGGTCGATATAAGATATCTCAACTTTTCCATTGCGGGTAATATTATTACCAAATGTATTTAACGCTGGAACTACTTGCATAGCATAGGATGTTCCTTCATCTTCTTTAACATCCATAATTGTACCAGATGCGCTGAAGTATGCTTTAGGATTGCTGTCAGCACTTCCCAACCTGATGTAAATCTCATCGGTAAAGTATGCGTTATCAGTTTTCTGTTCAATCGAATATCGTAATGGGGCTGAAACTATAGCACCATTTTCCGCTTTTAAATTAACAGGGACATATAATTCACCTGTTCCTGTAGGTACGATATCTTCGTCGGTAACTGTTATTCGATAAAAGTTATTTGGTACGATTGAAGTTGCCGGAACCCAGTAAGGTTTGGGAATAGGTTGATTTTTCATACTTTGACCAGGTACTACTTTTGGCTTATCAATTACTTGTCTTTCTATTTTAATTACAGCATCTGCATTCTTTAATGCTTTTAAAATGCCGGTAACAACTTTAACTGTATTGGTAGGATTTTCTGTGTCATTATATGTTACTGTAACTGTTTCTCCGGGAAGAGTCTTTAAAGAACCGGCTAAGCCATCTGGTGATATTTTAAATGTCCCACGGAAAGAGCCGGTATGTGTGCCAGTTTCCTGCAGAGTGACATCAAGTGTTTGACCAGAATCTGTTGTGACTTTGACTTTTTCTGAGTCAATAACATCACTTACATCGCGGTCTCTATCATCTAATAATATTGTTACCACACTGTTTAATGGTACGCGTGGGGCACGAATAAATACTTTTCTGTCAACATCTTCAACCTTCTGTATAAATTCTTGCCCAAGAGTGATAACACCAAGAGCGGTACGAATATCTACAGATGAGTCAAGTTGAAGATTTTTAGTCGTTGCTGCTGGACGAAGGTCTTTGTATCTAACATTTACGCGGTCGTTAATATTAACTTCGATCATTCCTTCAACAGGGGTATCTTTCGGAGTTGTTTTAACTACACCACTGAAGATACCAGTATGCGGTCCTGTTTCTGTTAATTTTAATGATACAATTTTTGTTGGACTTGAACTGGCAAAAACATCAATATCCATAGTATCAGCATCATTGCTGATATCACCATCTGGTTCATTCAATTCAACATACACACCTTGTCCCGGTTTGATGCTGCGCATGAATGATTTGTCAAAAGTAAATGGCTTTATTCTTAATGTTCCATCTTCTGGCAATCGGAAAAACGCTGATGCTGTTTCCGGAAGGTTGCCGATAATTTGCCAATTATCTGACAAAATATTTTTCTGTACATAAACTTGAGCTTCTTTGAATATATCAACACCAGACTGTGCCATTATATTCAATTTTGCATCAGTTTTTAAATCAACTGTAAATGTTATAGGAGTATTAGTAAGGGGATCCATGTATTGAACAGTAATTTTACTGTTTCCCATCACTTGAAGTATTCCATCACCGATCTTCACATCACCGAGTGCTGTGTCAATAGAACCCATATATACACCACGACTGAAGGCAGGTTTCAAAAAAGCATATTCTTTATCACCATTGTCAGAAGTAACTTCTACTTTAATCGGGTCATTATTTAACTTTGAGTTTAGGTTAGCATCAGCAACTTTAATTTGCAGGGGAGTGCCGATAGCAACGCTTTGTTTTGGCAGTGTTCCTGCGATACCTACACTTATGAAAGCTTGGACAGCCTGGTCATAATTTTTATCTTTAAATTTCTGCAATCCGATCATCAGGTAGGCTTCATTAATTACTTCTAAATCTGGGTTTTGGCTGATAATATCACTGATAACTTTTACAGCTTCAGCTTTATTGCCTTGAGTGAACATTATTGCTGCCTGTTTGATTTGAGCGCGAACACTGATATTCTTATTAGGGTTTGCAACCAGATTTTGCATTAAATCATAAGCGCCAGGGTAGTCATGCTTGTCTGTTAGCATGTCAGTCTGAAGGAATGCTGCATTAATTTGGTAGGGGTGATTCAGGTTATTAGTAATTGGAGTAATCATCTGAATTGCACGATCATAATCACCGATATCTCTATAAGCGAGAGCATAACCGAGTTCAACTTCAGGCAGCTTATTCTTTCTTAATGCTTCCAAAACAGGATAAACTCTTTTTTGATATCCCGTTGCCATACGCAATGTCAACTCATCATTAGGAATAGTTGTATCATCAATAGTTGATGGTTTTTTCAAATCTTTTGAAGTACTCAACAATACTTCGGTGTATGTTGCATTTAATGGTGTTTGATATGTATTGTCATTACCGAGTACAACTGCCATTAATTCGCGTGAAGGTAAACCCGGTTTATCAATTGAAATTTTATTCTGATTATTAATTAACAATGAGATGTTATTTACATCCCATACTATATTAATAGTATAATTTTGTCCTGCTTGCCAGTTAATCTGGGTTGTTCCGTTTTTTTGTCCGCCACGATCATCTTGAAGTCTAAGATTCAAATTTTGTCCGCTAATCCATACAATAATTTTCCCCTGGCCGGTACTACACCATGAATCCATAATGGTTCTTTGTACAGGATCTGCCGATGTCGGTGCCAACATCGATACTGTAAATCCGATTCCACCGGTTGCAGCAGTGACAAGACCTGCTGAAGGAACTATTATCGCTTGCCCTTTGGCAGTAACATCTATGCCGGTAAGATTAGCTGATAAAGGTTTTCCTATTAACAGCGTAAAGTCACCAACACGAGGGTATTTAGGTAAGGTTCTAATATCACCAGATCCCTGCATTTGCAACTGGTCATAGAATGATGTCCCTTGGGTAGGAGCAACAGGTGTTGTAACCTGAGAAAATGCAGAAACGCATAATAATATTAATAAGAAAAATGAAATATTCTTAATCATTTTAATTCTCCTTACCGGTTGTTGTAGTGGTCTTATTACCATACTTACGATTTAAGTCTGCAAGCATTTTTTCTGCATCGTCAGATTCAGAACCATAGTTGGCGATAATAGAGCGCAGGATATCCATTGCACCAGTAATATCTTTTAACTTTTGACTTGCCTGGGCAGCCATTAGTAATACCCGGCCGGTAATAACACTGTCTGGATATTGTAGTTGTGTTCTTTTTCCGGCATCGATTACACCGCGGTAATCTTCTGTTTCATATCTGAAACGTGCTAACTGGAACATCGCGTCAGGAGCACGTTCGCTGTTGGGGTAACTTCTTACGAATTCTTCAAGGGATGCTGAAACCTGCTCAGCTTTAACGCTGCTGCCTGTCAGACTGCTCAGGCTGCCGGTTTTTGGCTTATACATTGCCATATAGGCTTTGCATATTTCAAATTGTGCCTGCTCAGCAATAGCTGTACCGCGTGCTCGATTTGCAACGTTCTGATAAATGGCCATTGCCTGGTCATATTCTTCGCGTTTTAAATGTATGGCAGCAAGGTCAAATAAAGCCTGTTGTCCTTTAGGACTGTCAGGATATTTGCGTGTCATTTGGGTAATAATGCCAATAGCAGAGTCATATTGATCAAGTCCTACATAACTCTGGAAAAGGCTATACATTGCATCTTCTATTTCAGGCGCATTAGGGAATTTCTTAATAAGATTTTGCAGAAGAATAATTGATTTTTTAAAAGTATCAACTGATTTCTGATCTTGACCTAAATCGCGATAAGTTGTTGCCATTTCATTTAATGAACGCGCTCGGTAAAGATCTGCTGTTAATGTCATATCGGACTTTTTCAATTCTGACTCAACTGCGCTCGTGTTAACCTTAGAAATAGCATACAATATAATTTTTGCTACAATATCTTTAGGGCCGAGAACAGCTTGGACAGTTATATTTTTTTCATCCTTATATGTGATTGTTAATTGATCATTTAACTGATTTGCAGTACCTTCAACTAAAGACGCATCAGTTTCTATTTTACCGGAATCTGGTACTGAAAGTCCTTTTAAAGTAGGAACTTTAGCAGTAAACAATCCAGTATGTATACCTGTTTCCTTCAATGCGACAGTTTCCGAATCACCGCTTTTTGTTTTCATAATAACGTTTACTGTATCTTGTGCATCTGTTGTATCCTGGTCTGGATCGTATACTTCAATATTTAAAGTATCACTAACTATTATACCGCGTATCTCATCATTATTTGAATTGCGAACAATCATACGGGCACTTGAAGCTATATCCATATCATTGGATTTATCAACAATACCAGCAGCATCGCCAATGTAACGGCTTTTATAAGTAAGGTTAACTTTATCAGCACCATGCAATTGAAGGGTGCCATCACCTGGCTTGGCGTCACCCATCACAGTAGGTACAGAAGCGATAAAACGGTCGCCGCCAACAGCATCTGGACGTAGATTTACTTCTTCAGCATCACCTGATGTTGTTTTAATATAAACTTTATAAGATGTTTTTAAAGTTGACACGCTATTTGGTTCAATCATTTTAATATAAAGTGGTTCACCTGGTGATACTTTTTGCAGTTGTGGTTTATTAGCTGCAAATGCAGTACCAACTTTTTCAAGTTCTTCAGCAGCCTGGGCAAAGTGACCAAGTTTAAAATGGGTGACACCAATAGCAAAATATGCATGGTCAACCATTGGGTTTTCCGGGAAATCTGTGATAATGGCGCGGTATGCTTTAAAGGCGTCGGAATATTTTTGTATACCGCTATAGATGTCACCGATTTTAGATAACGCGCGTGGTGACCATTCGCCATTTTCTTCCTTTGCAACTGATTGAAGCAAGGTGACAGCATCAGCTTCTTTTTTTAATGATGTTAATGCATCAGCCATGCGAAATTGCGCCTGATACCTGGTTTCAGTTTCAGGGAATCTCTTAACCACGTTGTTGAAAACGCTGATAGCACTTTCGTATTCAGCGACTTTCATACTGGCCTCTCCCTGTAAAAACAGGTTCTGCGCGTCTCTTTCCTGCGGGTCGATATTATCGTCCGCAGCAAATACTGCACAAATGGGCAGCAAAATCATGAGTAATAGTGGAAATAGTTTCATAAAACCCTCACATGCTGATTATAATGACCAAGAGAGATAATACGCATTACCTTCTATTGGCATAGACTCTTCAGTTAATTTCTTTAAATTTATTATAACAATTTCTGACTTGTCTTTTGTTTTCTTTAGAGCAGCGACACTTCTGCCATCAATATTTATTACCGGATGGCTATATTCTGCATCTTTTGATTCCGGCGAAATCTTTTTCAATTGTTTTCCTTCGCCATTGATAGTATACAGCGCGCCTTGATTAACAAAACAAATCAAATCGTAATATAAGCTTGTTGCCGGTTCAGTACCGCCGTCAGTGGTAAGCTGATTTTCATCGTTGCCATTTACTGATACTGAATATATATTCCATTTATCATCGCGTTTTGATTGGAAAATTATTTTAGTGCCATCAGCAACAAATACCGGACAGTCGTTATCATATTCATTTTTTACTATAGTCGTCAATTTACCACCGTCAGTATTCATGCGCCAAATCTGCCATTTGCCGGTATTTCTACATGCAAAAGCAATTTTTTTACCATCATAACTAAATGAAGGGCGACGATCTTCATATCCAGGATGCGAAAGTCGCTTGATTTCATTAGATTTAATATTTAATAAGTGAATATCGGTATTTTTTATCACATTGGGGTCATCCCAGCTTATTTTTTCGGTATTTATATATACTATTTTATCACCATCAATAGATAATGCTGGTTCAGCGTTGCCTTCTTCTAATATTTTTTTTGTTTCTTTTTCATCTTTAATAAATATTGATGTTTTTTTGATGTCGTTATCATCTGTATATACGAAAGTTTTGCCGCGGAACGTTAATGGATACAGTTGACTTTGCGGGATAAGTTCTTTATCTTGGGAAGCAGAAGACCAAAATAATTGCATACAACCGCCACCACCATTTTGAAAAAATTCAATTTTTATATCGTAAAGTTTTCCAGCGTCAAGGTTTATTGTACCATTATCTTCAGTTCCACCGTGGTCAGTCCAGTTGTCAATTAAAATTGTATTATCTATCCAAACACGGATACCATCGTCACTGACAGTAGTGATAGTATAACTTTCTGAATACCGCGGCATAATTCTGCCCGTCCAGCGAACAGAAAAATTGTTATTAAGTTTGCCGGTTAAAAGTTCGTCATTTCCTGAGTAGCTAAAATCTAAAGTAGAGTCGGTACGGGTCATCAAAGGTGGTTCAACTAATTGAATACCATTATAATAATCGCCTTGCAATCCAATACCTTTACCAACAGGTAATATTGCTGCGAATATTACACTGGCAGATATGATAAATATGGCAATTAATATTTGGATTCTCATGTTATTACCCATTTCAGAACTAACTATATTATTTGACGTAAATCTTACACAGTTGTTTCATATAAAAGTATAGATTTTAAATAAAGTTACAAACTCTCTCTTAATCGTTTAGTTGTTTTTATGAAACATTAAGTAATATCTATTGTCAAAGTAAAGGTAGTTGAAGTATAGTTTTACCACAGCATTATGTCCATAATAAAGAGGACCATTATGAAACTATTTTATTTATTTTTATTTATATTATTTTCGTTTTCTGTAGTTTTTGCAGAGAATACATATATTTGGCGTGAAGCTGAAACTGCTGATGCTGCGACATTTCCTCTCAATACCGCTGAAGGTCCAACATTAAGCGGCGGAAAATGGATGAGTTTTAATCCCGGTGATAATCCTGATGCAGAGAAGACTTTTGAATTAACTTATAAAATAGATGTGGCAAAACCGGGTGATTATAATCTTTGGATGAGGTTAGGGTTTGAATTTGTCCGTCCATTTTATCGCTGGAGAATAGACGAAGGTGAATGGAATGAAATAAAACCGACTCAATTAACTCGGGATATGACAGAACTCAGCATGTGGTGTGAAGCGGGTTGGCTTAACGCAGGGAAAGTTAACCTTACAGCCGGAAAGCATGAATTAGAAATTATCGCTGAACCGAATAAAGATCGATTATGCTTATCTATTGATGTTATAGCATTTGTACAAGGTGATTGGCTGCCAAGCGCAAACTTGAAACCGGGTGAAGTGCCAAATGGTAAACAAGATATTGAAGCGGCTAATAATATCTTCAAATATACTGAGAATAAAACTGATCCAACTGAACGAACAACCATATCTTTATGGGGATTATGGCAAATATGCCGCGATGATGATATGGATATGATGAAAAATAGGTTTGAACCGATAAAAGAGCTTCCCAAAAATCCTGTTTGGCGTGGTATAAAAGTACCTTCAGATATTTATAGCTTGCCGGAATTAAATTATGCTCATCGTGTCTGGTATAAATGCAGGATCGATGTTCCTGAACAATTTAAAGGTAAATCATTTCAACTCGATTTTACTGGAACTAACTGGATTGCAAGTGTTGTTGTAAATGGTCAGTATATAGGATGC
The DNA here is from genome assembly GCA_964638715.1 of uncultured bacterium. Lineage (GTDB taxonomy): Bacteria > Armatimonadota > Hebobacteria > CAIYQO01 > CAIYQO01 > JBAXQQ01. Next base: position 192,817 of record CAZWZF010000001.1, on the reverse strand, counting down.
CAGAAAAGCACCAGGGTTCAATGGCTAATTGATATATCAAAAGCAATTAAACCCGGGCAAATAAATGAGATTTGCGTTGGTATAAAAGATTATTATTATGGATTAGACAGGGGAGATGAACCGATTGATAGCATAAGAAATATGCCGGAATCATTTGTTTCAAAATATGTGCGTTCATTGGGACCGTTCTATCCTTCGACAAAAGGCGATGCAGATGGTACAAAGTGCGGGATAACTGATGCAGTTAGCATGGTAATTAGTTCTCCGGTATTCCCTGAAGATTATTTTATCAAAACAAGTGTGAAAAATAAGCGAATCGATGCAGATGTTAATTTAGTTAACACTCTTAACACTGATGCGGATGTAACTATTCGTGGTGAAGCAATTTTTGATAAAACAGGTGCTGTTGAGAAAGAATTACCAGCAATATCTCTTAAACTGAAATCTGGTGAAAGCAAAGTCGCAAATTTGACGGCAGCATGGGATAACCCGAAATTATGGTGGCCTGAAGATGACCCGGCTAATATGTATAGGTTAAGGACTTATATTACTGTTAATGGAAAACCGACTGAATGGCGCGATACTCCTTTCGGATTCCGAGAAATAACTATTGACGGAAAATTTATTAGAATTAATGGGATAAGACGAAATTCCTGGAACTTGCTGGGTGGTTTGGAAGGAAAAACTGAACAAGAAATGCTGGATAATTTCAGGAAATCTGGTAATAGATTTGAAAGAATGAGCGCAGACCTGGGATTATCATCAAAACTCGGTGCGCGGCGCAACCAGCTTGATTGGACAGATAAACACGGTATTCCTGTTAGATTATCTACCATGATTGATGGTATGGGAATTACACATAATGAGACTAAAATTGAATTTTGGGAAAATTGTAAACTGCATATTGAACAGGTAATTAAAGCATATAAAAATCACCCATCAATAATTACATATAGTTTAGAAAATGAATTGATGTTTGTTGAAGCAAGATTGGCTTATGGTGGACAGTTGGACTTAATGGAAGACAGAGCGAAAAAATATCTTATTGATGTCGCTCGCAACCTTGATCCGACTCGTCCTTCAATGCTTGATGGTGCCGGTGCGTTAAAAGACCAGTATGCTGATATTTGCAATACCCATTATGCAGAAGATGGTTTTTTCGGTGATAATGCACGGTCTATTGATGGTGTTGCTGTTAATACTGCCGGTTATACGATAGACCCTAACGCACAAAAAGGTAATGATATCGCAACTGGTTCGCGTTGGTTATGGGATGGTAAAAGACCATATTGTTGCGGTGAAATTGCTTATTTTGCCGGGAATAATGTTGACCATGCCTGGATAGGTGGTGAAAAAGCTGCTGAAGATAGGACGGAAGCATTAAACGCTTATGCAAAGTATGTTAAGTATATTTTCGAGAGATATCGCTGGAATGATGTGGCAATGATATTCCCCTGGGTGACTCAGGATGGTGCTGAAGCTTGCTGGAACTCGATGTCATCATTAGCGGCATTCACCCGTGAATATTCTACAAGTTTCTTCAGTGGTGAGGCTACTGAGATTACGGTTAAGGTATTTAACGATACATTGAAAGCTGATCCAGTTACATTTACCTGGCAATGGATGTTGGAAGGCAAGAAAGTGGCGGGCGGCAGTAAAGTATTTAATCTGGAACCGGGGTTTGCCCAGGAGATGAAAATAGTCGATAAATTGCCAGTTGTTACAGTAAGAACTGATATGCAGTTAATTCTCGAAGTAACACAACCTGGCAGTAAGCCATTTAAAGATATTAAGGAATACGCGTTATTTCCGCACATTAATAAATTAGATTATGGAAAGCCGGTTTATATTGTCGGTAATGATAATACATTTGCTGATAAAATGCAGAAATTAGGTTTGAATACAACTTTAATTCCTGATGCTGGCAAAGCCAAAGATTATAATAATTTGATGATGATTGCACCGAGATATAAAGGTGATATGAAATCAATTATTGCCTTTGCGCGTGAAGGTGGTAGAGTTATTTCTTTGGAACAGGATACTCCTTTGCAAGGTGTTGACTTGCCATACAATCTGGAAGTTGATAAAAAATCAAAATTGTATTTTACATACGCGGAAGGTATCTCGAATGCATTGTTTAAAGGATTGAAAATGCAGGATTTATCAAATTGGCGTGGATTTGGTCCGACAGCAATAAACCCATGGAAAAAACCTTCAGCACAAGCTATCGGTTGGATTGTTGGCGGTCCTCCAGGAATAGATCGATGTGCATTAGTGGAAATGCCATGCGGCAAAGGTATAATAGTGGCATCTCAAATGCTGATAAATGAAAAAATTGAGATTGAACCTGCTGCAGGTATATTGCTTAATAACATGATAAATAAAGCTGCTGAATATAAATTAGCATCAGCTATAAAAGTATTAGTGTATGCAACTAAAAAGAGTGGCATTGAAAAGAAATTAAAAGATATTGGGTGTCAGTTGCGTGAAGATTTGCAGTTGGAAGAAGCTATAGCAGATAGCAAAGCAGCACCTTTTATTATAGTTAGCGGTACTAAAGAAAATTTAAGTATTTTAAGTGACAATGCTGATGTCGTGAAAAAATATATGAATAGCGGTGGTTGGATAATGGTTTGGGGTTTGGAGCCAAATTCCGTAGATGCATATAATAATATTTTGGATACGAAGCATGTTTACAGAGAGTTTAGAGTTGAACGCGTAGGGTTAAATCGAGATAAACTTACTGACGGTATGGATAGTTCTGATTTTAGCATGAGTTCAAGTGTTGTTATTGCTGAATGGATGAACCTGAAAAGATTGTCTGCTGACATATTTACCGGATGCATTGATAGCGGTACTGATATAGCACCGTTCACGTTTGGACCATATAATCCAAACTATTCTTTTGGACCTTCCGGTTCAATTGCAATGGTTAATGGTTTACGAAATGCTGATTTTTGGATGTATGTAAATCAATTTGGCGGATTATGGGGTGATATACCTGCCGAAGGAAAAACTATTCATACATTTAAACTGCCATACCCGATGGAAATAAACAACATAAAAGTTTGGAATAATACTAATTATAATTCAATTGAAAATCTTGATATTAACGCTGACGGTAAAAAAATTGGAACCATGTTATTGCCGGATAATCGTGATATGACATCGTTAGATTGTAATAATGTAAAAGCAAAAGAGATATCATTAGTGTTAAAAAGTTATCGCCGTAAAGGGTGGAGCGGAATGGCGGGGATTGATATTGTACAAATTAACAGGAAATTGCCAGATTGGATGGATGGTGGAAAAATAGTACCGCTTGATTCTGTTGGCGGTTTAGTTAAATATCCGCGCGGAAATGGCGGATTACTGCTTAACAATCTGAAAATAGCTGGTGGAGATTTACCGGCAAATAACGATAAGAAAAGTCGTATAGTATCCGCTTTAATGCATAATCTTAATGTTTCATTTTCTTCCTCAGAAGGTGAAAATGTTAATGGACCGGATGACCCTGAATAATAATCTGAATGAATATTGTTTAAAAGAGTTCCACAATAATTATTGTGGAACTCTTCTTTCATTATCTGTAATTTTCATATAAAATCTTGAACGGATGGAGATAAATGTGAATAATGAAATAATTCCAGTAATTTGGTGCGATGGTGTATTAAAGATTTTAGATCAGCGCGCATTGCCTGCAGACGAAGTATATATTGATTGTATTGGTGTGGATACTGTTGCTGATGCGATTCGCACTCTGGCAGTACGTGGTGCCCCATTAATAGGTATAACAGCCGCTTATGGTATGGCATTAGCAGCTTCTATAAATAATGATGTTATATATCTGCGGAATGTTTATAACACATTAGTCTCAACCCGACCTACTGCGGTAAATCTTTTTTGGGCTTTAAATAAATCATTAGCGATTATTGATAATGATTACGATAATAATATTGCTGAAAAATTATTGAAATTAGCTGATGATATTTTGCAGGCAGAAATATTATCCTGTAATTTAATGTCAAAATTTGGTTCTGAAATTATGCCACTTGAAGCAAAGGTTTTAACCCACTGCAACACTGGAACTTTGGCAACTGGCGGTAGTGGAACGGCATTAGGGGTAATTCGTCAATGTAGTAATGATGGAAAGCTAAAGAAAGTCTGGGTTGATGAGACGCGACCATTGCTGCAAGGTGCGCGTTTAACGGCTTGGGAACTGTCACGAAGCGGAATACCTTATAATTTGATTTGTGATAATATGGCAGCGACGTTAATGGCTTGTGGCGAAGTAAATGCGGTAGTTGTCGGCGCAGACAGAATAGCCGCAAATGGTGACTTTGCCAATAAAATAGGTACTTACAGTTTAGCAGCATTAGCGAAGTTTCATGAGATACCCTTTTACGTAGCAGCTCCTTTTTCAACAATGGATTTGTCATTGTCATCAGGAAAAGATATTCCAATAGAGTTCAGGAGTGACGAAGAAATTAAGATAATTGGCAAATATCAGGCTGCGCCAGAAGATGCAGTTGGTTGGAACCCATCATTTGATGTTTCACCGGGCAGTTTGGTGACTGGTTTTATTACCGAGAAAGGTGTATTGAGTCCACCATTTTAAATAAAAAAGCGGGGAGATAAAACTCCCCGCTTTTTTGTTTCTTATTAATTTTAACCAGGTAAGATGCTGAATCCTTTCGGTGGGTTGCCAGTGATGAAATAATGAGCCGCACTAATCAGCATAATTAATACGCCAGCCATTGCTTCTCCAGCAATCAAGCCAATCATCAGTGGCTTTACAGCATGATATGCCTTACCACCACCAAAGCGCATTACTAACGTTTTAAATATCCAACCTAACAGGAAAGATGGGGCGAAAGCCATTAGCGGGTAGGTATTCCAAACAAGGAACGCAATTGGATGAATTGGCCATTTATTAAATCTTAACCTTCCCATAGTAAATAAGGTTATTAAGGCAAATCCAGCTATTGCTGCGATGATATACATCCAATCTGGTTTAAGATTATCCATACTAAATCTTTCCCATCCAGACAGGCTTTCTGACTTTTTAAGATTTGTAGGTCCTAATGAATTAAGCTTATCTACAGTTTTTACCGCGGCATCAAATGCGATAGAACCAGAGGAGTTCATTGCCCAACCATCGCTCATATTTGCGCCTTTAGTATATTGGAAAGCTAAACAAACAGGAAGTCCAACTCCCAAACCGAGGATAACGGCAATGCCAATAAATGGAGCTACCTTGCCAATTTTGACATTATTTAAATCAAGTAGTTTTAATGAGTTAACAACAAACGGCATGAATGATTCGCGCGGATCCATTAAGAATACAACTGTTAGCAAGCCCATAATTGCGATAGCCTGCGGTCCAAGTGCGGCATATCCCATGAATCCGGCTATAATTGCTACCGGGTAGAAATAAGCCTGAATGAAAAAAGCTCCGGTTTCTGCAAGAATACGGCTGATGATGAGGAATGTTAAAACCGTTAATAATACAAAGAATGTCGATAATTGCCAATCTAAATGAGCGCGAACGGACATGAAAGCAATCAAGGCAACCATACAAGCCATAAATAAGCGTGCTCCCCAAACTGCTTCAGGATATGATTTGGCTTTCGAGATAAATCCTAATGCTTTTTTAAATACGTCAGAATAGTATCTTCTACCAGTAAAGAGAATTACTGCAAGGAAACCAGCGTATGCTCCAAAGTTTAAGTGATTCAATATGGTCGGTTCATTCGAAGTTCCACTGCCGGTTGGAATACTGTATAACCCTAAAATACCGGATACGATTGCCCACATGAAAGTGCTGATACCTAATGAGAAAGAAACATCAGTTGCAAGGAAAAAAGCGAAGCCTACTGCCGTAAAGTATAATCTGGGACCGAAAAGGAACCAACTTGAAGAAACTAATGGAAAGAACTTGGTATATTGAAACATGCTAAGTGATAAATTAATATTGGTTATCTTACCGGGGAACCATACAGCTGAATAATTTAATGCATGAATAGCAATAACAAAGCCAGCACCAATCCAGAATAGCGGTGTTTTTAAGAAAGGAATTCCTGCCTCACCTTGTTGAGGTAATATCGATTTCGCAAAGTCTGCGATAGGATACGGCAGATGCTCATGTTCTGACCATTGCCGGTGAACCACCAACGATAACCCGAGTAAACCAATCCATAATATGATAATCATCGGCACCCAGAGAGCTAAAGTCGGACCCCAATTTTTCATTGGGATTTTACTAAAATCAAGCATTTTGGACGCTGAATCTGGCGAACCGGATGCGAAACCGGCAACTACTTTATTAAAATCTTTGTCGCCGTCTCTAACCAACATATCTGGCGGCAGCATTTGGAGTACTTTTTTATCTGACCAGCCAGGATTAGTTTGTTCTAAAGCATAAGGACGAACTATTGAGGCTGTAAAGGTGCGAAGCAAACCAGAACCAGGTACAACACAGGCTGCCAGTGTTAATGCTAAAATCACAGCAAACTCTGGTGCTCGTAAACTAAGGTTTTTGTCTATGAGTTTTAATAAAGGGTTCCAAATAAGCAAAAATAGAACCAACGTGCCATAAACAGCAATCGGCATGTTGTTTCCAATCATCATTGTCGAATGCATAATACAGTCGTTAAAGTAGGTTATACCGCAAATAATTGCCGCACTTAGTAAACCGATAATAATCGCACGTGGTGTCATAATTTATCTTGCCTTCAAGTAATCTAAATTTCTATTTATTAATTCGTATCTTTGTTCTACACATGCATAGCTGCGAAGCGGGTCTGCAGGTGTATTCATTACATAATCTAACATTTTATCAATTGTTGTTGTCGCAACATGTGTTCGGGTATCAGATGACGCGTAATAAAGGAACATTTCGCCATTTTCACGCACAACCGCACCATTAATGAATATTACATTTGATACATCGCCAACTCTCTCTGCACCAACAGGAGCAATTAAATGACCGCCTGGCGAATAGATGACTTTTTCAGGGTGATTCAAGTCAGTCATGAATGCATATACAACATAACGTAAACCTGCTGCGGTATTGCGAACTCCGTGAGCAATATGCAGCCAGCCTTTTTCAGTTTTAAATGGCGCCGGTCCTGCACCATTTTTCACTTCTTTAATTGTATGGTATTGTTTTTCATCAATTACAATTTCATCACCGATTTCCGGGTTTGTAATATCGTCGCATAATGCCCAACCGATTCCGCCACCTTTACCAGTGTCAATAAATCCATCTTGCGGACGGGTATATAATGCATATTTGCCATTAATAAATTCCGGGTGCAAAACAACATTTCTTTGTTGAGGTGAAACTGATATTAAATCCGGCAGTCTTTCCCAATTTTGCAAATCTTTTGTACGGGCAATTCCACATGCGGCAACTGCACTGCTGGAGTCGCCAGGGGCAGCATCCGGGTCTTTGCGTTCTGTACAGAAAGTGCCGTATATCCAACCATCTTCATGCTTAACTAATCGCATATCGTAAACATTAATATCTGGATCATCGGTTTCCGGCATTAGCACCGGGTAATCCCAGAATCGGAAATTATCAATACCATTCTGACTTTCTGCTACAGCGAAAAAAGATTTTCTATCAATACCTTCAACGCGAACCATCAGGAAAATCTTTCCATTAAACTCGATTGCTCCAGCGTTAAAAGTGCAGTTTATTCCAAGTCGTTCCATTAAATATGGATTTGTTTTAGGGTTTAAATCAAATCGCCAGAATGGTGGCGTATGTTTATTTGTTAAGACGGGATATTTATATCTTTCGTATATACCGTTATACCAGTTTTCATCAATTGAATTTGGTCGGGTTATTATCTCTTCATATTCTGCGTGTAATCGATGTAAACGCTTTTCAAATTCATGACGATTCATGACATTTTCCTTTTTTAAAATATTGCTAAACGGGATAACTATACTAAATTTGCCCATCCAACGGTTAATTCCTGCATGGATGGGCAAAATTATATCAAATTTGGGGGACAACTACCAAATTATTTCTGTAAACAGCCTTTGAAGGAATAATTTCCTGCTGGAAGTTCAAATTTAACGCCGTTTTTCACTATCTCACCAGTAACAGATTTATCATTTTTAGTTATGTCGCCAGTTATTGGTAATATTATTGTGGATTTTGTATTTGCTGGTATAGTGATTGAAATATTGAAAATGCCATCTTCAATTCTCCAATCACTGATGATCTGACCATACATAGTTTGAAATTTGGCACATGCTTTGTTTATATTGCCGCCGGGTTTTGGCGCAATCAGTGAATGTTTGTATGCCGGTTCAATTAAATCAATACCAGCAACTTGTGAATATAACCATGCACCAATTGCTCCATAGGCGTAATGGTTGAACGAATTCATCCCGGCATCTTGGAATCCTTTATCATGTGTCCAACCATCCCAGCGTTCCCAGATAGTTGTCGCGCCTTGAGTGACTGCATATAGCCATGATGGCCATTCAGTCTGGTGCAGCAATTTATATGCCATGTCATTTCTGTCTTGTGCGGTTAATACCAGGTTTACATAAGGTGAGCCGACAAATCCTGTTGAAATTTTGTTCCCTCTGCTTTCCATATCTTCTACCAGCTTTTTCATAGCCATGGGAATTTTATCTTCATTAATCAGGTTAAAATGAAGAGCTAATAGATATGATGTCTGGGTACCACTTGCTATTAAACCGTCTGGAGTCACATATCTATTCAAAAATGCCGTTTTAACTTTTTCGAATAATTCTGTATAATATTTAGTGTCTTCATTAAAATTTAAAACAGCAGCAATTTCCGACATCATGGTTGCGTCATAAGCGAAAAATGCTGTACCTATCAGGTCGCGTGGGGTTTCAGCGTTGATTGATAGCCAGTCTCCATACATGATCGGCGGGCGAATTAGTCCTTCGCTGGTATCAAGCAAATGCTGCATATATTTTTTCATGCTTGCATAATTTTTCGATAATATTTCGGTATCGCCGTAACATTTATAAATTGTCCACGGACATATAATACCAGCGTCTGCCCATGCTGGTCCGCCATCACTGCTGCAACTTTTAATCTCCGGCACTACTGATGGGTATGAACCATCAGCATTTTGCGAGTCAACCATATCAGCCAGCCATTTTGTGAAGAAAGGTGCAACATCAAAATTGAAAGAAGCAGTACGAATGAATACTTGGGCATCACCGGTCCAGCCTAATCGTTCATCTCGTTGCGGACAGTCTGTCGGGATATCGATATAGTTGCCCTTTTGACCCCAGATAATATTATGCTGCAATTGATTGACCAATGGGTCATTGCATTCAAACTCACTGGTTGCTTCCATATTTGAATGTATTACCATTCCCGTTATGTCTAATATATCTTCAGTGCTAATTCCAGTAAATTCAACATACCTGAATCCATGAAATGTGAATTTGGGCATATATTCAACAACTTCATCATTCTTAAATGTATAATAATCTGTCGAACGTGCTGTACGGAGATTAGTGGTATACATTTGACCTTTATCTAATATTTCTGCATATCTTATCTTTACGGTGTTTCCAGCCTTTCCGCGCATTTTAACACGGATGTTACCCACCATATTTTGACCCATGTCGAAAATATTATATGTTGTCGACCAGTCTTTTCTAATATTTACTGGTGCAATTGGCTTTAGTTGCTCTTGAACTCTCATTGCAGGCCCCGGTGAGGCGACTAAATTAATATTTTCATTAAATATAAATACCTGCCGCCATTTTGCATCATCATATCCTGCTTTGTCCCATCCGCATAATTCCCGATTGGCATCATAGGTTTCACCCATGTAAATGTCGGATTCGACAATTGGACCGGTAGAAAACTTCCAACTTTCATCGGTTGCAACAGTAATTATTTCACCATTTTTTAATGTGACTTCTAATTGTGCAAACAACTTGGGACGATCGCCGTAAATCATGCGGCCTTCCCAGCTGATATGACCGGCGTACCACCCGTCACCGAGGATTACACCGATTGCATTGCTGCCTTTCTGTAAATTTTCTGTAACATCATAAACGCGGTATTGCAATCGTTTTGTGTAATCAGTCCAACCTGGAGTAAATAAATCTACCCCTACTTTTTTGCAGTTTATATATGGTTCATATAAACCCAGGGCGGTAATATATAATCTTGCTGACGCGATATCATCATTTAAAGTAATTTCTTTGCGCAGGAATGGTACCGGGGCAGTATTATTCTTGCCACCTACAATATCAGTGCCAATCCATTTTCCGGTCCATTCATCATTATTTAATAAACCGATTTCAAAAGTTGCCGTTTCCGACCATGCGGATTCTAAGTTATTTTCATTCCAAATTTTTGCCCGCCAGTAAACTACAGTACGGGAAGTCAATTCTTTACCGTTGTAAAGCACATGAATTGACTGGTCGGATGCGACTTTACCGCTATCCCATAAATCAACTTTGTTGATATTTAGAAGTTCAATTGTGGATGCCGCTTGAATTTGATAAGCTGTTTGGCTCGCACCGCAAGAATCATCAACCATAATCCAGTTGAAACGTGGTTTAGTAACATCGATCCCAATGGGATTTACCAGATATTCTGATTTTAACGATTTTACTGAATGCATATTTTTTAATCCTTTCATTTCTTTTGACTCATACTTTTTCAACGACAAATAAACTATACCTTTAGTGTATTTTAAAAATTTAACATTTTTTTCACATTCCTGTAACAACTACATAATATGAATGTATAATAATAATATCACTCATCCCAAGCAGGAAGGAAATGGTATGTTTATCACTTTGTCACTCATTGTCACTCTACTTGCCCTTTGCGGGTTAATCGTGTCACTTGCTACCCCCGCATCTAATCGCATTGCCAATATGAAAATATTGCATCTTGGCAAGACGCTCATTTGCAGTTTTGCATTAACAATAATCATTGTTTTATGCACCATTCCGTATACTCCACCATTTTCGCAGGGAATGCATATTGGGTGGGGTTTCTTAATCGGTGGTATCTTGGGAATAGTTGCGATATTTGAGGCTGCTGGCAACATTACCGGAACCGGATGGATTCGCAGAACTGTGGCAATGATATCCATTGCTATTCTGGGTACTGCGCCGGTAATTTACATATTCAGGGGAGACCCGACAGATATGCTGATTGGCATAGCTATTGCGGCGGTATTAATTTCAATAATTGGCATGATGTCATTTAGGATGATAGGGAAAGATAATACTGAAAATATCGCCGGTGTTAATTGGCTCACCTTATTTATAATGGCAATATCAATTGCTGCCATCGGTTCACGACTTGCAATATTGTATCCATTTACAGGCAACACTACTTTGCTTCATGCGCCATATTGGTTGCTGCCGCAAATAATATTATCGGTGGCTATCCTGGTGTTTTCTTTATTAGTCAGAAAATCTCAGGAAAACTTTAAATTAGGCACCTTTATCTTAGTAAGCATCACTTCAGTTGTATTAATCTCTTTAGCTTTATTTGTTATCAGCAAATATCAACTACCCGAAGTTAATTTCCTACCCGCAACAATCGGTGGTATTGCTTTTATTTTAATAGGATTAATGCTGTATATATATAAAGATGCTGAAAATATCCCGTTGTCGTTATTAATTATTTCTGGATTTTTTATTATTACAATTTCAACAATCTCATTACGATATATGGGTGGTCTGGGACAAATGATTGCCGCGGCAACAGCATTGTCTGTAATTGCTTTGCCGGCATTGGCAAATAGAAATAATAGATTTTTGTCAGAGATATCTTTTTCTTTAGTTAGTTTACTGTTATTCATGGGATTGGAAAGATATTTATATTACCAGGCGCATGGCAAAATGCTGCTTGATTTTCAGAATCAATATAATCAAATAGCAATAATTATTGGTACAGGAGTTGTTTGGGTATGCTGTAAAATAATCAATGGATTGATTGTGGATGTAAATATAAAGCCATGGAAGGTATGGGTGTGGGTGGCGATATTATCACTAATCGTGATTATTCTGCCACCTATCACTTATAGTTTATGGAGTTTAGGCGGATTATGGGCATGTCTTACCGGTATGCTGTTGGCGGCAATCGGTTGGCTCTTCCTGATGCAGATGAATACCGGTGAAGCACGTGACAAATTTATGAACTTCTCACCAATACCATTAATCATTTTAATCGTGTTGTCGTCTGTTCAAATAATTCCTGTTTTTATAAATCAACATTTAATTATTACTCGTTCTATTGCGCATATCGGCGCAATGATATTATTTGTTCCTGTCATCATTACTTTTATCGCAGAGGCAATGCGAAAAAAGGAGCAAAGCAATGCGTAGGTTAAATTGGACAATTATCCTTACAGTAATTTTTGCTGTTATTGCATTGGCAGCAATGTCAAATCTAATGTCCGCAGAGACGCCGGTTGGTTCGTTTAAAGGATACATAAGATTGGCGGAAGATAATCAGAACGTTAAGGATCTGGAATTTCATATATACCGTATGAAGGATAGCAACGAAGAAAAAAATGTGACCAGATGGGGCATACAATCGTATGATTATAAAAAAGAACAACAGAGATATTTTAAGACAACTACAGAAAAAGACGGTTCGTTTTCATTTACCCGTCTTCCGGTAGGAAATTATCAATGCAATATCTCTACCGAGGCGCATAGTGAAAATTTCACTATCACTGTTGAAGAAGGGAAAACAATTGATAAAGATATAATTCTGACTCCCAATAGTCCTTTTATTCACATGTTTCTGCATCAAACAACATTTAATACTGCTGAGAAAATCAAGGTTAAATTTCGATCATTTACAAATAAAGACGATTTGAATCTGAAAATGTACCGGGTGAAAGATGATTTGGCAGTTAAGGCATGGCAGGGATCATTAAATGAAGTATTGCATCTTCCATATAGATATGAAATGAATAATGGTAACAACAATATTGATTATAATAAAGTAGCCGGATTGAGGAAAGTTTATGGAGAAGATATTGCCATATTAAATAGCGATAAGAATTTCGAGGGAGTGGCAGCAAAAGAAATCAAATTAGACAGCATAATCCCAGGTATATATATTCTCATGTTAAGCGATAAAGAGAAAGGCAATATATACGATGTCGGGGTTATCGCTGTTACTGACCTTGAAATGGTGATGAAAACATCGCCGACGGAATCCCTGATATACGCAGTAGACGCAATAACCGGCAAACCAGCACAAGATGTTTCACTGCAATTAAAAAGTAAAGATAAAATTATTCGTACTGGAACCACGGGTGAAGATGGTTTATGTATGATGTCGTATCAGGATAAAGATGCTGAACATAATGTTATGGTAGTAGGCAGGTATAAAGATTCAATGGCTGTTTCCAGCACATATATGTATAACGAGGATAGAGAACGCCAGCGTGTTTACATTTATACTGACCGTCCAATTTACCGTCCTGGCGATACTGTCAATTTTAAATCAATTATCCGTAATTTAAAGGGAAAAGATTTAATGCCTTTTGTCGGCAAGTCGGTAAATATAAAAGTACAGGACAGCAAAAACAACTCGGTTTATGTCGGCAGTGCTGTCACTAATAAATTCGGCACTATAAATGGACTATTCCCTCTGGATAAAGCCGCAATTCCCGGATATTATCGCATTACCCTGATGATTGACGGCAATGATTATGAGCATTATTTCAATATTGCGGAATACAAAAAACCTGAATTTGAAATAAAGGTGAAGAATGACAAAGAACGCTACACCATGGGTGACGAAATTCATGCGGAGATATCGGCAAATTATTTCTTTGGGGCGCCAGTGGTAAATGCGAAGGTGCATTATTACATATCCCGCGATTATACCTGGTCAGACAGAGAAGATGAATATGGTGATTGGGACAGCGATTGCTGTGATAATTGGAATGACAGTGGGGAATCTGGTGACTTTATGATAGAAGGTGACGGGTATACTGATGACAACGGAATTCTTAAAGTATTCATACCCACTTCACCTGATAAGAACGTAAAAATCAAGAATGAAGATTGGGATACCGGTGATAATGATTGGTCATACCATATCTATGCTGATGTTACGGATAAAAGTGAAAAATCTGAAAGCGGGGATGCTTCGTCAATCGTAACTCGCGGCGAATGGAAGCTGAGAACAAAAGTAGATAAATACGAGATGAATATAGGTGATAAGAATCATGTTGAATTAAAATTGACTGATTACAATAAAGTTCCCATTGCCGGGAAGTCGGGCAAGACTGTCATGGAAAAAACCAGGTGGGTTGATAATAAAGCGATAATCGTCATTGATAAAGAATATACCTGGACAACTAATAGTGCAGGAATTGCGGAGTTTGATGTTGTTCCCGGGCAAAGCGGTTATTTCACCTTGCGAAGCATGCTGAAAGATACTATAGGGAACAGGATAAACTCTAACAGTTATATCTGGGTTGTTGAGAAGGGGCAGAATACCTACGATTATCCTTATGATGAATTAGATGTAACGGCAGATAAATATTTATATAAATCACATGAGAATGCCCGCGTTGTGGTGAATACAAAATTAGCACCCTGTTATGCCTTAATGACAATAGAAGGCGACAAGATATTTCAGCATAAACTGATAAAGTTGGAGAGTAAAACCACCATACTTGATGTGGATTTGTCAGAAGAATATATGCCGGCAGTGAATGTTAACATCTCAATTGTTAACGGAAAAGACCTGGTTCAGGCTGAAGATGCGATTTCGATGTCACGTGAAAAGAAAGCAATGGTGGTGAAAATAACATCTGATAAGGATACCTATCTTCCTCGGGGTATTGCGACTTTTCATATAAAAACAACTTCACCGGATGGAAAACCGGTATCGGCAGAAACTTCATTTGGATTGGTAGATGAAGCACTGTATAAAATAGCGGAAGATGATACTGAAGATATTATTAGTTTCTTTTACCCGCGTGTTTATCCGAATGTTTCGACAAGTTTTTCATCTCCTAATTTATACTTGTCCGGCGATGATAAAGGCGGTTCTACCATTGTAACCCGCGAAGATTTTCGCGATACCGCGCAGTGGTTCCCAGACATAGTAACTGATGAAAATGGCGAGGCAAATGTTACCGTTACTTTGCCCGATAATTTAACTAAATGGCGCGCTACCTGTCGGGCAATAACAGTTGATAACCGGGTTGGCGAATCCACCATGAATATAACCGTGAATAAACCGTTCCTGGTACGGTTGGAAACACCGCGATTTATGGTAGAGGATGATTCTATTGTTATTGCCGCAATAGCACATAATATGACTGATAAACCTTTGCAGGCAGAAGTCGGACTCGATGAGGCTGACGGTATTACAATTACTGACAATGATAAAGTCAGGAAAGTTCATGTTGGCTCTAATGATTCTACCCGGGTGGAATGGCGAATATCAGTACCTGCCAATCGTGTTTATGATGGTCAAATAAAAGTTCGCGTATGGGGAAGGGCGGGGGATTTCTCGGACGCGATGCGCCTTACTATTCCCGCATATCCTGCCGGGGTGAAAAAGACTGATTACAAATCCGGCGTGACAAAGACCGAAGACAGGCTGCATTTTAAACTGGAAAAAGGTTTTGTGCCGGGCAGCACCAAAATGACAATAAAAATAGCGCCGTCATTGATATCAACCATGTATGGTTCGTTGGATTATCTTGCCAACTATCCTTATGGCTGTACCGAACAAACAATGTCGTCATTTATCCCGGATATTGTAGTGTGGAAAATGCTGCAAAAATACCCGGTAAATGAACCATTCGTTGATAATACCACCTCGAAAAATGATACCGCCGCTAAAATGGGTTATCAACAGCTTAAAAAAGAGTTGCCGAAAATGGTGAAATCCGGCTTGCTGAAAATATATTCAATGCAAAATGAAGGCGGCGGCTGGAGCTGGTACCGATATGATCAGATTGACCTATGGATGACAGCTTACGTGTTGGATGGCCTGGCGCAAGCACGCGAAGCCGGTTTTGAGATTAATGAAGAAATTTACCAGACAGGTAGAAACGCGCTTAAAAATGGATTTATCGACAGAATGAATAAATTGGCGAAATGTGAAATAGTCAAAAAAGACGGTAAAGAATACAGAGATTATAAAGATGGTTATGAATATGATTATGCCAAAATGATTTATGCCGCGACGGTATTGTCAAAATCTGGCGGAGCTGAACTTGGCAGGCAGTTAGTTACAAAGTTTAATGATTTAGGGATAAAGTTTGCGGATATGGATATTTACCAGTCGCTTTCGTTGGCTGAATTGCTGATTCAAATTGGCGATATTGATGCAGCAAGAGAGCACATACAAAATATTACTGATGAAGTCTTTGCGCGGATGGATAAGAGAGATTTTTATTATGATGAATATTATTATCATTGGAGATCAGATACTGAAATTTGCGGTAAACTGCTTGAACTCGGTGTAAAGGTGTCGCCGGATGATTCCCGTTGGGATAAGCTGGTAACATGGCTGATGAAGCAGCGTCGCGACAATTATTGGTACTCTACCCGCGATACTGTGGCGGTTATAAGAGGATTATGCAAATATACCGACGTGAAATCCAATGGCACGATGGCCAGAAATGTGCAGGTGACTTGCGGAAAATATTCCGTAAATGTGCCTTTGAAACCAATGGATTTCATGTTGCCGGAGAAAGTAATCGATATTCCGCTGGATGAGTTAGGCGAAGCTGACTTTGTGGTGAAAATAGCCACGGACGGTTTGATATATTATTCCGCTAATCTGGAGCAATATAATCGCGAAGAAATGAAGATGCCGGCAAGCATCGGTGACGCGAAACTTTCTATCAAGCGCGAATACCATGTGATACCGCGGCATGGTATTTATAATGAAGAGAGCAGTCCGGTGACAGAATTCAATAATGGCGATGTTGTATTGGTGAAATTGACTATAAATACTACTAAAGCACTGGATTACTGCATGGTGGAAGACCCGCTGCCAGCCGGTTTTGAACCATTTAATCGCGGAACCTTGTATTTTTACGAATGGTCGGACTGGTGGTCGGATGAGATAGTGCGCGATAATAAAATGTCATTCGCCTTGCGGTCTATTGAGCCATTTATGGTCAACGGGAAACTTGCAAATGGTGAACATATTATTACTTATAAATGCCAGGTGCGTACCCCCGGCGAGTTCAATGCTTTGCCGGCGACTGTATATGATATGTATAACACCAATCAGTCTGCACGTTCCGCTGTACAAAAGGTAACGGTACGATGAAAAGGTATATCCCGTTATTGATAATAATATTGATAATCGGCGCATTGATAGCTGCTGCCGTCATCCCCAAACAGCAGGGGGTGATGGGCAGTTACATCACGACGCTTTCCGGGCGTACCCGCGGGCAGCGAATTAACGCGCTGTTGTCGTTGTCATCTATTGATGGCGCGGTAATTGCCCCGGGTGCAACATTTTCATTCAATAATCGCGTTGGTTCGTGGTCAGTTGATCGCGGTTATGTACTGGCACCGGTTTCTTATGAAGGGGAGTTAGTAACCGATATCGGCGGCGGGGTCTGTCAGACATCATCTACTTTGTACAACGCCGCTCTGATTGCCGGCATGGATATAGTTAAACGCACTCGCCATAATTGGGCACCAAAATATATCCCTGCGGGCAGGGATGCGGCAGTGGCACAGCAGCAGGTAGACCTGGTAATCCGCAACCCGTACCAATATCCGGTAACAATTGAAAAAATAGACAGCGAAGGGATGATAGGGGTAAAGATAGTCGGCAAGGAAAAAGGCCCGATGGCAGAAATAACCTGCGAATCGCTGTCGTCAACCGCACCTGTCGATTTAATCCGCCACGATAACAACCTGAAACCCGGCAATTACCGCGTTAAAACCCGCGGTCGCGCCGGAGTAAAAGTAACCATCTCCCGCATATTCATAAAAGGAAAATCCGCCGGTCAGCGACAACTGATAAGCCAGGATTCGTACCCAGCAATGAACAAAGTAATCACAGTGGGGGAATAGGAAATTGCAAATTGCAAATGGCAGAAACTTGAAAATCTGTAAACTGAACACTGTAAACTAAAAACTAAAAAATGAGTAACACCAACAAAATAACCCAGCTAATAAATAAAATCTGCCATCGCTCAGCAAAAGACGATGCTGAAGATTCTGCGTGTCAAGTTGATGATGCCAATATACAGCCTACAAAGAAAATGAAAAAAATAACGTTGCTACAAAAACGTTTATTGTGGTGTATTACGGGGATTGTACTGCTGGTTGCTGGATATTTCTGGGGACGTATGCCGGCGCAGATGCGGGTTGTGGCAGTTATTCCTCGCGAAATTAATGATATAGGTTGGTACACACCACTCGGATTTTATAATTTATCTCAACCAACACCTTTATGTGAATATTCTTTTCTTACTTTATATGGATGGGATGGAAAAGAATGCTGGTCTAAACGATTGCCTGGAAATTCTTATAATATTAATCTGGCTTTTTCTCCAGATGGTCATATTGCAGCTATTTGTATTTTTAAAAACGCACAAATAACATTGATGAGTTTGCGTGATGGACATGAATTGGGTAAATTATTATTAAGAAAGGATAATCAATTCGATACAATAGATTTAAATAATATAACTGTTGAAAACTCAGGGAGAATTTGGTTATATAAGTGGCGAAACCCTACATGTGTAATTTGGGCAATAGATGGAACGCACATTGCTGCTGGCCAATTAGCAATACCACGCATGCAAGGTGATCGTCCAGAATATCTATGGAATTTTTCTACAGAATACAATATGATGGCAGTTCGACAGGGTAGGAGTACGCAAAGGATTTTAAAATATCTATTATTAACAGTTCAAGGAGCAAGAATAATAGTAAAGCAAACAATCATTCATAAAAATGCGATAGTATATGGTTATAATTCAGGACTGGAATTTGATAAAAATGGTGTTTTACGTCGTTTTTCAGGTGAATTTGTTTATAATCCAGGGAAATATCTTGATGGCTGGATTGTAAATGGTACTAATAACAAATTACTTTATTTGTACCAATTAATCAAGGAGTTAAAACACCACCTAACACTATCTTGCATTACACTTTTATATATGTACCAACAGGTCAACAATGGGAAATATTTTCAAAACAACAGATAGATAATCTATTATGTGGAACTCTAAACGGAAAGTATATACTGTTAAGAAATAGTATGGTTTCGAATAATTTGAAATTAATACATGAATATTTATCAAGAAAGGTAAAAATTGATTATCCCTTTGAGATAATCAGTGCTGAGTTAGCTCTATATAATAATAATGGCGATAAGGAAGCTGTATTTCCAATTAATATGGCAGATGGCGGTTATGGTAATTATAATTATTAGAGTATAGAATATTATTTTGATGGTTATTTCGGTTTATCACCAGATGGAAAAAGTGTAGGTGCTACATGTAAAAGGGAAAGTGATGGCAAAAGGTTTTATGTTATATTGAAGAAATGAAATAACAAATTGTTACTTCATAAGATTCACATTTGACACATCACCCCTAAATTTTCTATAATGTACCCCGCATTATCTTTACCAGTTGGGGGGAAAGATGACAGAGAAGAAAGTTAAACAGCGCGTTAATGTTGAGCGTTTGAAAGAGCGCATTGGCAAGTACGCTTTAGTGGTAGCGGTTTCACAACGAGCACGCGAGTTGAAAGAACGCCGCGGCCGCATGACCGAGACAAATACTGCCGGTTTAATCAACAATGCAATGGTTGAAATCGCAGAGGCCAGAGTTAAGATACTGGCAGACAAAGATTAATTGTTAATAAAATAATCTCAAAACCGGCGCAGATACTGTAGCCGGTTTTGTTATGAGTGGATGAATAGGAATATGGCAGAAAAACACGATTATTATGAATTGTTGGGTGTAAGCCGCAACGCTTCTGCTGAAGAGATAAAGAAGAACTATCGTCGGCTGGCGCGTCAACACCACCCGGATGTAAATAATAACGACCCGCAGTCTGAAGAAAGATTTAAAGAAGTCGGCGAAGCATACGAAGTATTGAGCAATCCGCAGAAACGCGCCATGTATGACCAATATGGTCATGATGGACCGCGTCAAGGTAACTTCGGCGGAGGTGGTGCAGACTTCGGTTTCAGCGGCGGTATAAATGATATATTCGATTCATTTTTTGGAAATATGGGTGGACAATCGCGACCTGACCCCACCGGTGAATCGCTGCGATATGATCTGGAAATAACTCTGGAAGAAGCTGCCCGTGGTACCGAGAAAAATATTCGCGTGCCGCATCAAACTACCTGCACCACCTGTCACGGCTCCGGTTCTGCCGGTGGCGGCAGTGCGATTAAATGCCCCGCCTGCAGCGGTTTGGGACAGAGACGTCAAACGGTATCCGGCATATTCGGAATGCAGGTACAGACCCAGGTTCCCTGCGACCGTTGCGGAGCAACCGGCGAAATAATCCCGAATCCATGCAAAGAATGCAGCGGTACGGGCAGAGTGCGCATATCTGAATCGATAACCGTCACTGTTCCGCCGGGTGTAGATACCGGATCTCGCATTCGCCATCGCGGCAAAGGCAATGCCGGTATGCGCGGCGCACAATCCGGCGATTTAATGGTGCAGTTATTTGTGAAGGAAGATAAAGTATTCCAGCGCAGCGGCAACGATATCGCGCGAAGATTTGATATACCATTCACCACCGCGGCATTGGGCGGCAATATTCACGTTAAAACTTTGATAGATGGCGACGTTGAATATGGCATACCATCCGGCACACAACCCGGGCAAACTTTCCGTATCAAAGGAAAGGGGATGCCAGACCTGCATAACAGCAATCTCCGTGGCGACTTGCACTTTATAGTGGGAATAGCAGTACCGACATCATTGTCGCATCGCGAACGTGAATTATTGGAAGAACTCGCCAAAGAATCCGGTGATACTGACGCTGGAAAGAAAGATTCCATCTTTTCAAAAGCCAAAAAAAAAGTAGAAGAAATCGTAGATGATATAAGCGATTTCGCCAAGGGAAATTAATTATTATTGGGTTACACAAGATACACGGAGAAGACACAGAGCAACGGAGATAAATTATTTCGGTCACTTCGACAGGCAGTGACAAAATATCGTCTATTATAAAATAGTTTATTAAAAACCTCTGTGCATCTCTGTGTCTCCTCTGTGGCTCTGTGTAATAATATTCATCTACTACCTATCATAATAACCCCATTTTCTGTATAATTACGCGGTATGAACGCTGCGGACAATATATCTCCATTAATAAAGCAAATTAAAACATTATCACCTGATGATACTGCGGGAAAGGCTATTGTTTTATTTCAAATAGAAGGAATGGATTATTTACCGGTGGTAGAAAATAGCCGATTGGTTGGTGTGGTATCTACTGAAAAGCTGTTGAAAATAGCCAATGAACATCCGAATTTGATTGAAATAACTTCAGTGAATATGATTATGGAGATGCCGGAAACGGTGTTATATCCTCATTTTACCATTCAGGTTGCCAAACAAATATTCATGGAGAAAAATGTAGCAGGCCTGGCGGTAGTATCCGGCAATATATATATTGGCTGGTTGAATTGCAACGATGTATTAGGCGCGGTCACTCATAATCCGCCACCCCCAAGAATCGGCGGGATGGCAACACCTCTCGGTGTATATTTGTATACAACATCAATAACCGCAGGAGTTGGTAAATTTGCGCTATTTTTAACTGGATTTTTAATGGCGATATCCCTGTTTTTTATACAAAATTTCTCACTCATTTTATCTGCCGCGATATACAAGTTCACTAACAATCAGCTTTTCAGAGATTACACTTTATTATTCTCAAATTTATCAGTACAACCAGCAATGCTCCCGCAATATGAATTGAGCCTGATTATTTTTAATTCTATCGCAACAACTTTTTTGTTTCTGGTAGTATTGCGTTATTCGCCACTCATGTCTGGTTATCATGCCGCGGAGCACATGTCGGTAAATGCCATAGAAAATGGCGAACCATTAACAATGAAAAATGTGGCAAAAATGTCACGAATTCACCCGCGCTGCGGAACAAACCTGATAGCGATATTGTCATTCATATATCTTGGCGTTACTCTTATCGCATTGACCTTGCGAACTCATTGGGGACAGACAAATATCAGTTTTGTGGCAATTATAACTGTATGGATGGTGATAGCCATATCAATGACATGGAAAAAAGTTGGCGCGTGGATTCAGCAAAGATGGACAACGCGAACCCCGTCAAAGAAAGAATTGGAATCGGGAGTAAAGGCTGCAGTAGAGTTAATATCAACATATAGGATGGCTCCAATCGAAAGACAGTCAACCTGGGATAGAATATTAATGATGGGAATACAATATGTGATGGGGGGGGTGTTAGTCGTAGACTTGTTATCAAATGTATTTCAGCCGATGATAGACCCGATAATTATTGCTTTGTTGAAATTAAGTTAACATTCAATTACATCTTTATTCCAAACAACTCGCGCGCATTTGCATCACTATGCATAATTATGTCATATATAGGCATACGGCGGATTTCTGCCATGGTGCCGACTACAACAGGTAAATTCTCCGGGGTCCCTTGGCCACGTGTCAACCCATAAACCGCCATTCCCGGAGCATCAGTTTCAATCATCATGCTGTGTAATGACACTGCTTCGGCACAGAGAATGGTTTTCTTATTATTTGGTCGGGTTAATGAGGCGGCGAACGATATTTGCATCCCTGCTAAAATAAATTTTTGCATCATTTCTACGCTGCCCGAATACGCATGCATAACTCCGCGAACTGGTTTTTCACGCAATGTTTCAAGAATTATTTCCCATCCGCCGCGAGCATGTATTATAACCGGCAAATCGTATTTTCTGGCGATATCAATCATAGTAGTAAAAGTCGTCATTTGTTCAACTATTGAAATACGTGCGCTTTTATCTATGCCTATTTCCCCGATTGCGATTGGAGTTGATTCTCTGCAAATATCTTCTATGAAAGAATAGCCATTTTTTGGGGGAAACCAGGGGTGAACGCCTATTGCCGGATATATAACATTAGGATAATTCACTGCCAGTTTCATCGCGTTTCGCGAACTATCCTCATCCCAACTGGGAACAATTATTTTAGTTACTCCAACTTGTGCGGCATCGTGTAGAAGTTGTGCCGTTTTTTCCAATAATTTCGGATGATTCAGGTGGCAATGGGTATCGATCATTACTTAACCATTTGCGATAAAACCATATTAAAAACTTCAATTAAGGGAATATTTAATGATTCAGCAATCTTTTTGCAATCTTCATATTCAGGGGCATATTTAATCTTGCCTTCAAATTCCGAAGTTTTTACCCGTACATCACCTAAAGGTGTTGTTATTGTTACAATATTTCTTGGCAAAATATATCGTGTGATTTCGGTACGTCTTATGCCTAATGTAGTAGATTCACGCATCAGCAATCTGACAATCTCATCTTCATTGTTCTCTTTGCATAAGACAGTTACCATCACTCCGGGACGATTTTTTTTCATTTGTACCGGAGTATAAAAGATATCCAATGCGCCGGTTTGCAATGTTTTTTCCATCAGGTAGCCGATAGCTTCACCGGTGCAATCATCGAGATTGAATTCCAGTGATATAATTCTGTCGCTTGTTTTATCATCTGTAGTTTCGCCAATAAATATGCGCATAACATTTGGAATATCAAATTCTTTAGTGCCGGCACCATATCCAATAGTAATAATTTTCATAGCCGGCATATTGCCAAAGCTTTCAGCAAGGGTAGTTGCGATTGCTGCTCCGGTAGGGGTGGTTAATTCGCCTTGTATATCAGTAGGGGTAATCTGTGCACCGCAAAGCAGGTAGGCGGTTGCAGGGGCAGGTATGGGCAATGTGCCGTGGGCGCAATTGACCCAGCCATTTCCGGTAGGGATAGCAGATGCATAAACTTTATCAATTCCTAAATGATGCATACCGATGGCAGTGCCGACGATATCAATAATCGCGTCTACCGCGCCAACTTCATGAAAATGAACTTTGTCCGGGGTGGTGCCGTGAACATCGGCTTCAGCCTCGCCCAGGCGTGTAAATATCTTTTTTGCGGTTTCTTTAATATTTTCATGCAGGTGGCTGTCATCAATTATTTTGATAATATCATATAATCCGCGATGCGTATGATGATGGTGATTACTTTCTTCTTCTTCATGATGGTGGTGTTGATGACTTTCTATTACATCTAAATGGGTTGCGGCGATGCCTTTTTTAGTGACATTTTCTATCTTTAATTCCCAACCATGAAGGTGTATTTTTTTTAGTTCAGAGATTAACGTTTCTGCTGGTAAACCTGCGGCAATCATCGCACCTAATGTCATATTACCGCTAATGCCGCAAATGCAATCAAAATATGCTATTTTCAATTTATTAAACCCCTATATCGGATGGGTAAAGCCCCAGTGCAGTGGCGTGCTACTGCCATCAATATGTTGAATAACTACCCAGTCTCCGGTTGTTATTTCACCTACTTTAGTAATAGGAGTATCACATATTTGTCTTAACTCATCATCTGCATCTTCTGGTGCTGTAAATAACAGTTCGAAATCTTCTCCGCCATTTAAAGCTATTTCCACTGGATTGCGCGAATCCTCAACCCAATTCATCACTCTTTCTACAATTTCATCAACCGGCAGCATCGCTTCATGTATTAATGCGCCGACTCTGCTGCGGCGGCATAATCTGTTTAAATCAGTCGCTACACCATCGCTAAGATCCATCATTGATGTTACTATGCCGCTTTCGCCCAGTGCCTTGCCTTCACTCATACGTGCGATAGGACGCATTTGTGCTTCCACCGCGGCAGATAAATCAAGAGGTATAGGACGATTAGATTCTAATGCGATTAAACCGGAAGCAGCGCGTCCGAGAGTTCCGGTTATGTAAATAGCATCACCGGGTCGGGCACCATATCGTGTTATAGGATTTTTTGTTTCACCAAGAACTGTAACAGAAATAGTAAGAGGGCCAACAGAGGTGATAGTATCGCCACCTACGACATCAACACCGGCAGTTCGGGCGCACTCGGCGATTCCCTGATATAATTCAAATGCATTTTCCTGGTCCCATCCTGGTGGTACAGCTAAACCGACAACAGCATGGGTGGGAACTCCACCCATAGCGGCGATATCAGAAAGGTTTTGTTCCAGTGCTTTCCAACCTAATGCGAAAATGTCACCCCAGCAGAGACGAAAATGGACGCCTTCCATGAGGACGTCGGTAGTAACTAATAGAAATTTCCCGCCGGGTAATTCAATAGCAGCGGCGTCATCACCTATAGTAAGAGCAGTTTGGCGAGGAGCAGGCAATATGCCAGCCAATTTCGCAATTAACGCGTCTTCGCCAGGTATATCAATTATTGATCGGCCTCTACTTTTTTCTGAATATGACAAATTATCCATTTCCCACTCTCATTCTGCCTTAAAAATACCTTAACACCATCTGTCATTTTTACAGAAGCTGTTTTAGCTTCTTCATCAATGTCCGGGTTCGTAGCCGCAGTAGTATCAATGGTTAATTTTCTTAAATCATAATTTGACCATTTACTTTCCGGGATAGTAGTAAAAGCACCACCACCTGATGGCGAGAAACTTTTAAAGTGCAATGAAACCAGTGTTTTTGAATCGCCTTCGCCCACCCATGTAACTGTTGCATATTTAGGGTCTAATGCGGATTCAACTGCAACGGAGTTTTTATCAATTATTGCCTTTAAAAATGTGTTTACCTGTATCATAGCTGGATGTGACGCATCCTGTTTCCGG
Source organism: uncultured bacterium (assembly GCA_964638715.1). Lineage (GTDB taxonomy): Bacteria > Armatimonadota > Hebobacteria > CAIYQO01 > CAIYQO01 > JBAXQQ01. The sequence continues at coordinate 166,928 of CAZWZF010000001.1, read as the reverse complement.
GATATAGTCAAAAATAAGACGATGCCAACTAAAAATACAGTAAAAATGATTAAGATTGTTGGTGTACGCATTTAATTTTCCAATTTATTTTTTTTTGTAGTCTCCGCGATAATGCGGGCAAGATGATTATACCCATGATTGGCATTGATTGCAAACAATAAATGCAGGATTTTAGTAGCTTTACATTAAAAAAATGTTAAGAAATCGAATATTTTGATAACTTACTAAGCGATAACTTGCATAATTTAGTATGAAATGATATATTATTAATTATACGAGGTGAATATTATGCTTGGGTTACCACCAGGAACTGTTAAATTATCGCCATTTTCTCCTCAATGGGAAAAGTTGTATAAAATAGAAGAAAAAAGAATTGCCGATGCTTTAGGTGCTTTAGCAATGGATATCCAGCACATAGGAAGCACATCCATACCTGGTTTGTCCGCTAAACCAGTAATTGATATAGCAATAATGATTCCCCAAATATCTGATTTAGACAAGTGTATTCCGTTAATGGAATCAGCCGGTTTTGAATATTTAGGTGATTTCGGCCTTCCCGGCAGGAATTTTTTCGTTCTGGGCAATCCTCGTACCTGCCATGTCCACATGGTGGAAAAAGGAAGTAATCATTGGAAACAATGGATTATATTTCGGGATTATTTAGTTGCGCATCCTGATGTTGCAGAAAAATATGATAGTCTAAAAAAAGAACTGGCTGAGAAGTTCCCCAATGACAGAGAATCATACCTTGCCGGTAAAGCGCCATTAATTGCTGAAATATTAGAAAATGCAGCCAAAGAATTAGGTTAAATCAGAAAATGAATAATGAAATTGATAATTTTCTCGATTATCTAATTTTAGAACGCGGATTGGCGAATAATTCGATTGCAGCATATAGACGAGACTTAAACGAACTTCAACTTTTTTTATCTGAACATTGCTCAATTGTGAATATCACAATTGCTACTGACAGTGATATTATCAGGTATCTTTCTTATCTAAACCGGCGTAAATTATCAACTGCTACCATTAGTCGCAAGTTAACTGCCGTACGGACTTTCTATCGTTTTATGGTGGCAGAACAAATTATTACTGTCGACCCGACAGCAAATGTAACTCTTCCGCATCCGGTGAAAAAACTGCCATCAACATTAAATTTGGAAGAAGTTGATATGCTTCTCAGTGCTCCTGATGCGTCAGATATACGCGGTTTGCGCGATAGAACGATGCTGGAAGTATTATATGCAACAGGACTGCGCGTTACTGAATTAGTGTCTTTAAAACGCGATAATCTGCAATTAAATGTAGGATATATCAGGGTGATAGGGAAGGGTAACAAAGAAAGAATTGTACCCATTGGCAGTCATGCTGTGAAATGGCTGCAATTATATTTAAGCAATAGAAATGATACCAACCCGTTCATATTTCCCGGCAAGGTAAAAGGACATTTAACTCGTGCAGCATTCTGGTTAATTATTAAATCATCTGCAAAAAAAGCTGGTATTATTAAAAGCATATCGCCACATACCCTTCGTCATTCATTTGCAACTCATTTGCTTGAACGCGGTGCTGATCTGCGAATAATTCAGGAAATGCTGGGACATGCATCGATAGCAACAACAGAAGTTTACACTCATGTCGCGACAGATATGCTGCGTGAAGTTTTCGCTGCTACGCATCCACGAGCGAGAAAAATTGTAAAATAGTCTGAAATAATTGGACTAATGCAACACAAAACGGTATTATTTCGTCATGATTAGTTATATTCAAGGCACAGTTTTAGAACGGTTGTCATCTTCTATGATTATCATTGCCGGTGGAATCGGTTATGAGGTTTTAATAGCTCCAGCTATTCTTGCGCAAATGCCTGAAGCTGTTGAAGGTTCAGAAGTATCGTTGATTATATATTATTATCTTCAAATAGATCAGAATCGTGCTACCCCGGTTATGATTGGTTTTAATAATAAAGCTGAACGTGATTTTTTTGAATCATTTATTCAAGTTGCAAGTATTGGGCCTCGAACTGCGGTAAAAGCAATAGCACAGCCGGTATCCCGCATTGCCGCCGCAATAGAAGCCGGTGATACCAGATTTCTGACACAACTTCCGGGAATTGGTCAACAAAAAGCACGTGAAGTAGTGGCAAAGTTGCAAGGAAAAATGACGGCATATATGGCTTTAGATACAGCAACTCAAACACCCGGGAGTAGCCCTGCAATATCATCGGATATAGCAGAATTGGAAAATGAAGTAATGCTGGTATTGCAGCAATTAGGCTATAACCGGGCAGACGGATTGAATATGATTAGAAAAGCCATGATGTTGTCGCCAGTTCCCACGAATACTCAAGAGATGCTGGAAGTTATATTCAGGCAGCAATAAAACATAGTTAAATACTATTTCTGACAATTTGGGCAATAGTGTATTCTTCTGCCGGCAAATGGCTTGTAATTTATTAATTCACCACACTCGCGGCAAGGTTTATTTTCCCGCTGATAAACTTTAAGCTGGTTTTGATAGGTGCCATGGTTGCCGTCTGCATCACGATATGACGCGTCGCGGTTTGATGTTCCACGGGCAGATATTGCGGCAGCTAATATTTCATGAATAGCAGTATGTAAACGAATGATTTCTTCATCTGTCAATGAATAAGCAGGTTTTAATGGCGGAAGTTTTGCTTGAAAACAGACTTCATCAGCATAAATTTTACCGATTCCAGTTACCTTGCTTTGATCCATTAGCGCAGCCTGGAGTGGTACTTTTGTAGTATTTAAAACTTCACGCAGTTTTTCAGGAGTAAAGTTTTTGTCGAATGGTTCGCACCCGTAATGTTCTAAAGTAGGCAGAGTTAAGATATCAGTTCCAGTAACCGCTGTTACACTGCCAAAAGTTCTGGGATCCACAAAGCGCAATTCGTTATGGTCTGACAACAATATTCTTACATGTGTATGATTGAGCAATGGTGATTCTGTTGGAGCAAGATAAACTCGACCGCTCATTCCTAATCTGAAAAGAATTGAATTGCCATTGCTGAGAGTTAAGACAATTACTTTTCCCCGTCGTAACGATTCAACTATTCTTGCTCCCTGAATCATACCGATAAACTCTTCTGGAGAGCTGTTTTCGCGGATTGCACGGTCACGTCCAGTAATAACTTCGGTGATTTTTTTACCAGTAATATGAGGAGTTATTTGTCGTCGAATAGTTTCAACTTCTGGTAATTCAGGCATTTATCTTACTCATTGTGTGAACGTGTGAAAAACGGTTTATCGTCATCACTTATTATTGATGCAACTTCTTTCTCGGCTTCGAATAGTTTGCGAACGTCATCTTCATTAAACTTTTTTAGAATTAATGCCACCAGGTATCCCCATAGCAATGCTATCAATCCTAAACAGTAAGGAACAAATAACCTTTCTTTAGCAGTCCATGCCTTGAAGTCAATTCCCGGCATTTCATTTAAAGATAAAATATATACAGTGAAATACCATGCTGCGCCTGAAGCTATAATTGCAAATAGCATTAGAACAATAGATTGAGTTAGGAAATTTTGGCGTACCAGATTAACTATTGATATTATTCCTATTCCCTGGTTTATTATTTTCACTGCGATAATTGTGCTGACAGCAAGAAACGCGATTGCTACAGCTTGTGAATTTGCCCCAATCCATAAAGTGCGGATAAGAAATGTAATTGCGATAGCAATAATTATCAGACCAATAATCATTAATGCATAAGAAAGTTTTTTCAAGCTTTCTGGCAAAACTTTCTCTTCACGGCTGATATTTTGGTATTCCATCCTGGTAATGACTTCTGAAGTAGATTGCACAGTATGCCCGCATAAAATACATACTCCACTTTCCCGTTCAACACTGCTTATTAAATTTGCGCCGCATAGGGTGCATTTAGACATTATTATCTCCAATTACCATATTTCGCATCGAATTATGCGATGATTTCCGGTGTCAGCAATATATAATTCACCGGATTTTGAAATTACTACAGAGTTAGGACACATTAATGGTCCCGTTTTACATTCTCGACCGTTCCAGGTATAGACACTATTGCCATAAATATTAAATTTCTGCAATCTGTTATTACCCGCTTCACAGACAATTAAACTATCGTCTGTATCAAACACTAAACCTGTCGGCTGCCCTAACTCACCGGCAGCATTGCCGGCTTTCCCGATTTTCTGTAATAATTTACCGGTATTATCGTAAATCAATATCCTGTGATTCCAAGTATCTGCCAACGCGATGATTCCATCTTTTCTTATTGCTATACCGCCTGGCCGACTGAATTTAATATCTGTATTAGTTAAAAAGGGCAGGGGACGGATTCTGCCTATTGATGTGAATGACACGAAACGGTTATTTCCGGTATCTGCGACATAGATATTATTAGTATGGTCTATTGCTAATCCTCCCGGGCCATTAAGCTGCATGGTACCTGAACCCCTGGTGCAAATAGAAAATAATAACGCCGCGTTATTGCTAAATTTTTGAAGCCGGTTGTTGCCTTTGTCTGTGATATAAATACATTGATGTTTATCTAATGCAATTCCTGATGGCGATTTGAATCTTCCCGGTTCACCGCCTTCTGCACCTATCGCGTCAACCCCGCCTTCTACACTAATACGCTGGATACGGTTGTTTAATGTGTCTGCAACATACAGGGTATCATCATTGCCGATAGCTATTCCTTGTGGTGCATAAAATTGACCAATTTCTGAACCACGTTCTCCTATTATTTCAATTGGCTTAATAGTTGCACGTGAACCTGTCGGACGCACTTTAGTAGATTCTGTCAAAACAGAGTTATCAACGTTCTCCTGATTTTGCGCTGCCCAACCGGATATTTCTATAAATTTGTAGCGATTATCTGTCATCTGACTTATTATACCCTTCAAGGGCATAATCATTCAACTTATGATGTAATTTTACTTATCGTCTATTACCAATCGACGCATTTTCCAGTCATCTTTAGCTGCATATTTTTTGATTCCGTTTACAATTCCTACTGCTGCTGACTGGCGAAAATCAGGAGAAAGCAGCAATGCTTCTTCTCTTGAATTATTAATATAAGCTAATTCTAACAGAACGGATGGCATTGTGGTTTTTCTTGTTACATAAAAATGCATTAAATGAATACCGCCATCTTTCAGGTTAAGTGCTTTATTCAATTCATCATGCATTACACCGGCAAGTACCGCACTCCATTCGTGGGTAAAGTATGTTTGAGTACCTGCTCCGCTATTTCTTTCTCCAGATGAATTGCAATGTACGGATACAAAAATATCTGCATTTACTGACGATGCGTAAATTGTTCTTTCGCTTAATTCCATCCTGACATCTTTTTCACGGGTTAAGAAAACCGGTACACTTTCCTGGCGAAGCAATTTTGCAACCCGAAGCATCACATCAAGATTTATATTTTTTTCAAGAGTTTGACGATATCCGACAGCACCTGATTGATTGCCGCCATGACCTGGGTCAAGTACTACACGCATATCTTGCAAGGTGAATTTCCCAATTGATATTATAATTCCTTTATTACCTCGGCGCACAAGATATCCAGCATTTTCATCACATTTTATACGGATTGCAGCATTGGTTTCTTTCTTTTCTATTTGTATTGATTTAACGATGTCGCCTTCAGCGATTTTTACTGGTGAAGGTATATCAGTAACATCAGGAATAATTAATGTTAAAATATTTTCAGTTTCATTATAACTGGCTGTAACCCGTGGTTTATAATCTGTTGTAATAGAGATATCAGACCGGTTATCTGATTTTTTTGTATATGCTACGTTAGTAATTTTTATCGTTTTACTTTCAACAGCGGGATTTAAGATATCAATTATAGATGGTATTATGGTCGGTTCTGGAATATTAAGAGATTTTATAGTTATAGTTAACAATTGTCCGTTTTCTGTGATAACAGGTTTTACATCGGCATCACCAGTAAGGTCAATGACAAGTCTGGTGATTGGCGGTGAAACAGAGAATTGGGTAGCACGCATTCTTGCGACAGTTGATTCGTCAACGGCAATTTGCTGCTCTACAAATCCTAAAGAAACACCTTTTAAATCAAAATAATATTTGGGAGTGTCATATTCTCCTTTTCCTTTAGTGTAGCTACTGTTATATGACAATGGTGCAGTACTTTTTACTGTTATTGCAGTACCGTTGCCAAGCGGTTCATAGCCTAAAGTAACAATTGGTGATATAGATAATGAACGAGAGGCAGGATCAAAAGAGACATTGACATTTAAATAAGTTGAAAGTGCCTGCATCGGCAGATATGTTGTGTTATCAATTACTTTCGGTGAACTGGATAACTTTATAGGTTTATCGTTCAATTCAGCATCACTACTATCTTTTTTCATGGTTAGTGTACCATTCGGAGTTACTAAAATGATATTTTCTTTATCGATGGATGCTGGGGAACCAATCATGAATAGTGAGTTCATCACTGGTGCAAAAATTTCCTGTTTATCAATTATAATGGGTAAGGGAGAAGGCGTAACAACACCTGCCATCACAAAAACATCAGCCAATATTATATGGATGGTGAGAACCAATATGCTGAATATGACAATTAGTCGTGCAATAATGACATGGCCCCCAAATCTGAAGTAATTTTACCACTCAATTAACCACAGGTAAACATTTCCACATATTTTTCTTAATTATTTATCATCTTCATCACTAAATTTGAATTTTTTCTTTAATTCTGCAATTCTTCGACGACGTTCTATTTCCCGAAATATTTTTACAAAGAAGTTTGGACCAGAAACCTTACTATTTCTACCTGATTTTTTTTGAAATAAATGTTGATAAGAAACATAAAACCACCCAAATAGTACCGAACCTAACGCGAATAGTCCAGCAAAAATTTGCAGCCATCTAATTTCGGGGTTTGCTTGTGGTGCATTGATGAAATATTCCAGTAATACTGTTATTAAGGCCATTATTTTTGATGGCACTGGGATGAACCAGAACATAATACGCTCATAAGGGTACATAAATGCCCAGGCTACGATGAGACCACTGACTAATTTCCATGGACCTGCCAAATCTTGTATAGAACCACTGAATAATAATGCGCCTGCTTCAAAAAATATGGCACCAGATAATGACATGATTAATAGGAATATTGTATATTTTTTGCTCCCCCAAGCATTTTCTAATGATTTGCCGGTAAAATATAAAGCAATAGCTGCAAATAAAGTACCCCAAATACCTGCTGGAACAAGAGAATAGGTAATGAATGAGGTAGGAAGCAAATAAGTTGATATCCCAATGAAGTTTTCTACATGTAATCCGCCATATTGTAAAATTAATATAATTAACCATGCGACCATAATTCCAATAGTTACTGGTGACTCAAATCGAAGCTGCGGTTTCGTATCTTTATAATAAGGTCTCATTTAGTTCCCTTTACCAGTCTTCTGGCAGTAAGCGATATGGTATTTCTGACTTCATAGTTTGCAACAGATTGAATATTAACGGGCAATCGCGCGCATAGTCCAAAACACTCCACATTCGTGTGCGGATTTCTCCTTTTTGCACATGAGGGTATTCACGGCATACCTGCGGACGTGCTTCATAAACAATACATTTATTTTGAATTAGAAATGGGCAAGGACTGGTATTGAAAGCAAGTTTAGTTTCATTGCCCGGCATTGCATATTTTTCAATAAATTCTTCATTGCTCAGATCTAAATACTGACTGATCCTTTCGATATCATTTTCCAATAATTCGATTTCGTAAATGCAGCAACAGTTGCCACAAGCGGTGCAATCTATTTCATTTAATATGCGATGGTAAATTTCTTGCACTAAATTATCAAGTTTGCTGTCACTCCATTTCAACCGATATTTAATGAATTGACGATACTTGCAATTGTAGTCTTCATCCTTGTGGGATATTTCTTTTATTACTTTTAAATCAGAGATTATTCGCATATTGACAGGTAAATACACTTTAGTATTGAATTTATATAGATATGAGCAATGCCGAGAATATTATACACGTCATAACCCCGTTAACGAAAGAGGCTGCGGTAGCTTTAAAGGCAGGTCAGCAAGTTCTGATAACGGGAACCATATTGACTGGCCGCGACGCAGCACATAAAAGATTGATTGCAGCATTAGATGCTGGTGATGAATTTCCTGTTGATTTGAATGGAATGATAATATTTTATGTCGGTCCCACACCAGTGCAAGTTGGGCGTCCTATTGGTTCTGCCGGTCCAACCACCAGTGGCAGAATGGATGCGTATGCTCCTCGTTTAATAAAGGAAAAGGGATTGCGCGGGATGATAGGAAAAGGTAAACGCAGCGCAGAAGTGCAGACTGCGTGTCAAAGTGATTATGCAGTATATTTCGGTGCTATCGGTGGATTGGGAGCATTATTAGGAAAATGTGTTGAATCAGCAGAGATAGTTGCGTATGAAGATTTAGGACCTGAAGCAATTTATAAATTAGTCGTAAAAGATTTCCCCGCAGTTGTAATAAATGATTGTCATGGCGGTGATGGTTATGAATCAGGTCGTCATGAATATGAGAAGAAGGCAAAATGAGAAAAATATCATTAAAAACTTTAAGTAGTTATTTATTATTATTTATATTGTCACTGCCATCTTTTGCTGCCTGGCAAGGGGGGAAAGGTGATGGAAATAATTATTATAAAGACGTAAAAATACCGCAAGATATGGCATTAGTTTGGAAGATGGCATTGAACAAGGATACTACCATTTTACCAGGCAACATCGTATCAACAGCTGACGTTGCAATTACTCAGGTTGGCACTCGCGTTGTAGGATTTAATACCGAAACCGGTGAAGTAAAATGGTATCGCGATGTCGATGATAAAGCGGTAGACAATCTGCTGATTTTGAATAATATGGTTATTTCTTCACAATTATGCGGTCAAGTGACTGCGTTGAAACCTGATAATGGTGAAATAATCTGGAATTGTAAATTGTCTGGCGGCATAACCTGCGGTGCCACTGTAGGCGAAAAAACATTGTTTTTTGCAGCAGGAAATAGAAATCTTGATGCTGTTGATATTGCAACCGGTAAATTGGTCGCGTCTGTAGATATGAAATCCACGATAAAATCATCACCAATTTTAATGGGAAGCTCTATAGTATTAGCTTTTGTAAATGGCGATATGTCCCGTATTGAAAATGGTATTCAAAAATGGTCGGCAGATATAGACGGTATGCCGCGATTTGAAAATGCACCGATATCTGATGGTAAAGTTGTTGTATTAACATCCGGCAATAGAATTATTGTAATAAATCCTTATGATAATCAGAAACCAATTAAATGGGAATCAACAATAAATGGAGCTTTTTCTACAATTGCATTAGATGACCAGGCATTATATATTACTGCTGCTGACGGAAGAATATATTGCAAAGATATTAATACCGGTCAAAATAAGTGGAAGAAATCAGTTAAAACTGAAACAGATGGCGCATATCGATTGCCCTTGGGAGCCAGTGCCGCGGCAGTAATCATGGGAAATAACCTGTTAGTTCGTATGCAGTATGGGGTAATGGCTTTTTATAATAAATTAACAATGGAGCAAGTCTGGAATTATCGAATACACAACCGTGATAATTCATCAGCATCAAGCAGCTTATCAATGATGCTGCCGGCAATAGATAATGATTCGTTATTTTTCGCGTCTACAGATGGCAATATCTTCAAGCTTTCAGCCGGTGCATTTGATAATGATCCGCCAATATTTTCTGGAATTAGACCTGATGTTTCAAAAAATGGTATTGTGAAAGAAATGCCGGTAAGTTATTTAGGTGCGGTTATTGATGACGAAGGAGTAGGGGTAGCACGGGACACAATTACATTGATTTTTGATCGTACAGATTTTTCCCGTAATATTTCAATTGATGAAAAAACTGGATATGCATATATTGCTCTTGATCCAGCAAAGCCTATACCTGCAGGACAGCATCGTTTAGTAATGACTGCAAAAGATAACCGTGGGAATATAGAAATAAAGAAAGTTGACTTTATAACCGGTGTATCTGCTGATGCAGCTATTTTACCTGTTTCTATTGGTGGTGAAGTGCTGCCAGTTCAACCAACAGTGACAACAAAATCAATAGTATTATATAAAAATGATTCAGGCGAAACATTGCATATTGTGGGAGATGATGATATATTATCATCGTTAGCATCATTCCCAGAAGGAATTGAACCCGGCGCAACATGGGCATGGATAGTACCGGAAGATTGTGCAGATGGGGCAAAGCTTCGATACCGGATAATTCGTGAAAAAGATAAAACGGAATATGCCACAGCGGGGATAGTGGTAGTTAAGGCAGGAACATGAACATTGATACTTTAGCACTCAGAATCGAGTGGTTATCTAATTTATTAAAACAGTATGGTAAAGTTGCGATTGGATTTTCAGGTGGTACTGATAGTTCATATTTACTTTCATTGGCAGTAGATGCTTTAGGACCAGAAAACGTCCTCGCTGCTACTGTAATATCTCCTGCGATGTTATTTTCAGAAATTGAACGCGCGCGTGTTATTGCAAAAAAATTAAATGTTGAATTATTAGAACTGCCACCGGTTGAGTTTGATTGTGAAGATTTCCTTAGAAATGATAATTTACGTTGTTATTATTGTAAAAAAGCACGATTTTCAGCATTAGTTGACGAATCCAATAAACGTGGATTTATGACGATAATTGATGGGACAAATGCAGATGATTCTAATGATTATCGTCCAGGTGAGAAAGCAATACATGAACTCGGAGTAATTTCTCCTTTAAAGAAATATGGGATAACAAAAGAGGAAATTCGAATGTTATCTCAAGAACGTGGTTTGATAAGCTGGGATGCTGTTTCCGAGGCTTGTCTCGCAACTCGATTAGCAACTGGAATGAGAATTACTGATATCGCATTGAGAAATATTGAAGCTGCTGAAAATTTATTACGCGATAAAGGAATGCGATTAGTACGCGTACGGGTACATGATAGTACTGCAAGAATTGAAGTTCTGCCGGATGATATACCTTATTTGATATCTTTGGAATATCGCCAGGAAATATCCTCTAAACTGCATGAATTAGGTTTTAAGTTTGTTACAGTGGATTTAGATGGGTATAGAATGGGCAGCATGAACGATAATACTAAGAAATAATTACTAAATTCTCGATAAGTAGCCATTTTAGTATTGACATTAGATATATCGTATGCTATCTTCTTGCGGGCATTTTACGTTTTGCCGTGCCCCATTACGACAAAACATAACTTAATCCTGATTGTAAGTTCGTTTATGTCCAGTATACTGGCAAGAGAAACGAGATTAAATCTAACGCCGAAGGGCGATAAATCGAGGGTAAATAACATGGCATGTAAATGCAAGGGCGAAGGCCCGATTGACGCTAACGTTGCGTCCCTGAAGAATTTCTTCACACCTGAATCAGTCGCTGTAATTGGCGCATCGTCAGAACCGGGAAAAGTCGGTTATGACATTTTATTTAACTTAATTGACGCAAAGTTCCAGGGTAAAATATACCCGGTTAATCCTAAAGCTCCTGAAATTCTCGGTATTCCCGCTTTTAAATCAGTTTCTGAAATCCCCGGCAATGTTGACCTTGCTGTTGTAGTAATTCCATCAAAGTTCATTCCTGGTGTCATTACTGAATGCGGTGAAAAAGGCATAAAAAATATCGTTGTTATTTCTGCTGGTTTTAAAGAAATGGGTGCTGAAGGAAAAGCATTAGAAGTGCAGTTAATGGAAAACGCCAATAAATATGGTATTCGTATTATCGGACCAAATTGCCTTGGTATAATTTCAACTGCATGTGGTTTAAATGCATCATTTGCTCCTGTAACACCTAAAAATGGCAAGATTGGTCTGTTGTCACAATCTGGTGCTTTGGCAACTGCTATTTTAGACTGGTCCAGCAAAAATGGCATCGGTTATAATAAGTTCTTTACCTTTGGAAACCAGGCTGATGTTGGCACTAACGATCTGTTGCGCGCATGGAAAGATGATGATGATATTAAAGTCGTTGTTGCTTATGTTGAAGATGTAAAAGATGGCGTAGAATTTATGGATATTGCAAAGCAGGTAACTGCTATCAAGCCTTTCGTATTAGTGAAAGCTGGCGGTACTGCTGCTGGTGCAAAAGCAGCCGCGTCCCACACCGGTTCGTTAGCTGGCGCAGATCGTGCTTATGATGCAGCATTTAATCAGACTGGTGTATTACGTGCAAAGTCAGTTCAGGAACTGTTTGACATGGCAATCGCATTTACCAATTCACCATTACCCAAAGGCAGCCGCATCGGGATTGTAACAAATGCTGGCGGACCTGGCATTCTCTGTACTGATGCTGTTGAGCGTGCAGGTATGAGTCTGGCTTCTTTAAGCGAAGAAACCGTTGCTAAATTAAAATCAAAATTACCTGCTGCCGCAAACTTCCATAACCCGGTTGATGTATTGGGAGATGCTAAAGCAGCTTTATACGATTTTGCAATTGAAACAACACTGGCTGATGAAGGCGTTGATGGTGTTATAGTTCTTGTAACTCCACAGACATCAACTGAAATAGTTGAAACAGCAGATGTGGTTGTAAAATATAATAATAGTGCAGAGAAGCCAATATTTGCATCATTCATTGGCGGTACCCTGCAGGCGAAAGGTATTGATATTTTACGAAATAATGAAGTACCGACATACCCGTTTCCAGAACGTGCTGTTCAGGCTTTCAAAGCATTAGTAGATTACGCTACATGGCGCAACACTGCCCATGAAGAACCGAAAGTATATAATGTGGATAAAGCAACCGTTGTTGCTGCGTTTGCAAAAACACGCGCAGAAGGCAGAACTACATTAAATGAAATTGAATGCGCAGATATTTTAAAAGCATACGGTTTTAAATTGCCGGCAAGCAAATTATGCACTTCAGCAGATGATGTTGCTTCATTCTCTAACTCAATCGGTTATCCGGTTGTAATGAAGATTGCCTCACCTGACATTCTGCATAAATCAGACTGTGGTGGCGTTAAGGTTGGCTTGAAAAATGAAGCAGAACTTCGTGCCGCTTATGAAGATATGATGACCAATGTTAAAGCTAAAATGCCGAATGCAAACATCTGGGGTGTGAATATTCAGCAGATGGTCGTTGAAGGCAAACAAACTATTCTGGGTGTAAGCAAAGATGCACAGTTTGGTCCGATGATCATGTTCGGTCTTGGCGGCATTTATGTTGAAGTATTAAAAGATGTAACATTTCGCATTGCACCGGTAGATGAGCGCGAAGTTCGAGAAATGGTAAAAGAAATTCGCAGTTACAAATTATTAACTGGTGTTCGTGGTGAGAAGTCTGTAGACATGGATGCAGTCGTTGATGCGATTATGCGCCTGAGTCAATTAGTAACAGATTTCCCGGAAATTGAAGAAATGGATATCAATCCATTAATCGCAATGCCAGGCGATGGTGGAGTTATTGCCATCGATAGCCGAATCAGCTTAAAAGTATAACTTATAAAAGTTGCATAAACAAAAAACTGACCGTGAATATTTTCACGGTCAGTTTTTTTATAAAAGTCTTAATTAATTTAGAAATGGTGGATGCTCATTACGACTTTTCCAAGGATTTTGCAATCTTTCACGATGATTGGTTTATATGCTGGATTTTCTGCCTGTAATTTTATTTTACCACGCAGTTTAAAAAACTTTTTGATGGTAGCTTCGTCATCAATTAATGCAACCACGACATCGCCATTATTTGCATATTCCTGTTTTTTTATTACTGCCAGGTCATCATTATATAAACCAGCATTAATCATACTGTCGCCTCTTACCCGCAATATAAAACAATCTTCATCTGGTACTAATGTACGGGGAAGCGGGATAGTATCTTCATATTGTTCATGAGCCAAAATAGGAACACCGGCAGTAACTGTACCTATAATCGGGACATTTATTATGCCTCGTTCAGGGGTTCGTTTGGAAATCGGCTGGCCACCTTTAACAATTGATACAGTTCGAGCTTTAGAGGGGTCGCGATTTATGTAGCCTTTTTTGATTAAAGCATCAAGGTGACGTTGTACTGTACAACTGGACGCAAGTCCCAGTTGTACTCCTAATTCTCGCACAGTAGGCGGCATACCGTTATCTGCATAATATTTACGCAGTGCGGTCATGACATCTTCCTGGCGTTTAGTTAGTTTCCGCATGATGATTCAACCTCCAACAGTGAAATTATTGCTGGAGTAATTGTACCACTTTTTTACAGTATTGCAAACAGATGTTTTGTGCCGGTGAATTATGCTTGCTCATCAGCAGTCGGTCCGAATGATGGTGGAACAGGAATTCCATTTAAACGGAAATAAACACCCAGTTGCGCACGGTGATGAATAAGGTGGCTGAAAAAGAAACTTCTCAGCACTGCATATCGTGGTTGAGTGAAGAAAATATTATCTCCCATCTTCAACGACCAGTTAATCGCAAAATCATCATCAGATACATTTTGCAGTATTGCTTCAAGTGCAGCGATATTTTTATCAAAAAGTTTCTGGATATCAGTAGGACTGTCAGGCTGGTTTTTCTTAAATTCCTCTGCTTCAGGACTTGCTAAATCAAATGAAGTTCCAATCAGGGTAGTCAATCCCCAACCGGGAAGATTTGCGATATGTATCGCGATATCGCCTAATGACATTGATTTTTCATCAGGCTTCCAAGTCATTAATTCCGCGGGTATTCTGCTCAGGAAATTTCGGGTTGTTTTTGCTTCATAACTTAATTCAGCAATAAAGATTTCTTTTAACATTTTAATTTCTCCTGTTTTTATTTTGTATATTCATCTTTACCCAAAATTTTAGCAATTAATGCTATAAATTGCGGTGGAAACAACTGATTTTCAGAATTTATCATCATTTCCATTGCAGTTTTAACGTACCATTCTTTAGCTTGCAACCGACTGCCATCATGAAATTTATGATAAAAATTCACCGCTGAGCCTGCATAAATTAATAATTTTATTACTGCTGCAGCTTCCAAAGCACTTTCACGCACTAATAAATCAAGCCTGTTTAATTGTGGAAGCGAACTGTTATATTCATCCAGTAGTATTTTAATCTCATCAGGTTTTAAATTGGCTTCCGGGTTATACAATAATGTGGCAACATCAAATACCGCTGGACCTATAGTTGATTGTTCAAAATCAACTATTGTCATTGTGTCATCTTTTAATAATATATTGCCAGGAGTGAATTCGAAATGTATAAATGTTCGAGGCTCACCTAATAATCTGCTGGTAATTGGGGGCATTAATATATGCAGCAAATTCAATGATTCAATAGTTGTACTTATTTGTGACGGTCTGGCAAGTTTATTAAGGGTAACAATTCTGGTTAATGCAATTTTAACTGCATTCTGATAATAATCAGGTGTTAATACTTCTTTAACAACTCTTGATACTTCATGTTCAAGTCTATTTTCTGCGTTAATTGCTGTTGTGTGCAAATCTATTAAGGTGCTTAATGCGGCTCGCAGCAAATCAAGTTTTACAGCTCTGTCATTTTCCGGCACCGATTTCAATTTTGTCGCCAGGTTGGTATCGCCAACATCATCTAAAAATAATACAGCCTCTTTTGCACCTAAATACCCACCGCGGATTTTTGGAACTGGCGCATTTATGTCACCAAGTATTGCCAATACACCATTTTCTCGGCGATAACAAGCACCGAAAAATGCATCGTCTTTACCGCGATAACATTTGGCGATGATAGTTTCAACGCCTTTCCCTTCGGCAGAATTAAGTGTCATACGGTAAAAAGAGTTTCGTGATTGGGTATGCAATTCCTGAAATTGTTGTATCACCGGTGGTGAAATCATTCCTAAAGCTCTTGCCATTTCATGGGGGGTTATATTTAGTTGTCGAGTTATCTCATCAATTGGGTTTACTTCCGTAAATTGTTTATTCTCTGCTCTTGCCCATTCCAGCATCGTTCGCATTTCATCACATTGTTTTGCAAATTTTTCATCTTGCTGCCGATACAATGACGCTTCATTTGCGGGTAAAGGCAGGTCTAATTCCCGCTGTTTAAATTGGTAATTTAGTAAAGCGCGTAAATCGTCAACACTGGCGATTGCAAATTCTGTGAGAGATATTAGATTGCTGCTTTCAATATCAGTTAATTTATACCAGCTTTTATCAACTTCAGATTTTAATTGTTTATATTTCTTGACGACTTGCTCGTATGCCTGACGAGCCTGTATTTCAATTTTATGTTTTTCCTGATTTATAGTTTCTATTAACCCGTTTGCTTTTAATATCCCTTCTGGCATCTTTTCTAACATTTCAATAGCTTTTAATGGCCTGTTTGAATTTAAATATATTCTGCCCAAAGCAATTACTACAGGTGTGCGAAGTAATAAGTTCCTTTGTGGAATTTTTTCCCATTCTGCAGCAGCTTCATCGTGCATTTCAAATTCGTTATAGATTTTACCTAATGAAATACTGGTCTCAATTTCAGAGACATTTCTCCATAATATACCTTCTGCAGCTATTCGGTTTATCATACTTTCAGTGATATGAGTATGCAATTCTTCGTGAAATAGCTTATTTCCGAATAATGTTATAGGCATACCTTTAAAGATGGTTAATCTTTTTTCTTCACCAGGATTATTCGCTGATAATCCAAAAAAATAACTGGCAAGGCGCAGTTTTTGAAAAGCTGCATAAATTAGAATTAATAAAATTATACAAAGGCCAGAACACCAGATAAGAGAAGTTAAATAAGGGTGTTCATTAAGAAAGAAAAATGCTACTAAACCAAGCAAAACAGATACTATACCAAGAGCATTATAAATTCCTAAAATTTTCCAAGGTCCATCTCCTAAAGTTTGATAATGATGATGAAGCGGTGTACAAAGAAAAGGTCGAGTAATTTCGGTTGTTTGATGTCTTAATAATTGTACTGGACCACGGAAAAATTTAATGATAGCCACCTGAATTATTACAGAAAAAACTGACAATAAGAACGGAGCACAAAATAAGACCAGCAGCCATTCTGTATGTGAAATCATTCCTAATACACCAATTGCTGCTCCCATTCCAAGCGCGCCGGTATCTCCCATAATAATTCGCGCTTTGGGTTTGTTAAACACTAAAAAAGCTATTAATGCTGAGATGGTAATTATAGTAATAGGGAAGGGGATAACAGAGTTCTCGAAAAGCACAGCTAAAAGAAAAAAACCTAAATAGCAGTCGGCAAGGCATGAACCGGCCAGGCCATCCATACCATCAGTAAGGTTTACAGCATTTGACGCCCCGACGATGATGAAAACACCAATCGGAAGGTAATAATACCCGGGATCAATTGTACCAATGAACGGCAGAAATATTCGCAGAGAATCATGTTGATTAAAATAAGTAATAAGAAAGGTGATAATTAAAGCGGCAATACACTGCAGGCTTAATTT
Source organism: uncultured bacterium (assembly GCA_964638715.1). GTDB lineage: Bacteria > Armatimonadota > Hebobacteria > CAIYQO01 > CAIYQO01 > JBAXQQ01. The sequence continues at coordinate 149,442 of CAZWZF010000001.1, read as the reverse complement.
GAGATATTCGTGTAGACCGCGTGAAGCGTTTACCTTGCGCCAATCATCATAAAAACCTATACCTGCAAATACGATACCGGAAATTAACCATAAAAGAACAACTGAAATGCGTGAAAATCCTGAATTACCAGCTTCTTTAGTCCAATAACTTCCAAATAAAGGGATTGATAGTAAAAGTCCGATGATTATTGTTGAGAAGATGGCAACCCCACCGCCAAGTGGTTTTTTCTTCTTTGGGTGATTTCGGTATACAAATTCTTTTCCGACTTTATTTTCACGCGATCTAAAACGAGTGAATATCTTTTCCATCAACCGGGTTATTACCAGGCTGATAATGGTGAGTATGATGAACAGAATGATTGATTTTATTAATACCATGATTTCATCTAATATTAATGTCCTTCTTCATCCGTGTATTTATCACTTATTGCCCGAATGTTATCAATAACTTCTACAAAAGCTTCAAACATTTCTGGATCAAATTTTTTACCAGAGTCAGTTTTCATTATATCTAAAACTTCTGTCTCGGCAATTGGGTCTTTATAACATCTTCGTGAAATCATCGCATCAAATACATCAGCAAGTGCTACAACTCTTCCAAAAATGGGAATTTCTTCATAACATTTCTTGCCAATATTTCCATCATCTGTTTGATGATCAATATCTGGTCCGCCAGAATAGATATCAACATATCCTGGATAACCGCTGCCATCCCAATTCTCATGATGATTCATTACTACATTAATAGCTGCTTCATCAAAGGCTGAACTTGGATTGGCAAAAAGTTTAGCACCTTGATAAGTATGGGTTTTCATGATTTCATATTCTTCAGGAGTAAAACGTCCGGGTTTTTTCAATATCGTGTCGGAGATGGCGACTTTTCCTACATCGTGAAGCATTGCTGCCATACGAAGAATGTCTCGTTGGTGGTTTACTTCATCTGTTGGCATACCTTTGTTTTTAGCCCATCTTTCGTATATTTCTATCGAATAAGCAGCGACTCTGTTAACGTGTGGTCCTGTTTCTTTTGGGTCCCGTAATTCAGCCATACTAATCATACGAAGCAGCAGAGTTCGAGTCATTTGTGCTCGTTCCAATGCGATAGCGGCATTATTGGCGTAAAGCCGGATAAGTTTCACATCTTCATCCGTAAATTGAGTCGCATTATTGTCATCATCCAAGGCGTTTATTATTTGCAAAACACCAATGATTTCATTACGACTGGTATGCATGGGTACTGACAACATGCTTGTTGATCTGTAGCCTACTTTTTGGTCATAAGAAGAATTAAATTTATATGGTACATCATCAGGCAATACATAAACATCAGGCAAATTTAATATTTCACCGGTGTCAGCTACATAACCAGATATGCTGCTGCGATTAATCGGCATGCTGAAACTTGTGTATATCAGCTTATTGCCAGGTTTTAAGCGTTTGCGAAGCGTTTCATTTTGTGCATAAGTGAAATGCAGATCGTTGCCTTTTTTAATATATATGGTGCCGGAATCAGCATTCACACATTCTCGTGCATAAGTTAGAATCATCTCTAACAGAACGTCGAGATCGTTAATTTCTGCGATTTTAAGCGATACATCAACAAATTTTTGTAATTTTTGTTCGCTGTCAAGCATTACAACACCTCAATAATTCACATTAATAACCCTATATTTTTGTATAATATATAAGTTATTACCTGATTTTATTCCATATAAACTTTAAGTATTATGAAAATTCAAGTTCGATTCCATTTATTACAACGATATCGCCTTCTTTTATGCCGCGTTTTCTCATTTCGTTGAAAACACCTCTGGTTTCTAAAGTTCGTTGCAATCTTTCTAATCCCTCTTCACTTTGCATATCAGTCATTGCAACCAATCTTTCAACACCACTGCCTGAAACATGCCAGACACCGTGGTCAACCAGACTTATGTCTAAGTCGCGTTTTGCTCTTCTGACTACAATTCGTTGTGGTTTTTCATTATCAGAAGCGGTCTTCTCTTCTTCAAATTCTTTCAATTTTGCAACTAATACTCTGGTTAATTCTGTCAGTCCTGCATGAGTTGCTGCACTGATAGGATATACTGGATAACCTTCTTTTTGCAGCAATTCCATCATCTTTTCATTGTTTTCAGCAGCAGTAGGCAAGTCATTCTTATTTAATGCTACTACCATCGGTAAGTTTTGTAATTTCTCACCATATTGGTGTACTTCTTTATTTACGGTTTCGAAAGCCTCCAGCGGGTCAATTTCTCCGGCAAATCCACCGCTGACATCAACGATGTGTAACAATAAACGGCTTCTTTCAGCATGTCGCAAGAAGTCAATTCCACGGCCTTTTCCTTCTGCGGCGCCTTCAATTAAACCTGGCAAATCAGCAAGGACAAAACTTTCATCATCAATTCCAACGACACCTAATTGCGGTTCTAATGTGGTGAATGGATAATCTGCAATTTTAGGCCGTGCTGCTGATAAAGCTGCAAGTAGTGTAGATTTCCCTGCATTTGGCAATCCTATTAATCCAACATCTGCTAATAGTTTAAGTTCAAGGCGTAAACTTCTTGAATCACCAGGTTCGCCTTTTTCTGCAAATCTCGGTATTTGTCGTGATGGAGTAGCATAGTGTTGATTTCCCTTTCCACCACGTCCGCCAATAGCAACTATAGCACTCATTCCTGCACGATTTAAATCAGCAAGCGGTTCGTCACTGCCTTCTTCGTAGATAACTGTTCCAATAGGAACAAAAATGTTGATATTTTTAGCATTTTTGCCATGGCAGTTATTGCCACTGCCGTGACCGCCATTATCAGCTTTAAATTTTCTTTCATATCTGAATCTTAGCAGAGTACGAATTCTGGGTTGAGCAGTAATAATAATATCACCGCCTTTCCCACCGTCTCCACCATCTGGACCACCACGGGGTACAAATTTTTCGCGATGAAACGCAACTACGCCGTTGCCGCCGTCACCACTGTTTACTGTAATTTTAGCTAAATCTATAAACATTTTTTTACCTAACAAATAACCCCAGCATCAAAGCTGGGGTATATAAGAGTTCGATCGTGCACCTGTCTTCGAGCAAAATGTTCCAGACGGTCACGGCGCAGGTTGCTCCGGCCAGGTTACCGACGGCACACGCAGGGTGCACCTTACCGTTGCTACGTTCCCGTCCTGGCGGGGTTCAATGTCCTGCGTTGCGCCGGACCCAACCTTCAACGCCCCTTACGCCGCCCAGATTCCACAGCACTCGTTCTCAGACAGGAGTTCAACCCCGCTATAGCGGATTGCGGGTGCAGGGTACCGCTGGCCCCCCGTCTAGCACGATCTGTATAAATTATAGCACTTTTACCCTTACTCTGTCGAAAAATGAACATGGAAAATAAAGAGTAGACTTGTTTTGAAATGAAGAATAAGGAGATTTTTTAGAATATTATTTCGCCATACAAGATGTTAATTCCTGGACAAGTCTGATGAAAAATCACGAATATTTTCATATATTTCTTTCATGTTAATATTATATCAGGAAATTATATATTTTAATCATTCCCACATGACGTTGCATTTGATAAAATAAACCTGTTATGAATGATAAAATTATCAGAGTTAGAATTGCACCTTCGCCAACAGGCGACCCTCATGTAGGAACTGCCTATATTGGCTTATTTGACTATGTATTTGCTCATCAAAATGACGGCAAATTTGTATTGCGACTTGAAGATACAGATCGCGAACGATATAAAGAGAGTTCGGCACAAGCGATATTGGATGCCATGCGATGGTTGGGAATAACACCAGATGAAGACCCGGAAAAAGGCGGCGATTACGGACCCTACATTCAAAGTGAACGAACTGAAATATATCGCAAATACGTTGATATTTTAGTTGATGCCGGATTCGCATATCATTGTTTTTGTACAAAAGATCGCTTAACTGAAATGCGATCTACCCAGGAAGCAAATAAAGAAAATATAAAATATGATCGTTACTGCCTTCATAACATGTCAAATGAAGAAAGAATTGCTCGTGCTGCGACTGGTGAGCCTTTTGTTATTCGCATGAAAATGCCGGATGAAGGTATTACCGGTTGGACAGATTTAGTGCGTGATTATGTGGAATTTGATAATTCACTTATAGATGATCAGGTTTTATTAAAAACAGATGGATATCCAACATATCACCTGGCAAATGTTGTTGATGACCATTTGATGGAAATAACTCATGTTATCCGCGCTGAAGAATGGATATCAAGTACCCCCAAACATCTTGTATTGTATGATATGTTCGGTTGGGAAAAACCTTGTTTTGCACATTTGCCATTACTTCGCAATGCAGACCGCAGCAAAATATCAAAAAGATTTAATAATACTTCGTTAAAATGGTATAAGGAAGAAGGCTTTCTGCCGGAAGCATTATTAAATTTTTTAGCTCAATTAGGATGGTCGCACCCAGAAGAAAAAGAAATTTTTACTGTAAATGAATTAGTTGAAAAGTTTAGTTTTGATAGATTTAACAAATCGGGTCCAATATTTGATATGGAGAAATTACGCTGGGTTAATGGAATCTACATCAGAGACATGGATATTAATGAATTGTATTGCAAAGTAAAACCATTTTTAGTTCAGGCTGGTTTAATAGATGCTAATATAAGTGAAGATAAAGATAAGTTTGTCCGTGAAGCAGTTAAATTAGAGCAGGAGAAAGCAAAAACATTAAAAGATTTCCCCGGCTTGATATCATTTTTGTTATCAGATGAATATGAATTTGATGATGAGGCAAAACATAAATGGTTATCACCGGCACCTGTTCATGTTGTTCCTGCTTTAACAAAATTAGCTGAGATGATTATTGGGTATGAAGGTGAATTATCCTGCGAAGAATATGAAGCTGTTTTGCGTGGTGCTGCCGAAGCAATTGGGGTAGGGGCTGGTAAGGTAATTCATCCGGCTCGTGTTGCATTAAGCGGTCGAACTAAAGGTCCATCATTATTCCACATGATGGAGTTGTTAGGTAAAGAAAAGGTACTGGCAAGAATAAACAGAATGGTTGAAATGATATAGCGCAAGGAGACTGAAATGCCAATATTAAATGCAAAAATGGGGCATCAGAGTGGAATTCCACTTGGTGGAATTGGCACCGGAACGGTTGAAATTCGTCCGGATGGTGCTTTTCATGAATGGCAAATATTTAATATTGGCAAATGGGCACCATATCAACCTGAAGGTTTAAATTGCGAAGGTCCGAATCTACCTCCTGATGCACTGGCGTTTTATTTGCGAGTAAAAACATCGGATGGCGAAGTGTTGATGCGCAGATTAAATGTCCGTAATGAAGAGCATAATCTTTATCATTATTCATGGTTAATGAGTGTTGAAGAAATTGCATTTAATGGCGCGTATCCGGTGGCAACTTTAAATTATATTGATAATGATTTACCAATTGAATTGGAAGCTATAGCATTTTCACCTTTTATTCCTCATGATTCAAAAGTAAGTGGAACCCCTGGTTTTTATTTTGTATTTTGGGCAATAAATAAGACTGATAAACCGGTGGAAGTCGCAATATTAGCAACATTGAAAAACCCCATATCTTCAGGTGCAGAAAACAGAGAACTTAAAAACGAAATTATCGAAGATGGCGCGGTAACTTATCTGGTTTATAATTCATCTGCGGCAGAAAATGATGGCTGCCGACCTACCCAAGGCAGTATGGCATTGTCTGCTGCAGGTGGTGATATCAGCTATACATCCGGTGAATTTCCACTATATTATACTGGTTATGGAACTATGCGCTGGGGAGGTTTTGATTCGCAATATGGTATGTCGTTTGAATCATTGTTTTATGATTTTAGAGACAATGGGAAATTGCGAAATTCAAAATCTGCTAAAGCACCTTTCAATATGGTTGGATTAACTAATGAAAATATTGATACTCTTTCTGATGTTGAAATAGAAAAACTTTTTGATGATGTATTAAAATATAGTTTTGCTATGGATGTTAAAGATAGAATTGAAAAGATAGACAAAGAGATTGTGACAGCAGTACCAGGCAAGCGCCAGTTTATTCGTGAAATGCGTGATCGGGTTAGATTCATGTCTGCACAGGATGAGAAGTGCAATCAATGGGGTGATGGCGCATTATGTTCATCCTTTAAATTAGCGGGTAAAGAAGAAAAAGAGATTCGTTTCACCTGTTCATGGTATTTCCCTTACCATTTTAGTGTAAAGAAAAATATATTAGGCCACATGTATGAGAACTGGTTTGCTGATGCTCTGGCGGTCAATAAATACCTTTCTGAACACTATGCGGTTAATAGGTTAAAGACGTTGGAGTTTACTGAAAACTTGTATTCTACAAACCTTGATGCTGATATTGCAGAATCCTGGGGAGCACAACTTAGCACTCTTACGAAATGTACTTGGTGGACTAAGGCTGGTGATTTTGCGGTATGGGAAGGATTGGGCTGTTGTGGTTTTCATACCACTGACATTACATACCAGGGGTCATTTAATATTCTCGCTTTATTTCCAGATTTGCAATTGAACCAAATGTTGATGGGTGCGAAATATCAACGTGAAGACGGACGGGTTCATCATTTCTTCACCCCGGATTTATCTGAAGTAGATAATGGATTTGACCGAGTTGATATGAATCAGCAATTTGTATTGCTGGTATGCCGGGATTATATGTGGACTGGTGATGAAAAATATCTAAAAGAGGCATGGCCGCATGTATTACGTGCAATGGATAATACCGAAAAATTAGACATGAATGGTGATGGTTTACCTGACCATGACACCGCAAGAAATACTTATGACTGTTGGGATTTTTTTGGTACTCCTTCTTACATTGCATCTTTGTGGTTGTCTGCCTTATTAGCTGCAATCCGACTGGGTGAGGCAGTCGGTGACGATGAATATACTGAAAAGTGGCGAAAACTACACCAAAAAGCGTCGGTAAATTTTGATAAATTATTGTGGAATGGAGAATATTATAGTTTATGGGTAGATGGTGATACACGTGATGAATGCTGTATGAGCGACCAAATTGATGGTGAATGGTTTACTTCAGTAATAGGTCTGGGATTCAGTTTGCCGATTGATAAAATCCGTCAAGCAATGGGTGCTGTGATGAGATATAATTATCATGTTGACGGTGGGTTGATAAATGCAAGTTATCCGCCAGATCGTAAACCGCGGACAGCAACCTATAAAAATTTTCAGGCACTTGCCACCTGGACTGGAATAGAATATGCGATGGCATCATTTATGATAGATGCCGGCATGTCTGAACAAGGTGTGCAGGTGGTGAAAAATATTCATCGCCGGCATTTGCGCAGTGGACGTTGTTGGAATCATGTTGAATGTGGTGAACATTATTACCGGGCAATGTCTTCATGGGCAATATTGTTAAGTATAACTGGATTTAAAATTGATTTGCCGCTCCTTAAATTATCATTTTCGCCAGTTATGAAAAAACAAAAATCTAAAACTTTCTTTAATAGACGTGTGCAGTTGGGGGACATTCTTGTGTCTCGTGAATGGGTTACCAGCCAGCAATTTTATGATGCTGAAAAAGAAGCTAACTTGAGTGGTAAATCAATTGGTCAAATACTCATGGATACCAGTAATATTACTCAAAAACAATTACTGTTAGCGTATGCAGAACACATGGGATTAGAAGTCAGTGTGCCAATGCGTATAGCACCAGACCCGCAGATAGCAGGTATGATACCAGAAAAAATTATGAGGAAATTTGGATTCATACCATTGCGAAACGATGGTAATAAAGTTTTGACAGCAGCACGCGACCCCCAGAATATCGCAGTCCATGAATTAGTAAAAGATATAACAGGATATACGCCGCAAATGATGCTGGCAACATCTGAAGATATTGATTTCACCTTAAAAGGTGGTCGCGTTCCGATGATTGCAAAGCCTAAAAATGCTGAAGTAACCGGTACATATTTCCGTGCCCCATGGTTTTCTGCAAATGGTTGGGGAAAAGTTATTTACAATGAAGATTTATTTATGCTTAGCTGTTTATCTGGTGAAATGAAATTTAAAACATTATCAATTCCATCTGTTAACGGTAAATTAACAGTTGAAATGAATGGTAGAGAAATAAATCATACCATTGAAGATAATGATGGATTTATGAGTTTTGAATTTAATAAAGCTATTACTTTAAAGAAGGGTGATACTTTATTGATTTTATAATATTTTTTGACTTAATGATATCAAAACTGGCTGCTAAAATATTTTAACAGCCAGTTTTTAGATTTTTATGACATCGGTGCTAAGCTTTCTATTTTTAATTTAGCTGCAAAATCATCCAAACTCATAGCACCTAAATCACCTTCACTGCGACTGCGAACGCCGACAGTACCATCTTCGACTTCTTTGTCGCCAACCACCAGCATATACGGTATTTTCATCATCTGCGCGTCACGGATTTTGTAACGCATAGATTCAGAACGCAAATCTGCATTTACCCGTGCCGGTAAGTCAAATAATTTTTTGCAAACTTCCTGTGCATAGTCATGATGCCGTTCAGCGATAGGAATTACTGTCGCTTGAACAGGCGACATCCATACTGGGAATGCACCGGCGAAATGCTCTATCAACAGGCCAAAAAATCTTTCTAATGATCCGAATGGGGCACGATGAATCATTACCGGTCGATGCTTTTGCCCATCTTCACCGATATATTCCATTTCAAATCTTTCCGGCAAATTATAATCAACCTGGACGGTACCCAGTTGCCATTCGCGACCGATAGAGTCACGAACAAGGAAATCTAATTTCGGACCATAAAAAGCCGCTTCACCTTCAGCTATTGTATAAGGCATGTCAAGGTCTTTCACCGCTTTCAGAATTGCTGCTTGTGCCTTGTCCCAATTAGCAGAATCACCTACATATTTATCACTGTCAGGGTCGCGTAATGATACACGAACTCTATAATCGCTTAACCCTAATGTGCGCAATACATACAATGTCAGGTCGACGGTATCTTTAAACTCTTTATCTAATTGGTCAGGTGTAAGAAATATATGAGCGTCATCCTGAGTGAATCCGCGCACACGGGTCATACCGCCTAATTCACCACTCTGTTCGAACCTGTAAACAGTACCGAATTCGGATAATCGCAATGGCAAATCTCGATAACTGTGCATTTCATTCTTATAAATTTGAATATGGTGCGGACAATTCATCGGTTTAAGCAGGTAACCGCTTTCTTCTTTGAATTCGTCGCCTTCAAATATAATTGGCGGAAATTGACTTTCTTTGTAATACGGATAATGTCCGGAAGTTCGATATAAATCCAATTTGCCAATGTGCGGGGTATATACTGGCAAGTAACCACGCTTGGTTAATTCCGCCTTCATAAAAGTTTCCAAAGCATTTCTGACTATAGCACCTTTAGGCAGCCATAATGGCAGTCCAGCGCCTACTTCTGGAGAAATCATAAATAAGCCAAGTTCGCGGCCTAATTTTCGATGGTCGCGTTTTTTTGCTTCTTCGCGCATTTGAATATATGACTCTAATTCTTCTTTAGTAGTAAAAGCAGTGCCATAAATACGTGATAACATCGGACGTTTTTCATCACCGCGCCAATATGCACCGGCGACACTGGTCAATTTTACCGCAGATAGTCTTGCCGTTGACGGTACATGTGGGCCACGGCAAAGGTCACTGAAATCACCCTGGGTATATACCTTTACTTCATCATCGGTAATTTCATCCAATATTTCTGCCTTGAAAGGATTACCATTATTACGGTATTCATTAGCTAATTGCACACGATTGACTATTGAGGATGAAACTGGAATGTTTTGCTTAACTAATTTCGACATTTCTGCTTCAATTGCAATCAAGTCATCTTCGTTAAATGGTTTATCTACCGCAAAATCATAATAAAAACCACTATCAATAGCCGGTCCAATGGTTGGTTTTGCATTTGGGAAAAGGTGCAATACTGCCTGTGCCAGCAAGTGAGCGGCAGAATGACGAATTATTTCCAGACCTTCAGGATCAGCGGAAGTAATGATAGATATTTCTTCGCCAACAGGAATAGTGGCAGTAACATCTAACATTTCATTACCGCATTTAACAGCGACTGCTGTTTTAGATAATTCTTTATGATATTGTTTCAACCACGATAAAATGGTACGCGCTGCATCTTCATTTTCAGCAACTTTTAATATTTCGCTCATGTTGTTCCCCCTGAATAATAAAAAAACCTCCCGGATATCCGGGAGGTAAACCAAACCAAAATTACCCGGATACTTTATAGCTTCCGGTTTGTAGTGGTTACTTGCTCAGCCTCATTAGTAAAAAGCATTATTTGCATGACAAGAAAATTATATAATTTGATAGAAATTGTGTCAAATTGTAATTAAAATGGGTATAATTAATTAAAGATATATGGAATGTAGCAATATTAGATGTTATTATGTATAATAGAATTTAGTAAGGGGTAAAGCAAATATATGATTCTGACAAATCGTAAACGAGGTGGATACGTATTTTTAATGGGACTGTTTGCTCTCGTTATTTGTATGATACTTGGTATATCAACTATACGAATAGCTTCAAACACACAGTATATTACTTCACGTCAACAATCTTCAGCTGAGGCTGTTGAATTGGCTGATGCGGCTATTAATACTGGTCAGGCTTATTTGCGTGTTCAAGCGATACCTCCTACAGTTTATGTTAGATATCCTGCTACAGGTACAATTTCAATGTCAACAGGGACATATTTTGTGGAAATTTATCCTATTACCAATTCACTTAACGCCTGGATGCGCAACTATAAAATAGTTGGTACTGGTACTGCTACACGTTATGGAACTATTAAAAAAATAACTATTCAACTTTCGCCACGTTCCTTTTCACAATATGGATATTTTGAGGATACTGGTTTAAGCAATAACTATTGGGTTACTGATTTGTCATCGTTTCATGGTCCGTTCCATTCAAATGGTAATGGTGGTACAAGGCAAGTGAACATAGTATGGAAAAAAACTGATACCCGCGATCCTTATGATCCATCTTATCCATATATTTTTTATGATACCGCTTCAACTTCATGCACAGATATGGCATGGGGTTCATCCGGTAAACCTTCCACAGATGCACAATGGCATAAGATATTTGCAGGCGGACAGTCTGCCTTAACTACAAGCTCAGACATTGTTCCATTTCCTACCATAGCAACCGAACAACGTGATTCCTCTTATGGTGCTATCCCACCTACAGCAACCCAAGCAAATATGGGAGTTTATTTAAATGCAACAGTAAGTTCTGCCGGTATATATATCAATAGTTTTGACCAACCAGTAACAACAGTATTTTCTGTCGGTACTTCAGGTGAACAGATAGTTACGATTAACCATAATATTTGGAATGGAACTAAATATGTAGCAAAAATAACTGAGATCACTATTAACCTTGCTGCAAATACAACTTCAGTCAGAACGAAAACCGGTACTACAGCTTTTACCGGAAATGAAACATTACCATTTTCAATCACAGGTTCATTTACTACACCGACATTATCTGCCGGAATACCAAATGGTGTATTATATTGCACTGGTGCTATAAAAGGTGTAAATGGTGTACTTGCAGATAATTATGTGGTTAATAATAACATTGTTCGTGATAATTATTGGACAATAGCTACAGATTTTACTCGTGGCGCAAGTGCTAATATTACAATCGCTAATAATTTAACTTATCAACATGAACCGGATTTTACTTTGCCAATGACTCATGCTAATAATATACGTGTTCCTGCATTGGGTCTTATTGCCAATCAGATTCGTGTAAAAGGTAATGTAACCCCAGATACAAATTATGACCATGTTGCCCACCCTACAACTACAGCTAAAGATTTTTTTATAAATGGTGTAATGATGGGATTAGGTAATGAATCTGCCGGTTCTATCTATGTTGAAGATATCGGAAATCAAAAGTTAATGGGCGGGTTATATATACTTGGTGGCAGTGTTGTTAAGACGGCTGCTATTACCGGGCAATTTAGCGGAACAACTCTTCAATACGGTTATACAGAACATTATTCGTATGACCCGCGTATGGCTGAAGGTCCATTAACCGCATTTCCCAGTACTAATCAATATGATATACTGTCATGGCAGGTTACACAATGAAAAAGAAACATCTGTCAGGTATAACATTGGTAGAGATTTTAGTGACAATAGTGCTACTATCGTTTGGTATTGTAGCATGTGTACAGGCGATTAATCAAGCTGCTGTATCTTTGAATAATGCGCAGCGTGTTGGTGTAGCAACTACTTTATTAGAGTCTGAAATTGAAGAAATGCGCAGTTTAGGTGTGCCAGGTTATATGTCTAATATGGATGCAGAGGTTACTGCAGGTAGAGCGACAAAAACGTTATCAGGTACTGTGGCTACATATACGATGGTTTTGAAAAATATTGTTCCAAGGTTGCCGGCTGATGTACTTAATATTTACCCTAATGGTAATATTGTAATCACACCTAATGGATTGCCATTTACTGGCGCAACAGCAGGTTCAAATGAAGCTAACATGAATGCTAAAATGTATAGAGCTACAGTAGTTATCAATTGGCGAGGCATGAAAAATAATTTATTAAGTGCTCAAATGAGCTCAATGATTGTGGTGGCAGCTAAATGAAGAGAAGATACGGGTTTACGTTACCAGAATTAATGATTGGAGTAGCGATATCAACTTTGATATTCGCTGTTATCGTAGCATTGCTCATAACATCGATGAGAATATGGCGAAAAGCATCTACTATATCTAAAGACTATCCACAAGCATTTGTGATTACGAATCGAATAACTGATGAGTTAATGTCTGCCGCATATATTAGATTGCCACCAATGTGGGCAAGTGCTACATCATATTCTCAGAATAATGTTGTAATTTGCCGCTTTGATGTTGTTGATCCTACTGATACAAGCGGAAGAATTAAGTCAGTATATGAAACATATAAATGTCTCGTAACACATACATCCTCAACTTCAAATCAACCTGTGGTAACAGGAGCGTCTACGTATTGGACGCCATCATATCCTTGGATTATCATATACCGTCCAACAAAAGACACCAATGGTTTAAATATTACACCTATGGTTGCAGATTTGACAGGAGTTATTCAATATTATTTAGGTAATAGTGACGGTACAGCATCAGCAACAGGAACATATCTATGGAAAAGAAGGTTTACTCAAAATAGCAACAATACCATCACACAAACATCAAACAAATACGTTGCGAATAATGTCAGCGACATATCTTTTTATGCAGAAAGAACATCAACTAATCAAATTCTAACAGTAAATTCATTAGCAATAAGTTACTTAGGTCAAGAGAAAAGTACAAAAAATACCTCCACATTTCGTGAAGGGATATCATTTAGGAATCCATTGATATCATCGATACCGTCAATGCCAATTATTCCATAAATTAAGGAAATGCTATTATGCCATTAATTAAATGCCGAAAATGCAATGAAGAGATTTTAACTGATGTTGATGTTTGTCCAAAATGCAAACTTCCGTTGCCTTTTTCTTGCGCAGTTTGTGGAAAACCTGTAGGAAATTTGCAGGAATTCGGATCCACACGACCATTCGATTCAGATAATAACCCGCTTTGTCCTGATCATGCTTATTCAATTTGTGACAAATGTAAAAGGCCTGTAAAAAAAGATACTATTACCATTCGAGTTATAAAATGGGAAAAATTATCAACTGGACATATTATTCCAATCAATGGCGGTTTTTGTCAGGAATGTAATGCTACTCATGTTGACCCGGTACAAAGCAGCAGTAAAAAAGGATGTTTAGGATTATTTCTTCTGGGTGTGTTCTGCTTGTTTAAAAGATGAAATCATCTCTGCGGGTAAAAACATTATTTGGAATTATTTCAGTAATGGCAATACTTATTGTAATAATAAGTATTATTTCTGATTACCTGATAACTAAAAACGTTTTAGACATCGAAACAGATTACATGACAAGCAGAATTAGTCAAATTCGCGCTGTTGTTAAATCTGATACCAACGGGATGGTTTCAACTTTAAAAGACTGGTCTTCCTGGGATGAAACATATAATTTTATTAATTCAAAATCTCCGGTTTATATAAAGAGTAATTTAGAAAACGAATCAATTAACAATATCGGAATCGATGTTATTTTATTTTGTGATAACAATGGCAAAATAATATACAAGAAAATTTTACCAATAGTTGTTAAAAATAAAATTCTAAATCCAATGAATGTTGAAAATGAGATATTGAATCAAAAATCAATACTTAATTTCTCCAATTCCAAATCTTCTCATTCCGGATTAATCGCTACTAAATATGGTCCTTTATTAACTGTATCGCAACCGATATTGCACAATGACTTTTCAGGACCCATTAATGGTACATTGATAATGGGCAGATTTCTTCAGGACAAAGTATTGGCAGAATTAATGGATGAAAGTGGATTTGGGAATATATGTTTTATTCCGTTCAATAATAAATTCGCTTCCGTATCTGTAAATTGTAATTGTGAATACAAAAGTATCCATAATATGAATGAAAACGAAATAAGTTTGGAACGTAATTATGATAAAATAACAGGTCACATTTCATTTTATGATATTGATAATAAAAAATCATTTATTGTAAGTGCTTTTGCAAATAGAAATTTTTATGAGCAAGGCAGGCAAAATGTAATATTTATAAATGCAGTTATTATATTTGTTGTCCTTGTAATAATTTTATTTGTAATGAATATTTTAGATATTCTTGTTATCAATAGATTATCTGAAGTAGGAACTTCTTTAAGGAAAATTGCTGATTCTGGAAAACTGTCAGATAGATTGCCAGAATCAGCAAATAAAAGACAAGATGAATTAGATATCTTAACAATTGATGTTAATCAGATGCTTGCGAGCTTAGAAGCAAGCGAGAATGAATTGAATAAAAATATTGCTATTCGAAATAGCGAAAAACATTATCAGCAATTAATAGAGTCTTTGCCAACTGCAGTATTTATCATTCAAGATAACCGATTTGTCTTTGCTAATAACGCGGGAAGAAAGTTGATAGAGATTGATGATTCTGTAGAAATAGATGATTTAAAAATAGATATCATTATTTCACCTGATAATATTTTAAATGTTAATGAAAATGAAAATAAACAAATTAAGAATTTTGAGTCTGTTATATTGATTAATGGTAGTACCAGATATTTAGATGAATATATAATTCCATTTTCATACAGAAATTCTCCTGCAATACAAATATTAGTTAATGACATTACAGACAGACGAAATATTGAACTGGAATCAGAAGTTATACGTGAACAATTAAGTGCATTGACTTTTGAATTAATGCTTGCTGAAGATGCTGAACGTGGCAGAATTGCAATTGATCTGCATGATGAGATAGGGCAGTCAATGATTGCAGCACGTCTTATGTTAGGAACAATTAAAGATTCTTCAAATATGCCGGAAAATCAAACTGAGAAAATCGAAGAAGTAAGAAACATCCTTCATGAATCAATAATATGGGCACGTACATTATCTATCGATTTAAGTCCGCCGGTATTGCGCGAGTTAGGATTGGAGGCAGGATTGAAGTGGTTAGGGTCTACTTTCAAAGATAGGCATCAGTTGAATGTTGACGTCAATATCTCAGGTGAAAAATTATTAGACTTGCCTGAAGCTATCCGCACTATATCATTTGTAACTACTCGAGAATTACTCTATAATGTAGTCAAGCATGCTTATGCGAAAAATGCGGTTATTAATTTGAAATTTAATCATGATTTGCTGCAGATTACTGTTTCTGATGATGGTATAGGTATGTCAGGTGAACAATATGAATCTATTGGAAAAAATGGTTTTGGCTTATTCGGTATCAGGGAAAGATTAAAGTATATTGGCGGCAGCATGATAATTGAAAAATTTGCATCATCTGGAACGACTGTAATTTTAAATATTCCTATAAATATAAAACAAGGGGAGAAAAATGGTAAAAATCATAATTGTTGATGATCACAAAATTGTGCGGCAAGGTTTGAAATCATTAATAGAGAATAACCCTGAATATAAAATAGTGGGTGAGACTGGCAATGGTAAAGATGCTGTTGAACTAATTATAGAATTTGAACCAGATGTGGTAATTATGGATATATCTTTACCAGAGATGACAGGTATTGATGCTACCCGGCGCATAATGGATGTATCTCCATCAACTAAGGTGATTGCATTATCAATGCATGATGATCGGCAGATTATTCAGGATATGCTGCTCGCAGGTGCAGTAGGATATCTATTGAAAGAATCTGCCTATGAAGAATTAATGAAAGCTGTAACGGTGGTGTTAAACGGACAAGTATATTTGAGTCAAACTATATCTGACTTATTAGTTCGTGATTATGTTTACAGATTAAGAAATAATGATAATGGGATATCAACATTAACTCCAAGAGAACGTGAGATATGGGTGCTATTAGCCGAAGGAATGTCCAGTGTAGAGATAGCTGAAAAGTTATACCTTAGTCCGCGAACAGTGGATACTCATAGGAAAAATCTCATGGATAAACTGGATGCGGACAACATCGCCGGATTGGTAAAAATAGCTATTCGCGAAGGTGTTATAAAACTGGATTAATTCTATTTCAGTTTTGCAACAAATTTCGACATGCGATTTAATGCTTCTTCCAGCAGAGGCATCGCTGTAGCATAGCAGCACCGGATATAACCTTCTCCGCAAGCACCGAATCCGCTGCCGGGAACAACAGCAACTTTTTCTTCCATCAGCAATCGTTCTGCGAAATCTAATGATGATAGTCCTGTTGATTTGATATTAGGAAATGCATAAAATGCACCTTGCGGCTCAAAGCAGCCTAAGCCCATTTTACGCAGTCTATTCAACACAACATGGCGACGCTGATTATATTCATCGCGCATTTTATCTACTTCATGCTCACCATTTCGCAGGGCTTCTATAGCAGCTTTCTGTGCAATGCTGCTGGCACACATGGCTGTATAAGCATGAATCTTATTCATAGCTTCAATAATCGGTGCAGGAGCACAAACATATCCTAAGCGCCAACCTGTCATTGCAAATGCCTTGGAAAAACCGTTCATTAAAATAGTACGTTCTTTCATTCCGGGCATACTGGCAAATGATACTGGTTTGCCGCTGTAAGTTAATTCCAGATAGATTTCATCAGAGATAACCATCATATCGCGTTTGACGATTATTTGAGCTAATTCTGCTAATCTTTCTTCCGGCAGAATTGCACCTGTAGGGTTATTTGGATATCCAATTAGCGCAATCTTAGCATTTGATTCAACAACTTTTTCATCTAAATGGTCCGCAGTTAGTTGGAAATCATCTCTTTCGTATGTTTCTACCGGAACTGATTTACCACCAGCCATGAAAACAGTAGCAGGATATGCAACGTATGAAGGTTGTGGAATAACAACTGTGTCGCCATCATTTAATAGTGATCGCATTACCAGGTCAAGTGCTTCGCTAACGCCGACAGTTATTAAAATTTCATTATTAGGATCATAATTTAATCCAAAACGGCGGTTTAGATATGCTGAAACTTCGCGTCGCAATTCAATCATTCCTAAATTTGATGTATAGTGAGTATGTCCGCGCTCGATTGAGAAGATGCCTGTTTCGCGAATTCCCCATGGAGTTACAAAGTCAGGTTCGCCAATACTTAATGAAATAGCGTCTGGCATTGATTCAACCAATCCGAAGAAACGACGGATTGGCGATGGCTGCAATGTCTTTACTTTTTCTGATAATCGTTGTGAATAATCTATTGGCATTTATATTCCCCACATTGAAGTGGCATTTAGTATAGCAAAATTAACGCTAAAACGGCAAATTATCTGGCATTTCGTATGGTTTTAATGAGTTTAAGGATTTGCCTATTTTATAATATGCTGATAATCTATCGCTTAGATCTGGATATTTAGTGGTAGCATTTTCCCCGAATAATCCATTCCCGGAAGTTACTGTTGAGAATTTTTCATGTCCAATCAGTGCCCAGGTTGCAATAATCAAGTTGCTGAATTGCGGGTCAAGAATTTCCTTGCAATTGAATGTTTGGCGTGAAGAATTTATATCAACACCAGAAATTTGCATTAAATTATATTTTTCGCAGAGATTTCTAATCCGCTGCAATTGTTGAATTGTATTGCGGGGAGGCATATATGTCACTGCCCTAAATCCTAAATCCTTAAGTGTAATAATTAAGTCGTCTAAATATTCATCTTCAAATTTTTCAGCTTTTTTATCACCTGTTGGAGATTCTGTTACATCACCCAAGTACGCGTATGCTGAAATAGCACCAATAGAGTTTGCAAATGCTATTGCTTTTTTCACTGGAATACACTCATCTTCATTCGGGGTTAGGAAAAATGATTCTGCAAATTCTGCTTTTAAAATTCCCAGTAAATCATACAGGTAATGCGGGTTATCAGTATCTAATAATTGTTGCTCAATTTTAGATGATATTTTTTGCTTTAAATTATTCACAACAAATGATATTAATTCAGGTCCTTTGCCAAATTTATTTATGATTTTACGTGATAATGCTGCTAAGATATGACGCTCAGTAATAGCACCTCCTTCATTTGCCATCGACTGATTGTAAACATCTTCTTGAAAATTAATTAATTCTAATCCGAGTGGTGTTATTATTGAGTTGAGTTTATCAATCATCTTTTCATTGCGTTTATTACGGGCTATTTGCATCGGTTTTAAAAACTCTTTGCAGGTATTAATTGCATTCGCGGGTATTCCATGAAGAGCAATATATGAAAATCCAGTAACACCAGGATAGTTTGTTGATTTAGTTTCCATCATGGTTCCGCGCATAGATACGCGAATCTCGCATCCGGCAGTTGTAGCTATTCCTAATATCTCACCTGCTTGCAGCATTTCATCAATTCCGCTTACGGAATCATGATCCATTATTCCTACCGCCTGTAAACCGGCCTGCATGGCTCCCCATGCCGCTGCTGTCGGTGAGTAAGGGCTAAATGAATAAATAGTATGAACGTGGTTGTTAACTTCATCTGTTAATGCTGGCAGGATTATGGTTTCATTATTAATTAATTTACGTAATTCACGCGCGTTTGATAATCTTTCATCTTTATTAGGTGCGTTTAATTTTGATATAATATTGTACATGTAAGTAATCCTGATATAAAAAAATAATCCCCCCGCAAATAACGGGGGGATAAAAGCAAATTAATGTTTGAAGTGTCGTATTCCTGTAAACACCATGGAAATACCTAACTTATCACAGGCATCTATAACATCCTGATCTTTTATGGAACCACCAGGTTGAATTATCGCGATGATTCCAGCCTTGGCAGCAACTTCGATGTTATCATGATGCGGGAAAAAAGCGTCGGAAGCTAATACTGCTCCTTTTGCTTTTATGCCAGCTTTTTCTGCTGCAATTTTATTAGCATCTACACGGCTATAGACGCCACCGCCAATACCTACCGTACGGGTACCATGTGCGTATACAATCGCATTTGATTTTGTTGTTTTGCAAACTTTCCATGCGAATCTTAATTCATCCAACTCACCAGGTGTTGGTGATTTTTTTGTTACCACTCTAAATTCTGACGGGTCAGTTACGCGGTCCATTTCCTGTGCGACAAATCCACCGGTTACACGTTTAAAATCATAAGGGTCTTGTGCCTGCATGTCTGGCACTTCAACTAACCGCAGATTCTTTTTTATTGCCAGCATTTCTCGTGCTTCTAACTGGAAATACGGTGCAAGGATACATTCTAAAAAGCCATATTTTGCCATACCATCCAAAAGAGCCTGGGCTGTAGCAGCATCAACTGGCCGGTTGAATCCAACGATTCCACCGAATGCTGATAATGGGTCGCATTCCAATGCATCAAGGTAAGCCTGTGCTAATGAAGGGTTGCTTGCAACGCCACATGGACTTGTATGTTTTACAATATATGCAGTTGGTGGGTCAAATTCGCGAACGCCAGATAATACAGCTTCAAGGTCAAGGTAATTGTTAAATGAAAGTTCTTTGCCTTGTAATATTTTTGCTGCCGCTAAACCATAGGCATCGCCGGAAGAATAGCTGAAAAATGCGCCTTTCTGGTGGGGATTTTCGCCGTAACGAACTTCCTGCACTTTTTTACCACGAACTGATATGACTGAAGGCATTCCTGCCTCATCGAGAACGTTACTGCGCAGCCATGTGCTGATTGCAGTATCATAACCGGCAGTCAGAGTGTATGCATCAACTGCTAACTCAGTTTTGGTTTTCAAACTTACTTCGCCATCGCTTTCACGCATTTCTGAAAGTATCTGTTCATATTTTGAAGGATTAGTAACAATTGCTACACTGCGATAATTTTTTGCAGCACTTCGAACCATTGATGGTCCGCCGATATCGATATTTTCAATGGCATCTTCTAATGTTACTTCTGGCTTTGCAATAGTTGCTTCAAATGGGTATAAATTAACGACAACCATATCAATCATTCGGATATTATGTTCTGCCGCAAGAGCCATGTGTTCTTCATTATCTCGTAATGCTAATAATCCGCCATGTACTTTCGGGTGTAGTGTTTTTACCCTGCCATTCATCATTTCAGGGAATCCTGTGTAGTCAGATATATCACGTACAGGTATACCTGCATCGGCTATTGCTTTTTTAGTGCCGCCGGTTGAGATAATTTCTACGCCCATCTCATTAAGTCCGCACACAAACTCCGATAACCCGGTCTTGTCCGATACGCTAATTAACGCCAGTTTAACTTTCGCCATGGTAGCTTTTCTCCACGATACGCTAAAATAGGCGCCGGAAAATCCGACGCCGTATAATATAATTCTCTTGGCAAGTTCTTAATTCCTGCAAAAAAGTTGGAGTTTCCAAACGATTTTCTAACAATTTTACAATATATTATCAGGTTGATTTTTTATTTTCCAAACAATAGATATATGATTATACCTGCGGATGCAGATACAATTACAATTAAAGTATGATTGAATGGACCTATACGTTCATTTATTTTTCCTAATATTCCACTGCAAATTGCACCGCATGATGCCGCAGTCCATACTCCAAAAAATACTGCGTATGCAAAAGTTATGTAGAAAGGTTTAAATATTAACATGAAAATAATAGATAGAAAAAATGAAATAAATGATAAGAAAAAACCTGCCAATATTTCTCGCAGAATCACCGGCATCATTTTTTCTCGTCCCATATCAACAGCCAGAGAGGATTGACTGCTTGTGATAATTGCCATCACCAAAACTATTGGAATCAGCAATAATTTTTCTCGATTTACTATATGTCCGGATACTAACCATAATAAAGCCGTTCCTATAGAACCACCCAACAATGCAAGTATGCCAGTACGCATCCCACGGCGTTCTGACCATTTCCAGGTGGTATCCTCATCACCACCGCTTATTTCCAATAATTCTTCCGCTGCTTCTTCGCGTACTACATCACCAACATCATCTACTGTAACAATGCCTTGAATACGTCCATCTTCATCCAATACCGGCACAGCAAGCAAATTATGGTATCGCACTAATTCTGCTACTTCTTCCTGCGGCGTGTCTGTATTTACACTGATATAATCGCGGTTCATAATCTCTGCTATTTCTTGCTGTAAATCACAAACAATCAATTTTCTCAATGTTACAGTACCAAGCAGCCGTTCGTCTTCATCAATAGCATAAAGGTAATAAATCATTTCTGCGTCATCATGATGTCGTCGCAACATTTGTAAAACATCGTCAACGGTGTCATCTGCAGAAACTGTCACAAATTCCTTCGCCATTAATCCGCCGGCAGTATCTTCTGCATAGCGCATTAAGTCTGCAACATCATCAGCTGCTTCCTGGTCCATGCGTTCTAATAATTCATCTGCTTCATGAGTGGGCAATTCGGATAATATGTCGGCGGCTTCATCTGAATACATGTTTTCCAGAACTTGAGATGTTCGGTCAACAGTCATCAGATCAAGGGCAATCTTTCTGTCATCTTCATCTAATTCAGATAATAAATATCCTACCTGTTCATCATTCAGATTATCTACCAGCAATTGTCGAATATTGGATGATGAATCAGTGAAAATATCTGCAAGGTCGGCGGCATGTAGCTCTTCCAGCATTTCTGGCAGCTTTTCAGTATTGTTGCTGTTTAATGCGGAAATTAATTCTTCTTTATTATCTTGTTCTTTCTTTTCTTCCATTTTAAACTTTTAATAACTCCATACAGCAGCAATACCAACATATTTGCACCCTGACGATACTAATGGTACCCATTTGGGGCTGTTTTTGCCAAATACTCGCCAATAATCAAGTGCTGCAGGCACTGCTATGATGGCGGCAGTAGTTAAATTATTTATTTGAGCGCTGTCTTTTATTCCGCGTGTATCACTTTCCGGGTGATTCATCAGAATAGTTAAATAGGCGGCAGTAATGGCAATATGTCCTGCTATTATTCCGCGTTCATAATCACTCATCTTCTTATTTTCATTAGCGCAGAATATTGATTCAGTTAAAATCCATTGTGTTTGAAAACCTGCCGATGCCAATCGCAGATGGTCTCTATCCGACATATTCCCGATATATGTAATTGATGCACCTTTAATTTTTACTTTATATCCCAATGATGCTGCAGTTAACAGGTGACCGGATTCGTGAACAGCGACAGTTGTTGCCATTCCTGCGAGAAATGCGCCATTGTCAGCGTATGCAGAGATAATAGTGAATATAAAAACCGATATATAGAAAAAATTAATCATTTAAGTACATCAAGAATACCATAAACTGATAATAGCTGCATGCCATTAAATATTGCATGTGCCCATATTGCCGGGATAATTGAACGATTTCGATAAGTTAATATAGCCAGCATTAATCCTAATACAGTTATCGGCAAAATAGTACTTAATTGTCCATGAATTAATCCAAAGCAAATCGCAGAAATTATTGCAGCAATTCCCCATGGCATACGACGCATTAATGCGTGGAATAAGAACCCGCGGAATAAAGTTTCTTCAATAATCGGTGCTAAGACTACGATTGCAACTCCAAATAATATCCGTGATATGTTATCAGATGAATTATTCATCACCATATCCATGACTTGCTGAGTATCGTTCTGACCATTATTTGATGATGCTTGAATTAGCGATATCAATGTTACCAGTGGTATCACCATGGCATATCCCGAAAAAGCCTGTAATATTGGACGTTTTGCCGGTTTGAAAAAAGTTGAAATCAAAATAGAAGATTTTGTGGCATACCATAAGACTATCAATATGAAAATTGCACTGAAAACTATGCTGTATAGAACAGTTATACTGGTTAATCTTTCCGGGTCTGTGGTTAAATAAGAGCCATATCTATTGAATAATTCAATAAGTAATCCTTCAGCTATTAAATAAACGAGAATTATGAATAATGATATGCCAATTCCAAAACGATGCGGTGAATGCGGGTATTCATCTTGATTTTCCTTATCATTAGCAATTTCTGATGTTTCTTCTTCGATAGTCTCAACAGCAATAGGTGTAGTAATTTTTACAGACCCGACTGCGGATAAAATCCACAATATTCCGGAAGTAATGAATATTATTAATATAAATAGTCCACCCATGCCAAGAAAAACTGAAGTATAAATATAAGATGTGGTTTTTTTTGCAGTTATATTGAATGTTGTTTCTTGTTCTATTTGAGGGTCTAATTTTTGTAGAACAATAGCACTAATTGGTAAAGGTTCAATATCTATTATTTCTTGACTTGTAAATTCAATTACATTATGTCCGATAGCAGCAATGTTTTCTTTATTGCCTGAAATAATTGGAACATTAGCTTTTTTATCATCTTTTATTACAATATATCTGGCATCTTTATCGCTGAATAATGCTGAAGATATTTTATCGATAAGCTGATTGTCTATGTTATCTGTTGTTTTCGTTTGCTGTTTGGCTAAATTAAATTCTTCTTTTGCCTTTGTTTTATCTTTATATAACCAATTTATTACCGCCATATTAACGTAAGCATTTCTTTTTGTATCATTATTATTGTTGTCTTTTACAATTTCATCCCACATCACTAATGTTTGTTCAGCGATTTGTTTGCGGGTGTTTGCATCTGCAAATTCCATTAAAGTGGGATTTTTTTTAAAGGTAAGGTTTTCTATATCATCATCAGCTTCAAATTTTATTAATTTGGGAGTAAGCATTTCTGTGAATCTGGATACCATCTTGTATTGAATAAGGGTAGAATTCTTTTCGATAATCGGTTGAGGTTTGAAAGCAATGCATAATACAGCCAGAAATAAAAATATCCCTAAAGCTGTTGTCAAACTATTTTCAAATTTAGCGGTTTTCTTAACGACGATTTCTTCTTCTACAATCTCGTATTCTTCTTTTTCTTCCATTTTATTAATTACTCCACGTTAGAATTTAAATAAACTCGTGCTGGTGCGCCATCAGAACCGGATAATTTTAAAGGTGCACAAATAAGGTTGTATTCACCGGTTGTTACTTTCCGCAAATCCAACCCCTCTAATATTACTATTTTTTGCGATAATAATAAACGGTGAACCAGCATGTTGTATCCAGGTGCTTCAATTGATAAAAAGTCTATTCCTATTAATTGAATCTTTTTAGAGGCTAAATATTCTGCTGCACTCGGGTTTAAACCGATAAAATGATCAGGGAATTTTGTCGGATTTGCCATGAATGATGCTGAATTTGATGTCTTAATCAGCAATCTTTCACCTGCGATAATATCAAATTTCACTAAATCATCAACAGAAATTTCTTTTTCTGCATTGATTTCAATAACCCGGCATTTTCCGTTCATCCATTCTAAAGGGATATCATCAATAGATTCTGAAAATTCTTTTACATGTTTTGGTGCATCTATATGTGTGCCATTATGACTGCCGATTGTCCAGCAAGAAACTTGAATATCACCCAAAGTTTTTTCGTATTTTATCTGGTTGTCACCTGGCCATACAGCCAATTCCGATGAGATTGGCAAAGTAATATCGTATATCATGAATATATATTACTAAAAAGAGCTGATTATTGCGAGATATTGTTTAATTGATAAAGAAAATATAGAAAAATCATGTATTTCTATTGACTCATATTAATCAAAAGGTATACTAATGCAAATTAAAAATAATTTAATTTCTGATTTTTGGAGAAGTAATTATGATTAAATATGAAGTAGAACCAAAATTGAATGCATTAAATGCATCTTTTGATTTTAAAGGCTGTGTTAATGCGTATATTAATGCTGTAACTACAAACTGGTTGTTAACAGCACCGGACGCTAATCGCGGGATGTTGGAAATGTTTCGTGATCGTGATCGTCTGCCATATCGAAATATGGTTCCCTGGGCTGGTGAGTTCGCTGGAAAGTATCTAACAGCGGCAACCCAAGTGTTGCGTGTTAATGATGATTTGCTGTTGCGGCAATACCTGTCATTATTTGTTGATGAATTAATATCATTACAGACTGATGACGGTTATTTAGGTCCATGGCCAGCAGGTCATCATTTTTTAAATAATGTCAATTATCCTGATGGATCATATATTGATACCTGGGATACCTGGGGTAATTACCATGTTATGCTGGGTTTGTTATTTTATTATGAATGCACAAATAACGAGGCTGCATTAGAATGTGCACGTAGAATCGCTGATGGTATTTGTTCTCTATATTTAAATCAATCACCAAGATTAGTTGAGACCGGTGATACAGAGATGAATCTGGCACCTGCACATAGTTTTTGTTTGTTATATAGGCATACTGGAAATGATAAATATCTGAAAATGGCAAAACAGCTTGTTGATGAAGAGTTTGGCTTGAAAGATAAAGATGGTAATTTTCTTGCAGGGAATTGGGTAAATGGTTCACTTGCTGGTCAGGATTTTTATCAGTTGCCAAAACCAAGATGGGAAAGCCTGCATCCAATAATGGCTATTGTAGAATTATATTGGCTTACCGGTGAAGAAAAATATAAAAAAGCATATATCCAAATATGGCAAAGCATAGTACGGCTTGATCGTCACAATAATGGTGGTTTTTCATCCGGCGAACAAGCGCAAGGAAATCCGTATCACCCTGGAGCTATTGAAACCTGTTGTACTATTGCCTGGACTGCTTTGACGGTAGAAATGCTCAAGTTGACAGGTGATTCGCGAGTCGCTGATGAATTGGAATTGACTTTGTATAATTCTATTATTGGAATGCATAGTTATTCTGGACGGTGGGCAACTTATGATACTCCAATGGATGGCATCCGTCTTGCAAGTGCACATCATATAGTTTTTCAATCACGTGAAGGAACCCCGGAATTAAATTGCTGCAGTGTGAATAGTACACGTGGATTCGGTATGATAAGCGAGTGGGCATTAATGGTTGATGATAACAGAATAAAATTGAACCTTTATGAACCGGGAGAATTGTCAGTTAAATTGGCTACTGGGAATAAGGTTAAATTGATAATTGATACTGAATATCCGCGAATTAACAATATTAAAATTATGGTAAATCCTGCAGTGTGTGAAGAGTTTGAATTGTCGCTACGCATTCCCAGATGGTCAGCAAACACAAAAGTAAGTATAAACGGGCAGTCAGTTAATG
This sequence comes from uncultured bacterium, assembly GCA_964638715.1. Lineage (GTDB taxonomy): Bacteria > Armatimonadota > Hebobacteria > CAIYQO01 > CAIYQO01 > JBAXQQ01. The sequence goes on along the minus strand of CAZWZF010000001.1, from coordinate 122,735 downwards.
AAATACATGCAGGTACTTATTTAACGTTATATCGTAATTGGAAAAATGGTGATGTTATAGAAATATTATTAGATTTTTCATTGCATTGCTGGGTTGGTGAAAAAGAATGTGAAGGAAATATATCTGTTTACCGTGGACCGATATTGCTTACTTATGACCGTCGATTCAACGAAATTGATTTATTAAAAATACCTTCGCTTGATATTAATCAATTAACAGGTGAATTGATTGATTGGCATGGACAAATTCCACCAATCATCTTGTTGAAATTCCCAATTGAAAATACTCAGACATTGTATCTTTGTGACTTTGGTAGTGCTGGTGAAGGTGGAACTCCATATAAATCATGGTTGCCAATTAAGCAAAACGCTGTAAATTTACCTCAATATTTCTCTTCTTGGAGTAATAATAATGTTTAAATCAGAAATGTTAAAGTCATCAGGGATATCTCATGGCTGGATACGGCCTGTTTATCATCCAGAACTTGGTGTTGAGATAAACGGGCAAAGTGTAGTTCGTTATTTGCGCTTTGGTCAAATCGTTAATGTAAATGCACTTGAATTAAAACCTATTGTGTCAGGACGATGGGTACCAGGTGTTCCAACACATCTTGCTCATATAATTGTATCTATACCTGATTTGAATACTGGCCAATGGATAGTAATTAAGGATGTTGATTTACCTCGTGACCCTCGAATAGCTGGTGAAGGATTGAACCAGAATATGAGTATTGAAGAAATGGATAATATCCTTTCTGAAAGTCTGAAGAATATTCATCGAATTGAGTTTAGTGAAATACAAACTGATGTGATAAGAGTAGAATGCGATCGCGAATATCTGGTGTGGCCAAATCATGGTGAATGTAATGGCGCGCCATATAGTGTGCCATTTGGTGCTCTTGATTCTCTCACAGCTTTTGGCAGTTCTAATACTGTAGATAAAAAATTGCCGGAATATTTGCCACCTTTACAAGTCGGTTCTATTTGTCCGGCAGCACCAGAAAAGATGACAGTTGAACAATTGCCATGGCTTGTGAAATTTTGCAGTGAAAAGTTTTCTATAGGTTTTTCTCTGGTTAGACCAGAGATATTACATCTTGGATGGGATGGTGTAGGCGGCAATCGAGCAGGTGAGAATAGGGTACGAGCATCAAGTGCGGGATTTCAGGGAGGGCAAGGGTTATTCAGCGGTCAAAGTGGGCCGATATTACGAACTTCATTTGGCGATTTTGGATCGAATTGCTGGACCGGAAGTGTAGATATTGATGGAAATAATATATATTACCGAAACCTTGATTGTGGACAAGGAATAATTATTGATGCACATTTTATAGTAAGTGAAGATGGATTTAGTATAGAAATTAAACAACATGTTGAAAAATCAATTCATGTAATTGAAATAGAAGGGTGGCGATTAGCCTGGAATTGTGCTTCAGCAATGACAGCACCTGCGGCAATTCCAACATTAAAACCAGGGAGAAACGGTGATGTTGAATTGCCAATGTTTTGGGCTGGTGATGGTAATGGGGCATTGCAATGCGAAAATGTTGATGGTGATGCTTATTTGCAAGTTGATAGTTATCGCTGCATGAATGCGGTAACTGGCGGTATAATAATGGGATCGCGGATAATGGATGATATTTGTCCTATTGTTCCTGCGGGTACGTATACATCTAAATGGAATTATAAAGTCACTGCTTTTGAGCCAGTTACTAATGGAAATGATAACGACAAAGTATCATCAGCATTACGACGGCATTGGGGGTCGATATATTCTTGTTTCAGACCTGAATATGGTGGTTTTTCAAATAATGCTGTTTCAGTGAATTGTCATGTTAACCAAGGGCATCCAGCAGAAACAGTTGTATTTACTCAGAAACCTATTAATGGTCCAGATCCTTTGGAATTATATCGTTTTACTATTGAACGTGGATTATTAGGTGGTGGCGGTTACGGATTCTGGCGTAATTTGTATTTAGATTCAGACCCTATTCTGGTGTCTGGTGCTGGTCGAATTTATCAGGCTAAACCAGATATTAAATGGTTAAATAAAATTAAACCAGGGTTAATTAAAGCAACTGAACGGATGTTAAATAGTTTTGGGGACGAAGGCCTTGTTGTTTGCCATGATCTTTCCGGCAACAGCAGTTCATTTCGTTGGAGTTCAAACGCAATGGATGTAGTTGGTTATGGACACATGGATGCTTATGTAAATGCCTGGACATATCGTGGCTTGCGAAATGCTGCATCTATGCTAAAAGCTCTTGATTGTAATGAACTGTCAGTACGTTGTATTGAATTCGCTGAAAAATTAAAGAATGCTTATTCAACTTTTCTATTAAATCCAGAAACAGGATGGATAGCAGGATGGCGAAGCCGTGATGGGCAATTGCATGACGCAGCATATCTTTGGGTAAATGGCGTAGCTTGTGCATTCGGACTTCTTCCATTTGATGAAGCAAAAGAAGCTTTGCATAGATTAGAAAAGTTGAGAAATGATGTTGGTGCTGGTAATGCTTGTTTCGGCATACCTTTTAATCTTCGTCCTATTTCAGTCGAAGACCACATGCTGCCACAGTTGTATGGTCGTTTTACACCAACTTTTGAAAATTATACTGATGGTGCCATGTCGCCTTGTTCTGCCATGTATTACATGCGTGCATTAAGTATTTACGGTTTGAATGATGAAGCAGCAAAAATAGCCGCAGATATAGGATTAGGATATGAACGTGGGCATTTTAACGGCGGTGTTGGCAGTGGTGTAGAGTTTTATCGTTGGGATGGTGTGCCAACAGGTTACGAGGGTACATTTGTAGCTAATTGGGGGCCATTATATGCAATTGCAATACAACATGGTTTGATCAAACCAAATGAACCAGAGTGGTGGCCAGGATAATTAAAGGATAAAAGATGCATAACTCGCTATTTTTACGAGACTTACTGAAGAAAATGAATGCAGATCCAATTGTTTGTGAACGTCGCGATGCGCATCGTCTGGTGATGGTTGATTCTACTGCAATTCCTTCAGATGCAGATATTACTTTATGTGAAAAATGGCAAATAATCACTGAAATATCAGAACCGATTGCATCTGCTTTAATAGAAGATGCTGTTGATTTTTTAGCTCGATTTGGTATTGAGATATCTTCAAAAGCGAACCATCTTATAATTTATCGTATTACAGATGATTTGTCATCAAGAGATTGCCGGTTAACAGTAACAGAGAAAGAAATCGTTATCGAAGGTGGCGGGATTGCCGGGTTATGGGCAGGCCAGGCATGGATGGAATTTGAAATGCGAACTCGGCGCGGTCCATTTCTCTCAAAAGGCATTATTACTCGAAACGCATCATGGGATTTTCAAATCAGCCAGGGACCGTGGGGAGCGAATTATTCAGTACCTGATTTCTCTACTGAATATCTTGATGATGATGGATTTAGATTATATGCTCATTATGGCGTAAATAGTATGATGATTTATGGCGACATGCTGTGTTATGTTAATAGCACTATCCTGCCAGAATTGAATCATCCTGATTACGAAAATAATATAGCAATGCTAAAAGATGCCGCGAAACGCGCGGCACGTTATGGCGTTCAATTCAGCTATGTAGTTGTCGGTCCTAAACTTCGATCAAACCATGCGGTTTTTGCTGCACATCCTGATGTTAAAGGTACCGGTACTGCTGATGATGGTTTGTATTTTCTATGTTCAAGCAATGAGCAGGTATTAAATTTTTATAGCGAGTTTTTTGATAATTTATTGCGTGAAGTTCCTGAATTGGCTGGTTTTATTTTAATTGTTGCTGAAGAGTCATTCTATCATTGTAAAATGTGGCGCAATTCAGTTAAAGTGCCATGTTCTCGCTGTATGCCAATGAATACCGAAGATGCATTGAATAAGTTATTGTATCCTATTGAACAAGCAATTCATTCAATAAATCCAAAGGTTTTTTTAGCTGCCTGGCCATACACAACAAATCAGTGGGAGCATCCTGACAGGATTCCGTTTATTAAAGAAATGCCGCAAGGGATAGATTTTTTCCTGAGTGTTGAAAAAGACCAGATGTATCAAAAGAATGGATACATAAAACATATTTGGGATTATAGCATTGATTTTACAGGACCATCAGATAACATTCTATTAACAGCAGAAGCATGCACAAAGGCAGGAAGACCATTATTTCTTAAGACTGAAACAGGAATTGGACTTGAAGTATTTCAATTTCCTTATGTACCGGCAATGCAAAGATTAAGTGAGAAATGGCAAAATGTACGTAACTTGCATCCTAAAGGTGTGCATCAATCATGGCTGTTTTTCGGAATGTGCAATTCCCGCGCGGAAGCATTAGGATTATGGGCGGCATACGCACCAGAAATGACTTCCGATGAGTTCTTATTAAAGATAGCAATTCGTGATTTTGGACATGATGCCGCAGCAACAGTGATAAAATCATGGGAATACATGAGCAAATCTATGGGAAATTTGCCGGTGTTGATGATTAACGATTATTATATAGGTCCAAGTTTTCTCGGTCCAAGTCATCCGCTGATTCCGGAAAAAGGTATGAACATAAGTCCAGTTTTTGATGGATATCTTTTTTATTTGCAGGAATTAGGAGAGACTTTCTCGCACAGCAATATTGATGAAACTCGAAAATGTCTGGCAATAGACGAAATAAATCCTTCAAATGGTATGCCGATACCTTTGCCTGATGAATTGCGAACAAGTATGGAAATCCTACGTGATAAGTATAATGAATCCGCAATAAATGCCCGGCTTGCATGGGAAACATTAAAAACAACAGAACCATTGCTTCATACAACTGCAGACCATCAGAATTATCGTGAAGAAGTTCTGTTAACAGAATTGATTTACCGGACGATCTTTGCTTGCAGCAACACTGTAAAGTTTATCATGGCTCGTGATAATGGTGATATTTTAACTATGCGTGCAGTGGCGATTAATGAAAAAGCTAACGCATTATCTGCAATACCGATTTATCAGCAAGCTCCTTGGCTGGATTATACCATGCGTATAGATGGCTATTACTCTCCTGCCGCAGACATGATAAAGGAAAAAGTTAGAATGATTGATGAATGGCTTTCTAAAGATATTTAATCCCAATTGCTTTTAAAATAGCGGGTGTTATAACTTTTTCGCATCCTGCTGCATTTGGATGAATACCATCAGGCACATATTCGAAAAAATGGTGCGGTTCGTTATCAAGTATTTCTTTCCAGGCATTATAATGATCAATAATCAGCAGATTTCTCTCTTGTGCTACATCGTGATACATCAAGTTGTATGACACTATATTGGGGCGTCTTTCGAGATGTTCATTTGTTGGCGGATTCATTACCATCAGAATTACTTCAGCCGATGGGTTAGCATCTTTAATTCGGTCAATCATGTTGTTAAGGTTATCTTTTGCTTGTTCTACTGATGTTTCGTATTGCAGGAAGGCATCATTTATGGAAAATTCAATAAACACAGTATCTGGTTGTTTGCTTATTACCCGTTCGTCAAGATTATCAACTCCCCAATTTGACCACATGCCACCAGCACCACTATTCATTATGGTACATAATTCGGGATATCGTTTATTTAGAATATCGCTTAATTGTTCAACCCACGCACCACCAGCAGTCAGGCTGGTGCCATAAGTGACAATTGTTTGTGATTTATTGATATCTAAATTATTAATAAATTGACTTTTATGATTCATACCTTATCCTTTATACTTTTCGCCAACCTGTAATCTTATATCTGCTGATGACATTACTGTTATCACTGGTGATGATGCCTTCAGTTAGTGGTGACCAGTTTAGTGAGAATTGACAAATATTTTCTGGTACAAGATTTTCTCCGTCATCGTCATATAGCACTGTATCTGCTGGTTCATTTCCATAAATTGCTACTTCTATTTCAAATGTTGTATCACAATCTATAAATTGCACTGGTTTTGCCAATGGAATTAATTTACCAGAAACGACAAATATCGGTATTCGTTCTAAACTGCATGGATAGTTGATTTCCTGTCCACCTTCAAAAGACTCGCCAGTCCAGAAGTCATACCATTTTCCTTTAGGTAAATATATATTTCTATCAGTTTGTCCCGCGATTAACGGTGCTGTCATCAGGCTGTCGCCAATCATCCACTGGTCATCAATACTGTGGGTGGCTGTTTCATTCGGATAATCCATAGCCAGAGAACGGAATGGTGGGATTCCTTCATCACGATATTTGGCGAAGGCTGTATATAAATACGGTACTAATGTCATTCGTAAATTAAATGCAGCGCGCACCAAATTCTCTGCTGTAGCATGATCCGGCATTTCTTCATCAGCAAGATTTTTTTGCATATCAACCTGAAACCATGGTGGACTGGGAATCATCCAAGCATTTACCTGCGCCAATGGCGATAGTACAACAGATTGTATGCGTCGCACCAGGTCTTCAGTAGATGCGCATTGACGTACTTCCGGGCACCATAACAAGCCGCTGAAAGATGCGGACATCAACCCGCGCAGGAAATCTTTATGGTCATACAAATCGCTGTATAGAACGAAGGGTAGGGGAGCCGCCAGTGCGTGGGATGATCGTACCATTGATAAGGTGCGTTTTCCAGAAGGCTTAAATGCGTCAAGCATGGTGCGCTGGTATAATACACCAAGTAAGCTGTGCATTTGTTCGCCATCAACTCCAGATGGAAATACTGTTAATTCTGGGAATGACCAGGAACCGGCAAAATCGCTGTTGTCACATTCATCAAGTTTAAAACCGGAAATTCCTTTTGCCACAAAAGTTTTATTATGATAATCTGCAAATACTTTTCGTGCTTGTGGCATCATAAAGTCGGGAATTACTCCCGACCACACCAGGTGATCCCCGCTAAATGGTGCAATTTCTTCGCGAATCGGCGATTCCGGGTGGGTGAAACAATGTTCCCATAGATTTGTTTTAAAACCTTGTGATGAAAGATTGTTAATTGTATCATCAGGATTGGGGAATCTTTCATTATCCCATACAAATGAACATGAATATGCTTTGCTTTGCCACCCCGGCTCTAACCCCAGCACATCGCAAGGGATATTAGCATTACGCATATCTACAGTTAGTTTGTCTATTTCTTTATTTGTACATTTTGCCCAAGCGCGATACCACACTCCCAATCCCCAACGTGGTGGCATCGCACCGCCACCAGAAAATAAATTGTACCTTTGTACCGCTTCGCGAATGTTAGGTCCACCAAAAATGTAGATATCTACACCTTTGACAAAAGGTATTTCTACAACTGTTTGCATTTTGTCATGTTGGCGTGACTTATAAAGGTCATCAGTATTATCTGCAATATTGGCATCTATGGATGTTTTAATGCCGGCGTCCTTCTTAACTGATGCACCGATATAAAATGTCGCATACCTTGCAGTATCAACTAAAACACCATAACCTGCGGTTGATGCATAAAATGGAACTGGAGCATGTGAGTCGCCACTATCCTGTAAAGGGTCAGAGTTTACCCTTAATGTCTTCTTGTGCCCTTTTTGATTAACAGATTTTAATTGCAATCCAAATCCAAAAATTTCTTCAGTATTTGCTAATGGCAACTCAACGATTATCCCACGTGGTGTAATGCGGGCATTTATATCAATAGTTGAAATAGGTATATTGACCTCGGGTAATGTTTGAAGACCTGTTGTTGCAATGGGTGTTTCCTGAATAGAAACAGGTGTTATTTCTTCTGGTGTTCCAATTCTTATCCGCCAAATTCCGGCAGCTATATTTTCTGCGGACTTTATATTTATATTTGATGGCATAATTATGATCCTTTATTACATCTGTTTTGAATAAATTTTAATTCAACGAATTGTATGAATTATCCTGTAAATTGATTGATGAAGTAAATAAAAAAAGCCCTCATTTGTTAATGAGAGCTTTAATAAAAAAATAATGGTGCGCCCGCAGGGACTCGGACCCTGGACCTACGGATTAAAAGTCCGTTGCTCTACCAGCTGAGCTACAGGCGCAGATTAGCGTGTGAACGCGAGGTGAAGTATACAAAAATACGTGGCATTGTGTCAACGGTATTTCATGGGTAAAATAGGCTTATGACAGAAGAAATCCGTTTTTTTTCAAAAAAAATCTATTTATTGCCAACTTTAACAATAGCAAAACAGTTAATTGGCGCAAAAATTATCAGATATATTAATGATAAAATTATTTCTGGTTATATTGTTGAGACAGAAGCATATCTGCAAAATGACCCGGCATGTCATGCAGTACGAGTCTTGCCGGATGGTACTACATATCATAAGAAAACAATTCGTAATGAAAAAATGTTCGGTCTGCCTGGCACAGCTTATGTTTACTTTACGTATGGAAATCATTTTATGTTAAATGTAGTAACTCAACCAGAAGGTGTTCCTGAAGCGGTCTTAATTCGTGCTATTGAACCGATTTCTGGCATTGAAATTATGCAAAAAGAACGAAATGTAGAAAATGTTGTCAATTTATGTAATGGTCCCGGAAAGTTAACCCAGGCATTTATGATAGATAAATCGCTGAATGGTCATTCACTTTTTGAACAACCATTAATTATTTGCAAGGGAATTGATGTGGATGAAAATGAAATCCACGTTACTCAGCGAATAGGTATTACTAATGCAATTGATAAACCATGGCGATTTTATTTAAAAGAATCAAAATTTATATCACGAAAATAGGTGGAAAATGAAAAGAATAACTGTAATTTTACTTTTAATTGTTTGCTGTATAGCTGTTTTATCAGCATCACTGCGCGACCAATACCGCACATTAGGGTTTTCTACTGAAAATAATCAAATTAAAAAATGGTTAGTATGCGGACCATTTAATTATACTGCTTCTGGTATGAGTATCAGTGAAGCAGCCGATAATGACTTTCTGTTGCTGCAAGGTAAGGAAGGCGAGTTGCGTCCTGTTAATGGAATGGTCCATCATGCAACAGATGGCAGTGACGTTTCCTGGAAGAAATTCGAATCGTTAACTGGAACAGTATTTTTCTCGACAGCTTTCCCTGAATTGCCGGAAGAAAATAATGTCTGGTATGCTTGTACAAATATCCAAAGAAAAAAAGCCGGTTCAGTTATTTTAACAATTAATGCAAATGCTTCATCTATTATTTATGTTAACGGGAAGGAAGAAAATGAAAAAATATTAAAAGTTGATGGCGGATATTTTGACATGTGTGAAGTACAAATGAAAGCCGGCGACAATGTAGTTATGATAAAGCTAATGCAACAGAAAGCCGGCGGAAATTTCTTACTGGGTATATTAGAACCATCACAGGCAGAGACCCAGGAGGCTGCTGCTGGAAGAATATCGCCTTCTATTGCGAATTATGATGAGATGAATCATGAATTAACAGTGCAAACAGATGATAAACGTTCAGGATTATTAATGATACGTCCTGATGTCAAAGTAGAAATATTGACACCGGGTTGGAATAAAGTGATAGAAAAGACTGCTCCACGTGGTGAGAATATTATATTCAATACAAAAGATTTATCTGATGGTATTTTTGAATTGCGTTGCACATCAACTGATCTTGAGGGAATGCCTGTGCGGGCATATATGATGTGGTATAAAGGCAATCCGGTAGATACTGCTAAAAAAATCCTTGCTTCTGTTGTTGTACAACCGATAACTGATATTGATAATCGCAAGAATCTAATAGTTCAAATATTAAATGATCGTTTAGGAACTGACTTAACAAAGGTAAAACCAGATACATGGCTATCAGTTTACAATACATTCATGGAGTATGAAGAGTTAGTTATGGATGAAAGTGGCAAGAATGGATCTGAACGCAGTTCAGGATTTGTAAGGTTGGCATATATTGACGAAACTGATGGTTCACCCCAGTTTTGTCGTGCGTATTTACCGCCTGATTATGATAAAAAGAAAAAATATCCCATGGTGGTGATGCTACATGGCAGAAGCGATGATTTTCCTACTTATATAAAATGGGCAGGGGTAGATCAGCGACATGATGGTCTGGCAGAAAAATATAACTGTATTGTAATATGCCCGCATGCGCGCGGCAATAGCTGGTATCGCGGCATAGGCGATAATGATGTAACACAATGTATTGATATGGCTATTAATAATTTACCAATTGATGAATCAAGGATATATTTAAAAGGTTATTCAATGGGTGGAGCAGGGGTATGGTATTATGGCTCCCGACATCCTGAGAAATTCGCTGCAATCATTCCATTCTTTGGCGGTTACGATTTTCGATTCCAAATGTCTGATGATGCTATAAAGGAATTAACTCCCAAGGCACAATTTCGCCGTGAACGCTTGAGTTATATCGGTCAAATTGAAGCATTGAATAACACACCGGTTTTCGCCAGTCATGGTGATGCAGATACTACTGTGCCAGTTGATTATTCGCGCTATACTGTCAAATTAATGCAAACCTGGGGATATAATATTCGGTATTGGGAACATCCGGGTGAGGGTCATGGCGGCCTATATGAAGAACCGGTGAATAAATGGATATTTGAACAAAAGAAAATAATTGATCCTAAAAAGGTAAGAATCCGCAGTGCGTCATTGCGATATGCGCAGGCTCAATGGGTCACAATTAATCAACGCAAAGATCCTTATGGATTTATGCGTGCTGAAGTTGAAGTTATATCTCCTAATTATATCAAAGTATTAACTGAAAATGTTTTACAAATCACCCTTGCACCACCGGCATCTATTGTACAGGCAACAAAATTAATTAAAGTTGTTTGGAATGATGAAGTAAGAATAGTAATGCCAGAGAATGGCAGGATTATACTTTCTGAAAAAGATTATAAACCGACAGGTATTGTAAAAACTTCTGAAACTGAAGGTCCGGCAAATGATATATACTGTACCTCGTTTGCGGTAGTTGTAGGTACTCAATCGAATGACCCGTTAATGAATGCTGCAATTTCAGCATCAGCCAAACGTTTTGCTGTCTGGTGGGATGAAAGATTTCACACACCACTACGAATATATAAAGATACTGAAATAGATGATTTTTCAAAAGCAGACTATTCCCTGATAATATTTGGCTGGATTGGTGAAAATCTGCTGGCAAAAGATATGCAGTCGAAAGTTCCATTAACAGTAAACAGCAATTTTATAACGATTGATACCGGTAAAATACGCATACATGACGCCGGTGTTCAAATGATTTATCCAAATCCTTTTAATCCTTACCGCTATGTTTTAATACGCGCTGGCTCATCGCCTCTGGGTATGGCAATGACTGATTTTACGGTAAATGACTCTGATTTCTCGGTTGTTGATTCAAGAAATATGGATATTTCGAAAAATGGCGGATTTTTCGATGTTATTAATGGCAGAAATAGCGGTGATATTATTGCTTGTGGATATTTTGATAATAATTGGAAATACCAGGAGAAGAATACAGAGAAAGATAATCAACCTGTGTTAGCACCGTTATTCAATTGGAATTTTCCGATATATGCGACTATACCGCATAGAGATGAATTTTATTTATCTGAATTAATGGAAAAATCTGCTGATGGTGCAGGTAACGAAATATTACGCGACAGTTCATTCAAGTCTGACAGGTTGATTGTATGGAAAAATAAATATGATAAAGGTATATCTTTCCCGGGCAAGTATTGGCTGCCGAAAAGGCCTGCTGTTTTAGAATACAATATCGCTGATGGTGGATATAACCGTTTACGTGCAGTTATAGGATTAGATTTTGCAGCAAAAACTGCTGGCAATTCTCCTGCCGCAGAAAAAGTTGCATTTGAAGTTGAGGGTGATGGCATTATACTTTATACTTCAGATCAATTTGGTCGCGAATCAGGCGCAAAGAGCATAAATGTTGATATTACTGGAGTGAAAACATTAAAATTGAGAGTGAAATATGCCATAATGCCAGCTGCAAACTTGCGTGCTATAAATTGGGCAGACATTAAATTAACTCGATAATTTAATGTCTCGCTCATTATGATGAAGTTTGCTATGAATGCAATTTTGCTGCTGGTTATTTCAAATGTTATATGAATTATCTTAGCGATATTTTTAGTATTTAAGCCATAAAAAAATCCCCCCGATTAACGAGGGGATTTTATTTTTATGTTATTTCATCATCTGTAATATTTGCTGAGGAGCCTGGTTTGCCTGGGTTAACATAGCCTGTGCTGATTGCATTAAAATTTGTGTCTTGGTGAAGTTCACCATTTCAGATGCCATATCAGTGTCGCGAATTGCAGATTCTGATGCTGACAGGTTTTCTTTAGCAACGGACAAGCTGGTCAAGTTGCTTTCTAAATTGTTTTTCTGGAATGCTCCAAGGTGCACTCTCAATCCATTTACTTTCTTCATTGCATCATCGATTTGCTGCAATATTTGTGTGGTATTTCCACTTGTTAAATCGATTATACTTCCAGTAGCTTGACCTGTTGACCGTGTTGGAGTCGCGGTAAATCCGGTTTTTGAATCCGCTGATGCTTTATCGCTTAATACAACTACACTGGCATTTCCACTCTGGTCCGCAACGGCCTTCTGGCGTATGGTAAGGAAAGTATTATCTGCAGGATTGGCATTGACATTACCATACTGGTCTGTAGCAACTGCTTCAATATTTCCTGCATCATTTAACGATGCATTAATATTGGTTATGGCATGGGAAAGGGTATCGCCTGTTGTTGCATTTAAGGATGCAGTAACTGCCTTACTGGTGCCAGTTGCATTAGTGTAGATAACAGTCACATTCTCTGTTTGACCAATTGATATTGCAGAATATGCTTTGCTGCCTATCGAAGAAGCATTGCGGGCACTGGCAAGACCAAGTGAAGAAACATGCATATCAGCAGTAAGTGAAACGCCATCATATCCGCTTGCAGGCAATTCAAATGTTGCTGTTTGTCCAGAATTTGATCCAACTTGAAATGTTTTGTTGCTGATATTCTGGGTTCCAAGTAGCTTAACACCGGCGAATTCAGTTTGGTCCGCAATGCGATTAATGGAATTCATAGCCTGGGCAACTTGTGCCTGGTCAGCACTTAAACTTGCAGCATTTCCATTTACGTTGGCAGCATGGACAGTCAAATCACGCATTTGACGAAGCTGAGTCTCGATTTCATTTAATGATGCTTCAGTGGTCTTTATCATATTTATCCCGTCTTGAGTATTACGGGATGCTTGTTGAATACCTGAGATTTGTGTACGCAGGTTTTCACTGATAACCAGACCAGCAGCATCGTCAGATGCAGAGTTGATGCGAAGCCCTGAGCTTAATTTGTCAATGGACTTCGATAATGCTTCATCATTGCTCGCTAAAAAGCGGTGCGCGGACATTGCACTGATGTTTTGATTGATTCGTAGCGACATGTGTCTTCCTCCCCCCTATTAAACGTTAGGGTGACGTCGTCAACATCAATTTCATCCGTGACAATAATCTTATCGACTTACTTTTAAGTAATCTTTAGTGCAATGGTAATTATTTTTAAAATTTAATTTTTAGAAGATTTAATGATGACTTATTTTAGATTATTATTAATCTGACGAAGAGCTTCATAAGTAGCAATTGACACTGAGTTGGCTAAATTTAAAGAACGCACTTTATCTGTCATCATAGGTATTTGTACTAATTTTGAAGGATATTTTTCCAGCAACTCATCTGATAAGCCTTTACTCTCTGATCCGAATACTAAAGCATCGCCAGGTTTAAATGTGATTTCAAAAAATGATTGTTGTGCGGCTGTGGTGAAAAGATAAAAATTAGGCTGCGAGTTGCTGTCGTACCATTCAATAAAATTGATATAGCGGTGAATGTTCACTTCATCCCAATAATCAACACCGGCGCGACGCAACGCACGATCATGAAGTCTAAAGCCTAATTGTCCGACGAGATTAAATTGAGAGCCAGTAGCCGCGCATAACCGTGCGATATTACCGGTATTTGGTGGTATCTCAGGTTCTATCAGTACTACCTGCAAAGCCGGATTTGGCCAATTAAATGGCAAATCAAATCTGCGGTGATGGTGTTCAGACTGCATTAATTATCCCACGAGAAAACAGCCGTTAGCATCGCCTGTGGATTTGTTCGCAAAGTTGTATATATATCCATACAATCAGTCGGGTTAAGCGGTTCTCCGATTAATTTATCCAACGGCAGTAATCCACGTCTTTGCATGCTTAATACGGTGTTATAATCTTGCGGATTATCGTTTCTTGGTACCAGAATGGTTGCTTCCTGTCGGAAAATCTCTTGATAATTCAAGGTAAATTCATCCTTGAATGAACCTTGCAGAATTAATCGTGGTGTTTCGCGCAGTGTAATATCCCATTCAGGTTCAATTAAAAGTCGTGCTGACTGCGGCAATACTGCTGGTGCGCCAGTAGAATCTATAACAACGTTTGCGCCATCGCCAATCAATGGATGGGCAGTATCATAGATGCTTCCTTCTACCTGGAAAGCGTTTATTCCCAAAGATTTCGCTAATTCAACGCGCTTCTCAGATAAGTCAAATGCAAATAAATCAGCACCGGTAGATTTAACACATAATGAAGAGCACATTCCAATTGGACCAAGTCCTATTACCGCGACTTTTTCATCAGGTTGAATTTTTGCTAAACGCATGCCATGATAAGGGATAGCCGCCAGTTTTGTAAGTGCTGCTGATTTTAAGTTTACTGTTTCCGGGACGAGATAAACTTTATCAACCGGACGAATAGCATACTCTGTATGTCCACCCCACATTAAATGGATATCAGCTTCCATTGCACCATTATGGAATACAACAGTACCAACCGGTATCGCAGCATCAGCAGGTGCGATTATTGTTCCCAATGCTGAATATCCGGGTATAAATGGCATATCTTCTGAACCGGGTTGCCCTTGTGCCATACATCGCAATTCAGTGCCAGGACTGATAGCTGTGTAGATATTTTTAATTAGTACTTGACCTGGCAGCAAGTCCGGTATATTTATTTCACTTAATTCAATAGTATTTAGTCCGGTAACTTTTAAAGCTTTAGTTTTCATTAATCATCAAACCCCACATAAGTTATTGAAGATTCAGATTTTTTTGTTTCTGTATCAGTATCAGTATCAGTATTATCTATATTATTTCTTGGTGTTTCATCATTTTCCTTGTGTTCAGCCATCCAGACTTTATGTTTTGCAGCATTATCGAATTCATTTATTAATTGCATACTTGCGAGATGATATATAGCTGTAAATGTAATAAGGCATTTTATAATCATAGCAATTAATAGAAAAACTATTACCCAAACAACCTGTGCTGTTTGTGAGGTTGCGACATTATCTATCCAGCGTTGTGAAACTTTATTATCTATAAAATCCTGCCTGTTTAATAAATAAACAATATCATTTGCCAACATCCAGAAATAGAAAATAAATAATGTACGCATTGCCCATATTCGCGCCCATTGCTTTAATTCCAGTAAAAACCATCCTATTATCATCATTGGCACGATTGCAGCCATACGACAGAAATATTCATTTAAAGAGGCATTACGAACAAATTCTGAATTAACGATTTCATTAACACTGTGAAAATCTTTTATTACAATAGCTAAACCATAAAGTCCGTAGGATATTAGCATGATGGTAATTAACATGACTGTCGTGGGGATTGGAAATTCAAAAGGATGAGCATATACAGCAGGAAGAGTAGTTCCAACAGAAACATCAATAGGGTTTAATATATCAACATATTCTTCATTACGTGGTGTTCCGGCACAACCGATAGTTGCACAATGCGTACTGTCATCCCAGCATTTGAAATGATGAGCAGTACCACATGCCGTACAAATTACAACATTTCCGCCGATTTCTATTATTTGTTTGCAATATGGGCAAATTCTTCGTGCTGTGATTGGTTTGTCCAAGTTTTTCTCCGGACATCCGTTGCTGTAATTTAATCTAATACTTATTATTCCGTATATTACGCAATTTTTCTAAGTATTTCTACTATTTTTTAATTTTCTTATTTGCTTTTTGGTCCCAAATATGAGTTGACCAGGTAACAACGCCAATAATAGCAAAATCAGGAGTATTTTGTTTGACATTTATCGGTTTGTATATTGGATTAAATGGCACCAGCCAGTATTCATTATTCTCAATCTGCCATTTTTTAACAGTAACTTCTTCGCCAAGTCGGGCAATAACTATCTGACCGGATGCCGCATGTGATTGTTCTCTTATACCAATCACGTCTCCCGGCATTAAATAAGGCCACATGCTATCGCCAACCATAGTCAGGCTGTAATCTGTATTATCAGCTAACCCGGGTGGTACTTCATGATAATTATCAGCATGTGCCGCGGCTAAACGCCAATTACCTCCGGGTGCTGCCCCTATGACTGGCACTTTAATAGCGTTTTCATCACCACGTCCGGGAGTAAATGAGTTCAACTCGGTATATCCGGCAGCAGCAAGCAATGGCTGTGGATCAATTTGCAAACCACTTGCAAATTGTAATAATTTTGCCATTCCCGGTACCTGTCCCAGGCACATATTGCTGATATAGCCCGGACTTATACCGCTGCGTTTTGCCGCCTCACGTTGCGAAATGCCAAGTGAGATTAAACTCGCAGATATTAATTGAGCAAATTTTTCAGATACTGCCATAATATTAAGTAAATTTTAACATTATTATCAAGAAAAATACACCCCCCAGATTAATAATTTGTTTTTAGTACTAAAAATAGTTGCAAAATAGTTGCAAAATAAAGCTGATATAGGTAATATTTGCTTATGATAGATGTGAAAAGAACAGGTACTTATTTAGATAAAATTTTAGCGGATACGGCAGAATTATTATTATCGCGCAATGATTTAATGATTGCCCCACCTAATAATATTCCTGTTGCGCGAGGATTTGGAAATGCTTTGTCTCAATATGGCATTTCTTTAATTGCTGAGGTAAAGAAAGCTTCTCCTTCTAAAGGTGTAATTTGTGATAATTTCGACCCCCAGGAAATCGCTATAAAATATGAAAAAGCCGGTGCCCGAGCGATTTCTGTATTAACGGATGAAAAATATTTTCAAGGGAAATTAGAATATCTGCAATTGGTTCGTGATGTTTGCACATTGCCATTAATCAGGAAAGACTTTATTATTCATCCATCTCAAATATTTGAGGCTGTGGGAATTGCCGACGCAATATTATTAATTGTAGCGGCATTAGAAAAAGAACAATTGCGCGATTATTACCAGATTGCAACACAATGTGGATTAGATGTTTTAACAGAAGTTCATAATATGGAAGAATTGGAAATTGCTATTGATATCAATGTCCCAATAATTGGCATTAATAATCGTAACTTGCATACATTTAATGTTGATTTACAACACACTTTTGATTTGCTTCCCTATATTCCAAATAATAAAACCATTGTCAGTGAAAGCGGTATAAATAACCGTTTACAAGTGCAGAGATTGCTTGATGAAGGTGTGGATGCAATATTAGTTGGAGAATCATTAGTTGCAAGCGGAGATATTGAAAGTAAGGCAGCTGAATTACTGCTGAGATAGCCAATATATCACATCGAGAGTATAATAAAGTTTATGAATATAACCAGAAAACCAGAATCTGATATTGTGGTTAAAAGGAAAGCCATTTTAGTTGTGGCTGTTTTTTCTCTTTTTGGATATATTTTAGAAATGGGTCCAATTGGGCATGCATGGCAATTAGCTGTATTGGGCTTTGGCTATACTTTGCCGGTACTTGGATTTTTGCCATATTTTGCATTAACTTTGTCGGCTGCGATAGGATTACGAATAACTGAATATGAATATCGCAATACTGAAGATGAAAAAGATAAAGAAATAAACATGACTCCCGAGGGGGAAGGTGTCAGAGAAAAAATAGCTGTAAGACCGGATTTGCATCAGTTGCGGATGATTATTGCTGCATTGGGTGGTTATGTTATTTTACGCGCAATCAGCAATTTCTTTTTATCAGTAATGTATCCATCAGTTTATATTACTTCATTATTTAATGCTTTTGAGTTTGGATTTTATTACACTTTGTTCAGCTGGTTTGTACTTTGGCAATTCATGCGCTGGTTTGCTTTATTGCGAAAATGGGGACGTTTATATCAGGAATTAGTTGGCGCAGATATAAATAAGTTTCTTTCAATAGTTATTTGTGGCGTAGTTGTTTTTTCGATGTATCGCAATTTTATGAATGGTTTTTCAATTAACATTGTAGATATGTTAAATATAGTGATAATGATTTCCGTTGCAGGAATTGCTTATTTGGTTTGGCATTCACGGCCATATAGACTGAGAAAGACTTTAGTTAATATTGGTTGGGTTATGTTGTTAGTTACGATATTAACAATATTTCTTGTTCCGGCAGAAAGATTATTAATAAGGTGAAAAAATGGAAAATACAAATGCAGTCGTTTTGTTATCAGGTGGTTTAGATAGTGCGACAGCAGCAGTAATAGCAAAATCACAAGGTTATAACCTGTATGGTTTAACAATAGCATACGGTCAAAGGCATTTGCGTGAAGTTGAATCGGCTAAAGTATTGGCGAATGCTTTGGGCATGGTTCAGCATAGAATAGTTGATATTTCATTGCGCGAAATAGGCGGCAGTGCGTTAACAGATGATATTCCGGTGCCGATAAACCGCAGCGACAATGAAATATCAACCGGAATTCCAATAACGTATGTTCCAGCGCGAAATACGATATTTTTATCCGTTGCCCTTGGATATGCTGAAGTGGTTGATGCAAATGTGATAGTAGCCGGAATGAATCAGGTTGATTACAGTGGATATCCTGACTGCAGGTCAGAATATTTGAATGCTTTTGAGAAGATGGCAAATTTAGCCACAAAAGCCGGTGTGGAAAATGATATTAAATATAAAATCTATACGCCGCTGATTGATATGAAAAAGGCAGAAATAATCGCTTCTGGATTAAAACTTTCCCTGGACTATTCCCTGACTTGGAGCTGTTATAACGGGGGAGAGTTTGCTTGCGGCAAATGCGATTCATGTAAAATAAGATTAGCAGGTTTTGCTGAAAATGGTACGAAGGACCCTGTAATTTATGAAAATTTATAATCTTTATTTACATGTATTGGTGATGTTAATCATATCTGGTTGTGGCGGTGGAAATAAAACTATTATTAATATTCCTCCTCAACCGGTAACGAATGTTCCTGTTGGCTGGTTTACTACTATAACTCCAGCTTATCCAAATTCAGGTGATGCTTTTTCACTTGATCAGCAAATCCCTAATAATTTATATCCAATAACTGTTGCATATAAAAATGAATCTACAAAAACAATTTCTGGGTTAAAAACAATTGAAGAAGAAGGGGAAGACGCAATTAGGTGTTTGAATGTCGCAGATCCTCGAGTTTCTATATTAAGTAGGGTAAATACTAATCCTATTGTATCAATCCGATTTGTCGATAGTATAACTTATGGAACAGTAGATAAAGTTTTAGGCTTAACAACAGTTGTTGGCACTGTAAACGCACCGGTTTTTGATATTCAAATAGCTTTGATTGACCCAATTTCGGGTCATCCATTAATGCAGGATTGGGAAATAAGGCGAGTATTAACTCATGAGATTGGTCATGTATTAGGTTTGGGACATTCAATGACGAATACTAAAGATTTAATGTATCCTCAATCACAGAAAGATCAGGGTACAACTTTTACGACATACTTAACTCTTGGTGACGCATTAACATTATGGGTAAAGTTAAACGCGAAATCCATAAATTGGGTACCATCGAGACCGGCAGTAACAATTGCTGCTCCATTAATCAGGCAAGGTAGCAAATATTCAGCTCCTCAAAATGCCCGAGTGATAGATATTTACACACGTTAGGCTACAGCCATTGATTAAAACGCGAAAATAGTATATTTTTTGTTTGGCACAAATTGTATAAAGAAGAGATATGACAATAATATTGGAAAGCTGGCCGCGGAAATTATATCAACCGACATCTGAAAAGATTTATTTCAGATATCGAATATATGGTGAATTTCCACCTTTGCCTGCTTTTTCATCAGCTGAATATCGTTCTGCGGGATTATTTAAAGGTGTTAAATTATTCCGTTATGACCAGCATAACGAAACGCAAATGGCAGAATTGCGCAGTGGTGATGTTTGGGAAAAATCCATTGGCAGAAATCCTGCTTTAGATGCTCGCATCTTAATGGCGCAAGAATGTTTAGAGTTAAAAGCAGATTTTGCTGATCAGCCTAATTTAGATTATCTTCGTGACACTGTCGGTTTAATAATGTTCCTGTTAGAAAATGGCGGATGCGCTGTATATGATTATTTGGCAAATCGCTGGTGGGATGCTTTATCATGGCGGCGTGATATTTTTTCCCAACCTTTTTCTCCCCGAATATATTTAAACATCGCCAGGCAAATAAATGGTGATAAAACAACTTTATTAACTTCAGGATTGGCAATATTCGCTCGTCAGGAAATAAAGGTTATAGATATTGCAAATAGTGAAGTTAATAACGCAATAGATATTATTTATAAATTGGCTGATGCTTTAGCTGCAGGCGCAATATTGCAGGATGGTCAGGAAATTCGTACGAAAACTTTGGCAAGAACACTTATATGTAATATCGCTACAATTGATAAAAAACAAATATGTGTCATAAATTGGTGACAAAAAGGGAGAAATTGAATGGGTTTCGGTAATATGAACCAGATGAAAATGCTGCAGGAAATGCAGAAAAAAATGATGAAAGCACAGGAAGAACTTGAAACCGATCGTGTTGAAGGTTCATCTGGTGGTGGAATGGTGGTTGTGGTTGCTGACGGTCATGGCAATGTTAAAAGCATTAAAATTAAGCCTGAAGTTGTAGACCAGGATGATGTAGAAATGCTTGAAGATCTTGTTTTAGCTGCCGTGAATGAAGCTATTGAAGCCTCATCTGCACTGCGCGAATCAAAAATGGCTGCAGTTACAGGTGGTTTAAATTTGCCAGGTATGGGCGGAAAGCTGCCGAGATTTTAAAATGTTTATGTATTGGTTAGGCAGGAGTTTCTGTAAGTTATTCCTGATTATAGTTGGCAAAATGAAAGTAATTGGGCGGGAAAATGTCCCGCTTACCGGTGGAGTAATGATTGCGGGAAACCATGTATCATATCTCGACCCTCCTCTTGTTGGGTCTGGTTGTCCCAGAATGATATATTTTATGGCAGAGATTGGTTTATTTAAGAATTGGCTTTTCGGACGCATGATGTATAGCTGGGGTGCATTCCCTGTAAATCGAGGTGGTGTTGACCGGCAGGCAATGAAAAAAGCTGAAGAACTGTTGCGTGAAGGCAAGGCAGTCAGCATGTTTATTGAAGGCACAAGAAGCAGAAGTGGTATGTTGCAGGAACCACAGGATGGTGTAGCAATGCTTGCAGTACGTGCAAGAGTGCCTATAGTGCCGGTGGCATGTATTGGAACTGATATTGTTATGCCGGTTAATTCTAAGAAAATAAAATTTCATCAGATAACGGTTGTTTATGGTAAACCTATTTATTTTGATGTGCCGGATGGTGTCAAGCCAGACCGCGCATTTTATCATGATATTGCAGTAAGAACAGCACGGGAAATAGCACGAATGTTACGAGAAAATGGAGCAGGGGACAGAGTACCGGCAGACTATTTAGAAGAGTAGGACAACATTAATAAATGGAAGATTTGATTGATAAAACCAGTAATAAAACAGATGATAATGGACAAGATATCCTATTATCTGCTGATTTTATTCGCAAATTACAGCAGCTTTCGGTAGTTATAAACAAATCGTTTGCTGGTAAAATGCGTGGTGAACGACGCAGCCTGCGTCGTGGCAGTTCAGTTGAGTTTGCTGATTTTAGGAATTACGTTTTTGGCGATGATTTGCGGTATGTCGACTGGAACGCATACGCGAGATTAGAAAAATTATTCATAAAATTATTTATCGAAGAAGATGATGTAACTATTCATTTACTGCTGGACACCAGTTCTTCCATGGATTTTGGCACACCTACAAAACTTCATTATGGTAAACAAATTTGTGCGGCACTCGGTTATATTGCTTTATGTAAATATGATCGGGTATGTGTTACTGCAATAACCAATAACACTGGTCCACGTATACAGAATATACGTGGTCGCGGAAAAGCACAGTTGTTGTTCAGTTGGCTGCAGAACCTTACTCCAAATGGCAGCACAGATATAGGGAAAGCTTTAAAAGAATATGCTGCAACCGCTAAGTCTGTCGGTCCGATATTATTAATATCTGATTGCATGTCTAATGATGTTGATTTAGGTTTAAAAGCACTCACCGGACGTCGTTTCGCACCATCTGTTATGCAGTTATTATCCCGTGAGGAAATTATGCCAACTTATGCAGGTGATTTGAAACTGGTAGACAGTGAAACTGGTATCATAAAAGAAATTACTGTTACACCAGGCTTGCTTAAGAAATACCAGAATAAGTTGCACGGTTATTTAGAATATTTGCAGGGAATATGTAATAAATACGGAATTAATTACTTGAATGCTGTAACTGATTCTCCGGTAGACGATTTAATTTTACATACATTCAGACAGCGTGGAATGTTGGATTAATATGAGTGAAGTAATAATCGAATTAGAAAATTTATCTTATTCAATAGCAGACAGAGAAATATTGAAAAATGTTTCTCTGACTATATATGAAGGTGAGATATTTGCTGTTGTTGGACTGTCAGGCACTGGTAAAACAACATTATTGCGATTAATTACCGGCTTAATAAAACCAACCGCTGGTAAGTTATTTGTAATGGGAAAAGATATCACCAAATATAAAGAAAAAGAATTGAATATTATGCGGCAGAAATTAGGATTAGTATTCCAATACGGCGCATTATTTGATTCTTTGACAGTTGAAGAGAATGTAGGTTTTCATTTATGCGAACACACATTTATGAAAGATAATGATATAAGAGTAATTGTGGCGGAGCGATTACGGGAAGTTGGAATGCCGGGAATTGAAAAAATGCTACCGTCTGAGTTGTCAGGTGGTATGCAGAAAAGGGTAGGCATTGCTCGTGCATTAGTCAGCAAACCATCGATATTATTATATGATGAACCGACAAGTGGTCTTGACCCGGTAATAGCTGCCGCTATTGATGAATTAATTGTATCATTACGGGATAATCTGGGAGTTACCGAAATTATTGTTTCGCATGATGTCCCTGATATTTTACATTTATCAAATCGTGCAGCAATGTTATATGAAGGGAAATTACTATTCTGTGGTAATGCAGATGAATTTATGCAAAGTGATGATCCTGTCGTACGGCAATTTGTTAATGGCTCGACAGATGGTCCGATACACGTGGTATAATTTATAAAAAAAGGGTGATACGATGGGTAATAAGGGAAATGAATTTAAAGTTGGCGTCATGTTTATTACTGGCATAGCGTTGCTGGTTTTAGTTATCGCAACTATAAACAAATATGGTCAGGAAAAAGGGAAATATGCTTTTGAAATTCGTTTCACTCAAGCACAAGGGATTTTAGTTGGTGCCCAAGTTCGTGTGTCTGGTATTTCTGTAGGCAGAGTTTTAAGTGTAAGAGTAGACCCAGAGACAAACCTTGCGTTAGTCAGGGTAATAATTCCTACTAATGTTATATTAGGAAGAAATTATCATTACGCTGTAAATATGGGTGCTTTAGTCGGCGAAAGATATGTTGAAATTATACCTACTACCAAAATTGATAAAGAAGTGAAACCTGATGACATAGTTAATGGATACAGTCCGCCGGTAATGGATGATTTATTGGTAGCGACTGGGAAGTTATTAACTAAACTAAATGAAACGACAACAAATTTAAATGCAATCATAGGTGATAAATCATTACAAACTTCCTTGAAATTAGCAATTCATGACTTGCAGCAAACTGCAAATGCATCTGCGTCTTTTACAAGGGAAATGCAGATAATTTTGGCTCGTAATGGTGGTGCCATTGAGGCTACCTTACGTAATCTTGAAAGTACAACAGAAACAGCGAGTGCTTTTGCAAAAGATGCACGCGAATTAGTTGCTACCCATAAAGGTGATGTTGCTGAAATGATTGCAAATTTAAAGCGTACAACCGGTGATGCTGCTGAATTTGCCAGCGTTTTATCTCAATTTATGAAAGATAACCGTGACCAGTTTCAAGAAGCAGTGTTAGATTTACGTAAAACCACATCGTCAGCAGCAGAATTTTCAAAAGGTCTGAATGAAGTATTAAATAAAAATTCGAACGATTTAACTGAAACTATTGGAAATTTGAAGAAAACTACTGTCGCATCTGCTGAATTAGCAGGTGGACTAAATAGTCTATTGAAAGATCACCGCGAAGACATGAATGTTTTAATGAAAGATATTAAAACAAGTGCTTCAAATGCCAGTGAGATTACTACAACTTTAAATAAAATGATTAAGGATAATCAAGGTGATTTGTCCGCATCTATAACAGAATTGCGAACAACTACTAAATCGGCAGCAGAATTTGCAAACGGTTTGAATAAGATATTAGCTGATAATCAAGCTGATATCCAGGGTATGATAACCGGAATTAAAAAAACTACTGAGAATTCTGCTTCACTGGTTGCTAATCTTGATACGATTGTAAAAAAGCAAGGTCCATCTCTGGACTCTATTATCTCTGATATGGTTGTTATTGCTTCCGATATGAAAAAATTAAGCGAAACAATCACACCGCAATTAACTAATACTAAAATAATCCCGAATCTTGATGAAGCTACAAAAAATGTGGTGTTATTATCAAAAAGATTAGACAATGCTGCTGCATCAATTGAAAGTTTGGCTGCTGATAAAGATATTCAACAATCATTGCGTGATTCTGTTGGCAATGTTAAAAAAGCTGGCGATGATTTGCAGAAAATGATGGCAGAGGCACGTAATTCGATGGCTATATTACCAGAAGTGGCTACGAATATTAAGGATATTTCAGCTAATATAAAGTTGGCAACTGCAGATATTAAAAGCGCAGCCAATGATTTGCCTGGTATATCCCAACCATTCAAAGCAATTGCGTCAGAGTCCGCAAATAACATGCTGGATATCTCACGTTCACTGAAAGTGGCAAGCAGTGATGTTACTATAGCAGCGCGTCAGTTGGCTAAAATGGGTACATTTTTAGATAAGTTGCACATGGAGCCAGAGGGAAGATTATATCGTATGAAATACAGTTTGGGTTCTTCATCAAAGAATCGCGCAGATCTCGGAGTGAAGCTATATTCTCAAGATTTAATGTTATTTTCTCAGATCACTGATGTCGGAGAAAAGAACCTGTTGACATTTGAATTTGGTAATAAATTAACCAACCGAACCTGGTTACGTTATGGTTTAGTCGAAGGTAAATTCGGTGGAGGAGTTGAATATAATCCAACCAAAAATACCAGGCTATCCTTTGACGCATATGATCCAGCTGATTTACGTGGCCGTGTTGCTTTTGATGTCCGCATGAAACCATTTGCCGATCAATGGTGGTTATCAATTAAAGCATTCGATTTAGGCGATAATAGTAAACGCAATTATGGCGCGGGTATAATGTATCGTCCATAATTACTCTTGCCTAAATTGTGCTATAATTGTATTCTTTACGAAATACGAGTGAGGGTGAATGCCTGTTAAAATATATTCCAATCGTGTGCTGACATTAGCCTCGATGTTAAATGGAAAGTACCCGAAATATATGTTGCCAGTACTGCGTTTGGCAGATACAATAATTGGATTAGATAAAATCGATTATTATTATCAACAAGGGGCAAAAGGTGATTCTTATTACTTTTTTTCTCGTGTATTAGATGCTTTTGAAGTAAAATTGAATGTGTCAGATTCTGATTTATTAAAATTGCAGGGATCTGAATCATTAATTATAACTTCAAATCATCCACATGGAATGATGGATGGTGTCATCATAGGCGCATTATTAGCACGTGCAAAGATAAACTATAAGTTTCTGGCAAATTTTCTGTTGCATCAAATGCCGGCAGCACGTGATTATGTCATACCAGTTGATCCATTCGGTGGTACAAAGGCGAAAGAAAAAAATACTCGTCCTTTATTGGAAGCATTGCGATTTACTCGTGGAGATGGCAAATTAGCGATTTTTCCGGCAGGCGAAGTTGCGCATTGGACCAGTTTTAAAGATAAGAAAGCTATTGAATCACCATGGATAACAAATGTAGGCGGTATAATACGAGCAGCAAAAGTTGATGTAGTACCGGTTTTTATTGAAGGTGGAAATAGCAATTTTTTCAATTTTGCTGGATTAATTAATCCAATATTTAGGACATTTTTATTAATGCATGAAACCTTGCGATTGCATGGTACAACAATTAATGTAAGAATTGGCGACAAAGTGCCATACGAAACAATAAAAAGTTTTACAGAAGACGATAAACTGGCCAGTTATTTAAGAGAAAAAACTATATCACTGGCTGATAATGCGGAGAAATAATACGTGATTAACAAAGAATATACGATTCCAGTAGCTGATCCAAAACCGATTTCAGAATTAATATCTGAAATACAGAATCTGCCAATAGATGCTAAAATGGTTGATTCAGGTGGATTTGTTGTATATCTTTCAAAAGCTGAGCAAATACCATCTATTATGCATGAAGTTGGAAGGCAACGTGAAACAGCTTTTCGCAGTGTTGGTGAAGGTACCGGTAAGTCACTTGATCTGGATGAGTATGATGATTATTATTATCACCTATTGTTGTGGAATCATGATGCTAATGAACTGGTAGGTGGTTACCGTTTAGGTCCTGCTGATGAGATAATCGAAAAACATGGCATCAAAGGACTATATACCAGTACTTTATTTAATTTTGATGAAAAGCTGACCAGTATGATAAATCCTTCTGTTGAATTAGGGCGTTCATTCATACGGCAGGAATATCAGCGTAATTACAGTCCCTTAATGCTATTATGGAAAGGTATCGGGCAATTTGTTGTTCGTAATCCGAAGTATCGCAACCTGTTTGGACCTGTAAGCATTTCGAATAGCTATGATACGACATCAAAAGAGATGATGGTATCATTTTTAGAAGCAAATCATCTTAATGAAAATTTAGCTGGTAATGTATCACCTCGCAATCCAATGACTTTTTGCGCGTCAGTAGGTAGCGAATGTCTTGAGTCATGCCTTTCTGGTGTAAAGACATTGGAAGAATTAGACAAATTGATTAAAGAAAGAGAAGGGGGGATACGAAGTATTCCTATTCTGGTAAAACAATATCTGCAAATGGGTGGTAAAATGCTCGGGTTTAATATTGACCCGGATTTTAATGATTCATTAGATGCTATGGTATTAGTAGACCTTGCTACAACTGAGCCGCGTCTTCTAAGGAGATATTTTGGTAATGAAGGTACTATTTCATTCCTCAAATATCATGGCGTGGAAACGAAAGAATAATTAATGTTACTTGTTATAAATCCTAAAATTTTATATATAATTTCATTTTTTCAATATGCTTTAATAGGGTTAGTGTTAGCAATGCCATTAGGACCTGTGGGCGCGATGTGTATGCAGCGCACTTTAGCCCGCGGTAAATGGGCAGGATTGCTGGTTGGTTTAGGGGCGGCATCTGCTGATGCCTTATGTGCTTTTATCGCTGCATCTTCTTCAACATATTTTGGTGATTTTTTCAAAAGATATGAAGTTCAGGCGTTGTGTGTTACATTTTTATTGATTATTGGTGCTGCTATTAAAATGTGGCATAACAAACCAAAAACAGAAAAAACACCGCATAATCCTATTCGTTCAGCGTTATTTTCATATGTTGTCACGTTTGTCATGGTTGCTGGCAATCCTTTCACCATTTTAGGCAGCGCAGCCTTGCTTCTTCTTTTTCACATGGAAAAAATAAAGAATCAAACTGATGGAATTTTATTGTTAAGTGGTATCTTTACCGGCTCAATGTCATGGTGGCTCTTATTATCAATGACAGTCGCATTCATTGGCCACCGGTTATCAGAAGAAACACAAATTGTTATAAATCGTATTCTTTCTGTAGTATTCTTTGGATTTGGTATCTTTGCTTTATTTTACGGTATGATAAAAATGTAATGTGGAATAATTAAACAGAGGTAATTTTATTTGCGTATTTTAGTTGTATATCTATTATTTTTAATAGGATCTTTAATTTTTGCGCAAAATGAATTACGTATTGGTCTTAAATTAAATCAACCTATCATCTATATATCTTCAAACTATCCAATAGAAGTTAGCAATGCTGATGAGAAAAAAACAATTCTTGTTGATACTGAAATAACCTTAACATGTGCATATTTAAAAGAGGGTATAGCAGTATCAGAAAAAGAAGGAAAACTATTATTTATTAGTAAATCCCCGGTATCACTTACCCCTAAACCACCAGTAGATTCAACTGATACAGCGTTTACTTCAATTTATGTAGATGATATTAAGAATGCCCGTCAATATCGGGGCTATATGGAAGTTGATTTTACCCCGGTAGCGTTAAATATTATTAATATCGTGGGTGAAGAAGATTACTTGCGTGGTGTTGTCAGAGCAGAAATGAATGGCAGTTATCCATTAGAAGCGTTAAAAGCACAAGCTGTGGCGGCGCGAACTTATGCAGAACGTAGTCGTGGTAAAATGAAAGCTTTGGGATTTGATATGGATGACACGACTCGTTTTCAAGTGTATGGCGGCATGAAAATGGAAGATAATACTGTTAATAAAGCAATAGAAGCTACAACAGGAATGACTTTAACATACAAGAATCAACTTGCCGATACTGTATTTAGCAGCAATTGTGGTGGTTGGACCGAATCTGCCAATTGCGCCTGGGGGAATAATGTTCCTTATCTCCAGTCAGTATCTGACATGGTTTTTGAAAGAAATGCGGATAAAGAATCTACTTCATACTGGACAGATTTTTGTACTAATTTTAAATTGTCATTTTGTTTGCAGCCGAAATATGAGCGTGTAGAAAATTATCGTTGGACCAAAATAATAACAAGAGAAGAACTGGAAAAAAACCTGCCTGTTGAATATCAAGTAGGTAAAATTACTGATGTTTTAATTACTGAACGTGGAAATTCAGGCAGGATTACTAAATTAACATTAAAAAGCATTGACAAAGCTATAGTTATTGATAGAGAAAGTAATATAAGGCGCGCATTTGGAGGTTTGAAATCATCATGTTTTGTAATAGATTGTTACCGTGATGAATCAGGCATACCGGTGGTATTTATCCTTCGTGGCGCAGGATATGGTCATGGGGTAGGGATGTGCCAAACCGGTGCGGCAGGCAGGGCAGATGCCGGATGGGGATTTGAGAAAATATTAAAATTTTATTATCCCGGTACTACACTGCGAAAAATTGACAAATAATTAACCCAACTCAGCTTTAAGTTTATCGAAATCTTCTCTTAAAGCATTTAAATCATTCCTTAATGTTTCTACAACTGCTTCCAGTGCGGCTATACGGTCTGATGGTCTGATAATTGACTCTGGTATATCAGTACCTGCTAACATTTCGGCTGGCGGGTCACCTGCTAATAAATGCATGTATCTATTTTCGCGTCTGCCTGGTTGTTTCGGTAATTTAATTACTAAAGGAAATTCTCTGCTTGCCATTGATTGCAGAATAGTATCTACTTCAGAAAGCTCCATATTTTCATTAAATCTTTCTGTACGTGTCCTTAATTCTCCACCAGTTTGCGGACCACGCAGCATTAATTCACACAAGATTGCCAATTCTTTAGAGTTTATTTTATATCCTTCTTCAAAATAATGTTGATATTTTGGAACTCTGCCATCACCTAATCGAACTCGAACAAGGCCACGTTCTTTCAATGAATCCAACGCATCGCCAACAATACCGCTTTGATACTCGACTACAGGTTCACGATTTGACTTCTGGTTGCATGCATTTACAAGTGCATTCAATGTTAACGGGTAATATTCTGGTGTTGTTACAGATTTCTCTGCCAATGATGCTAATACTCTTACCTCAGTTTCATTTAATAAGCCGAACATTTTTTCTCCTTTTTAACAGCATTTATATCTGTAATTGATAATATTTTTGTAAAAACATATTTTTTTCATGTAATTATTGTAATATACCATTGTTTGTGGCATAATAATTTATGTATTAATCAATCGCAAAGAGTTGAATAAGAATGACAGAATATAGCAGCAATGAAGAACAACTAAATACTCAACATCGTTATACGCATGATTCGCCTGTAAATAATACCGGTACAACCGATATTAATGCAAGTAAATCCGAAAATATGCAGGATTATATTAACTGTGCAATTGCCATTAGAGCAGCCATGGCGCAACTCCGATTATACCCGCCACAAAGTGCGACGGTTAGATTAGCATTAAATGATGCAATTTCATTTATGAATGAATTGTGGTCTAAGGCAAAAGAATTGTTGATTACAAACAATGGTAGTGATATCGGTGTTAATGGTTTAGGTTTGCCACGACAATCAGCACGAATGCTTTCCGATATGCAGCGGATTATGAATGATGCCGGTATTACTGCTATTGCGTATAAGGCAGGTGTTACTGAAAGTGAAGTTGAGAATTTTTTAGTATGCCTTGGTACATATAATTCTGATTTAGACAATACGCCTTTTAATTACGTTGTTGAAAAGTTAAATTTGCAACATATTGAAGTGGCTATGAAAGGTCATGCAAAATCAATAGCTGAATTAAGCGAAGCGGCAACTGTTTTAGCAAGCGGGAAATCAGTTGTTTCTGATACTGTCGCAAAAAGTGGTGAAACTGGAGACAATAGCGCATTGAATGATACAGAAGATGCAATGGAGTTAGAAAGTTTAAATCAAGCTGATTGGGAAATCTACTTAAAGCAATATGTAAGCAGTGCCCCAATAGTTCGCCGCAAGATATTAGCAGCTTTGGCAAGATGGTTGGATAGTCATTTTGAAGAATTAACTAATGAGGACGCAAAAAGAATTGATCCGTTTATTACCGAGGTAATATTACAAGAACCAGACACGACTGTAGTTACAGAAGCTATTGGAATTCTTGCACATAGAATGCAGGATTTAATAGATGAAGGTACTTTAGACAAAGCTTTGGAATTGGTAAAACCTGTAAAAGAAAAATTAGAAAAGTCTGAATCACCTGAATTGCGTTCTGATTATTCAAAAGTAGTAGATCAATTATCTACACATGTAAATCTGCTTGAATTAGCACAAAATTCAAATAATTCATCTGAAGATTTTACTCATGCGTCAAATGTAATTGATGCACTTGGGAAAAAATCATATAAAATGATTGTTGATTTTTTGACAAATAATAATAATATGCAGGAAAGGGCTATTTTATTAGAGTTTATCAGATCGATTTTACCGACGCATTTGCCAGAATTATACCTTGAATTGCGTAAGCCCCAGATATGGTACGTTTATCGAACTTTACTTGAAATATTAAATGGTTATATTAGTGAAAGCCAATTATCGGTTGTTAGCGAAAAAGTAGAACATCCCGATTATCGAGTTCGTGAACAAGCACTTATTACTGCTGTTACAGCATCTGGTGAAAATGCTCAATTATATATTATGCGTGGATTAAAAGATGAAAACGCGACTGTACGTGCTCGTGCTGCATCTTTAATAGGTGTTAATCCGCAGCCAGAACTACTTGATTACCTGATAAAGATTTTGTCAGGCAAATCAGGTCGAAACGAAACTGAAGAAGTATTGATGGCAACATGCTTATCTTTACGATTTTTTAATTGTGATGAAGCACGCGATTTGTTATTGAAAATATTATATCCACCATTTTTAAGTCCATTCCGAAAAATTTCAAATGAAGTACGAAGTGTTGCTGTTGTAGCATTAGCTAATAGCATTGATAAACCTGAAGTTGAAGCTGCTTTGAAAAAAGCAGCAAATGATTCGAATATCCTTGTACGCCAAAATGCTAAACAAGCATTGGTAGGCCGATAGTATAATTGGCTCTTGTATTTCTACAAGAGCCAATTCTGCATAGTTATAAATTAATCATCTCCACCAATACCACCTAAAATATCACCTAACCACGATCCTTTTTTCTTGCGATTATTATTAATACCGTGGTCTGAACTATGTGAATCATATTTTTGGTTTTTACGGTCATGCTCATCGTAATCATCATGGTCATCATGGTCATGGTAAGGCTTTTCTATCCGTCGTGATTGTTGCATTGGTTCAGGTTGGTCTGATACTACATTTTGACGAATAGGTACTTCAGTTGACTTTGTTTCAATATCAAGTAATTTATCCAACTCACCTCGGTCAAGCCAAATTCCTTTACAACTTGGACAGATGTCTATTTCTATTCCTGAGCGGTCAATTGTGCGAAGTTTATCTCCGCAGACTGGGCATATCATTGTTGTCTCCTTATTTGAAATTTATGTTGATGAACGTAATAGCTGAATTCGTAAATAACTAAATATATTATTTACTCAGATTGTAATTGGTGTTTTTTTAATGTTTTCAGATTTAATATTTTGGAGGTTGGAAGATATTTGTTTTAATATACTTGCTGATCAAAGGTTTGTATGTAAAACATTGGTTTGATTTTTCGTTATGTATCTGGTTTGTATATATTAATTCTGATGTTGAAACATCGCAGTAATCATCGTAATCAATTTGCTCAATGCATATAGATGTAGATTCAGTATGGGTATGAAAAGAGACACCAATACAAATCGTATTTATTATCAATATGAATGTAAAAATTAAGTTTATATAAAGTTTTATAATTGTATAGTTTTTCATTTTCTTAAACTAATATATTATCTTTTAACAAGATTTGTCAATAAACAATTCACCCGCAAGTTAAATGCAGGATTTGAAGAGATGATGTCTAAATATAATGGTGATGAGAAAAGGTATTGAAATAAATGGGGCATTGAATTTAATAAAACCGCCAGGATTAACATCACATGATGTTGTGTATCGAGTCAGACGGTTGACTGGTATACGCAAAGTAGGGCATACCGGTACTTTGGATCCAGCCGCAGCAGGGGTATTGCCATTAATGTGTGGACATTCGACACGTTTAGTGGAATATTTGGATAATGGCTGGAAATCATATCGTGCTGAGATATTATTAGGGATAAATACAGATACAGACGATTCAGAAGGCGATATCGTGACTTGCGGTGATGCTTCTAAAATTACAGAGGCAGATTGCATTAAAGCTGCTTCAACAATGATTGGTGAAATTGACCAATGTCCGCCTAATCATTCCGCTGTATGGATAAATGGAGTACGTGCTTATGATTTAGCTCGTAAAGGTCGAGATTTCGCAGCATTATCACGCAAAGTTCAAGTCAAATCCATTGTTTCAACATCATTTACCTCTGGTAAATATCCGCGTTGGGTAGTCGATATTACCTGTGGACGCGGTACCTATATACGCAGTATAGCTCGTGATTTAGGAGATAAATTGGGAGTAGGCGGGACATTGGCATTTTTATTGCGTACCAGCGTTGGGGGATTCACCCTTGCGACTGCTATGAGTATTGAAGAGCTTGGCGAGATGTGGCGTGAAAAAGGTATTGAATGTGTAATGTCTCCTGATATTGGACTTGATATTTTTCCTTCAGTAGAGATTTCACCTGATGTGAGATGGCGTTGGACACATGGTGCACCAATAACGGTAGAACCAGAAGAAGGGACATTTAAAGTCTATATTTCAGGAGAGTTCGCTGGGTTAGCACGAGTTAAAGACCATAAATCAACACCAATTGTTAATATGATGCCAAGCACATCTCGAATTGATGTGGATATTTAGTAATGTCACGATTACTTTTTATTTTAGCGATATTTATAATAGTTAATCATGCATTTGCAGCAAGTGATACAAAAATGATGCTGATGCTTGGCTGTCTGCAAATGGAAGATAAAAATTATCAAGAAGCTGCACAATTATTTGAACAAGTTGATATTGTTAATTATGATAATTATGAATTATGGAAAATGGCATACAACTGCGCAGTAATGCAAAAAGATTATAAACGCGCTCGATTTGCAGCTTTACAATTATTTATGATTGATTCTAATGCTATCACGCGATGGTATAATTTATATGAAACTGCCGATAAGATTAATGATGAAAAAATAACAAATATTTCTGTAATTGGCATGAATTATTGTTTTCCGGATAATATTAATTTATATGATAAAATAGTGAAATATTATCAAAGTATTAACGACAAAGATAATTTAAAAATATTTGAAAAAAAGAAATATTTTTGGTTATCACCTTCAACTTTTAGCTCAAAATATTCTATTCAAGGCAAATTAGCTAATGATGATGAATTAATAAATCTATCCGCTGTTGATTATAGAGCAAACCAGGCGTTATCAGCGCGTTATTGGAATACTGGTAAGTTTGATAAAGCAATAGAATATGCTTATCTTGCATATAAAGTTTTCCCCGGTCGAGAAGATAATGTCATTTCATTATCTTCAATGTTGGCAATGGCAGGCAGATTGCAAGAATCAGCAGATATTATGAAAAGTGCCTCTTCATTCGGGTATCTTGAAG
The DNA here is from genome assembly GCA_964638715.1 of uncultured bacterium. Lineage (GTDB taxonomy): Bacteria > Armatimonadota > Hebobacteria > CAIYQO01 > CAIYQO01 > JBAXQQ01. The sequence continues at coordinate 88,112 of CAZWZF010000001.1, read as the reverse complement.
TTGAGTATGCTCATGGTTATTTAGCGTATGCTTTAGGTAGATACAAAGATTCTGCTGATTCATTCCGCAGATTGCGAAACCGGGATATTCTAAATTTAGAATATTGTATTCATGAGGGTGGGGCAGCAATGGCAGCCGGTGACGATATCCAGGCATACAATACTTTAAAGGTATCAACAGCACTATATAAAGATATCAACCTTGATTTTTTGTATATAAGTATTTTGTTGAAAATGAAAAAATATGAAGATGCTTATACATATATAAAAGATGCGTCTGAAACCTGGGGAGATAATCTGGTACTTAAATTATTGAAAGTAAATATTTTATTAAAATTAAAAAAATATAGTGAAGCTTCAGATGAAGGAATCAAATTGGTGGGAAAAGCTCCTGAATTATCAGGAATATTGTATTATTGCGGAATGGTTGCTGTAAGAGATAATAACCTGCCGATTGTTGAGAAGTGCGCAAAACAATTAGTTGAATTATCAGACGACGAAAATGATAATGTTATTTTAGCTCTTCATTTATTTACTGTAACCGAAATGATACAACAAGCAAGAATAGTTATAGGGAAAATATTAGCAGATAAAAATATTTTAAATCCGAAAAAGTATGATTTTATTTGCAAAATAGCAGAAATTGCAAGCGGGTGCGGAATGTGGAATGAAGCAATTATGGCTGGTAATGAACTAATAAAAATTAACCCAAATGACGCACAGGGATACATATTTATTGGTGTTGCATGCGAACAATTAAATAGAATGAATGAAGCAAGTGGATATTATAGGAAGGCAGAAAATCTCAACATTGGCAGGCAGGAAGTCACTACATTATTAAACTATTATGCAAAGACAGGCAGTTTTGATGATGCATTGCGGGTATATAAAGCAAAAGTCAGTGATAACATTAATGAAGATTATTATGTAACGATGGGTGATTATATGTTGGGGAATGGAGATGCGAAAGGTGCAGAAAACTGTTGGATGATGGCATCATTGAAATATCCAGATAGTGATTCCATCAGATCAAAGTTGCGTTTATACAATTTACACATAAATGAAAAAAATATAAATGCTTCAGTAATTGAGAAAGATAAAGATATTTTGAAAGATTGTTATATAAAATGGAAAAAGCAGCAAATGGATAAAAACATTACTGCTTTGAAGAAGAATAGTATTCCTTTTAACGATGATGATTTAACGAAACTGCTGAATCTTCAATTAGTTTCGCAAGAATATTCAGCATTATTAAAGTGATTCGTAAGTTTGACCATCTGCTGTAACACCTGAATTTGCGGGTGATACCTTTCCATCCGCGGAACTATATGACCAGTTTGCTGATGGATTAGCTGTTGGTAATGCAGTCGTGTCAGCGGTAGTTATTGACGATGACACTAAAAGGTTTCGTGGAATAGTAGTTCCATTAATACCACCTTGATAAGCTAAATACGGTCCTTTATTTGTACCAGGTATGACACCGCTTGATGATACCGATCCTGGTGGATTAGATCCTTCCGCTGCAACTAAACCAGCTAAAGTGGCTGGATATTCACCTGTATCAGATTTAATTTTTCTAATGCTTCTCTAAGTCTATTTAAGTTCGCTATCATTGCGGACTCTTTTGCACGTCGACTATAAATTGCTAACTTGGGTATTTCGATTAAAGCAGGAATGGCAATGATTACAATTAAAATCATTTATTCAATCAATGTAAAACCGGATTTGCGATTAATCCGGGAATTTATATTTTACCACCCTTTTGTTAATGTGACGTATATTGTTCCTTATTTTACATTTAATGTAATATGTTTTCCATTAAATCTTTGATTTTTATGAATAAACTTCATATTGAAACTTATTTTCTCTATTTTTTTATGAATTTTTGTTTATTTATGTTGAATATTTATTTTTTTTATAGCTTTCGGCAGGAATTTCATACTCTGATATAAAATATGGTATAATGAGCAAAGCTATATTTTGTAAGTATAATAAGCTTATTACTGTGGAGGTTTTATCATGACGCTACGTCAGGTTTTATCAGTATTAGTCGCAGCAGCCTGCCTTGTCGTTGCGCTGGTCGGTTGTAACGGACCAGCACCGGGTTTAAACCCAACTCTCACTGTACAGGTAGCTGGCAGTGATAAATGGTCGAATATTGAAGCAGGAAGTACAGTTCCATTAACGAGTACTTCTAAAACTGCAGATAATGATGTTGTTATAAAGACAATATGGTCTGCTTCGCCTGCTCTTGGGAAAATGTTAGTCGATGCACCAGTAGCTATGAATAATGCCTGGGTGGCGCCATCAGTTATATTACCTACAAATGTTGATATAATTTTACATGTAGAAACAAAAATGGGTGGTAAAACTGACATGATTGTTCATCTTGTTGTTGTACCACGAGGCAATCTGCCAATTTACGAATTTTCAGCAGCATTATTTGCCGGCGGTACTGCGAATGTTAAAGAAGGAACATTAATTCAATTAGATGGTGTTGTAAAAGTCAATAATGTTATAATCAGCGACCCGACTGATGTTGCTAATTATGATAATTCAATAAAATATGAATGGGCAGGTATATATAGTAATACTGAAGTATTTGATCATCCAAATATTAAGAATCCAAAGTATACAGCACCAACTTTAGCCATTGATCCGCAAAGTGGCAATAAAATACCAGAAACCCATTATTTAAAAGTTACTGTAACAACAAAAGATGGCTATTCATCAACAAACAACATTGTTGTAAATGTAATTCCATAGCATAATTTAATTTCGGGGTGCAGGTTAAAATCTGCACCCTATTTTTTTGTTTAGAGGAGATTAAAATGCCATTAGTAGACATGCCTGTTAATCAATTAAAAGAGTATCAAGGCAGAAATCCGCGTCCAGTGGATTTTGATGAGTTTTGGGATAAGTCAATCGCTGAAATGAAAGCTATTGACTCACAAGTAGAGTTAATTCCACATAACATGGATGCTCCCTTTGCTGAATGTTTTGATATGTATTTCACCGGGGTTGGTGGGGCAAGAGTGCATGCGAAATATTTACGACCAAAGAATGTCGCTAAACCACATCCTGCAGTTTTACAATTTCATGGTTATTCTGGAAATTGTGGCGACTGGTCCGACAAGTTAGCTTATGTCGCTCGCGGCTATTCAGTTGCAGCTTTGGATTGTCGTGGTCAAGGTGGATTATCAGAAGATGTTGGCGGTGCAAAGGGGAATACCCATAGCGGACATATCATTCGTGGTTTAGATGATTCTCCTGAGAAATTATTATTTCGTTCTATATATCTTGATACTGCACAAATGGCAAATATTGTTATGGATTTTGAAGAAGTTGATGAAACTCGTGTTGGTGCAACTGGCGGGTCGCAGGGTGGGGGATTAACACTTGCATGTGCATCTTTAGAGCCACGCATTAAATTAGTCGCTCCGGTATTTCCTTTTTTATGCGATTATTTGCGGGTATGGGAAATGGATTTAGACGTAGCAGCTTATGATGAATTGCGTAGATATTTCCGTTTATTTGACCCATTACACAAACGGAAGGATGAAGTTTTTTATCGTTTAGGATATATCGATAACCAGCATTTAGCGTCACGAATCCGCGGTAAAGTATTGATGTTCACAGGATTAATGGATACTATTTGTCCACCATCAACTCAATTTGCAGCATATAACAAAATTACTTCTGAAAAAGATGTTATTTTTTATCCAGATTTTGGTCATGAAGGCTTGCCTGGATCAAGCGATATAATTTATAACTTCATGGGTGGGTTATAAAGTTATAATACGAAAAAAACCTTCGCTGTAAAGCGAAGGTTTTTTCATGTTATAATTTCAAGTGGAAACTACTAATTTCTAATACCTTGAATTGGAGCCGGTATTCTACCGCCACGGTGTATAAAAGCAGAAGAATCCATTTTGCTGACAGCCATTACAGGGCCAGTGCCAAGTAATCCGCCAAATTCTACCATATCACCAATATTTTTCCCCGGCACTGGTATAATTCGTACACCCGTTGTTTTATTGTTAATCACACCTATTGCTGCTTCGTCCGCTATGATGCCTGCAATCGTTTCTGCGGGTGTTTCTCCGGGAACTGCCACCATGTCCAACCCGACAGAACATACGGCCGTCATAGCCTCTAATTTCTCAATACTTAATGCGCCATCCAGCACCGCGTCAATCATGCCGGCATCTTCACTTACAGGTATAAATGCGCCGCTTAAACCACCAACATAAGATGATGCCATCAAGCCGCCTTTTTTTACGGCATCATTAAGTAAAGCTAATGCTGCAGTGCTTCCTGCCGCGCCGCAGCGCTGTAATCCCATTTCTTCAAGAATCTGTCCAACGCTATCTCCAACTGCTGGGGTGGGAGCAAGTGATATATCAACAATTCCAAATGGAACATTAAGTCGTCGTGATGCTTCCTGTGCAACTAACTGACCCATGCGAGTAATTTTAAATGCCGTTTTCTTGATAGTTTCAGCTAATTCACCAAAGTCAGCATTTGGAATTTTCGATATTGCACTCTTAACTACTCCAGGTCCGCTGACACCTACATTAATTACACATTCCGGTTCACCTATTCCATGAAAAGCTCCTGCCATAAATGGATTATCTTCGACAGCGTTTGCGAATACTACTAATTTAGCACACCCTATTCCATTTTTCTTGGATGTCATTTCGGCTGTTTTTTTAATTATTTCACCCATTTGTCTCACTGCATCCATATTTATGCCTGCGCGTGTGCTGGCAATATTTATAGATGAACAAACACGCTTGGTAGTTGATAATGCAGATGGAATAGATTTTATCAATATAGCATCACTGGCGGTGCATCCTTTATGAACAAGAGCGGAAAAACCGCCAATAAAATTTACTCCAGCTTCTTCTGCCGCTTCATCTAAGATTTGTGCAAATGCTGTGTAATCATCTTCACCGGAAGCAGCAGCAATTTGTGATATTGGGGTAACAGAGATTCTTTTGTTTATAATTGGGATGCCAAACTCGCTTTGAATTTCATTTGCAATTGGTACAAGATTTTGTGCGCATCTTAATATTTTTTCACGAATCTTGTGAAGTGACACCTTAACGCTGCTATCAGCACAATCTAATAATGATATACCCATGGTGATTGTTCGAATATCCAGAGATTCCGATTCAATCATATTTATAGTCTCAATAATTTCAAAAGGATTAATTAACGGCATTATTTATTCACCAGTCTTTTCAGGTTTTGCTCCTATAGCGGGTAATCGCATGAATGGCAGATTGATTTTTACTGCTGTTACATCTTTCAATGCTGTCATGGCATAGGCTGGTAATGAAAGGTCAAGGTTAGGGTCTAAAATAAATTCAGGCGGCATTTGCCATAACCCATTATTAATTTTCATTTCGACACTGACCCTGTCTGTTAAAAGTTTATCAAAATCAGGTTGTTCAAAGTCATCATGCGACCATGATGGACGCAGGTAATCATTAAATAACGGTGCCACACCTTCCCATGACGGATCAAGGGCATTTAGAGGACCTATGACCATCCATTGGGTCATCGTTCGAGTGCGGGTCATTTCGGGACTCATGGAATGTTCGCGAGGAATGATTTGAAAACCAGCAACGTTACCATGTCGGGCCAATGAAATGCAAATAACACCATTGTGGTTAGCTCGTAATCTGCCGGCATCTGCATATTGCGAACCATTAAATCTTCCAATTCCAGCTACAGGTTTTAGTACCTGGCCAATTATTTTACTTTTATCATCCCAATTGACTCTAATTAATCCGCCAAAACGATTATCAAAAGTAAAACTGCGGGGATAATCTATCGGTTGAAGCGACCTGATTACTAATACATCCCCTTTTTGGGGGATATAATCAGGTGATATGCGTACAATATCATTATTTTGTTCCAGATATACAGGGCTGCCAAGGATAGGTGAGTAGTGACCGCCGAAAATTCCAGTACTGCTTTGTACGTCAGTGAATATTGCGGCATATTCAGATAAAAATGATACACTTTTCTGAGCTTTTTTATTCGAATCCTGCATCATTTCGGCAGGCTCAATTGAAAATACAATACCGCTTCCATCTATTGGGCGTGTACCAGTTTTAATATGAATTGCATTTACTGCGGTAGCGGCTACAGATGATTGTCGTGACCACCGGCTTGCTGTATACGAGTTTTCAGATACTTTTTCTGTATATTTTATGACATGACCCAGTGATTTCCATGTTTTTCCGCAATCTTCTGAAGCTGAGATTTCTCCATTTGCATCATTAACAATCCTGACACGAAAAATTTCAATTTTTTCAGTGTTTTGGAACTCTGCCACATCTTTATTCGGTCCATGACTATGTATTTGTGAATCATCTTCAAAAGTCTGCGTAAATGCTAATGGGGTTGCCAATAGCAATATTATGATATGTAGTTTATTCATTTTAAAAACCTGTTCTTATTAGAAAAATTCCACGAATTATAAATGAAGAAAAAAGAATGAAATATATCAAATCTTCTGTATCTTTGGTTTCTTTGCCAAACCGATAAGCCAAATTTCCATAAATAGAACCAAGAATGATGAATACCAGGATAATTAAATAATTTTTAGCATATTGTGCATTAAATTCAGATTTTAGATAAGCGGAATTAGTATTTAACAAGATGCCAAGAAAACCAGTGTATGTGCATATAAAAAGATGATTAAGTTTAGGATTAATAGCAGTTAAGATAAGCCATGCCATAAATCCTGCTAAAGCTGATACAAAATATATAGTAGTATTTGGACCGAATACAATATTCATAATCGCTAATATCGTAAGACCAAATATAATAGATGTTACAATATATGGTTCTTTATGAATTTCTATTTTGTTATCTTCGGCTACCTGGATACCATTATCAATATCATCTGGTTCCAACTTAAATTGTTCCGTCATCTTTGTTCCAGTCTAATTTAATTTTAATTTCAAATAACCTTCCCCATGGTAAGGTTACTTTAAAGTTGCTTGTATATGGGAGTTTATAAACTTTACAAACTTCTAACCATAATTTCTGCATCACAGCATCAACTTCCTGCTGTAAAGCTTCTGTATGTTCACCGCTTTGATAAATTGATGCACCTAATTCATTCGCTTTTTTGACAATCCAGGGACGAACTATTGATTGATAAAGTATATCATCTAATAACCGTGTTTGTATTAAATCAGCAAGTTTTCTTTCATCATATACTGGCAGCATACTTATTATTGAATGTGCCAGTGCTGATCCTACTGTATTTCCAGCAGTATTCCATCCTGCATAGCTTATACATTGACGCAATTTGATGTTTTGCAGAAATTTATCTGCAAGATGCGGATCGCCACCGTTACAATATGCTGTGTCAGCAATGATATAGTTTCCTCTTATTTCATCAAAATGCCGGTAATTTTTATTAGGATATTTTCTTAATGCCTCATACCACGTTGGACGAGAAATATTTACAGATTCAAAAATATCTTGTTGTGGATCATCAAAAGTATTGATATATAGTGGTATGCCGGTTGGACTGATATTTGCGTTGATTAATTTCAAATGTCGACTGATTGTTTCTCTTAAAGGTACATCTTCAAATAAAGCTGGCAGAAGAGCAGATTTTTCATCGGTATAAATAGGCAAAACATTAAGCTGCATGTTGTTTTTTTCTGCAATTGATCGCGCCAATAAAACCTGACCGGCTTCATCAGTACCAGCATATATCACCCATTTTTCTGGTGATGCTATCTCTTCTGCACGTTTTTTAAGTTTCACCTGTTCAGTCACATGCAACCCGAATGGAGCAGTATCTTCTTGGGCCAATGCAAGAAAATCTATTACATCGTCGCATAGTAGTTCTACCGCGGCCATATTAATAGCATGATTTCTCCGTCTGGCATGCAGATATTTGTCTAAAATGGTTTTGGGTATTTTAGCTTTTAATGCTGGCAATTCTCTTTTAGCTTCTTCATCATTCAGTCTTTCTGCTTTATCGCGTAATATGCAATATTCAAAGATATCGCGTCCTGCCTGTCGTGTTGTATCATCAGTGCTGGTGATTGTTAACCGCATGATTACGCTGAACATATATATCTTTATTTGCGGATTTTTCTTTTTTATATCAATCAGCACTTTTAATCTGTTAATTGCAACTTCGTTATCTATTCCAGGTAAACGCGATGCCACTAATCCACCGTATGCCAGCATATCAGCGGAAACGATTAACACATCCGCGTTATGTGCATTATTTATCAGCCATTTTGATATAGCGTCTGGATTCCCAGGTCTGGTGAAATGACCTAACATATTTAATGGTGGTGTGCTGATGTTTATATTCGCTACATTTGCAAGCATAATCGGGCAATCGTAATTAACCGGTCGATCATCTAATGGTATATATAGATATCTCATTCTTTATTCTCCGCTGTTGTTTTTATGGTTTCCATTATTTTCTGGAATATCTGCCCTAAAACAGCTTCTGCCATAAATTTTGGAACATTAGGTCCAATACCAGATGGTATTTCATATTCAATATTTAATGAAAGCAAGGTGATGTCATTTTCGTTTACAGCCTTCCAATTTCCGGTAAATTCAGCCAGGTCTCCACCATTTGCATTGAAGTTAACAGTATGGTCTGTTATTTGCGAAACTTCTTGCCAGCATAACGTCGCAAGTCCGGGTATATCTAACTTTCGGGTGTAATATAAAAAGTCTTTTTCTTGTTTGTAATCATAAATATGCATGAAAGTATATAGGTCAGCCATTTTACGAATATCAGATAAGATATGCCATAATTTTTCAAGGTCACTATTTACGACGATTGTTTTGTTAAAAGAGGACATGGTTAGTCTATTTTACCGGTATGGTATACATGTGTCGAATTTTCGTATTTTTTATATTTCTTCATACATCATTCGAGGTGTTAATTCTGTAAAATCAGCACTGTTTACTAAATGACGCCTGATATCCATACACAGGTGGCATGCACCGGCATATCTATCTTCTGGCTGATAGTTATATTCCTTTATTGCAAATTCTAAAAGACCGACATTTCCACTTTTACATAAAATATTTAAAACCGGTTTTTCATCAATTGAAAATTCTTTTTGCCATTTATACAAATCATGTGCATCTCCTAATGAAATTCCTGTACAACTGCTTGGTATAATGTTGCCATATAAATCATAATGACCATTTTCGGAATGCATTAATTCATATTCGCAATTATCTTTCATGCATTGTGAGAGAGGGTATGTTGGCAGCCATGGCTGCGTTTTGTAACCGGCACGTCCACCAGGTACTAACTGCCCGCCATATTCTGCCGCGTAAATCGCATGTTTTTGTCCGCTTCTGGTACAATATTCATCAAAAGAAATTGTATCTTGAATTCCCAGGTATTGTAATTGCTGCAAGAAATCCGGCAACCATATAAAAGTACCGCCTCTGCCAAAAATTTTATTGCTTAGTTTTATCAGACTGACAGTTTTATTTACAGGTATGTATTCCGCATGTTGCGGAGAAGCGCTGATTAACAAACAATTTAAACCTGCTTCTTTTAACTGATTCAACATATCTGATGCGCTATCATCATCTTTATACCAGTGTGCATTTGTTTCTACATAATCAATTGAAAAACCATATGAATTAATAATTTTTACAGATTCTAATAATAAAGAGAAATTTAGAAATGCTTCTCCGCCAGCAAGATGAAAAGCGCGTGGTGTTACACCGCATTTTAAAGTTCCGCTGCAAATAGCATCTACCAGTTCTGGTGTTGCCCAGCCTTTCCAGTTTGGTGAACAGCAATACAGGCAATGGCGACATCGACTTGTGCATTTGTATGACAATATTATCCCGGCAGATTTAAGTGGCTTCGGCATTATGGCAATTCACAACAGAATTTATAACTGCCAGAGCAGACATTAACTTTAACGTAGTTATTATCTGGTGTGCACATTACTGTTCTTCCACTTTCGCGAATAGTATCAATTTTATTTGTTGGCAGATATACATTTGCAGTACAATTTGCCGGAATATTAATTGATAGTTCAAATTTACTGCCTTCACGCTGCCATGATGATTTTATTTCACCATAAATGCTATTGTGGCTTGCTGCTGCCCAGGTTAAATCACCGGCAGGATTTGGACGAATAATTATATTTTTAAAACCGGGATATTGCGGATCGGGATTAATTCCTGCTAAATCTTTTATAAACCAGTCTGCAATTGAGCCGAACATAATATGGTTATGTGAAGAACTGGTATCCCAGCATTCCCATAATGTTGTAGCACCCTGAGTGAACCAGTATCCCCAACTTGGAAAGTCGCGTTGATTCGCAATTTTATATGCCAAATCAACTTGATTATGTGCCGTTAATGATGTGAGCAGGTATTTAGTTCCCAAGATGCCGGTATCAAGATGATCATTAAATTGATGAACAGCTTCTATCAGTTGATTTGCGGCAATTTCTTTTTTTTCACCATCTGCTAATTGCTGATAAATTGCCGTACCCAATGCGGTTTGGTCAGCAGGATTGTATTTATTATTTTTACTATCAAAAAATTCACGATGATACGCCAGCTTGATATCTTCAGCCAGTTGATAATATTTTGCAGCATCTTCTGTTTTGTTTAATAATTCTGCTGTTTTAGCAACAACTATGGTATCAATATAGACATAACCGGTGGTTGCTATATCGCGGTTTGACATTCTTCCTTCAACTGGCGGGCACCAGTCGCCAAGGCCAAATGCTGCGATGCCATTGGTAGATGAACGACGTGCATATTCTACATATCGCTTCATTCCATCATAATGATTACTTAAGGATAAGGTATCGCCAGTGTATAAATATAGGTACCATGGAATCAATACATACGCGCTATCCCATGCTGGACCATTACCCCAGTTGTATCCCCAATTGCTGGTAGGTACTATTCCTGGTAATTGACCACTGCGACGTTGTTCATCAGACATATCATTCAGCCATTTTTCATAAGCGCGTATTCCATCAAAATTCAGCAATCCCATTTCACAGGCTAACTGTGCATCACCCATCCATCCATTTTTTTCACGATGCGGGCAATCTGTTGGTAATCCCATAAAATTACTGAGATAACTTCGGCGTGCAGCTTCCTGAATTTGATTGAATAACTCGTTAGAACAACTGAAATCACCGGCAGAATTGAAATCTGTCGAGATAGAAATGGCTGTAATATTATCGATTGTTAATTTACCGGGGAAACCGGTAATTTCAATATATTGAAAGCCATGATAGGTAAATCGCGGTTCCCATATTTCTTCACCATCGCCTTTGAGAATGTATTTATCAGTCTGAAATTCTCCATTAGTAACGAAGAAATCGATATTGCTTCGGTCAAGGTTGCCATCTTCTGCCTTTTTTTCTGAATACCGAATTTTTACTTCAGTTCCGGCTTCACCACTTACTTTTAATTTTACCCATCCAGCTATATTTTTTGCCAAATGACAGATATATTTGCCGGATTCAATTTCATTTATTAAAACCGGTTTATACTCTCCGGTTCTTCGAATTGGCATAATTGATTGCGCTGTAAGTTTCCCCCCGGGTTCAGCGCAGATGAAACAATATTCCCATTCTTTGTCATCACAACTTGCACTTGACCAATTAATTATCTCTTTTCGGGCATCATAAAATTCACCATGTCTCAGCGAATTGAAGATAATTGGCCCAAAGGATGCTTTCCAACTATTATCACTGATGATCAGTTCCTCAGTGCCATCAGAAAATGTAAGATGCAATTGTGCGATCATTTTCGGTGTATCGCGCCAGGTTGAATATTCAAAGTTCCATGCGTCGTGAGAATGAATGTTATACCATCCATTTCCAAGTATTGCGCCGATAACATTTTCACCTTGATTTAATGAATCTTTTATGTCATAGGCAGTATATAGGACAGACTTATCGTACCTGGTAAATGCAGGATTTAACCTTTCATCACCGGCTAACTGTCCATTTATATAGAATTCGCTGAAACCGATACCACTGCAATATAATTTTGCCTGGATGATGGTTTTATTTAGATCAAATGATTTTCGTAAATATGGTGCAGGCAGGTAACTGCAATCAGTATTTGCTGGTAAGTTTGGCTTGCTTATCCATTTAGCAGTCCAATCGTCTTCATTTAGTAATGCTGTCTCAAAATAGGTTGATTCACTGGAAATTAAATTAGAAGTTTCATCCCAAACTTGTACCATCCAGTAATATCTTTTATTGGAGAGAAGTTCCTGTCCTGCGTATAAAATTGCATTACTGTAATTACTTGAGATCTTTCCACTATCCCAGATATCAGCATTACCTTTACTCAAGTTCTCATGTGTAGTTGCAATAATGATGCGGTAAGCACTTTGCATTGCGCCGCGTCTGTCAGTTTGCATTTCCCAGCTAAATCGCGGGGTTTTGTTTTCGATGAAAATAGGTTTTACTGTATATTCACAGCGTAAGTTTGTAATTTTCATTTTGATTGCCTGCTTTTATATTTTATTTCCGGGTTAACTCTTGAATACCATTTGCACCTGCTACTATCACCATTTTCGCAATATCAAGAAATAATCCATGATCGACTATTCCTATTCGATTATTTAACAATTGTGAAAGTTTATGAGTATCTACAATAGGTCCGAAGTCTGAATCTAATATGAAGTGGTTTTCATCTGATAAAAATATGCTGTTATCATTATTTCTGCGAATAGAAACTTTTGCTCCCAATGATTGCAGGTAATCTCGTTGGCATTCCCAATTAAATTGAATTACCTCTACCGGAAGGCGGAATTTAGTACCGAGTGCTGGTGATAATTTACTTTCGTCTACTACGATTATTTCATATTTTGTCGCTTGCGCGACTATTTTCTCGCGAAGCAACGCTCCACCGCCACCTTTTATTACATCTAAATTCGGGTCTACTTCATCTGCGCCATCAATTGTAATATCAATAACTGGGTTATCAGAAAGATTTGTTAATGGAATATTTAATCGCAATGCTTCTTCATTAATAAACTTTGAACAAGCGATTCCTTTTACATCAGGTAATTTCCCCGCTTCAATTAGTGCTGCTATTTTTCGTACAGCAAATATAGCGGTGCTGCCATGCCCTAAACCTACTGTCATACCTGGTTTTATGAAATCTACTGCGCGTTCTCCGGCTATCTTCTTAAACTCTGCAAATCTATCTGTCATTATATATCTCCCGCGCGTAGAATACGTTAAATACTGTTAAATTTCAAGGGGATTAACAAAAAAAGCTGGGAATTATTTCATTCTCAGCTTTAAATTAATATTAATTATAATCCAAGTCGTTTTTTACAATCTTCCAACATTTCTTTTGTACGGGTTGCGCCACTGCGGGTTACACCTATAGCTCGTACTTGCAGCAATGCATCCAAGTCGCGAATACCGCCAGCAGCTTTTACCTGAACGTAATCTGGTGCGTATTTTCGCATAAGTGTTAAATCTTCAATTGTTGCACCACTGGTTCCGTAACCGGTTGAAGTTTTAACCCAATCGCATCTCAATTCACCACAGATTTCACACAAAGCAATTTTCTGGTCATCATTCAAGTAACAATTTTCAAAAATTACTTTTACTTTTTGGCCAGCTTGATGAACTGTATCAGTAACTACCCGAATATCATCGCGAACATAGCTCCAGTTGCCGCTTAAAACAGCACTGATATTTACTACCATATCCAGTTCTTCACCGCCATCTGCCAAAGCTTGTTTTGCTTCTGCTAATTTAATGGCAGTGGTATGCCCGCCATGAGGGAATCCAATGGTGGTACTGGCACGGACGTTGCTGCCGCGTAGTATTTCAGCACAACGTTTTAAGTAATATGGCAGAATACAAACGCTTGCAGTATCGTATTCTAAGGCTAATTGGCATCCCGCTTCAAGCTGTTCTGCCGTTAATGACGGATTGAGCAATGAGTGATCAATCATTTTTGCAATGTCAAGGTAAGTGTAGTTCATTTGTCCCCCTTATTTTTTAATGCATCGCTATCTAACATCCCGCAGCTAATAGTCAGGTTGTCAGTTTTACCTAATGTCATGCGGAACTGATATGTATCGCCACGGTATAAAGTTTCTTCATACCATAATGCGCCACCATTTGTTATATGTCCTGTAGCTGTCACTAATAATCCGGCTGTTCCTTCGTTTATTTGTAACAGCCATGCATCGTCGCCAATAATATTTACAGCTCGGATTACTTCATCTGCGCCTGATATTTGCAAGTTATATTTATCAGTCCAAATAGCGTAAAGCGAATTTTCCGCTGTTATTGCAGTCAAGTCAGGAGAAAGCTCTTTTGAAATCCAGCGTTTTTCTAAAATTACTGGAGTGTTTCCTGCAAAACGTAAACGTGATAATTCGAACATATCACCGCTAATGACTTCTCTGGCAGCTTTGCAGGCGTTATTATGTTCAACAGTTAAAAAATGCAATACTTTTGTAGATGGGGTATAACCTGCTGAAACAGCTTTTTCTGTAAAACTTACAAGAGATCGCAAATCATAATCCATTAAAGTGCTGCGTACAAATGTGCCAACACCTTTGCGAAACTCTAATAAACCTTCTGCAACTAATGCAGATAATGCTTTATTAGCTGTGGTTCGACTAATTTTGAACTGTTCAGCAACTTCACGTTCTGTCATGAATTTAGAGCCGGCTTCAAAATCACCTCGGTTTATTAACTCGCGTAATTCATCATTTAGTTGTAAGTATATGGGATCTCTGATAATCATAGTTGTACGGTGGCTAAGCCACGGCAAGATAATACTGATATTTTTAGTTCATGTAAAGAGAAAATAATAGGAAAATGTAAATTAAATCAAAATATATCTTATTTGGTGACTTCTTAATTAATATTGACGAATAATGGTTTAAATAAGGAAAAATAATTTAGAAAATTATTTATTTGCTTTTAATTTATAAGGTATCATTTTTTATTTTAAATTGTTGCTGTTTAGTTTGTTTCTAACTGACAACAGTCATGGAATACTGCTATAATAATTCAATTCTATTGGGGGAAAAGCAAAATGGAAATTACATTTTTAGGTACCGGCAATGCGTTTGCACCTGGTCGCAGTTGGGCGGCTATGCTTGTAAACAGACATATTTTGCTTGATGCTGGGCCAGCGGTATTAATGAATATGAAAAAAATGGGTTTTGATTTAACTGACATTACTCATATCTTTATTACTCATTTTCATGGTGATCATTTCTTAGGACTTCCTTTTCTTTTTCTGGAATATAATTTCATGTCAAAGACAGATAAGCCGCTTTGGATAACTGGTCCTGCAGGTATTGAAGAAAAAGCACGTAAAGCACTTGAATTGGCGTATCCAGATGTTTCACCACGCGGATTTGGAAGGCCTGTTAATTTTGTTGAAGTTCATCCTGGTGAATTGTTAGAAAGCGGTGGTGTATATTTCACTGTAGAAAGAATGCTTCACGGTGGTGAATATTTAGAAGCATTTGGTTACAATATAAAGTTGTCAGATATGAATATTGCCTATACCGGCGATACAGCTATGTGTGATAATATATATGACCTGATTAGCGATGCAGATTTATGTGTTTTAGATGCTTGCACAGAAGAAATATCCCGGGTGCATCTTGGAATTAATGATTTGCGTGAAATTGTAAAACGAAAAAAGCCAGGTGCTCGAATAATTATGAGTCATTTAGATAAATTAGACGTTATCTTTTGGGATGATAAATCAATATTTATTCCATCTGATGGTCAGACATTCGTATTTGAACGATGAAGGGTTGAACATCCATTGAATACTTTAGAATTAAGGTTGCACCAGCGTGAACGTGAATTGCAGGCTGTATTAAATGTTACTCATGCAATGCAATCCCATGTTAATCTTGATGAGTTAATAAATATAGCTGTATTAACTGCAATGTCTACAGTTAATGCTGATGCTGGTTCTCTATTACTACATGATATAAAGCGAAATAAATTAGTGTTTAAATTTGTTGCAGGACCATCAAAAAACACATTAACCGGTATGGAAATAGATGATGAACGCGGAATAGCTGGTGAAGTATTCCATACCGGAATTGCGAGAATTTCTCCTGATGTTACTGCTGAAAAAAGTTATTTACGTGATATTGATGATGCAACACATTATAAAACTAAATCAATGATAACAGTTCCATTACAGGCAGGAACTGAATCTGCGCCAATTGGAGTTATGCAGATATTAAATAAAATAGAGGACGATTTTGACCATGATGATTTGGGAGTATTAGAAATCTTAGCAACTCAAGTTGCAGCAGCTATAATAAATGCTCAGTTAAATGAAAAAGCACGTGCTGCAACAATAGTTGATTTAATGGGACAGATTAGTCACGATATAAAAAATCTGCTTACTCCGGTTTCAATGAGCGGACAAACATTGAGAATGATGATGGATCAATTTGTCGAATCGGTTAATAATGTTTTCAATTCACCTCCAGATGCAAAATTAGCACATTTGCCTGAAATAGAATTAATGATTAAACAGATATATGATGATGCATGCCAGATGCTTGATATTTTAGATGAAAGTGCAAATATAGCTCAGCAAAGAACTAAAGAAATCGCTGATTGTATGAAAGGAATTACCGCGCAGTTAAACTTAACTGATACCGATTTGAATGAATTGATAGCCAGTGTCTGCAGAGTATTACAGGTTGTTGGTGACCAAAACGGAGTTGATCTTATACATGAACGTATTAAAATGCCTGTAGTTAGTATTGATAATAATCGAGTATATAATGCAATTTATAATTTAGTAAATAATGCTATCGGAGCTACTCCAAGTGGTGGAACTGTAATAGTAAGGCCTATTTATCTTCCTGAAGAAAATTATTTCGCTATTCAAGTGCAGGATAGCGGTCAGGGAATGTCACAAGAAAAGGCTGATATATTATTTACAGGTAAAGTTAGGAGTACTAAACCTGGCGGTACCGGATTAGGTACTACAGTAGTAAAAAATGTTATTGATGCACATAAAGGGATATTGACTGTAAAATCCAAAGAAGGCGAAGGAACTGTTATTACTGCAAAAATACCATTGAAAGCTGGTCACAAATGGGTGTGATTTGTGAAATGTTTTATTCTCAGGAATTGGTGTCAGCAGAATTTGAATATCGTAGAAACAGATTTGTAGCAATAGTTGAAATAAATGGCAATTCTATCGAAGCACATATTCCTACCACCAGTAGAATGAAAGAATTGTTATATCCCAGAGCAAAAGTATATCTTTCATACAACCCGGGCATAAACAGATCTACTCAATACGATTTGAAAGCTGTTGTATATAATGAAATTTTAGTGTCAATTGATTCTGGAGTACCAAATAAGATTTTACGAAATGCTTTGGAAAATCATTGTATTGCAAAATTAGCAGACTGGTCATTAGATAAATGCGAAGTAACTTATGGGAAAAGCCGGCTTGATTTCCGTTTGATAAATGGTGAAAAAATAATGTATATTGAAGCAAAATCAGTTACTTTAGTTAATGATTGTATAGCATTATTTCCAGATGCTCCAACATCACGCGGCACTCGTCATTTATACGAATTGATAGATGCAGTTAAAAATGGATCTCAGGCGACAGTGATATTCATTATACAACGGGAAGATGCAGTTTATTTTTCACCAAACAAGATTACTGATCGATTATTTGCTGATACCCTTAAACAAGCTTATCAAGCTGGAGTTGAGATATTACCATTAAAATGCCGCGTAACAACAAGAAGTATTAATATAATTGGAGAAGTGCCGGTTAACTGGTAATTAATTTATAGAAGTCATCAGGAGTTACTTCTTCAAGGCTGTCTACAATAAAATGCGCTGCCGACAGTGCTTCTCGTGAGTGATTTATTGTTACTCCAATGGCCTTCATTCCGGCGGATAATGCTGCTTGGACACCAGCTACTGCATCCTCAATAACTACACATTGTGAAGGTTCAATACCGACTCGCTTTGCTGCTATCAGGAAAACCTGCGGGTCTGGTTTTCCGCGAACAACATCGATTGCTGTTGCCATTCCGTCAAAATATGGCATTAATTTCAAGTCAGTTAATACTAACTCAACATTTTCTGGAGCAGTTGAAGTGCCTAAAGCTATTTTAAATCCAGCTTTTTTTAAAGCTGGTATTAGTTTAATTACTCCCGGCAAAGCTGATACATTACCACGGATAATATTTCTAAATAGTTCTTCTTTTCGGTTTGATAATTTATCACATTCACTTTGTGATAATTTATGTCCTAATAATAGTGGGAAGATATCGTTATTATGCATCCCGAAAATGAATTTGAATCGTTCGCGAGACATTTCATATCCGATCTCTTTACCCATTTGTACAAATGATAGATAGTGACCTTCTGTCGTGTCTACGATAACTCCATCCATATCGAAAATTACAGCCATATCTTTTACTTTTGTCATTTTTTCTCCTGCTGTAAAAAATCAATAATATGCCGTATATTTTCACGCGCTAATGTAATCATAGATTCATCTTTTTCTTTATATTGGGGATTTGAATTTAAAAAGTTAAGTAATGATTCTGATAAATGATCATCTATTTTTGCAGCTTTAATGATTGCTTTATCAGCAAAATCTTGTACTTTCGGGTCATAAATTATTCCAAAAGCCGGTGTACCGGAAATTACTGATAATATCAGAGTATGTAAACGCATAGAAATAACAGCATTACACTTCGAAATGATTACAATTGCTTCACTTGGGGTAGGGGTAATATCTACTACTACACCACCGGTTTCGTTTTGCATTATGTGACTAATTTCAGAATCCATTGTTGGCTGCATGGGAAGATATACAGGATATATACTGGAATCTTCTTTTATTGCATTAATAAGTTGTCTAACAGCCGTTTCACCTGCACTTAACCATGGACGCATAGATATACAAACTATTTTTTTATTTGAAGGGATATTTCTATTTATCCAATCTTCAACACGAGGTGAGTTGTCTGGTTCAAGCAGCAATGCTAAATCTGCGGTAATTGAAGTAGGCTTTTTCACCCCAATTTCATTTAATAATTTAGCAGATTGTTCATCACGAACAGTTATAGATTCAGCCTTATTGAAATAATGAGCAGTTAATTTTTTGATTAGATTTCGATTTAACGGACCAACACCTTGCGCAATTAATATGTATGGTAATTTAACACACCTTGCCATAGCAAGCAATCCGAAATAATACAACGGCGACATCATACTTGTGACATCTTGAATAAGGCTACCGCCCCCAAATAAAAAAAGATTTGATTTATGCATTAATGAAAATATTGATGCGATATCAGTTCTTTTTATTGCTGTAATACCATGCAACAATCTCGTTTTATCAGGATTTGCGGATAACGCGGCAATCTCAACACCAGGTAAAGCATCACGCAAACCTTTTATAAGACCTGCTAATACTGCTTCATCGCCTAAATTATCAAAGCCATAATATCCGCCGATAAGAATCCTGAACATTACACAGCCTCTGTTTTCTTTGTGTTCCACATTCCAAATATCCAGGCTATGATAATGCCGATAACAATACCGAGTGCAAGGCCGTTAACTGTTCTTAACAAAGACATTAATAGCGGTGTATGAGCGTGGCAATAAGTATTTAAAATATCGCTTAATCCAATAGCACCGCCAATCATTAGAATTGATGATAACGCTTTTTTCTTTTGCATAGCTGCAGCAATAGCCATTATCATTAATGGATGACCTAATAAAAATTCTTTAGTACGCGGTCGTGCTACCATCCATTGATCCAGCAGCATACGTGCATATTTTTCGCTTGATGATACGCCAACGCCGGATTCGTTGCCACTTCGTAATATTACAACAGCAACAATAGCTAAAGCGATGACTGCTACCACAGACCAGCCTACTAACATCGGTTGCGCCATGATACATTTAACTTTATCATTCATGCGTTGAATCATTGCTTCTATTGTTTCATTTTCGGATGCTGGACCTCCTAACGCAATTAATGATGCAAATAAAAGCAATGGACCGACTAAAGTTGCCTTTGATCCGATAAATTGTCCGACTTTTACGATAAAAGTGGTTTCTGCCATAGTTGCCGCAATTAATAAACCACCACATAATGTAATTATAGATGCGACAATAAGAAGTTTTACGGATTGAAAAATGGGGTTTTTAAAATCAGAGTTATTAGTTGCACGATATATCCAGATTAGTGCAAGAAGCGGATAGCAAATACCTGCTATTAATCCAAATATTACTCTACCAATTTCTGGTTTAACAAGAGATAAACCTAATGCGCCAATGATTCCAATAATTAAAAATGTCCAACCGTAATTGATATATTTACTGTTAATTTCATAAGGGATAATGGTGAAAATTGTCAGTAATAATGCAGCACCAGCGGCCATAAATAATAACGCCAGGACCTCCCATGGTAATGTAAGCGGCATGAAGGGATGTGCCGGTTGTTTATCATTAATTGTAAAACCAGCTTCACGGATACTGCTTGCTATGGTCGATATATAATTTATTATGGCATTTTCAGGAGTCGAGTATGATTCTGATTGTGGGAACGGTGGCAGATGTACATATAAAGCACGAATATTTCGATCTTTAACAGCCAGAGTATATCTTTGCAATATCATGTCTGATGGATTTGATGCGATTTCTTCACGGGTTGCACTATGAACACGGATTAACTCACCATTTAATGCTGCACCTAAAACTTCATCGCCTTTTTGTTTTCCAAATTCTACTGAACCATACATTAATCTTACTTCAGGTGATTGTAAAACTTGTGCAAGTTCTTTTATTTTAGATTGATAACCGGGAAGTATAGTACCATCAAAAATAACTAATCCCCGCCAATTAGATTCATTAGCAGGCGGTAATGATGATGCAACTAATTCGAGATGATTTTTCAGTGAATCTTGTCCCGGCCAACCTTCAGCTTTTACTCTTGGAACTACTCGCATACCAATAGAATTTATCATTTCAGCACGATAAGGGTTAATACCCAACCCTAATTCCTGTACAGTATCCTTATCTCCGCGAATTTGTATAAAAGTATCAAAAATATGCAGGCTGTCTGCTGGATATATCTTTCGCAACGAGTCTTGCAAGCGATTACGTACTCCCGGGGTAAATACTGTAATACTTATTGAAGGGTCATTTTTATCCCATTTCGCCATATCTTTTCGTGGATTATCGGTAAAAAATGACCATGCTCTTGTACCGGAAATTGAAATTTCTCCAGAGTCATCCAGCGATTTTAAGGTATCTTCAGTTAACGCAACAGAGGTTGCACCTGCATTGTGAAGCATTGAAAGAGTATCTTTTACAGTTAAACCACTGGAACCGGCAAGTGATACAACTTCATCATATTCAAGAACTATATCTACCGCTTTGTTATGTTGTTCGACTCGAATTCGCATGTATAAAGCAAAAGCCGCCGCCATCATTCCAATAATTATTAAAATTATACAAAATTTTTGGAGTAACCTGGTATTTCGTTTTACAGACATTATTATTCCTTTTCCTGACAGTTTATGTATGCATATTATAGCGATACCGACGGAAATTAGGAAGAGTTCCTTGTGAATAAGTGATTTATTCATTTGTTAATGCATATACAATTCACTTTATGCCATTAAATAATATTTTCTGGTATAATAACTTCGACATGACAAGATATGAAAAAAAACCAGTTGTCGCCATTGTTGGGCGTCCTAATGTGGGGAAATCTACATTATTCAATCGACTTAGCGGTCGAAAAATTGCGATTGTTGAACAAACACCAGGTGTAACTCGCGATAGATTATATGCTAATTGCGAGTGGTTTGGCACATTATTCGCACTAATTGATACCGGTGGTATTCAGTTATATAAGGCTGATTTTGCCGAAGAAATACGCAAACAAGTTGATTTTGCCATCAATGAAGCATCAGTGATTATTTTTGTTGTTGACGGACGAGATGGTATAACTCCTGACGATTGGGATATTGCGGAAATACTTCGCCGTACTGGAAAAAGATTAATACTTTGTGTGAATAAAGTAGAAAGCAAAAAGCGAGTGGATGAAGCATTGGAGTTTCATGCATTAGGTTTTGAAGACACTATCACTGTTTCTGCCCTGCATGGTTTAGATGTTGATATGCTGCTGGATAAGATATGCGATTATTTGCCTCCTCAAGGTGAAAAGGATAATGAAGAAGAAGATGAAAAACTTCATCTTGCAATCGTTGGCAGGCCGAATGTTGGAAAATCATCATTGTTAAATACTATCCTAAAACAAGACAGAGCAATTGTAAGTGAAATAGCGGGTACTACTCGCGACGCTGTAGATATTGATTACGAATGGAATGGCACACTGTTTGTTCTGACAGACACTGCGGGAATTAGAAGAAAAAGCAAAGTGGATGAAGATGTTGAGTATTACAGCGTAGTTCGTGCTTTTGGAGCTATTGAACGGTGCGATGTTGCTGTTGTTTTATTGGACGCTGTTGAAGGATTAACAGAACAGGATAAACGTATTATAGGTCATGCGCATGAACATGGCGTTGGTATTATTGTAGCCGTTAACAAATGGGATGAACGATTAAATTTAGAACGTGAAAGATTTGGTTTGATTGAAGATAATAAACAATTGGGTAGTAAAGAACGCAAAGCCATGTTGGATGAATTCACTACCGATTTGCGTCGCGAATTAGTATTTGTCGCTTATGCTCCATTAGTGTTTATATCAGCATTAAAGAAAAAAGGTATTGAAGATTTACTAACAACTGTAGTTGAAGTTGCAGAACAGCATGCTACACGTATTCCTACGTCTGAATTAAATCGTCTTATTAGAGATGCTGCATTTGATAAACCTACTTCACGACGTGGAAAAATGTTGAAAATATATTATGCAACTCAAGTGAAAGTAAAGCCGCCTACTATTGTATTATTCGTTAATGATACATCGCTTGTTCACTTTTCAACAGAAAGATATTTGGAAAATCAAATACGCGAGAAGTTTTCATTAGAAGGTACTTCATTGAAAATAGTGGTTAGAGAAAGCAGTGGTGAAGAATCTGAAATGAAACCGCGTAATCGTAGGGCAAAAAAAACAAGAGAAGAATGAGGTTCATTTAATGAAAGTAACCGTTTTTCTTTGCATAGCTGCAACATTAATATTTTTTTTAAGCGGATGTGGTGGTGATTCACCAGATATAGTCGCTATGCGAGAAGTAACGGCGCGTGCACCAGAATGGATGGGGGAAGCGCAAAAATATCGTGCTGAAGTAAAAGGCGTTACTAAAAATTCATGCGAACAAGTTACTATCGTAGGGATGGCTGTAAAACCAGATCCGAATCTCATTATCGACCCATTAACCCTGCAGCTTAATCGTGTTACTTATGCATTAAAACCATTTCATATCACAAGCATTGCTGATGGTGTTTTTGAAGGTAGAGTAAGTCAGGCATCTGTAAATCAATATATTCGTGTTAATCACGTAATAGCGGGATCATCTATTCAAAATATTAACGTTCAATTTGAACGCAATTTGGTACGGGTAACTGCTACAGTACCAATATATGGCATCGATTTTCCTATAACCACAACCGGGTATCTTCGTAATGATGAAGGAGTAAGGTTGGCTTATGAGATCCAAACATTAAATGTGATTGGTGTCGGTGCGCCTGCAAATATCGCGACATTACTAAAGTCCAGGTTAAATCCCATGGTGGATTTATCAGGATTAAGATTTAAAACTCGTATTGAAAATTGGGTTGTTGATGCAGGCGGTATAACAATAAAAGGGAAAGCTTTTTTGCGTCGGGGAACTGAATAATTTTCTATGTTATATAATTACCCCTTATTGATAAGATAAGATAGAAGATTATTAGTAAAATATACAAAAAGAATATATATCATAGAATAAAATAAAATATATAAGCAAGTGTTGATAAAACGTGTTTCAAAAACTTAATTATGGGTACTAACAATATAACATAAATTTCTAATAGGCATAGTTTACTATCAATAAACTATAATAAAGTTTTAAAAAATATTTTTAAATTTATGGTAAAATTCTATATCGGCATGGAATAAGTATAACATGAAGAGCTCATAATTATGGTAATTATGAAATAAAGGCTCTACAAAAATAAATGGGAGGCAAACCAATGTTTTTAACTAAGAGATCCCGCCGTGGGTTTACACTTATTGAGTTAATGATCGTGATCATCGTTATTGCGATCTTAGCTTTGATAGTGATCCCGAAGCTGGCAGGCGCCAGTGTTAAGGCAAAAGAGTCAACAGTAAGCGCGAACTTGGGCATGATCCGCAACGCTCTTGAACAGTTCCAGTCAGACACCGGCTACTATCCAAATACATTAGAAGATATGGTAAAATCTACTGGTGCCCAGGGTTATGATGGAACAGCTGCCGTAAGTGTAGCGGCTACTTACAAAGGGCCATATATGCGCCAGCAGGGTGGTATCGGTACCAATGCCGGTATTCCTAAGAATCCATTTATCACCTCTGCGGTATCAGAAGCAGCTGGTACTGCTGCACCAACAGCAGCTACGGTTCCATCAACCGCTGCTCACTGGGTATATGACAAGTCTACTGGTAAAGTATGGGCTAATATATTCGGTACTACACAAGATGGTACAGCATATAGCGCTCTGTAAATTTGAACTATCCTGAAAAATAAACCGCCTGTCTTTTAATAGGACAGGCGGTTTATTTTATATCCATTTATCATAAATATAATATATATGATAAATGGATATAAATAGCAAAATAAAAGAGAAGCTTTTTATTATCTATAATATTATTGGTCTGAAACTTTTTTTTAAATTATGGTAAATTAGAAAAATCTTATGGAATAATGATAAAGTAAAAATCTGATAATAGCGTTAAATCTGCGATTTAACTTAAAATATATAAATGGAGGGGAAACATCATGTTTTCATCACCGAAATCCCGTCGCGGGTTTACACTCATTGAATTAATGATCGTCATTATTGTTATTGCGATTCTGGCTTTGATCGTAATCCCGAAATTGGCAAGTGCAAGCGTCAAGGCTAAAGAGTCAACTATGAAAGCGAACCTTGGAATGATTCGCAATGCGCTTGAGCAGTTCCAGGGAGATACCGGCTACTATCCAAATACATTAGAAGATATGGTAAAATCTACTGGTGCCCAGGGTTATGATGGAACAGCTGCCGTAAGTGTAGCGACTACTTACAAAGGTCCATATATGCGCCAGCAGGGTGGTGTCGGTACCAATGCCGGTATTCCTAAAAATCCATTTATCACCTCTGCGGTATCAGAAGTAGCTGGTACTGCTGCACCAACAGCAGCCACGGTACCATCAACCGCTGCTCACTGGGTGTATGACAAGACAACTGGTAAAGTATGGGTGAATACATTTGGAACTACAACGGATGGTATTGACTATGGGTCTATATAAATCTGAACTGGTCTAATAATAACCGCCTGTCTTTTTATATATGACAGGCGGTTTTTTTATGGATATCTGACCAATTTATCTGAAAATGGTATAATAAGCAAGACAAAATATTTAAAAGAGAGATAATTTGATGCGTAATTTATTACTGGTAATAATTTTATTGTTTTCGTTGTTAATGTCGTTCTGTGCTGGTGAGCAAGCTAAGAAAAAAACTTCTTTACCACCATTTAGAATTACTGCAGATGAAATGGAAATTGATTTAAACTTAAAGACTCAAGTTTACTCTGGAAATGTAATATTTAAAACAAATTATAATTCTACAAAATTGACTTGTGATAAAATAACTTCTGATTCTAATAGCGCAAAAAATACCACAATGGTTCGTGCTTCTGGGAATGTTAAAGTTTCAATGGTAACTACACCTACTGATAAGAATAATTCACCTTTATCTATAAATGGTGAAGCTCCAATAATTACATACTTTATGCAAGATGATGAAGCGCAGCTAAAGATGGAATCTGCTGAAATTAATGGTAAAAAAGTGATGCCAATTTTAACTTCAATAGATAAAGATACCGGTGAGAAAACTGTTGTTACGGGAAAAACGATTATTTATAACCAGAAGACAGGCAAATTAACCGTAAAAGATGGCGATGTTAGTGGTGGCGAGGATAAAGCAAATGGCTGATGTTGGAGTATTAAGAGCTGAAAATTTGGTTAAAAAGTATGGTCAAAGAACTGTTGTAGATGAAATTTCTATTGATATGAAGCCTGGTGAAATAGTCGGTCTTTTAGGTCCAAATGGTGCTGGCAAAACAACAACTTTTTATATGATAGCTGGTTTAATACGTCCAAATTCTGGTCGTGTTTTTCTCGGTGATGAAGATATCACTAATCTGCCCATGTATCGTCGTGCCCGATTGGGGTTAGGATACTTACCGCAGGAAGCATCTATCTTTCGTAAATTGACTGTGGAAGACAATTTACTAAGTGTGCTGGAAATGCGTGGTGTTTCTAAAATTGAGCGAAAAGAAAAAACTGATAAATTATTGGAAGAGTTTCGTCTTACTGAACGTCGACATACCCAGGGAGGGTTATTAAGTGGTGGTGAAAGACGTAGAGCAGAGATTGCCCGTACTCTTGTTTGTGAACCTGCATATATTCTACTTGACGAACCATTTACTGGAGTTGACCCGAAGGCTGTTGAAGAGATACAAAATATGGTAATTCATTTGCGAGACCGTGGTATTGGGGTATTGATAACTGACCATAATGTTCGCGAAACATTGACTATTACCGAACGCAGCTATATTTGTTTTGAAGGAAAAATACTTACACATGGCAATGCTGCTGATATTATTAACGATCCGGATGCACAAAAATATTATCTCGGTGACCGATTCTCAATGTGATTTTGTAAATCTGTTTAGTTTTTGTCGTTTTTACATATAATAATATATCTTAATCCTCAAGGAAAAATAATGCGTCGATTTTGTCTATTTGTTTCTATGTTGGTGTTGGCATTTATATTTGGCAACTCTACTGTTTATTTAACTAATGATGCGGCACTTAAATTAGCATTTCCAAAAAATGATAAAGTAATTCCAAAGAAAGTAACTTTTTCTGCAGAGCAAAAGAAAAAAATATGCACATTGGCAAAAATAGATTCTTCACCAGGTGAATTTACTTACTATACCGGAGTATTGAAGAAAAAAATAACTGGTTTTGCTGTAATTGCAGATACTCGCAGCAAATTGGCTTCTTTTCAGTTTTTGTTAGTAGTTAATCTGAATGGAACAATCAGATCGGTTGAAGTGATGTCTTATAATGAAGATATCGGCAGCGAAATAACTAATAAAGATTTTTTAGTGCAGTATAAAAACAAATCAAGCAATAATAAAATTAAAGTGAAAGAAGATATAAATAATATTGCAGGTGCAACAATAAGTTGCAGAAACCTTACAGATAGTGTTCGTATAAATCTTGCTTGCTTAACCGTAATTGCACCAATAGAAAAAAAAGCTGTCCCGAAACCGAAGAAAACCGCG
Organism: uncultured bacterium; assembly: GCA_964638715.1. GTDB lineage: Bacteria > Armatimonadota > Hebobacteria > CAIYQO01 > CAIYQO01 > JBAXQQ01. The sequence continues at coordinate 60,537 of CAZWZF010000001.1, read as the reverse complement.
TCGATGTCTTCATATGTCATACCATTAATGACTTCAGTAGTTAAACCTTATGCACGTGCGCGGTATCTGATGGGAACTTTATTAGAGTTGCAGGTTTATGCAGATAACAGTGAAACTGCTAATAGCGCAATTAATGCTGCTTTTGATGAAACAGTACGATTAGAAGATATATTCTCTGTATATAAACCAGATAGCGACGCTTCCAGGGTGAATACTGCCAGCAATTTACCTGTTAAGGTCAGTGAAGACTATATTAAATTATTATCAAAATGTAATGAAATAACTCAAGAAACAAATGGTGCATTTGATGTTACAGCGGCACCATTAATATCAATTTGGAAAACTGCTGAAATTAGAAATGTAATGCCAACAACTGAAGAAATTGAAAAAGCGAAAAACTCGGTAGGTATATCAAAATTAATTATTGATGATAATAATAAAACTGTATTTTCGCAAACACCTGGTGTTAAAGCCAATTTCGGAGGTATAGCGAAAGGTTATGCATTAGATAAAGCTGCTAAAATATTAAAAGAACATGGCATAAAATCTGCGTTATTAAATTTTGGTGGTCAGGTGTTAGTAATTGGATTGCCACCAGAACAGGAATTTTGGACAATTGATATTCGTAATCCGCATGATCCTTGGAATATCAATAACAGATTGGCTGAAGTTAAATTAGTTGCTGGTTCGATATCGACATCTGCTGATTATGCCAGGGGATTATCAATAGCAGGAGTTCCTGTTTCTCACATTGTTGACCCCCGAACTGGCAAGTCGGTTAATGATATGTTGTCGGTAACGGTAGTAGCACTGACTGCTACTGAAGCAGATGCTTATTCAACCGGGATTTATGTTATGGGGTTGGATAATGGCAAAAAGATATCAGCAAGCAAAAAGATGGCTGTTTTAATAGCACCGATAAATGGAGAAACTTATTTATCAACGGAATTTCAGGTACTTCAGCAAAAGATGTTAACTGCAAGCAAATAGGCTTGTCTAATACATTACGCACCAACAAATTCTTGTCTTGGTCGATCTGTATACGTGCGCAGGTTCCATTCTATCATTTTTTGTTGCAATTCCATTATAACCGCATTATATGTTGAATCTCCCCATAAATTATTCATTTCATAAGGGTCTTTTACCATATTATATAATTCATTGCCTCCTCGCAACCTGATGACCATCTTCCATTCGTTAGTTCGTACCATTGATGTACGTGCCATACTGTCAGGATTTTCGCGATACGTAACCTGCTTTGCATTTAACGGTTTATTTTTATCGTCATCAGGTATTTTTTTATCGTAAGAGAATCGGGTGTGCATCTCATCTTCATGTCCACCGTCAGCATATACTGCATCTTTTTCAAATATTCCATCAATAACAGGAAGTAAAGATTTTCCGTGAATTCCCCAATCCTGTTCGATATCTAAAATGTCAAGAATCGTAGGGGCAATATCTACATGTTCAGTTAAACTCGATATTCGTTTTCCTTGCGGTAGACCAGGTGCATATAATATCTGTGGTACATGCAGGATACAATCATTCATACTGGTATCCCATTTCTCTACTAAACCATATTGACCGGCAAAATCACCATGGTCAACCCAAAATATAATAATTGAGTTCTCCATTAACTCTTCATCTTCAATAACTTTAAATAATCGGCCGCACATATTGTCCACTTTGCTTATCATCCCATAGTATACAGCTTGAATTTCCTTGCAAGCAATGTCAGATATCTCATCTTCTGTGCGATATTTTTTCATCATTTGCATATTCAATGGTGCGTTAGCAGGTAGTTCATGGGGCCAAGGCGTGATTTCTTCTCGGTTATACATGCTGAAGTAAGGTTCTTCTATTTGATACGGTGGATGTGGCAACCCTATTACAAGATGTAAATAAAATGGTTTTTCACGGTCTCGTCCATCTTTTATATAATGTATAGCTTGCTCAATTTTATTGTCATCAATAAAGCCTTTGCGAGAACCTGTAATTCTACCTCCATAATCTAATTTATGGTTAGATAATTCCAGCGGTTCATATTTACCATCCTGTTCTGATGGCCATTCTTTATTGAGGATTTCTTTGTATTCATCATTGCAAAATTAATGATAATCTGCAATACTGCTTGGAGAACTATCGTCACCCCAGAAGTTTTCCCACATGTGATTATGTCCAAATACCGCTGTTTTGTATCCGATGCTGCGCAATTTTTTCACAAAACAAGGGTCGGTTTCCGGGAGTAAGTTCTCAACATTAACAGTTCTAAATCCATCAGTATGAGAGTATCTGCCGGTTAACATACCGATACAAGAGGGAAGGCATTTTCCGTGATTGGCAAAATGATTTTCAAATACTACTGACTTTGACGCGAGTTCATCTAAATAAGGTGTTAGGCAATCAGGATTACCCATAAAACTCGGACAATCGCCACGCATTTCATCAGAAGTAATGACAATTACATTTAAAGGTTTATTGGTCATATAATACTCATTTTTACTGGGGTCGTTTGGGACGTTTTAACCCGCCATCTTCTTCACGAACCGGCCTGATTCTCTTCGGTCTATTTGGTTGAGGTGTTGCAGGTTTTGTCGAATCCTGGTTAGTACCTCCAAATACTTTTTCAACTTCAGCCTTAAAATCGAAATCAAATGGAACTTCTTGTTCTATTGTTGATGCCGTGCTTATTGTTTCGGCAGGTGTTGTATCATTGGAAGGTTCAATGTTAATTATTTCTGATGATGAGAGAATTGGCTCATTATTGATTACTGGTGCAGTTGAAACAGGTTGGGTTTCTGGTACAACTGGTGAGATGTCAGGCACTGCTGAATCCGGCACTATTGGTGAAATGTCTGGAATAATGATTTCAGATATTACAGGTTGAACTTCTGACGCATCAGGTTCTGCTGATTGAACAGGTTCAACGATAGAAGATTTATTCTTGCCGAAACTTAATAATGGTTTCTTTTCCGGTTTTGATATTTCGCCTTTAACTGGTGCAATTGATGTGTCTTCAGGCGTAACAGCGGGAACAACTGGCTTTTTAGAACCAAATCCAAATAACCCTTTTTTCTCTTTAACTGGTTCTGGAACAATTTCAACTGTCTCTGGTGATTCTACATTATCACTTAATGGTGCAAATATATCTTCATTTTCTGTAATTGCTGCCGCTGTAGCAGTATCGACTTTCTCTGACTCTGCGAAGTCGGCAAACATATCTGTCAATTCTTCAGCAGGTGCTGGTTGTTCGGTAACTTTTTTCTTTCCGAGACCGCCAAATAGTCCACCTTTCTTTTGTTCAGGTTGTGGTGGGATAATCGCAGTAACATCTAATGTCTCATCTTGTAATGGTTCTATTATGGGAGATGTTTTTTTGTTTCCTTTACCTTTTGTTGCTTCTGCCAACAGGTCTTCCTCAGATAACTGACGCGGCAACACTGCCCAACAATTCCAGCAGGCATATTTTACATCGTTATTTTCAGCTTGACATCGCGAACATGTTATAGACATTAAAAGTTAACTCCTGACCATATCTTATCAAATACATAACTAAATCAGCAAATAATTTATATATGCTTAGAAACGAGAAATGAATTAAAGTTATTTTCCCACACAAAACCGGCTGAAAATCTCGCTTATTATCTCATCTCGCACATTATCTCCAGTGATTTCACCAAGGTATTCAGCCGCGGCAGTTATATCAACTGAAAGTAAATCTTCTGAAGCACTATTGTTGAGAGAGATAATTGCTTCATCAATTGATTCCAAAGCTTTCATCGCGGCTTCATGTGTGCGTATATTGGGCAATCCTGCAAAATCAGTTTTGCTACCTAATGCTAAATCATATAATTTCTTTTCTAATTCAGGAATACCATCGCCGGTTATTGCGGATATTTTTACAATATTTCCTTTAACTGCTGTTAATTCTACATTAGAAGGCAAATCTGATTTGTTTATGGCAATAATGGATTTTTCTGTTGGTATAGATTTTAAAAAAGTTGTTGCGTCCAGAGAAGTTTCTATTGATCCATCAATTACCGCTATTATTATATCTGCGCTATTCATAGCCGATATTGATTTTTCAACACCAATTTTCTCTGCCAAATCATCAGTATCGCGTATGCCAGCGGTATCAACTAATCTGACAGGTAAACCGCCTATAATTAACTGCTCTTCCAGGGTATCTCTTGTAGTACCTGGAAGATGTGTTACTATAGCACGCGCTTCACCAAGCAGATAATTTAACAAACTTGATTTTCCAGAGTTTGGAAGTCCTATGATAGCTATTTTTGCACCTTCCCGAAGGATTTTACCGCTTTTATATGAATTAACTAAATCACTGATTTCTTGCCTTATAAAAGTCAATTTATACTTAATTTCTGATGTAGTTAAAAAAGTTATATCATCTTCAGAATAATCGATAGCAGCTTCTAAAAAGGATAACATCTGGATTAATTCACCGCGAATACGCCTAATGTTATCTCCTAATTTTCCAGATAATCTTTCCTGTGCAGCACGAAGCCCGACTGACGTTTTAGCAGAGATAATATCTGCAACAGCTTCTGCTTGTGTAAGATCTATTCTCCCGTTTATAAAGGCACGCATAGTGAACTCACCTGGTTCAGCTAAACGTGCTCCCATTTTTAAAATTAACGATAAAGTTTCTTCCTGAGAAGCTATACTGCCATGAATACTTATTTCAACAGTATCTTCACAAGTATAACTGCGTGGAGCACGCATCAGGCATAATAGGGATTCATCAATTATTTTGTCATCAGAATTAATAATAAAGCCGTAATATTGGCGGAAGTATTGTGGAGAAATTATTTGCTGGCCGTTTTTTCTTCTAAAGATTTCAATTGCTATTTTGTGTGAATCTTTGCCAGATATCCTGATAATGCCTATTGCTCCTTCCCCGGGTGCAGTGGCAATAGCGGTTATCGTATCTGTGTTTTGTTGAGAAATCATAAGAAAAAAATCCCCCGTGATTAAGGTGTCACGGGGGTGATTTATTACATTACCATTCCGCCATCTACGTTGAGAACGTGACCGGTGGTGTATCCCGCTAACGGGCTTGCATAGAATACTACTGCATTTGCAACATCTTCGGCTGTCCCGAATCTGTCTAATGGGATTTGTGCCTGCATTTTTGATTTTTGTTCATCATTTAACTTGTCAGTCATTGCGCTGACAATAAAACCAGGTGCTATAGCGTTCACAGTAATGCCACGAGCAGCTAATTCTTTAGCATTTGATTTTGTCATGCCAATTAAGCCGGCTTTTGAGGCTGCATAATTTGTTTGACCTGCATTACCCATTAAACCAATAACTGACGCGATATTTATAATGCGGCCATAACGTGCTTTCATCATCTTTTTTGCTGCTGCGCGGGTGCAGTAAAATGCGCCGGAAAGATTAATATTTATTACGCTCTGCCATTCATCGTCACTCATGCGGATTAATAAATTATCTCTGGTTATTCCAGCATTATTAACGAGAATGTCAATTTTACCCATATCAGCCCAGGCTTTATCAATTAATTCTGTTGCATCTTCAGGTTTAGATACATCGCCACAAACCGCAATTGCCCGGCGTCCCATGGCACGTATCTCTGCTGCTGTTGCTTCAGCTTCTTCTTGTCCCATTGCGATATCATTAATCACAATATCTGCTCCGGCTTCAGCCAATTTCATCGCAATTGATTTGCCTAATCCGCGGCGACTGCCGGTTACTAACGCGACTTGTCCGCTTAAGTCAATGGTGGTTGCCATTACCAATGCTCCTTAATCTTTATATAATCAGAAAATCTGATTATATTATAACTTCTACTTGATTTACTAAAATCCTGCAAAATATGGTAAGACAAATTCACTGGAAAGTTTCTATTTCAACGTATGTGTTCGTCTTCGAATAACATCATCTTGCACTTCTTTGGATAATTGAGTGAAATATGATGAGAATCCGCTGACTCTTACCACTAAATTGCGGTGCATTTCCGGGTTCTTTTGTGCTTCCAATAATATTTCATCACCAGTGAAATTAAATTGCAATTCCTGTATACGTTTGCTAACAAATACTTGCATTAACGAGATAAATACTTTTTCACCTTCTATTCCCTGAAAGAAAGATGGTTCAAATTTCATATTTACTACACTGCCAGTTAATACACGATGGTAATCAGGCTTTGCTACAGAGTTTAGAAATGCAGTTGGGCCATTAATATCGCGTCCAAAATAAGGACTTGCAGCATCTGACAAAGGTGTGAAAGCATGACGGCCATCTGGTGTAGCACCAACTTCCAGACCTGCAGGAATGTTAGATGTATTTGCTGCCATCGCCGATACAAATCGACCATCATCAAGAGTTTTATGTTTCAGGCATTCTTTTGATGTCCAATCTACCAGCAAGGATGCAATATCATCTACTTCATTTTCATCGTTGCCATATTTAGGAGCGAAATTTATCAAAGCAAGACGCATTTGTTCATTATTTTGAAAGTCGTTATCAATAGCATTCATTACTTCATCAAAAGTGAAGCGTTTATCACCGAATACTGTCTTTTTAATTGCTGCTAATGAATCTGAAGTTGTTGCCAGACCCATAACAGCAATTCCATGCATACGTCTGTATTCCGCACCGCCATCATTTATGTCAAGAGCACGGTTTATGCAATCACGAGTTAATGCAGACAAGAAAGGGTCTGGATACTTATCTGGTGGAAAACCAGCGACATATTCATTATAATTGCTGCAATGATCTGCAATACTTATCTGCATTTCAGTTATAAAGGTTTTCATTATTAAATCAAAAGTAATATTTTTTTGACCTTTTATTTTATGCAATGAGTTCATTAAATGCAACGGCATATTATAACGACTGTCAGACCATGCCTGCTGCCGTCCAGCAAGCATGGTTTCAATGCAGCCTACCATACAATGGTCGCGGGCAATTTCAATAGGAATACCAATTTCAAGTAATCCGGGAATTAAGACATGGTCGTTAAATATCGCAGGAAATCCTACCCCTGTTTTAATAACATCAAAACATGCGCGATAAAACTCTTCAGGTGTATTATCATGAAGTCGCGCAGACAGGTTAGTTGATGGCGACTGAACAAGTTTTGTTGCTTCAAGGCAAATATAACTTAACTCATTGGTTGCGTCGTCACCATCAGGAGTAACTCCGCCAATACATATATTCTGGATTCCACCATTTTCTTCTAATTTAACCCACAGATGACAAATTATATTAAGAGCTTCATTGCGAGTTATTCGATTTTCATCTAAATCATTCTTGAAAAATCGATATAAATATTGATCAATCCTTCCTAAAGCCATTGCTCCTCGCCCTTCACTTTCAAATACAAGGTGGGTAAAATAGACGAGTTGAACCGCTTCATGAAATGTTTCAGGTGGTTTTAAGGCGATATTTCGTGCAACAGAAGCAGCTATTTTGTTGCCATTACTATCAACAGCATCTGCCCAACGAAGAATATAAGAACTGAATGCTTCTAAAGTAATAATCATTGCCTGCAAAGTCGTCTGTTCTTTTGAACTGGTATGCTGCAACATTGAATCTTTTGCTTTAGCGATATATCCTGAAATCCCAATTGAAAGAAGGGTAGGGTAGTCTGCTAAAGTATGATCCCATCCCGCCCAGAAATCACGCTGTCCGCGTAAATGGTGTTCTGATAATAATTTTTGATATTTATCTTCGTTGATACCATCTGGCAACTGGGAATTATACCAGCCGAAATGACTTCCACACAGTATATCACCATTATAAATAAAGAGTTTATCTTCCATTAAAACACGTTTTAATGCCATCGCTCTAACAATCGGTTCTGGCTGATCTGCATAATTTCTATATGCTAATGCGCGCCATACCGGTCGCATATCAATTGCAGGTAGATTCCATAATTCGTGGGTCTTTTGTCTTACTTCTTCTTTGATTTTTTGCCAATTATACATTTAAACCTCATTTATTTATAAATACCGCTTTGCCGACTTCACCTGTATCGACTGCGTTCATTGCCATTTCTGCTTGATCTATTGTATAACGATGAGTTATAACAGATGCGAATTTCTCTTGTAATTCCGGGTGTGTAGATAGGAAATCAAGATATGTTTTAATATCTGCAAGAGTAAATTGTCCGCTGCCAATAAGCTGTAACGCGCGAAATGTAATTATCTCTGGAGAAATATTTACTGTCCCACTTGATGAATATTGTCCAGGAATTAAGTATCGTCCACGGGTTCGCAGTAAGTTTATACCTTCTGGTACGGCAGATGGTGCGCCGCTTGCTTCAATTACCACATCAGCACCATCTCCACGATTCATTTCGTTTGCTTTCTTTTTAACTATTTCAATCCGCTCTTCTGGTGTTGTTGTTTTATAATCAATAATTGTTTCAGCACCGAATGATTCGGCTAACTGCATTCTTTTCGGTGATGACCCAGACCCGATAGCGATTACTTCGCATCCTGCGGCTTTTGCCCAGGCGATTGCAAAAAGTCCAACTGCCCCAGTTCCCTGTACAACTACTATTTCATCCTTCTCAAGGTCGCCAGCATAGGCACAGGCGCGAATGATAGTAGGTCCAGCGCATGGGAATGCGGCAACAGCTTCAATATTTATATCAATTGGAATTTTTACTATATTTGATAAAGGAGAAAAAAGTGTGTCGGAATATCCACCGAAAAAATGAGGAGCAATATCTGGATTCTTAAAATATGTTACCCCGAAGTTCAGGCAGCTTGCAGTTTCGCCGCGTTGGCATGAAAAACATTTCCCGCATGGTATTGCAACACATGCTATAACATTATCACCGAGAGCAATAGATTGTCCCAGTCCATCAATCGCATTTTCTTTGTTAAGCGCATCTATAGAACCGATAAACTCATGACCAAGAATTAACGGTCCTGGAATTCCTAATCGCCCTTTGAGTATATGTAAATCAGTACCGCAAATACCGCTGATACCAAGTTTTAAGCGTGCTTCATCAATATCAGGTTCCAATATTGGATATCTTCGAATTTCTAATGGTTTGTTTGCACCGGTATATACGGCAGCTATTCCTTGCATTGAATTCTCCCCCTTGTTAATCAATAATTTTTCCTTAATTATTATAGTTTATATACCAGTGAAATGGAATATAGAAATTTTTACAATTATTTTTGCTATTGATTATTCGTTGGAAATTAGGTATAAATATTGAAAAATAATGGAGAATACGATAATGAATATTAAAACTTTGTTTTCATCCCTGATTTCACGATTATTATTGATGCTATTACTGGCTGCAAGTATTTATTTTATTTATCCATCAAAGATAAATGCCCAACAGGCTACTGAACCAAAAACAAAGACTGCCGAACCTGATTATGCTAATGACCCATATTGGCAGCATGCAAAAAAAGAGGTATATAAGAGCGTTTTAGAAATAACAGCACAACATCAGAATGAATTAGTAAATAATATTAAATATCATAAATTAATGCGCGGGAAATTAAAACCAAAACAGATAGCATTAACCTTTGATGATGGACCACATCCAATCTATACCCAAAAGATTCTGGATATTTTAGATAAAGAAAAAGTCAAAGCTACTTTTTTCGTCGTTGGAGAAATGGCAGATAAAAGTCCCGAGATGGTTATTACTGAAATGAAAGCGGGACATAATGTAGGCAACCATACCTATCACCATGTTAATTTAACTAAAATTCTGGAACCAGATGTTGCCACAGAACTAAAAGCTTGCGGTGAATCAATACAACGAATCACCGGGCAAGCACCACATTTATTTCGGCCACCGGGTGGCGATTATGATACCCAGGTTGCTGCCGCATCAGAATTGTTGGGTTATACCATCGTATTATGGACTGATGACCCGGGTGATTATGCAAGTCCTGGCGATAAAGTAATATTGCAGCGAACATTGAAGCAGGCCAGTCCTGGCGGTATTATTCTTATTCATGATGGTATTCAGCAAACAATAGATATTCTGCCGCAACTAATCGAAACTTTGAAAAAGCAAGGATACCAGTTCGTGACAATCGATGAAATGATGAAAGATACAAAGACAAAGAAAAAATAATATTTATTGATTTTTTAAATACATCTCTCGCAGTTTAGTAACAGCATGTGTGTGGTGAACATAATGGTCATTTTCAAAGTCTGTGGTATTTTTGCAGGGAAAATCGTTACATTGCGAACAATTGTCTAACTTATGTTTAAAAATGCAACAAACACGAATATTGCAATCAGAACACCATAAATGATTGCTTTCTGCATGGCATCCATCGCATTGTTCTGGTTTTAGTTGACAGGCATCGCAATCAATGCCGCAAGGTGCAAGTTTCATAGGTTCTACCTTTCTGATTTAGCAATAGATTTTTTTATATTGATATATTCAGGTGTGAATCTTAACCGTTGAAAAACTTTTCAAAACTATCAAAGGAAATGCATTCTACAGCTATATTTTGTAAATCTGTAATATTTGCTTCTGCGATAGCAATTGTTTGTGCGGAAGTTGCATCTATAATATTTGTGACTGGATAACCATACGAAATAGCATCAAATATTGTTGCTCTGATACAGTTTGGATATTGCGTTCCACAAACAACCAAATTTGTTACACTAAGTCTTCTTAACATAAAATCCAGTTCAGTGTTCATGAATGCACTGAATCTATTTTTTATAATTCGATATTCACCTTGTACTGGTGATAACTCTTTAACAATTTCGCAACCGCTTGTACCTGGAACCGCATAAGGTTTTTTTAGAAAACTATTTAATCGTGTGAACTCAATATCACTGCCATCAGCACGATATTCACGGATGATATGAAATATCGGTGATTTCTTCTTTCTGAATAAATCAAGCAATTTACAGATTGATGGAATTGTTGCATAAGCGCCGGCTACACATACAGGTGCATCAGGTAAAACAAAATCGTTTTGCATATCAATGATAAGTAATGCATATTTTTTATCTGTCATTCTCTATTCCCCCAAAATAGCCTTTGCGCCATCTTCTGGCGGGTTGAATGTACCGTAGGTAGCTGGCCAGACCATCAGGTTTTGCAAATCTGCACCAGGCTGGTTATTGTCGTCTATCATGAATCCCAGCCAGAATGAACTTCCTGGCTTCATAGAAGGTGTGTCTGCTTCCGCACCTTCGTATGTGGTTGTGTCCATCGGTAGTTTAAATTCAGTAACAATAACTTTGTCAGCGGATAAGTCTACTCCATAGACACTTTCAATCATTCCTCGTTCACTTACATCTTTTGCGTTATCCAATATTTTTATTACCCGGGGAGCGTTTTGATTGGATAATAATCTTTCAAGTTTTGTAAAGAAAAATCTTTGGCGTATTATCATATCGCCAGCATCTGTAGTTTTGGAGATATCAAATTTAAATCCTGGTCCAAAACCGTTGATGCACATTTCAACGCATGGCTGAAGGTAATGGCGCGATACAGGCTGAAAGAATACCGGATTATTATCAAAACGCAATATTTGCACATATAAATCTTTATCATGATAAGCCATTCTTATTACTGCGCTTGCATCTAATGGACCATCTATTCCATCTACGGCAGTATCTGGAGTTATAATAATATTGGGCGAAATGCCAGCTTTCCGCCATTTTTCAAGGTCGCCATCAATTGGTAATGCTTCTTTTAATCGTGGTAAGATTACATTTGGTGTTGCTGGTCGTTCTGATGCAAATTTTGGGTCTGGTGCCGGTAAGTCAGCGAGTGTTTTTGCTTGAATGTCAGATATCGTAATTGTTGATATATTACGAATTATCTTATCTTGATTGCTCATTTGATACCAGTGGTGCATACCGTGGTAATTATCAGCAATTAACAAGTAATATTTTCCATCCTGTCCTTGCCATGCCTGCACTGCACCGGGATGATCAAGCCAATAACCAGTATAATTGCTGATAGCAGATTGTCCAAAAGTACCGAGACCAAGGCCATCCTTGTCAACGCATATGATCTCTGATGTTTGACCGACACCGCTTAAATATACTGGACCTATCGCCTGTAAGTTATATAATCCCTTATGAATTGCCAGCGGATGTATCCAATGCATATTGCCTGATGCATCAAAACCGGCCATGTCAGTACCTGCACCGTTAAACAAACCGGTACGTCCCGGGGCAGAATTAACATTTATTAATGCCCCAAGTGTATCATCATTTATCTCATGCAGGCTGGCAACATTAAAATTTTCTTTTTGTCCGGTATAAGGTGAAATAAATCCGCTTGAACTTGGTGATTTCCATGAGATTGTATTATTCGCCGCATATATAGGAGCACCATCATTATCAATACCGGTACAATGCCATAATGTAGTACCAGCCATAATGTCGCCATTTATACGTGGCGAAGGATTGTCAAATGTTAAACCATTAGCTGCAAAAGGTGTTGCTGTATCCTGGTCATTTATAATTCCGTCTTTATTAGTGTCTTTTCTGCTTACCCAATTATTACCATTGCCGGTAATTTGTAATATAGGTGTTGATTTATATCTGACAACTTTTGTGAATCCGGTACCGTGATCTTTACCGGCATTAATGGCATAAATCCCGAAAGTATTGCCGTTATAAGAAATTTCACCACGGAATTGCGAATTAGGGAAATATGCCGTTTGTGGCCAGAATGCTTCAGGTTTCCATGTTTTATTTTTCAAATCGAATGCAAATGACCAGTTTGAAACGTCAAAACAACGCGGAGTGACTCCAAATGATGGAATTGTTCCATTGCCAAATACACCAAGGGAATACCATAGTGATTTTCCATTAGAATCGAAAACAAGTATTCGAACTCCATCACCGATTGCAACTTCGCCTTTTGGACTTATTGCCATACTCGGTGGATATTGGAAAGTAAAACGATCTGGTGAAAATTCACCATAAGGACCATCACCGCTGCCAATGTTTCCAAGTGGTTTAAGCGAATTTGGATCAGTACAATTAAAAAGGAATATTTTTCTTTGTGATGCTATTGCCATGCGTCCATTGCGTACAGCCAATGCAATTGGCGTTTCTACGGGGGTAATCGGTAATATTTTCGTACCGTCTGGTTTTATCGCAATTAATTTCCCCTGGGATAGAACCCAAATTAGGTTATTAGAAGTATCTGCTGATTGATATGATGCTCCCGGAAGAATAATAGGGGGAGTCATTATTGGTGTTACAGAGTTAATGATATAAATACCGGAATTATCTGTGATATAAAGCATTCCATTTAATTCAGTTATTCCATTCATGTTGCCGCCGCCGGTTAAGATAGCACTATATCCGCCATCTTTCCATGTTACAACCTGGCCATTTGTTGGATTTAGTTTTGTTAATCTGGCATCTTTATCAGCACGTCTTAACAGGTAACTATTGCCATCTTTACCGACAACCAGTCCGCGAGTATCAGCACCGGCTCTGAATGCCCACAAGTATTTGCCGGTGGTACCATCATAACCTCGAACATCAATAAAATCTTCTGCCCAGCCATCATTGCCTGCCAATAAATGCCCTTGTTCATCAAAAGATATTCGTGCTGCTCCCAAAGAAGCATCTGCACCAAATGGAGATTCTTTACCTGTATCGCCAATTTTACACAGGTAATCCCACTTTAATTTGCTCTCGACGGATCTCACTTCATAAGTACCGGCAGAGATAGGTTTATATTGGAAATCACGTGACGGAAGCCAAAATGAATAAGTTCCTTTTTCGAGAGGAAGATTATGAAAAAGATAGCAAATTTCTTTTCCTTCTTTTGTGAATATGCCTGCACTGGTGATTCCTGTGCCTGTTTTTACGATAAATATACCATCAGCATTTCGGGGTGGGGGAAGGCTTGCATTATATGCACCCAGATCAATTGATTTTGTGCGTTTATTGCCAAGAATGTCGTAAGATGGTGCAGAATAATTCGCAAACTTTTCTATTCCGAAACCAGTAACCGGAGTGCGGTTTAAAGCCCATGAAAGTGCATTAACCGGAGTGAAATCACCAGCTTCAGGGTTTTTGAATACTATCGGGATTGTAATGGAGTGTTCATCCTGACCGCATAAATAATTCCATTCCCCAATGGATTTACGACCGAGTTGACCTTCTAATTTACCAGCGTATAAAGCAGAATATAAATTATAATCAATTTTAGCATTTGACAGTTTGCTGCCAAGATATATACCAGTAGCGCTTTCTGTAATACAATTGTTAAATGCAGTAGTACCATAACCTGATGAGAGACTAATACCAAGGCTTGAATTGCGGGCAGCAGTACAATTAACAATAACATTGTTTTTTCCTGCTCCGGCTACCAGTCCGTATCGATTATTATCACTTATAACATTTTCCATGCGTCCATTCGTAACATTTGTAAATGTGATACCATTTATACTGCTGGTAGTTCGTATACATCGAACTGTTGTATCTGCGGAGTCATGGACTGCGATATTTATCCGTGTTGCACCCGAGATTGTAAAGTCAGATAATACAGCTTTTGTACCACCAGAAATTTCTATACCAACAGGTAGATTCGAAGCATCAATTATAGTTTTTCCTACACCAGCACCCTTGAGGCTAATCCCTTGTGGAAGCGTGATACCACCTTGATATGTACCAGCGGATAATTTGACAGTAGAACCTGTTTTTGCTCCGTTTACAGCTTTTGAGAGTGATAGCATTTCACCATTAATATTAACAGATGAAATAAGCATTAAATAATATAAAAATAAAACCGCAAATATACTTTTCGACATAAACAGACCCCTTTTTGAGATTTTAATTACTATAGACGTTTAAAGTAATGTAAAAGTTTTCTTTATCGGTAATTTATTTCACTAAATGTTGAATGTATTCTTTCAATCGACTGCATCTATTTTCCGCTACTGATACATCCCACCTGCCATCATAATAAGCCGGAAAGAAAAGTGGAAATGTTTTCCCTGACTTTAACCTTAGTGATACATAATAAGTAACAGTGTAATTAGAACGTTTACCTATTTCAGCAACCCGGATATCAATAATTTCGTCAAACGACAGTGTTATAATTTTGCTGCCTAACACATTAATATCTTCGATTGTTATGCAGCGTTTTATGGGGTCTACTGTGATATATTGTTTGGTGAAAGCAAGAATACTTGCAATTCCAATCAATAATAAAAGCCATCCTAATAAATAGCCAGCCATGATATTAGATGAAGCATGAATGTCAGCATTACGCAAGCCAATAACAAAAATAAGGCCGACTATTGATATTAAACATGACATAATCAACTGTTTAATAGGATTGCTTTCAATTTTCCATATTTCCATTTTGCTACCTCTATTTATAATATTTATTAATCATTATGATAAAGGTACAAATCTAAGGGATGATTGTCAATATAAGATTAGACTGAATTTAATTAATATTATGTTTGAATTGGCTTTCGTAAAGGTTATTATTATTCAGCAATTCAGATTGATTGCCTTGCTCAATATGAAAGATATAACCTTCTGAAGTCAAAGTGAAGTAGAAATTAATTAAACCAATATTTATTCATTTTAGCGAGAAAATCTTTTGTTATCTCATAACCAGATTTATCCCCAATAATTCCACATTTAGGGCAATGTGCAGTTTGTCCTTCATCATTTATATCTTCATCGCACCAGTCATCGATTTCAGATGGCGAAAATATTTTACAACAATAAAAGCAGCCACAAATTGTACTGCTTAAAATTTCTTCGCGATGTTGACTGCTATGATTATGAACTTTTTTAATATCATCGGGGAAGTTAGCTGTACGTTCTTCAAACATTTTTTCAAATCAATATTCATACTTTTGTTATATCATCGTTTTGTTCAATAACGATGAGAATCATGGTGGAGGCGGGGGGAGTTGAACCCCCGTCCGAACAATGTGCCACGTCAGTATCTCCGAGCGCAGCCGATGGTTAATCTTGCGGTGTGCTGTCCAACGGCAGACTCACACGCGCCAGCCCTGGTTCAAGTATCACCCAAGGATCTGCAGGACTACAGACCTTGGTGTAGCCGGATTTATATTACGCCTTGTTAATCCCTACCGACCCGGAACTAAGCTAAGACGGCTCCGTTAAGACGAAGCTTTTGCTTAATGCTACTTATTAGGCAGCAAGAGCATACTGCGTGTTGTTGGCAGTTAGTTTTTTTTGCCCGTGATTAGCGTGGCCAGGCGCCACGGCTCGCTTCCAACGCCACTCCATCACCCGTCGAAACCAATTACGCCCCCAAGGTTTTAATGTGGCAGAACTAATTATACCATTAAAATTAACATTGTCAAACAATGATATTTCTTTTTTTTGAAAAATTCTTGCCAAAAGTTGAAATTTGTGTTTATATTTGGTCGTGGAAATAAGAAAATTAACATTAGAAAACATCAGAAATTATTCTGAACTCACTATTGAGTTATCGACAGGCGCACATTTATTTGCTGGAGCCAACGCACAGGGTAAAACAAACCTGTTGGAAGCAGTATATTTATGCGCTACAGGACGTTCAGCCCGTGCCAGTTTCTGGCAGGATGCTGAAGTTATCACGTGGGGTCAAGACACTGCACGTGTAACAGCCGAGTTCTACAGCGAACGACGTGGTGATTTTACTGTTGAGATTGATCTGGCCCGAAAACAAGAGACTGACAAGTCTATGCCAGCGGGTGGAGCAGTTAAAAAACTGAAGATTAACGATGTCGAAAGAATGCCGAAAGACTTGTCCGGCCTTACTCCGTTAGTGCTCTTCATGGTTGAAGACCTTGAAATTGTACGTGGCGAACCGCAGAATCGCCGAAATTTCATGGACGTAGACCTTGGTGTTATGAGCAAGAGCTATACAGCTGCTGCGCAGCAGTATAAAACAAATCTTGACCAGCGTAATCGTTTATTGAAAGAACTGCGCGACCGTGATGGCAACACTGATGACCTTTGGCCGTGGAGCCAGGGTGTGGCAACTGCCGGTGCTCGTATTCTTGATATTCGTTTACGTTTTATTCGCAATATTTCAGCTTTAACTCGCGATATTTACCAGCGTTTAACTAATTCTTCACAAGAAATGGTTGTAGAATACGTTCCAGGCTGGACAGAGGCTGATTTAAACGAATGTAATCGCGAAGATTTACATGCAATTCTTTTACTGGCATTAGAAGAGTCAGTTCCAGATGAGTTGCGTCGTGGATTAACCGCTGCCGGACCACATCGTGATGATTTGCGTATTTTAGTTGAAGGCAAAGATGTTCGCAGATATGGCTCACAAGGTGAAGGCAGAACCGCTGCTTTAGCTTTGCGCATCGCAGAGTTCCAGTTGCTGACTAAAATGTTTGAAGAAACCCCGATTCTTATGCTTGACGATATTTTATCTGAATTAGATGGTACTCGACGTGCTGCATTATTAGACGCTGTTGCTTCCGGTGGTCAAACATTACTGACAACAACAGATACTGATGCGTATGGTCTGGGTGATAAAGATAATGTATTCAAATATGAAGTAATAAATGGTTCAATTATTGCAAGATAATTTTAAATCGTAAATAATTAAAAAACACCGTCTTTATAGGCGGTGTTTTTTTTATACTCTATGCTTCCTCTGAAATATTTATGGTTTCTGCAATTGGCGGTTGCTGACCTTTGCGATAATTATAGAATAGTTGCTGTTCTGCGATTATTCCCAGACATAAAAGAATAGGTGCTAACAATATAGTACCTATAGAAATATTTAACATGATTCCAGTAAATACACTTTTATCAAGAGTTGAAAATGAACCCCAAAAGAAAGTAAAAAGTAAGCCAATTACAAAAAAGCTTATGGCGAAATTTCCAAAGAAATGAAGTGGCCTATTTCGGTATTTTGTAATAAAGACTACAGTTACAAGGTCGAAAAATCCGCGCAGAAATCTTTCCCAACCATACTTGCTGACACCGGTGGTGCGCGGGTGATGGGTAACAGATAACTCTACGACTTTAAATCCACGTGCTGCTGCTAAAGCTGGCACATAACGATGCAATTCACCATATAAAACTACTTCTTTTAAAACTTCAGCGCGATAGCCTTTAAAACCGCAATTCATATCATGAAGCTTTGAATTGGTGAAATGTCGGACAGTCCAGTTGAATATTTTTGATGGAAATGTTTTCCCGATTGGGTCCAGACGTTTTTCTTTCCAACCACTTACGACATCAGCAGTTTTTAATGCTTCCAGAAATCGAGGTATTTCAGTCGGGTCATCCTGCAAGTCGGCGTCCATGGTAATTATAAAATGTCCGCGTGCTATTCTGAATCCGGTATCTAATCCGGCAGCTTTACCGCTATTTTTGCGGAAGAAGACTGCTTTACATAATGGGTCAGTCGCAGCTAATTGGCGAATTATATCCCGGCTGGTATCGGTAGAACCATCGTCGATGAATATAATTTCTGTAGTTATTCCGAGATTATTAAACTGCTCGCGAATTAAGCTGTAAAGTTTTTCAATAGAGCCTTCTTCGTTATAGCAGGGGATTACGACTGAAACGATTGGGTTTTGCATTTTATTTGAACCTCTTTGTTTTAGACAAAGAACCCGCCAGAAAGTTTATTTTATGGCGGGTTTTCTCAATTAATTTATCTCATCTTCAGGAATATCTGCATTGCTGTAAACATTCTGCACATCTTCGTTTTCTTCAAGGTTATCTATAAGTTTCATAACTAATTCAGCATCTTTACCGGTAACAGTAACGGTATTTTCCGGTATCATTCTTGCTTCTGCGTCTTCAACTTTTATGCCAGCAGTTTCAATAATCTCGCGTATTTTATATACGTCGCCAGGAGATGTATAAACTTCGAAATAATCTTCATCTACAGCTTTAACGTCATCTGCGCCGGCATCTAAAGCGGCCATCATAATGGTGTCTTCGTCAGTACCTTCACTCGGAACAACTATAACTCCACGGTGTTCAAACATATATCCAACGCAGCCAGTTTCACCGAGATTACCACCTACAGCCTTAAAAGCAGATCTCATTTCCGGTGCAGTACGATTGCGATTATCGGTAAAACAATGCACCATTACTGCGACACCACCCGGGCCGTAGCCTTCATAGCTTATTTCTTCGTAAGCAGCACCTTCAATTTCACCAGTTCCGCGCATTATGGCGCGTTTTATATTATCCGCAGGCATTGATGATTCTTTAGCCTTTACGATTGCATTTCGCAGACGTAAATTATTAGCCGGGTCGCCACCGCCGCTTTTAGCTGCAGCAATTATATCTTTTGCTAATCTGGTAAATGTTTTACCACGAATGGCATCAACTTTACCTTTTTTAATACGAATATTTGCCCATTTAGAATGTCCGGACATTAGCCGTTCTCCATTGGATAGTAGATTTGGGGTGGATTTGGATTGCTCCATTTCCACATAATTATATCATATATGCCTGAAAATAAGCAAAAACTACTCTGCTTGTTCTAATTCGTGCGACAATCGCATTGAGCAAAATTTGGGTCCGCACATGGTACAGTATTCAGTTGAACAGTCTAACCCAAGAGTTTGCCGGCGGTAATCCCGAGCACGATCCGGGTCCATTGACAGCTCAAATTGTTTTTCCCAGTTAAATGCATAACGTGCACGTGCCATTTCATCATCTTTATCTCGAGCACCTGGTTTTCCGGTTGCAATATCAGCAGCATGTGCAGCAATTTTAGATGCGATAATGCCATTTCTTACATCTTCTGCTTCCGGCAAACCTAAATGTTCTTTAGGTGTTACGTAACATATCATTGCTGCACCATATAAACCTGCCATTGCGCCACCAATAGCACTGGTAATATGGTCATAACCGGGTGCGATATCAGTCACTAATGGTCCAAGCACATAAAAAGGGGCATCATCGCAGTATTCTTGCTGAATCCGCATATTTTTTTCTATCTGGTCCATAGGCACATGTCCAGGACCTTCTATCATAACCTGCACATCCTGCTGCCAGGCACGTCTTGCAAGGTCTCCCAGTGCCTTTAATTCGCCAAACTGAGCATCGTCACTGGCATCATGCAGGCAGCCAGGACGCAAACCATCGCCAAGTGACAATGTTACATCATATTTCTTGCAAATTTCGAGCAAATCGTCATATCTTTCGTATAATGGGTTTTGTTTTTTATGGCGTTTCATCCATTGGGCTGTTAATGCGCCACCTCGTGATACTATTTTTGTAATCCGGCTTTCAATCATCGGCAAATGTTCGCGCAAAACACCGACATGAACTGTCATATAATCAACACCTTGCTGTGCCTGTTCTTCGATAACAGCTAATAAGTCGTCGGCAGTAAGGTCCATAGGGTCATTAACTTGTTCGATAGCCTGATAAATAGGTACTGTACCTATAGGGACATTGCTATTACGAATAATAGCCTCACGAATACGATTTATATCTTTTCCTGTTGATAAATCCATGACAGTATCTGCACCATATTTGAGGCAGATATTTAATTTATCAATTTCTACTTCCATGCCACTCGATAAGGAGGAATTTCCGATATTGGCATTTATTTTACAGGTTACTGCACGTCCAATGGCTATTGGAAGTAATTCGGGATGATTGATATTTGCTGGTATTACAATTTTTCCGTTTGCAACTTCATTACGAATAAATTCTGCAGGCATTAATTCGCGGTCAGCAACATATTGCATTTCTTCAGTAATTATTCCCTGGCGGGCATAATGCATTTGGGTAATATTGCCGGTGCGGCCTTTTACCCATTCTTTTCTTATATTCATGGCGGTGCGCTCCTTTATTATTATTAACAGGACGCATTGGTATTACTCGAATGACGAACTCGTACCCTGAACGTCATAAAATAGAAATGCGCGGTTCCTGTCACAGCGGGAATTTAATATTTCCGTTTTTAGTCTATAGATACATCACCATAGTGTCAATGATTAAAAATTAATTAAGTTATCTGATTTATCTCAATTTATTGTTTCAATTAGCAATATTTGGCTAATAATTAAGTATAAAACGAAGTTATTCGTTTTATGTCAGGGTGAATTATTATGGATAAGAAAATACAAATTAATACATTATTAATTGGTGATAAAAGTTATATTACGCGGTTGGGTAAGTATGCTGTAAAATTTGGTATGTCTCTGACTTCAATCAAACATCTTAACGATATTAATAATATCTCAGACAAGATTACTTTTGATATAGTTATTTACGACATTGATTTTGAAATAAATAATTCAATTGAATCAATAAAGAAAAATATTCGGATTAAAGATTCATCCTATATTGTAATAAAGTCATCTTCTAATAATCAATCATCAGATGACATTACTATTTCACCAGACATAAAATATATTGATCTCGAATCTATTCTAAGTTTACTAATAAAGTTCAGAAAAAATAAACAAGATTTAAATGATTTACAAGATGATTTTTGTTTGGATTATAACGCTGAAATTACTGATGATTTGCGAAAATATGAACTTGAAGCATTAAATGCAATAAGTATGACTATCAGCAGTTCTTTAGATCTACAAATTATATTGGATTTAGCATGCAGCAAAATATTAGAAATATCTGGAATGGAGATAGGAATTATTTACCTGGTAGATGAGGTAAATAAGAATTTAACAATGACTGCACAACGTGGATTAACACGTAAAATTGTAGAAGCGATATCGAATTTCCCTATAACACCAGGATCGGTGGCATCACAATTGATTGACAGTCATCAACTTGTTATTCGCAATACTTTTGATGGTTCAGAATTCCCTGTGACTAATGAACGTCTTGAATTAGTTACCGGTTTAGATATTAAAACTTTTATTGCAATTCCGTTGAAATCTCGCGAACAGATAACAGGTATTTTATATCTTCTTAATAACAAGATGAAAATTATTACATCAAATGATATTGAGATAATGACTTTGGCAGGCAATCAAGTTGGTATAGCAATAGATAATGCTCGTTTATATAAAAGCGCGCGTTATGAATTAGAAGAAAGAAAAAAAGCAGAACAAAAATTATGTGATGCAGTAGGATTATATTCAAGAATTCTTGATAATATTAACGATATAATTTTTAGTACTGATATTAATGGCAGAGTAATCTACATGAGTAATGTCGTTGAGAGGGTTTTTGGTTATACATCTGAAGAGATAATAGGGAAACCATTTACTGTATATGTTCATCAGGACGACTTGCCAATATTAATTAAGAAATTTCAACAAGTTTTAGATGGTCAATATGAACCTGCAAACTATAGAATCCGTCATAAAGATGGGACATATCTATGGGTTAAATCATCAAGCAAAGTATTCTATAAAGATGGAAAGCCAGCCGGGATAAATGGTGTATTGACCGATATAACCAGTTTGAAAATTAATGAATCTGCAGTTGAAGATAAGTTTAAGATGGTTACCCGACTTTCAGCCAATTTACCTGGATTTATATTTAAATTAAGGCATACAAAGGATATAGGATGGATATTTGACTATATAAGTGATGGGGTTGGTGATATCGGTTATACATCAACTGAAATTACCGATAACTTCATGCTATTTATAGGTGCTTTACGAATGGAAGATCAAGGTGCATTATGGGCATCTTTAGATGATTCATTACGCAATCATACTGAAGTAGAAATGATGTTGAGATATCGCAGCAGAGCAGGAAATGAAGTAAATTTACAATTTGTTGCAAAACCAGATATCTGGAATGAAAATGATACTGTATGGTATGGTTATAGCATACGATTAGACAAGATATTATCACTTGTTAATAATTAAAGGCGCATTCATTTGAAAATGCGCCTTAATCCAGAAATATTATCTAACTTTATTTCCGTTAACAACTTCTTTATCAGGCTTCAATAATGCCATGCCATTTTCACCCATATCGGCTGCTAATAACATTCCTTGCGAAATCTCACCGCGTAATTTAGCCGGTTGCAAATTTGCAACAACAACTACTTGTCTGCCGATTAGTTCATCTGGTGAATATGCTAATGCGATTCCGGCAATTATTTGTCGTGGTGCTTCTTCACCCAAATCAACCTGCAACTTCAACAGCTTATCTGCCTTTGGATGCTTTTCTGCGGCAATAATTGTCCCAGCTTTCAGTTGTACTTTGGCAAAATCATCTATTGTGATAAGTGGTGTTTCCGGCACTTTTTCTTCTTCTGCCTCTACCGCTTTAGCGGGTTCAGCAGTTTGAATTGGTACGGGTATTTTAACAATCTCTTCAGTCATTTCAGTTTCCTTCTTTTCGATTATACGCGGGAATATTGGTTTGTCCGGGCACACATTATTTTCAGAATTTAACAGACCCCATTTTAAATCGTCCCATTTGCATATTTCTGTATTCCATCCGATTTGCGCAGCAATATGTTTTGATGTTATCGGCATAAATGGGCTAAGAATAACTGCTGTAAATCGCAATCCTTCTGCCAATGTATACATGACATTGTTAACTTCTTCAGTTTTGCCTTCTTTGTAAAGTTTCCAGGGTGTCATTTCTTCAATGTAGCGATTTAGGTAACTTACCAGTTCCCATGCAGCTTTCAACGCTTCATTGTAATTTACTACTTCACTTTTTAAATGCTCGTATACAGACGTGGCAGCATTTATCGCGGCAGGTAATGCTGGTGCAGGTGATGGTATATTTCCGTTGCAATATTTTCCAATCATTGTGATAACACGATTTAAAAGGTTGCCAAGGTCATTTGCCAAGTCACTGTTATATCTTCGGAATAATGCTTCCAATGAGAAATCGCCATCGGCACCGAATGGCATCTCGCGTAATAAGAAATAACGCAATGCATCAACAGCAATATCAATATCTGCTCCGCTTGCTTCAACGATTTCATTTGCCAGGTCAAGTGGATTAATGCGGAAACCCTTACCGCTATGTTTAGACTTGCTTATTTTTTCACCGCCAATAGTCCAGAAACCATGGGCAACTACTGTTTTAGGCAATTCAATACCTGCTCCCATCAACATGGCAGGCCATAAGGTCGCATGAAAACGAGTGAAGATATCTTTACCCACAATATGCGACTGTGCCGGCCACCATTCTTTGAACTTATTTTCATCCTGACCATAACCAGCAACTGTTATATAGTTGATAAGCGCGTCATACCATACATAAATTACCAATCCTGCTGAATTGGGTAGATTTGCAGGAACTGGGATTCCCCAATCCGCTTTGCGGGTAATATTAACATCGCGCAGACCGCTTTTGATAAATGAAACCACTTCATTTTTGCGAAAATCAGGCTGCAGCCAATGTGGATTAGCTTCAATGTAGTCGAGTAGTGGCTGCTGATATTTGCTTAACTTAAAGAAATAACCAGGTTCCTTCATCCATTCAACTGCACGTCCGCAATCAGGGCATTTACCTTCATTTAATTGCGCTTCCATGAAATGAGTTTCACATGGAATGCAATACCAGCCTTCATATTCGCTATAATAAACATCACCATTGTTATACAATATTTTAATCAGGTTCTGCACTGCGGTATGGTGACGCGGCTCTACGGTACGAACGAAATCATCATAACTGATGTTCATTTTTTTCCAGGTATCTTGAAAAGCCGCTGCCATCTGGTTAACAAACTGGAGTGTATCGATACCTTTCTCAGAAGCTACTCGTGCTACTTTAGTAGCGTTTTCATCAGTTCCGGTTGAAAATAATACATTATCGCCAATCATACGATGAAATCGTGCGATAACATCAGCCGCTACTGTAGGGTAAGCAGTGCCGATATGTGGAACATCATTTACATAATAAATAGGAGTGGATACATAATATTTTCCCACAGATAACTCCTCTACGCCAGAAAACTAAACTGGCGAGTTAATTTTACCATAAATCAATAATCGGTTGAAGTTAGCAACTGGTTATATCATGCATCCAATTTTATTCCATCCATATTAATAGTCATTATTTAAAGGTAAAAATCCATTTTTGCAGTAATTACTATTTGCTTACAAAAAGTAAGCAATAATATTTTGAGGATATAATTATGCCTAAAGTAACTCTTATCGGTGCGGGTAGTACTGTATTTGCCCGCAATTTAATGTCTGACTGTTTGTCATATCCTGCTTTAAATGAAGGCACTTATGTGCTTTATGACATTGATGAATCTCGTTTAGAGACTTCATATAAAATGGCACAGAAAGTAGCGAAAAGTTGGAATGCAAACCCGAAAATTATTGCAACAACAGACCCTTACCAGGCTTTGGAAGGTGCTGATTACGCTATTAATATGATTCAAGTCGGTGGGTATGATCCCTGTACTATCACAGACTTTGAAATTCCTAAAAAATATGGATTACGCCAAACTATTGCAGACACACTTGGTATTGGCGGTATATTCCGTGCTTTGCGTACTATACCTGTAATGATTGATTATGGCCGCATAATGGAAGATGTATGCCCGGATGTTACTTTTTTAAATTATGTTAATCCGATGGCTATGAATACCTGGGCAATGCTGGTGGGAACTGAAGTTAAAACCATAGGTTTATGCCATAGCGTTCAAGGAAGTCATCACCACCTGATAAGAGCGCTTGGCATTGATCCTGCTGAAGTTAATTTTACCTGTGCAGGTATTAACCACATGGCATTTTATTTAACATTAGAGCATAAAGGTGAAGATTTATACCCTCGTATTTTTGACTTGGTTGGTTCTGGTGAATATCGTCCTGATTGGGATAAAGTACGGTTAGATATGATGATGCGAATAGGCTATTATATCACTGAGAGCAGCGAACATTTTAGCGAATATGGTCCATGGTATATTAAGCGTAATCGGGAAGATTTAATTGAACAATACCACATTCCTTTGGATGAATATCCGCGCAGGTGTGTAAATCAAATTGCCGGTTGGGGAAAAATGGCAGAAGACTTGGAAAATGGTATAGGATTCGAAAATCCGAAACGATCAGTAGAATATGGCAGTCAGATCATAAATGCGATGGAAACAAATGTGCCTACCCTGGTTCATGGCAGTGTATTAAATAATGATTTGATTGATAATCTTCCAAAAGGTTCATGTGTAGAAGTTCCTTGTTTGATAGATAAAAATGGCATTCAACCGATGAAAGTTGGCAACCTGCCTCCTGTTTGCGCTGCATTGGATAGAACTCAGATTAATGTACAAGAACTTGCCGTTTATGGTGCGTTAACTGGTAATAAAGAATATGTTTACCAGGCTGCTATGATGGACCCGCATACTGCTGCTGAATTAAGCCTTGAAGAGATATGGAATCTGGTTGATGACTTATTTGAAGCACATGAAGGATGGTTACCGCAATTTGAAGAACATGGTTGCGGATGCGGTCATGACCACGGACATTCACATGGCGATAGCTGTGAAGAAGGTTGTTGCTGATTTTTGAACTGACGGCATTATCACCTCGTCAATAAACTGGCGGGGTGATTTTTTTATTATGAACTTTAAAGCAATTATTTATGATAATGATAAATCAAATCCCGGTTGGATTCTTTTTGAGAATCCAACGCAGATTATTATTGCTTATTCTGTTGAAGAAATTATTAATAGTTTTTCTGAAGTTGAGTTATTAACTAAAAATGGTTATTTTGCAGTTGGATATATCAGCTTTGAAGCATCTTCAGGATTTGATGCAGTCTTAAATGTGAAGAAATCGAGATATCCATTAATGATGTTTGGAATATATAAAGATTATCAATCTGTTTCCTTGCCGGCAGTAAATAATTTTACATTGCCGCAATTGATATCAACTGTTACGAAGGCTGAATATGAAAATAAAATTCACCAAATCAAAGAATATATCGCTGCTGGAGATACTTATCAGGTAAATTACACATATAAATTAAATGGATCTTTTGTCGGTGAACCAATTGATTTATTTTCTTATTTATATAATGCTCAGCCATCAATATACAGCGTATTCCTGCAGTGTGATGACTTTGCTATTGTATCTGTCTCGCCGGAATTATTTTTCGAAAAAGAAGGAAATAAGATACATTGCAAGCCGATGAAAGGAACTGCGCCACGTAAATGTATTTATGAAATAGATATTCAAATGGCCCAATGGCTGCAGCAATCAGATAAAAATCGAGCAGAAAATTTAATGATTGTTGATATGGTAAGAAATGATTTAGGAAAAATAGCAGAAATTGGCAGTATAAAAACAGAGTTATTTAAAGTTGAGAAATATCCATCAGTATGGCAAATGATTTCTGATGTTTCAGCTATTACAGATGCAAGTCTTGTAGAAATATTTTCTGCATTATTTCCATCAGCGTCAATTACAGGTGCTCCCAAAGTACGAACAATGGAAATCATCAATGAATTAGAAGAAGAATCTCGTGAGATATATACTGGATCTATTGGGATGATAAAACCGGGCTGCAATGCTGTTTTTAATGTAGCGATAAGAACATCATTAATCAATTTGAAAAATAGAACCATTGAATATGGGGTGGGTGGTGGAATTACCTGGGATTCATCTTCTGATGATGAATATGAAGAGACTTTGCACAAATCCTTGGTAATTACTGCTGATTCTAAAGAGTTTTCATTGTTTGAAACAATGCTTTGGAGAAAAACGGAAATATTTCTTAAAGAATATCATTTAAAGAGATTAGCAAATTCAGCCGATTATTTTGGATTTATCTTTAATGAAAGTGATTTAGAAGAAAAATTAACAAAATTGGCAATTACTGAAGACAAATCAATTATACGGGTTGAATTAAATAAGAATGGTGAATTTAAAATTGAAATTAAGAAGTATCTAATAAGAAAACCTGAAAATTGGCGAGTTAAAATATCAGAATTATCAATAAATAGTAGAAACAGAATTTTGTATCACAAAACAACATATAGAGATATATATGAAAATGCTCGTAAAAAATATTCTGAGTTTGACGACATTATTTTCGTGAATGAATTAGGTGAAGTAACTGAAAGTACCATTGCGAATATTGTAATAGAAAAAGATGGTAAATTATTTACACCATTTATAGATTGTGGATTATTAAATGGGACATTTCGTCAATATTTGTTGGATCAAAAACAAATTGTTGAATCAGTAATAACTGTTAATGAATTAATGAAAGCTGATAAAGTATTTTTAATAAATTCAGTACGCGAATGGATACCTGTAGATGTGGAACCGGCGGACAGTTAATCCGCCGGATATACGTTTTATAACAACTTAAGTGGCTCTTGCAATATTGAGTTTAATTCTGCAAGGAACTTTGCTCCGACAGCACCGTCTATCGCGCGATGGTCAAATGATAATGCTACTCCCATAATCGAGCGGATTACTACTTGATCTTCAACTACTGATGGAACTTTTTTTACAGCGCCTATCCCTAATATACCAGTTTGAGGCGGTTGTACTACCGCTATTAGGTAATTTGCACCAAACATGCCAACATTGCTAATAGTAAATGTACCATCCATACTGTCTCTTGCACGAATTTTTTTTCTGCGTGCCAAATCAGCTTTTTCACGAACATTTTTGCCTAATTCTATCAGTGCAGTTTGATCGGCATTTTTAAATACTGGTACAAGGATCCCTTCGTCATTATCAATTGCAACAACAACACCAACATTAACATTATGATGAATGATTACGGCACCATCTTCAAATGTGCTGTTAACTGCCGGTATTTTCGCTAAAGCCATTGCGGTTGCTTTCAACACCAGGTCATTAACTGATATTTTAACACCATCGGCATTGCCATGACCACCCGCATTGAATTCCGCGCGAAACC
Source organism: uncultured bacterium (assembly GCA_964638715.1). GTDB lineage: Bacteria > Armatimonadota > Hebobacteria > CAIYQO01 > CAIYQO01 > JBAXQQ01. Next base: position 31,764 of record CAZWZF010000001.1, on the reverse strand, counting down.
ATAAAGCTGCAGTCATATCAATATCCATCATAACATACGCATGTGGAATGGTGGTTTTGCTTAAGGTCATTCTTTCGGCAATAACTTTTCTTATCGGTCCCAGGGTAACGACTGTTTTATCTGAAATTTCTTCTGTCATAACCTGTCTCCTCTTAATTACTCCCCCAATCTATATGTTAAATTGGGGGAGACTCAAACATTTTATTTCTTCATTGATGCGCGAATGCCTTCCAGTATTCGGCGGGTATTTGGCTGGAACTCGCATTCTAATGTCGCTGCCATCGGCGGCGGGCAGTCGTATGCTGCAATGATTTGTGCTGCTGATTTGAAATATTCAAATCCAAGTTCATACATTTTAGCAACGATATGCTCACTGAAGCATCCGGTTTTAGGAGCTTGGTTAACACACACTAATCTGCCTGTTTTCTTCAATGAGTTAAGAACAGTTTCTTCATCCATAGGGGCAAGAGTTCTAAGGTCAATAACCTCGCAACTTATCCCTTCCTGAGCTGCTAATTCTGCGGCTTCCTGGGCAATCAATATTGGATTTGAATATCCGACTATTGTTACATCAGTACCTTCACGGCGAATAGCGGCCTTGCCTAATGGAATCAGATATTCTTCTTCAGGGCAGTAACCTTTTAAAGTGTAGATTGATTGATGTTCGATGAATACAACCGGGTTATTGTCGCGAATTGCAGATTTTAACAAGCCTTTTGCATCATAAGCAGTACTTGGTGCAACAACTTTCAGGCCAGGAATCATTGTGCAAACAGCTTCCAGGCTCTGGCTATGCTGTCCTGCATAACCTTTACCGCCACCGACTGTGGTGCGGATAACCATTGGCAGCTCAGCTTTACCACCGAACATATAGCGATTCTTGGCAGCTTGATTTCCTACCTGGTCCATTGCCATCAGGATGAAGTCAATATACATTAATTCGCAAACTGGTCGCAATCCTGCAGCAGCGGCGCCAACTGCAACGCCGATAATCGCAGATTCAGAGATAGGCGCATTGAAACAACGGTCACGACCAAAAATGTCGATGATACCACGGGTTACCTGAAATGCTCCCCCATAATCTGCAACATCTTCACCATATAAAATTACGCGCTGGTCATTAACCATTTCTTCTATTAATGCTTCTGCTACTGCCTGGCGTACAAAAATTTGTCCTTCTTTGTCACGACGTGTTTTTCGGGGTTCTTTTTCTAAAACTGTTTTTTGTGCATCATCACAATCGACACATTCATTCGGTGAGAATAAACCATCCAACATTGAAGATGGATCAGGATCGGTTCCTTCAACAGCAGCTTTTACACCAGCAGCACGAACACGTTCGCGAACGGCATCAGTTAATTCGACCAATTCTTCTCGAGTTGCTACACTTGCATCTACTAATTTATCAATATATCTGTCAATTGCATCAATATCATGCCAGCACTGTTCTTCTTCTTTTGTACGATATGTATCGCGCAGGTCAGATAATGAGTGACCGTAATAACGATATGTTTCACATTCAAGGAAAACCGGGCCTTCACCTGCACGGCATGTTGCAACGGCTCTGCCTAATGCTTCTCTAACGGCTAAAACATCCATACCGTTAACGACTTCAGCGTGCATATTATCACGGGCGAAACCAGCGGCGCGTTGTGCCAGGTAATCAATGCCGGTTACTTCTTTATCTTGTTGCCCGGTCATTCCATATTGATTATTTTCAACCAGGAAAATTACCGGTGTGCCTTTTTCAAACTGATCTTGAGCGGCAAAGTTCATTGCTTCAGCGCCAATGCCGTTATTTACTGCGCCATCGCCGATAAAACAAATACATATATTGTCATTTCCTAACTTAACAGATGCCATTGCAGCACCAGTTGCGATAGCGAATGAACCACCAACGATTGCGTTTGCACCAAGATGTCCTACATGGAAGTCTGCTATGTGCATTCCGCCGCCACGGCCTCTGCAGTATCCTTCTTCTTTCCCAAAAAGTTCTGCGAATGTCTTAAACAGATGAAGGTCAATTGCAATTTCTAAAGCGTCGGCAAGGCTGCCGTTCTTGGCTTTTGCTATGTTCTCAGTGGTTTCTCCGCTGATAATTAACCATTGAATCAATTCTTCCTTATTCATATCCTGGAGTGCGTAATAAGCTTTTGCAATACCATGACCATGTCCGCGATGGGTAGAGGTAATCAGGTCATCTTTATTAATTACGGCTAATGCTCCGGTAGGTACTGCTTCCTGGCCAATAGATAAATGGCTGGCACCGACAAATTTAAAACCTTCCTTTGGTTCCCATTTGCCGTCTTTTGAATCAACAATACATTCTTCAAAGGAACGAATTGTTGACATTAAAGTAAGTAAATTAAGAGCGTCTTCACGGGTTAATTTGCCACTCTTCAATTCATCCTGCATAGTTCCAGTATATTGAAACTTTGGAATGGGTTTGATTTCGATAACACCAGGAGTAAAATCCGGTGATACGCAATAATCTTTCATGATAACCTCCGAAAGATAAGCGCATTTCTGCGCGTTTTTATTTTCATAAATATTTTACCATTTTAAAATGAGCAAAGTCAATCACAAATGGACAAAAACGAGCATTTTAATATATATTGACATAATACAGTAAAATTATGCATATTTATACAGATGTTACGAACAGAGTTATTCCGTTTATATTTGATTACTGATCAGAAATCATTAATCAATCAAGATATAATGAAATTTTTATCCCATGTTGCTGAGTCAGGGGTAAAAATGGTACAAATTCGTGAGAAACATTTACCTCCATCAGAGTTATACAACCTTACTGTACAAGCTGTTGAGTTGTTAAGACCTGCTGGTGTTAAAGTTTTAATAAATGATAGAGCAGATATTGCATTGGCTGCTGGTGCTGACGGCATTCATATCACTTCTACAGGAATGCCTGTAGATGCATTGAGAAGAATAATGCCTGATAATGCGATTATCGGTGTTTCTACCCATACGTTAGAAGAAGCAATTTCTGCTGAGAAAGGCGGAGCAGATTTTGTTACTTATGGTCCAATATTTTTTACCCAATCGAAAGCAAAGTTGGGTGATCCTGTTGGAATTGAAAGGTTAAAGAATGTTTCATCAATCGTTAAAATCCCGATTTTTGCTTTAGGTGGAATTAATATAAATAATGCTGCTGATTGTTTGTCTGCTGGCGCATTTGGACTGGCAGGTATAGGTGTTTTCCAGAATTCGCCTGATTTATCAGCCACAGTAAATAATTTTGTACAAATATTAGAAAAACATGCAAGATGTTATTGATAATTATCGCAATTAACAGTAAAGTAATGTATAATTAAAAAAGCTATTATATGAAAGACTTATCCAAAAGATGCTATTATTTATTTCTTGATAAGTCTAAAGAAGAGAAAACACTATGTCAACTTTTAATGAAATATCTTCTGGCGATATACAAAAAGCCGCATTGAGCATTTTGAGAGATGGTGTTCAATCACTTACTTCCATGCCCAATGAAGCCGGCTGTTTGAATTATGTTTTAGACAGAATGAGATTATATTTAAATGCCGATTATGGTGCAGTAATGCTTTATCGCGGTAAAGTTATTTCTGTTGCTGCTACCCATGGAAATAATGACGGAAAAATGTCACCCATGACCCAGGTGGTTGGACCGGTAGAGCGGGTAATGAAAGATGGTGCAACCGATATCTTCACGATTATCGATGTTAATGACCATCCTAATATTCCTAAAACACCAGAGGGAAAGCCTGTTACCAGCAATATTTTGAAGAGTTGTATAATCGCACCTTTGTATGTTCATGGCGCTCCGTTAGGAGCTATCGTTTTAGGCTTTAAAGATGTGAAATCATTAGAGCAAGTAGAAGAAGATTTCTTTGCATTAATGGCAAATCAATTGGCAACTCGGTTGCGCGAATCGCGAATGCAGGGAATTATTGAACAATTCACTTCTCGTCTTGCCGCACACGGTGAAACAATTACTCCAGATGAGCAGGAAATAGATAAAATCACTAATTTGCCTGTAAGATCTTATTTTGTCGCTGAATTAGAACGTGTTACACATGATACTGTAAATATAGGCGGTCAATTATCCATTTTATTAGTAGCTGTCGATGGAATTCGCGAAGCCGCTGATGCTTATGGGTATGGCGTGGTAGAATCTGCATTACGTCGTATGGCTGAAATCTTGTCTCGTTCAATTCGTGGACGCGACCTGCCATCTGCTTATGATGAAGGTATCTTTGCAATTATGCTGCCAAACACCCCGGCATTGGGTGCGGTGGTAGTAGCAGAAAGATTACGTGAAAAAGTAACAGGTGTAATTGACACCGGAAGCGATGAAATTTGGAACCTGACTGCAGGTATTGGCATCGCCAGTTTATCTTCTACTGTAACATCTCATGAACAGCTAACCATGAAAGCAGAACGATGCCTTAAGCAAGCACAATCGCTGGGTGCAAGCCAGGTATTTCTTGACTGGGAAGAAGCAGTAGAAGGAATGTCTGAAGAATAAAAATAATCATCCGGGCTAATATTATTAGCTCGGTATTTCAGTATTTCTTTATTAATAAGGTAGATGATGAAAATATTTATAAAAAAAGTATTCAGGAAGATAAAAAAAATGCTTTTATTTTGTCCCAATGCTATTATAAAATATTCGCGTGTCTCCCGCGCTAAAAAAAATCTGTCACATTTTAATTCTCCATATAAACTCAATATTGGTTGTGGGCGTATTAAATTTGATGGCTGGGTAAACATTGATATGAGTGATGAGTGGGGGAAAGATATTGTTGATGTCGTATGGGATGCGACGCAACCGTTCCCAATCCCGGATTCTTCATGTGCGTTTATTTATAACGAACATTTCATAGAACATCTCACAGTTCTGCAAGGTTTGGCATTTTTAAGAGAATGTCATCGTTTGTTAAAATCAGGTGGTGTATTACGCATCGCAACACCATCATTATCAACCACAGTTGATAAGTACCAGAATGATTGGCGTGATCAGGATTGGCTGAGTTGGCCAGGTACAGGACATATCAAGACTCGCGCTGAAATGTTGAATATATCTTTTCGCGAATGGGGTCATCAATGGCTGTATGATGATGAAGAACTTTGCCGAAGATTGCAGGAAGCAGGATTTGTTAATATTAATAAAGTAGAAATTGAAAAAAGCGAATATCCAGAATTGCAGAATCGTGAAACTCGCAAAGATTCAACATTAATTTATGAAATAATAAAATAAATCTACCAGAGGCGTAATGAAAGAGATATTAATATTAAGTGATAATCTTTATCTATTTCCGGCAGTAATGTCAATTTGCCGGGAGAAATCATTGTCACACGTTTTTTTCGGGTGTTCTATACCTACGACATCTTCTGTTGCAAAATATGTGAAAGATAATAATCTTCTTGAAATTAATGTTAAAACAGATTGCGCAAAATTAATCGAAAAATATTCATTAATTATCTCAATGCATTGCAAGCAGATATTTCCTCCAGAATTGGTTAATGCTGTCCGTTGTGTTAATTTTCATCCCGGATATAATCCGTATAATCGCAGCTTTTTCTCTCATGTATTCAACATGATAAATGGATTACCGGCGGGAATAACCATACATGAAATTGATGAGAAAATTGAACATGGTCCAATTATTTATCAGGAAAGAATCTATATCAAAGAATCTGAAACATCAAAAGATGTTTATAATAGAATCCTTGAACGTGAAGTTGAATTGTTTTCTGAGTATATTAAAAAAATCATTGCCGGAAATTATTCTACGATAATTCCCGTTGAGGAAGGAAATTATAATAGCCTGAAATATTTTGAGAATTTGAAAGAGATTCAATTAGATCAAGTGTATTCAGGTCGTGAATTGATAAATTTTATGCGTTCTTTATCTTTCCCTGGTTATCGCAATGCTTTTTTTATCACAGAAGAATCAGGGGAAAAGCGCTATATTACCCTTGATTTAGATGTTGAAGCAGGCAAAGATGTTTGAAAATAGTTCTTCTGACATTGATTTAGCAGTTTTTACCGGAAAACCAGCTTTCAATTCTCCATTACATGTAGGCCGTCCAAATATAGGTAATCGAGAATCATTTTTAACCAGGGTTAATGAAATGCTGGATAGAAATTGGCTATCTAACAATGGTCCGTTTGTACAACAATTTGAAGCCAAACTGGCAGATTATTTACAGGTTAAACATTGTATTGTCACGTGCAATGCTACAATAGCCTTGGAGATAGTTATTCGTGCAGCAGGTCTTACCGGTGAAGTTCTGGTACCATCATTTACCTTTATTGCGACGGCACATTCTTTGAAATGGCAGGAGATCAATCCCGTTTTTTGTGATATTGACCCGAATACACATTGTCTTGATACAAATAAAATTGAAAGTCTGATTACCCCGAAAACTACCGGTATTCTTGGAGTCCACACTTGGGGAAGGCCTTGTGCTATAGAGCAATTGACCGAAATTGCGAAACGGCATAATCTAAAACTATTATTTGATGCTGCACATGCTTTTGGTTGCGTGCATAATGGCAGAATGATTGGCGGATTTGGCTTGGCAGAAGTATTCTCATTCCATGCCACGAAGTTTTTTAATACTTTTGAAGGCGGTGCAATTACTACTAATGATGATGAATTGGCTGCAAAACTGAGACTGATGAAAAACTTTGGTTTCGCAGGTTATGATAATGTCATATATATTGGAACAAACGGCAAAATGACCGAAGTTTCTGCTGCGATGGGGTTATCTAATTTAGAATCACTTGATAATTTTATCGAAATTAATAAATATAACTTCCATTTATATCAGCAGCATCTTTTAAATATCTCTGGTGTAAAAATAATACAGTTTGATAACCATGATGAACTTAATTACCAGTATGTTGTATTGGAAATTGATGAAAATGAAGCCGGTTTATCACGGGATGAAATTGTACAATGCCTTCATGCTGAAAATATATTGGCAAGAAGATATTTCTTCCCGGGATGCCACAATATGGAGCCATATCATACAATTCAGCCGGATAGTCATTTGCAGTTGCCAGAAACTGAAAGATTATGCAGACGCGTATTATTATTGCCAACCGGTACCGCAGTTAATTCAAATGATATTCAAAATATTGGTAGAATAATCCGTCTTGCGATTTCACATTCTACCCGGGTTCATGCTATTCTAAATAAAGAAAATGATGATTGCTGATTCAACTGTTGAAAATAATATAGTCAACCCGCGTGTAAGTGTTCTCATGATTTCATATAACCATGAAAATTTCATCGCGCAGGCAATAGACAGCGTCTTAATACAAAAAACTCAATTTCCCCTTGAACTGGTTATTGGCGAGGATTGTTCTACAGATAAGACGCGCGAAATAATCGAAGAATACCAGCAGAAATACCCGGAAATTGTTAAATTATTGCCTTCAGACAAACGTTACGGTCCAAATCAAAATTTCGTTCGAGTTTACCAGGCTTGTCGGGGAGAGTATATTGCAACCCTCGAAGGCGATGACTACTGGATTGATGACGGTAAATTACAAATGCAAGCAGATTTACTCGATAAACATCCTGAAATGTCAGCCTGTTTTCACCATGTAAAACAGTTAACAATGTCAGATAATGAATTGACTGATTTTTGGCCGAAAGAACAATACGGAGATGTTACTGTTATTGATTTGCTAAATAATTATCGTTTCCATACAACTGCGTTAATGTTTCGCAAATCTATCTTTAATAATGATTTACCTGCATTGCTTTTAAACTGTAAGAACCTTGATTACCCGTTATATCTATCATTAGCTGACAAATCTACTCTTGGCTATATAGATAAATCAATGTCTGTCTATCGGATTCATAATAGCGGTATTTGGACATCGTTGTCTTTGATAGATAGAAATACAGAAAGTATTCATACATTTGAACAAATCGATAATGCTCTAAATGGAAAGTATCACAAACAGATTATTGCTGATATTAACAAGTGCAAAGCTGTAGTATGTGTTGAAAATGGTAGAAAATTTAAAGCATTATTTTATGAAATAATATCGTTAATGTCATGTAATAGAAAATATTTAGTAAGACGAAATAATCATTATAAAGCAATATTATATATATTTCGTCAAATGATTCCACAATCGTTGTTAACCATACTATTAAAGGTAAAATTGCGGTTAAAGTTAAAATTATATTGATTTGACATTAAAAAGCAAAATTAATAAATTTCATGTAATAACCAAATCTTTTACATGAAACATAATAGTTGTAAAAGAGAAAGGTATAAAGTTGATTAATAAGCAAACAATAATAAAAATATTAAAGAAAATTAAAATATATGGTCTCTATTTAAAAGCAGTAAATTTTATAAACTTTCAAAGGTATTGTTTTGTAAATAGAATATCTCATATTAAAAGGAAAGAGCAAAAAAATTATATTCATACATATTCGCCATTAATAAGTATAGTAATCCCTCTTTATAATACTAAACCTTTATTTTTCCACCAGATGATGAAATCTATAATGCATCAAACTTATTCAAATTGGGAAATATGTTTTTGTGACGGCAGTACGATATCTCAAACGAGAAAATTAATAGAAGGCTATCAGGTAAAATTAGGAGACAAATTAAAAGTTAAATATATTGGAGAAAACTTAGGGATTGCCGGTAATACTAATGAAGCAATTAAATTAGCATCAGGAGATTTTATCGGTTTTATGGATCATGATGATATGCTTTCAGAAGATGCTTTATTCGAAATTGTGAAATCTATTAATCAATTGCCTGATTCAGAAATTTTTTATTCGGATGAAGATAAAGTTGATTATTGGGGAAAATTTCGATTTAATGCTTTTTTTAAACCAGCATATAGCCCAGATACATTACGTTCATATAATTACATTTGTCACTTTTTTGTGGTTTCTATGAGAGTTCTAAATACAGTAGGATATTGTCGTAGTGAATTTAATGGCAGCCAAGATTATGATTTAATTTTGCGTGTAACTGAACAGGCATCTAATATTGTACATATACCGAAAATCTTATATCACTGGCGTCAGCATTTTGGATCAACCGCCTTTAATGCTGATTCTAAACCGTATGTATTTGATGCTGCTAAGCGTGCAATTGCAGACCATTTATGTAGAATTGGTATTAACGGTGATGTAGAGATAACCAATATTAAAACATACCATGTTACATACTTGATGAAAGAACATCCACAAATATCAATCGTTATAGTAAATGATGAATCATTTGACGTTTTAATTAATTGCATTAAATCAATTTTGATAAACTCTACTTATACCAATTATGAAATAATGATCATTGATAATAATAAATTAGATATATCATCATTTGAACATCACAAATTTATGGATATCAAAATTATTAATTATAATTTTATAAACTTACCTGATGCTTATAATTTTGCTTCTACACAATCAGATTCTCCATATTTAATTTTTTTAAGTGGCTGTACAACTGTCATATCAACAGATTGGATAGAAAGAATGTTGGAACATTTTCAGAAAGATTCAGTTGGGGTAGTAGGACCCAAACTTTTATCAGCAGGAAAATATGTGCAACTATCAGATGAAGCTATTGAGTTAGAGAATATGAATGGATACCCATTCACTGATAAACAAGAAAATGAGAATGGATATTTTTGTGTTTATAAAATAATTCGCAATGTTACTGCTTTAGCTCATACATGTTTAATGGTTAATCATGAAGTATTTGATAAATCAGGAAAATTCAACACGTTGTATTCGAGTGCTTGTTTCTCGATAGAATTTTCTTTGAAAATAATAGAACAAAATCTTCATTCAATTTATACACCTTTTTCTTTATTATATAATTTATGTGCTGACTTCAAAGATGATGAAAAGTTAGCTTATGAAAATGAAAAAATGATGTTCAATGACGCATATCGAAATAAACTCGTTGATAGAGAATATCATTACAATCCAAATCTATCACTGGACTCTGTTAGGAGTTTATATAAAGTTAATGTAAAAAATCATGATTTCAGACCACGGGTATCTATTAAAAATAAACATGTGGATTGACTTTTTGATTAAATTGATAGTATATTAAGTAAATAGATGATTTTATTTTACAGTTAAAAAGATAATTTATAGAGTTTCTAAAAGTAGAACACCCTTAGAAAGAGGTGGTTAAATGATTAAAGAATTTTCTTTTATAAATTTATTCCGTGCTATTGCAGCTTTTTGGGTTCTTGCTGCACATTGTATGATTTGGGGTGACTGGTATGGCATACCACTACCTTCTGCAAAAATAGCAGTTGATTTATTTATGATGATTTCAGGATATCTCATGGCTGCAAATGCTTTCGCAAGAAAAGATTTCGAACCACTAACAATGTGGAAAAATTGGGTAAAATTTTGGTTTAGAAGATTTTTCAGGCTTGCTCCTGCATATTATATATCTCTTGCTTTGGCTATTATTTTTAGTCATTATTTCCTTGAAGGTTACCATGAATTGCAAAGTCTGAATCCTGGGAAATGGCCTTCTGGCTCTGTTTATGATCCTGAAAGAATTCATTTTACATTAAATAATATTTTAATTCATTTAAGCTTCCTATTTGGACTACATCCAACATATTCATTCTCTACTTTCTTACCGGATTGGAGTTTAAGCCTTGAAATGCAGTTCTATTTTTGCTTTCCATTTTTATATCTTTTAATGCAAAAGTATGGATTTTTGAGAGTCGCAGTTTTAATTGGGTTTCCAATATTTCTTGTTGGAATGTGGATATCAAAATTTATACATTTTTATGAACCATCATTAATATTGCTAAAACTAAATTATTTTATTGCTGGGATACTTTTATTTAGAATTTTAATTTCTAATAGTAATTTCAAACGTATTGCATTAACATTTTGTGCATTAGTTCTTATCTCATTAGAACTAAACTATGGAAAGCAAGTAATTGTATCACCTATTTTATTTTTAATCATGCTTAGCCTCGGTTGGTTGGAGTTAACTAATAGAACGCCTAGTTGGATATCATTTCTTGTGAATAACCGCCTAACTAAATTTTCTTCAAATTCTTCATATGGTGTATACTTATTTCATGGCTTTTTTATATCAGCATTCGGTTTGATATTATTTAAAAATATGTATCTGCTTGCATTACCATCATATCAGCGTGTTTGCATCATGTTTATTTTTGTTACTATATTAGCATATTTAGTGGCATATTTAGTGTATTTATTTATTGAACAACCTGGGATTAATTTTGGTAAGAGTGTGATCAAGAAAATATCAAGAAAAACAACAGATATTCTTTAGTTTTTCTAAATTAATTCCTGCTAATTTTCGACATATCAGCCAACGACGCATAAATGACAGCCAGATTTTTAATCCTTCGTTTATTAACTTCATTTTGATTGCTTCTGTATTCGATAATTATCATGTTTGTGGTTTCTGTAGTATTCATCAGCAACGTAGCCAGAGCACCAATATCATTATTGTTCACCGCATTTTCTGCTTCATTTGCTAATGATTTTAATTCATCTGCATCTGGCAAGTCTTCAAGTACTATATTTAATCCTTCGATTCCGTTGGCGATTTCTTGGATTTTTCTGCCGGTGTTAATCATAATTTTCCCATCTTCATTATCAATAATGGTTTGCAATACTTTCGCGCGCGACATATTTCTATTTGGGTAGATATCCTGTATTGCTGCCGCCGCCGCTATAGTTGGCGAGAAACCGGCAATCTCCAATGCGACGTTGACCTGCTGGATTATCTGTATATGTATTTCCGCTACAATATCTTCCGCCGGCTTGGTTAGCAGGTTTTGCACTGGCTCAAGCGATGCGAATAATAATTCCGGCAAGTTGCAGTTCAGCCCGCCTTCAGTCATTAGTCTTGCCACCGCCAGCATATCGGCGTTCATCATTTCGTCATTTATAAAGTTGTCGCCAACAGATGCGTTAGTAGTTACTATACGGTCTATTCTGTCTGCCAATGCGATTATTTTACCGATCAATGATGAGGGAAGGGTAGATTTATCTTTTTCTGGTGCGTATTGTTCGCCAATTGCTGTAGCAACCGCGGGAGATTCGCCAGCCATCCAGGCATAAGCGCGTCCAATTGCGCCGCGCAATCGCGGATATTCGGCGATAATTGAGGTAACCTGATCGGTCTTTGCCAATAACGCCGCACGTTCGGCATTTGCGCGCTCACCATTCTGCATTCCCAGCATGGCTGCTATTTTTCCTGCCAGCATCTGCAAGCGTTTAGCTTTATCATACATCGATCCGATACCTTCAGATGAGGTAACACCGCGCAGGTTGTCCACTCTTTCTTCAGGCGTCTTTTTCTGGTCTTTTTCAAAGAAAAATCTTGCATCCATTAATTTTGCATGGGTAACAGATTCAAAACCTTCACGAACATTGCTGAGATATGCCTTGTCGCCATTGCGTACAGCTATAAACGATGGCAATAGCTTTCCTGTAGAATCAGTTAATGGAAATAACTTTTGTTCCCGACGCAATACATGACGCAAAACTTCTTCAGGTAGGCTTAAAAAGTCAGGATGAAACGAACCGCGAAATGCGGTGGGGTATTCAACATGATATAGCAAGTCATTGAATAGTTTTCCATCATCAGCGATAACAGCACCATCATGAGATATTAATCCGTCTAATTGATTGCGCAACACATTTCGCCGTTCATCCTGTGATACGATTACATGATTTTCTTCCATTATCTGTCGATAATTATTGGCGTTGTTGATTTCGATTTCGCCGGGGGAAAGATAACGATGCCCGCGGGAAAACCTGCCTGATTTTATTCCACCAATGGTGAAATTAACCACATTATCGTCATATATTGCGGTAACCCAGCGAATAGGGCGGGAAAAGATAATGTCATCTTTACGCCATCGCATTTTTGATGGCAGATTAATGCCTTTTATGATTTTTACACATATTTCAGGCAATCGTTCAATAGAAGATAAACCTTTTTCGTGATACACAGCGGTTAAATGTTCAATTCCGTTAAATTCAATTATATCTAATTCGGCGATGCTGCGATGATGATTACGCGCAAATCCTATTGCAACAGCGGTACTGTCACCATCAGGAGTGAAGGCATCTGCAACAGAAGGACCTTGCAATTCACGTTTGGTATCGGTTTGCAAATCAGCGATATCACTGACAATAAGTGTAAGCCTGCGTGCGGTACCCCAGGTTTGAATAGAAGTAAATTCAATACGTTCAGCCCGCAAAAATTCTGTTGCCAATGCAGATATTTGCTGCAATGCCAATGGAACTTCACGTCCGGGAATTTCTTCGGTACCAATTTCTAATAGGAATGTTGCCATAATGCTAAATCATATTATAGCATTTAGCTGTATACTTTAACCAGATGATATTTTGTGTAGTGTTTAATTTGAAAAACCTTTATAATAATCTTACGTTTAATAAATATCATTAATATCGGACGGAGTAAAATAAATATAATGAAGAAAATTTTAAGAAAGTTATTAAAATTCTGTTATAGACTCTTTTTAAAACTATTTGGTCCGTTAATAGATAAACATTACTTGGATCCAGAAGTACCATTGGCTAATCTTGTTAGTCATAGTAAATATTTAGAATATTTAACAGAAATCGGAAATCATCAAGGAATGAAGGTGCTTGAAATAGGAAGCCGGGAAGTAACAGGGGTTTCACACGCTCGTGAAATGTTTTCAAATGCTCAATATATAGGTTTTGATTATTATCCTGGTATTAATGTTGATGTGGTTGGTGATGCTCATAAACTATCTCAATATTTTGGTGATGAGAAGTTTGATATTATATATTCAAGCGCTGTATTTGAACATTTTGCAATGCCTTGGCTTGTTGCTGTAGAAATTTCAAAATTACTTAAAGTCGGTGGGATTGTTTTTGTAGAAACACATTTTTCATATATATCTCATGAAAGACCATGGCACTTCTTTCAATTTAGTGATATTGCTTTAAAAACTTTATTTTCTCCTGCATTAGGTTTTGAATGCATAGAAGCTGGAGTTTCAAATCCTATCGTTGGTAGATTTTCCTCATTTGCTGATTCTGATTTACGATTTAAACCTATTGTTGGATTATATTGCCATAGCGAATTTATAGGAAAAAAAGTTAAAGAAGTTGATAACTTTAATTGGAATAAGGTTAGTCTTGACGAAATAGTAAACAATTCAATTTATCCACCACCAGAAAATATGTAATTTAATTATCTGGACTTCATTATAGGCGAGATGGTATAATTTATATCACTGCAATCTTATTAAAAAAGTGAAAATATGATACGTAAATTCTTGCACAAAATAAAAAAGAATATTCTTAATTTTATCGCAATTAAGAAAGTAGATATTTTAAGCCAATATATTAAGACTGCACCGAATTGTCAAAATACTCTCAATATTTTTAAAGATGAATGGTTATCCTGGTCTCCAGAGAAGTTTGATGTTGTAGACGATAACCAAATTAAATTTAAAGATGAGCGTATTAGTTGGGCGGCGAAAGTATTTGGGAATTTTGAAGATAAAACAATACTTGAGTTAGGACCATGTGAAGCAGGTCATACATATATGATTCACAACATGGGTGCGCGAAACATTCTTGCTATTGAGGCTAATACACGTGCTTTTTTAAAATGTCTGATAATTAAAGAAATTTTTGAATTAAATCGTGCTAAATTTTTATGTGGTGATTTTGTACAATTTCTCATGCAATCTAACCAGGTATTCGATTATACAATTGCATCTGGTGTATTGTATCATATGACTAATCCCGTTGAGTTAATTGCTTTAATAGCAAAATCCACAACAAAAGCAGTTTTAGTTTGTGTCCATTATTACGATAGTGAATTAATAGAAAATTGTGATGAAAACGTAAAAAGAAAGTTTGTGGCAAAAGAAGAATTTGAATATGAAGGTTTTAAACATACGTTGTATAAACAAGTTTATCTTGAAGCATTAGGGTGGAAAGGATATCGTGGTGGTAGTCAGACTTATAGTAATTGGTTGTCAAGAAAGGAAATTTTTGATGCGTTTCTATATTTTGGATTTACATTAATTGAAATCGGTATTGATGATGTGAAACATCCACTTGGTCCATGTGTTACTTTTGCAGCATTTAAATAAATTTATTAATAATTTTGAATGATGATAATCGCAATATTTATAAAGGTTGAAGCATGACAAGGCAAGAAAAATTATTACATAGAATTAATAAAACAGGTTTTGGTCTTGAAATAGGTCCATCGTATAATCCTTTATTGCCAAAAGCAGAAGGATGGAATGTTGTTACTGTTGATCATTGTACAAAAGATGAATTAATTGAAAAATATAAAAATGAGCCAGGTGTTGATGTTAGTAGAATTGAAGATGTAGATTATATTTGGCATTCTGGAACATACCAAGAGTTGATAGGTAAAAAAGACTATTTTGATCATATTGTAGCTTCTCATTTATTGGAACATATCCCTAATCCTATTAGCTGGCTGCAAGATGTATCCTTAATGCTTAAAGATAGTGGTTATCTGATTTTAGCACTCCCCGATAGAAATTTTTGTTTTGATTTCAGCCGTCCAGTTACAACAACAGGTCAATGGCTGCAGGCATATTCAGAAAAAAGGGAACATCATAGTTTTGCCACCATGTATGATTCTCTTTCATATTTTGTTACATTAAATAATGTATATACATGGGGTAAGGCAGATGATGGAAAATTATCATATAAAGATGATATAGATAATTTATATAATGAATATCTAAATACAAGCAATAAAAGTGAATATGTTGATTTTCATTTTTCCGTATTCACTCATCTTTCTTTTCAGTTAATGATATCTGAATTGAATTTTTTTGGATTAACAGACCTTGTTATTGACGAGAGCTACCCACCTACCGGATGTGAATTTATAGTTATTTTAAGAAAATCAAAAGAAAAAATCAGCAGGAGTGAAGTTATTTCAATTCGTGAAAAATATTTACTTAACCTGCCCAAACTTTATCCAAATCATTTGAATTCGTTTATAAGTTGTTATTCTAAAATTTTTAATTATATTTATCGTCTTGCAAGAGGAATAAAACGCAGATTAAAGTTATAAAGTTATAAAGTTATGTATTCAGGTTAATTTAATTTTTATTTCTTGCTACTTTCATCTTATTTAGGTACTATTTTAACGGGAAAATTGATTGTAGGTGCTAAAATATGTCGCAAAAATTGTGGGGTGGTAGATTTACTGGCGGTGTTAACGCTGCTTTACATACATTTCAAGCTTCATTGCTTTTTGACAGCCGTATGTGGTATGAAGACCTTTATGGGTCGATTGCTCATGCGCGCATGCTTGGATTAACCGGGATAATCACCAATGAAGAATCATTGAATTTAGTTGCGGGATTAGAGCGCATTATGGCACGCTGGCAGCAAACTAATGGGCCGGAAATAAACGACCAGGAAGATATTCATAGTCTTGTTGAATCTGAGTTGCGATTAGAATTAGGTGCTTTATCCGGGAAGCTGCATACTGCACGATCAAGAAATGACCAGGTATGCACAGATTTCAGGTTGTATCTACGCCGTGGCTGTGATGATATTAATGAAGCCTTGTTAAATCTGCAAAAGTCATTAGTGAACTGTGCGGATAAGCATATTGATGTTGTAATGCCCGGGTTTACTCATTTGCAACACGCGCAGCCAATACTTGCCGCACATCATTTGCTGGCATATTTCTGGATGCTTGACCGTGACCGGGAGCGGGTAACTGACGCAAGAAGCAGAATTAATCGCCTTCCTTTAGGTGCTGCCGCTCTCGCCGGTACCAAGTTCCCAATTAACAGACGCTTAACCGCAGAGATTCTCGGTTTTGATTCTGTGATTGAGAACTCTCTTGATGCGGTAAGCGACAGAGATTTTGTTGTTGAGTTTTTATCTTCCTGCAGCATCATCATGATGCATTTATCACGATTTTGTGAAGAACTTATTGTTTGGAGCAGCCAGGAGTTTTATTGGGTTGACCTGCCTGAAGCTTATTGCACAGGAAGCAGTATTATGCCGCAAAAGAAAAATCCTGATGGTGCGGAATTAATTCGTGGAAAATCGGGCAGAGTTTTTGGCGATTTAATTGGCATGTTAACAGTATTAAAAGGCTTACCGCTTGCATATAACAAAGACTTGCAGGAAGATAAAGAGTGTGTATTTGATGCTCTTGATACTGTTCTCGCTTGTTTGCAAATAACTGCTGGAATGGTTGCTGATATGAAGTTTCGACGCGATAGAATAATGAACGCTTTTAAAGGTGATGCAAGTGCAGCGACCGAAATAGCAGATTATTTAGCAGAAAAAGGGATTCCTTTCCGCGACGCTCATCATATATCAGGTGAAATTGTAAGATATGCTGAACAAAAAGGTGTAGGTTTAGATGAATTAACCGCTGTAGAGATGCATAAATTCAGCGAATTAATAAGCGATGACTTACCGCCATTATTAACACCATTAGCTGTAGCGTCTGCTAAAACATCTCAAGGTGGTACATCACCGCAAAGAGTTGCTGAACAATTGGAAAATGCAAAAAAAATCTTACATCAAATGCATAAATAATGATTAAAATATCGAATTGTTGGTATAATTAAAAAGATATCCCAAATCTACCGCGAAGGAGTTTAAATTATGGCATCCTTAAAAGGTACCAAAACAGAATCAAACCTGCTCAAAGCATTCGCAGGTGAATCTCAAGCACGTAATCGTTATACATTTTTTGCATCAAAAGCACGAAATGATGGTTTTGTGCAGATTGCAGATATTTTCGAAGAGACTGCAAATCAAGAAAAAGAACACGCAAAACGTTTCTTTAAATTTCTTGAAGGCGGAGATCTTGAAATTACTGCAACATTTCCTGCCGGCATTATAGGAACTACAGCAGAAAATCTTGCTGCCGCTGCTGCCGGTGAAAATCATGAATGGGGTGAACTATATCCGAATTTTGGTGAAATTGCCAGAGCAGAGGGTTTTGAAGATGTTGCAAAAGCATTTGAAATGATTTCTGTTGCAGAAAAACAGCATGCACGACGTTATGAAGGCTTATTAGCAAATGTTGTTGCCAGCACAGTATTTAAAAAAGGTGAATCTGTAAAATGGCGTTGCAGAAATTGCGGATTTGTTCATGAGGGCGATGAAGCACCAGGTGTTTGCCCGGCATGCGTACATCCAAAGGCTCATTTTGAATTATTAGCTGAAAATTGGTAAATTTTTATGATTCTCCGGTACTTATTTAAAGTGCCGGAGTTTTTTTGTCAGATTTATATTATTTATGGATAAATAATACCCAAATTGTTCTTGCTTTGATATAATAATCACGAAAGGAAATCTGTTATGCTATTATCACGTGCTGAAATAGAGCATGTAGCTTTATTATCACGTCTAAAACTTACCGATGATGAAGTTGAACGTTTTACCGTTCAATTAAATGATATTCTTGAACATTTTACTGCTTTGCAAAGTGCAGATACTTCTGGTGTATCTGACACAACCCATGCTGTCCCAATGGTAAATGTATTCAGAGAAGATATTGAAAAGGCTGCCTTTACACCTGATGAGGCACTTCAAAACGCACCAGACAGATCAGGCGATTTATTTAAAGTACCACGAGTGGTAGATTGATATAATATCAATCAAGCGCTAACAAAATATGCCCGCATAATCAATTTATAAAGGAGATGAATATGCATATACCAGATTCTGGATCAGTTATCGCGGTAGCTATTGGTTTTGTCGTAGTAATTATCATTATTTTTGCCTTAATTGGCAGTCGTTACGTCAAAGTAGGACCTAACCATGTTTTGATTGTGTCTGGACGCCGTCGCCGCATAATCACCCCGGATGGCAAGACAATTGAAATAGGTTTTCGTTTAGTTCGTGGTGGTGGTACTTTCGTATGGCCAGTAATAGAAATGGCCGAAATGATGTCATTAGAATTAATGACATTAGAAGTAAGAACACCTGAAGTGTATACATCAATGGGTGTACCTATTCAAGTCGATGGTATTGCTCAAATTAAAGTTCGCAATGATGATGTCTCCATTCGAACTGCATCAGAACAGTTTTTAAGCAAGGGAATGGAACAAGTACGAATGATTGCTCTGCAGACTGTTGAAGGACATCTACGCGCTATTCTTGGTACATTAACAGTTGAAGAAGCATATAGAGAAAGAGATAAATTTGCAGCTCGTGTACAAGATGTTGCCGCCAGTGACCTTGCAAATATGGGTCTTCAAATAGTTTCATTTACCATTCGTGATATCCGTGATACCCAGGGTTACCTTGATGCTTTAGGCAAACCTCGAATTGCTCAGGTAAAACGCGATGCTGTTATCGGTGAAGCAGAAGCAAATCGAGATGCTGTTATTCGTTCTGCCCAGGCAAATCAGGAAGGGCAGTCAGCCAAATATGTTGCTGATACTCAGATAGCTGAAGCAGACCGTGATTATAAAATGAAATTGGCTGAATATAATGCGTCTGTTAATAAGAAAAAAGCTGAAGCAGACTTATCTTATGATTTGCAAAAATTCCAAACCCAACAGTTAGTTACAGCAGAACAGGTTAAGGTTCAGGTTGTAGAGAAAGAAAATCAGATTGTTGTACAGGAAAAAGAAATCAGCCGGCGTGAAAAAGAACTTGTTTCTACTATAAATCGTCCTGCTGAAGCAGAACGTTTCCGTATTGAGCAATTAGCGTCAGCAGAGCAATTTAGATTACAGAACACAGCACTCGGTCAGGCAGAGGCTATTAAAGCTACAGGTTTTGCAGAAGCAGAAGCAAATAAAGCCCGCGGTCTTGCCCAGGCAGAAGTTATTCGCCAAACTGGTTTGTCTGAAGCACAGGCGATGACCAAGAAAGCAGAAGCATGGCAGTCATATAACGAAGCTGCTATTACTCA
Source organism: uncultured bacterium (assembly GCA_964638715.1). GTDB lineage: Bacteria > Armatimonadota > Hebobacteria > CAIYQO01 > CAIYQO01 > JBAXQQ01. The sequence goes on along the minus strand of CAZWZF010000001.1, from coordinate 11,790 downwards.
GATGTTTATAGATAAATTACCAGAGATTGCAAATGCTATTGCAAGTCCGCTTGCCAAGACTGAAAAGATGATAATCATCAATTCAGGTAATGAGGGTGGGGGAGCAAGTAAATTAACTGGTGACATAACAAATATTATTGCACAATTGCCACCTGTAGTCGAAGCACTTACCGGATTAAAGTTGAGTGATTTAATCAAGAAAATTCCAAATATTAACGCAGCGGCAGCATCTGCAAGCATCGATGATGCTATAAGTGCGCCGGCCCCAAAGGTTGAATAACTAATGTATGAATGTCCATCGTGCGGTAGAAATTACGAAGTAGGTGACGCTATTTGCCATAGTTGCGGAATAGAATTGCCAGACCCGGCTTTAGTAGCAGATGAAAACACAGAGAATGATGATGTAATTATTATTCCAGAAGTTCCCGAAGGTGCCATTATATTCTCTGGTGCAGAAGTTTTTTTACCGCATACTTCATATAATCCTGGTACAGTAATTGTATATGATGGCATAATAATGTCTGTCTTGCCATTTGCCTGGCCAGATATTCCATCACATGATATAGTATTTGATGTTTCAGGTAAGTTTATTACTGCTGGTTTTATTGATATTCATAGCCATGGTATTTTGGGCATTGACATTAACAAAGCAACTTCTCATGATTTTCAAAAATTATCTATATCTGCCGCAAAATATGGCGTAACATCAATGGTACCCACAATAGCTGCTTGTTCAGCTCACGATTTAAGACAAATATTTTTGAGTTTAAGAGAAGCGCGGCATAATGGATTAGAAGGAGCACGGATATTAGGCTTGCATTATGAAAGTAATTTTATTAACCCAAGTTTTGCCGGCGCTCAACCCCGTGAAAATATATTTTCATTTGATGATAGCAGGGCTAATGAAATCAAGGATATCATCGACTTGAATTATGAAGAAATGCGAATAATGACAATTGCACCAGAGATGTCGGGTGGAAAAGATTTAATTTCATGGTTAAATGATCTTGATATTATTGTTTCTTTGGGACATTCTGGTGCTAATTACGAACAGGCAATAGAAGCATTCGATGCTGGCGCAACACAGGTCACTCATATCTTTAATGCAATGGCTCCATTACATCATAGATCACCTAATTTAGTCGGTGCTGCTTTAGAACGTGATGATGTTTATGTCCAATTGATTTGTGATGGCGAACACGTTCATCCAGCCGTAATGACAGCGGTAATTATTGCAAAGGGTATTGAGCGGTTGGTACCAATTACTGATAGCCTGCCCGGTGCAGGATTAAAAGATGGCGAGTTCGTATTTGCAGGACGAAAAGTAACCGTATCAAACAATATTGCTAAATTAGATGATGGCGTAATTGCCGGATCTGTCATGACTATGGATAAAATGATAGCTCATTTAATTGATGGCATGGGATGGAATATGGTAGAAGCATTTTCTATGGCGTCAAATACTGCGGCGAACAGTATCGGAATAGATGACATTGGAGTTATTAAAAAAGGTGCTGCTGCTGATCTAATAATCCTTGATGAAGATTTAAATGTTGAAATGACATTAGTAGCTGGTAAGCCAATATATCAGAAAAATTAGGAGTAATTTTCAATTGACATCAATTGTTGATAGAAAATTCTCCAGGTAATAATATGAAAAAGTTAATAATTTTCTCCTTGCTGCTTTTCTCCTGTGCTGTATTCAGCCAGGATGTGGTGTATGCATTCTTCAAATGTTCTATAAAAGATGATAATGGCTTACCAATAATAAATACGAAAGCCGTTATTACTGCACAAAATTTTACATATACAGCTTTGACAAATACAGAAGGTTTGATTCAAACAATGGTACCGGAAGGCGAGGTTACTGTAACAATTAATGATTTGAAAAAAGTTGTTAAAGTCGCCGGTGATATTGTCAACGAATACAACATAGTTATACCACGACCAGGTTTGTTAATCACTATTAATAATATTCCAGAGAATACCACCTGTAATATGGATGTATATTGCAGGATTAATGATTTACAGCAAGCTTTAATGGTTACTACAATATCAAACGGAAAATATTGGGTTAGCTTACCATCTGAAGCGACACAATTAGGATTTATCCTTAATACATCAAATCGTGTTACAAATCAATTACCTCAAATGTTTCATTATTATACAAAGTTTGATACTAAAGAAATATCAAGAAAAATTGAATTAAATTATCCTAAAGGAGTCGCTCCCTCTCTAACGATATCAAAAAATGGTGTTAAGGTAAAAGATGGTTCATTAATTAATGGTACCATTTCAATAATTATTCCTGATAATAGTTATTTATCTGATTGGGTGACAGATTTAAAGACGCTGCCTTTACCACGCCGACAACAACATTCAAGTATTGTATTAACAGATATGATAGTCACGAATGGTAAAATTCAATTACCGGCGTTAATGCCCGGAACTCTGTATAACTTATCATTGCGAGATGGCACATCAACCGGTCAACCTTTACTATTTAATATAAATACGGATGGCACATCTGACTTAACTGAATACAATATTGTATCAAGAAAAGTAACTCAAAAGGTGTTTACATTAAAAGGCGAACCTGCGGCAAATAGTTTGGTGAAAATGTCATATCTTATTGGAAATAATATTGTAATTCGGGAAGTTAAAACCGGTGCTGATGGGATGATTACTTGGGACGATATGCCATTAGTTCGAGCGATAATATGGGGGAAGGATATTCAACCTGGAGTAATATTACCGGATGATAAAGAAATAACGAAGCCGTTATTAGCACCTAAATTTGAGTCAACAATTAGAGTTGATATAAATAGCGACATTCCTATAAAAGTAACATACCTGCAAAAAAACTCTCCTGAAGATCCCGGCACAGTAAATCCGAGTTATGGAAAAACGATATACTTACAATCAGGAAATCAAACATCACTTTTAATTGCAGCACAAGATGGGTCAAATAGAAGTTTATTAATTCAAGATATTTACATTCCTTATTGTGATTCGCCAGAGTCGAAAAATCGTATTTTAACACTTCCAATAACTTTAAATAAAAGTAATTCTGCAACATTAAAGTTCATAGATAAATCAGGTAAAAGTGCAGATGTATCAAAACTGCAAATCATGCCTGAATCGCAACAGATGAGAAAATTGATTGGGGACAGCAAACTTATTGATATTATGAAAGGTAAAGAGATAGGTGAATATATAATAAATGCTCCGATAGGGAAGTATAAAATTACTTGTGATATGTATGATGCCAATAATCCTATTGCAGAGTTTGATTCATCTATAGATAAATTAGAAATTAAAGTTAATGATCCGATTTGTATTGCACCCCCTGCAGCAGTTGTTAAATTTATTTCTGTAGATAACCCGTTGGAAGTTAAAAGTTTAGTAGTTAACGCCAATAACGCCTCTGTTCCTGTATATGGCAACAAAGATAAAATTATCGGTTGGTGGATGCAGTTATCTCCTAACACCATGAAGGTTAAGCAATATCAGTCTGACAAAGACGAAATACTAAATATGAAGACTTATAATCTTAAATTTAGCAATGAAAATAATAATATTGAAAATCTGAAAATATACCCGGCCTTTCCTGATGATATGAAGTCAGTTCAAAACCAGAATCCTAATTTACTTCCAAATTATGGTCAACAAATATTTTCAGATGGAAACGAAGTTATGAATATTGCTTCATCAGATATATCATTAAATCTATGGGATACAAAATATTCCTTTGAACGCATACAATCGAATATATTTTGTATATTCAAACCTGTATTTACAAAAGATACTGTGCAGGAAATAATATATAAAACAACGACTGCATACACTGAAAAGAATATTAGGATTGTATTGCCTGTCACAAATCTTACAAAAGTAGCAACACGCGACTTAATGCCGGGAAGTAGAATTGTAGCAGAAGGTACGAATAATAAAGTTATCTACGCTTCAATGGACCGCAATGGTGCTGTTGTTATAGCTGTACCAACTGATACAACGAAAATATCTGTTTTCACACCAGGGCAAGGTGCGATAAATAAATTTGCGTTAAATGCAAACACAGAAGTAAATCCAGCAAAATATGAACCAGCATCTAAGATTAAGATTAAATTGTATGATCCAGCTGGCAATATTATGAATGATACTACACTGGTTTATCGATATTCTATGCCGGATATGGTTTATTCCGGTGAGTTTTATGGCCGGGTGACAACTGACGCAAAAGGCGAGGCTATAATAGATAATGCTGTCCCTGGTGATTATACAGTAATTGTAGGCAATGATTGGAGAAATTTTCAGGATAAAAGATATGGATGGTTAGTTAATATGCCGGAAGATTCCCCGGATATTAATGTGGAATTAAAAGCTGTGGATATGCCGGCGATTTTACAAAGCAATAGTGAATTCGCGCAGATATGGTGGCTTGCTGACGGTGAGTCAAAGGCTGTTAAATTACCGGTTGTATATGCCAATGCTGTTTTGCATTCATCCAAATTAGGATCGGGAATTGTATTAATGTCTGAATATTCTACACAAACAATTGTTTCGCGCAGATTTGTTTTGAAACCGGGATATAACTACATTTCCACAGTAAATGATAGCAATGCAAACATTATTTTACCGATTTTAGATGATAATTCAATTCCACCAGATTCTATATATATTAAGGGACAAAATGAATGGAGTACCGTTCGAATATATGTTAAACCTAAATGGAAATCGATTACCGGAATTGGGATATTTGTCGCTCAAATAACAGGTTTGCCTGCTGGCAAATGGACAGCAGGAGTTAAATGGGGCGGAAAAGATATGAATATTGATTTAGAAGTTAATTAATTTCTAAATCAATATTCAAATATGATTGTGCTTTAGTTTTTTCGCCAGACAACGCGTTCTACATATTCTTTATAGCTAAGTATTATCCTTACTACTTTTTCGCTGACATTTGGCATTTGATAATCAGCAACCTGTCTTAACAGGCGTGTATCTTTTGGTTGGTGCTCCAGTATCTTCAATGCGGTCATAATAGTGTCTATTTCCAACCCGGTCATCATTACAGTGGCCTCTTCTACGCCTTCAGGACGTTCGTGAGCGTTGCGAATGTTTAAAGCGCGCAGATTTAGTATGGAGCTTTCTTCGGTGATTGTACCGCTGTCTGACAGCACTACTTTTGCATTCATTTGCAAGTTCACATAATCGCTAAATCCCAGAGGTTTCATTAATTCAACTAATGGGTTAAGGATTACTCTTTCATCGTCTATTCTTTTTCTGGTGCGAGGATGGGTTGAAACTATCATGCGCAACGAATAAGTTTCTGCTAATTTATTTAATACAGTTATTAATTTGGCGAATTGCTTTGGATCATCGATATTTTCTTCGCGGTGCGCACTCACCAGGAAATAATTATCAGGTGTTAAATTTAACGTTGATAATATATCAGACGCTTTTATTTTATCCATATATTTATTCAACACTTCAAACATTGGGCTGCCTGTTTTAAATACACGATCTGCTGGCAAACCTTCTGCTAATAAATATTCGCGAGAGATATCGCTATAAGTTAAGTTTATATCGCTGATATGGTCTACTATTTTCCGGTTAATTTCTTCTGGTACGCGCTGGTCAAAACATCGATTGCCGGCTTCCATGTGGAATACCGGGATTTTACGTCTTTTTGCCGGATAGGCAGCGAGGCAGCTATTAGTATCTCCAAGAATTAATAGCGCGTCAGGTTGTACTTTGACTAATAAATCATCAACTTTCGAGATAATATGGCCAATAGTTTCACATGCGGTATTACCGGCGGCACCTAAGAAATAATCTGGTTTTCGCAATTCAAGGTCGTCAAAAAAAACTTGATTTAATTCGTAATCATAATTTTGTCCGGTATGAACTATTATTTGGGTAAGGTATTTATCTATCGTCTGCATTACACAGGATAATCGTATTATTTCTGGTCGGGTGCCGACTACAGTCATTATTTTCATATTTACTCCGCTTTAATTACCGGTACAAAATAAGTATCCGGTTTTTCAGGATTAAAAATTTCAACAGCCCAGAATATAGTTACCATTTCATTATCGCCAACATTTTCTATTGAATGTGTATATCCTGGCGGGATATCTACTACCTTATATTCGCTTCCTTCAACGGGATATTCGATTACTTCATCATTATTGATATTTCTAAATCTAATTATCCCTTTACCTTGTACTACCATGAATTTTTCAGTTTTTGTGTGGTGATAATGGTTGCCGCGAGTAATTCCCGGCAGTGTTCGTGAAATGAAAACCTGACCAATATAAGGCGACTTTAATAACTCCGCCAATGACCCGCGATTATCAGATTTAATATCCAGAGTATAAGAAAAGTCATCAGTTTTAAGATATGATAAGTATGTTCCGTATAAATTGCGTACAAACTGGTCGCTGAAATCAGGCAAAAGTAGCGACTTCCTTTGCTTGTTGAATGAATAAATGAGTTCTGATAAAGTACCCAGAGTTATTTTTCGTGATGGCAGCGGGGGAGCAAATCGAAAACCTGGCAATTTATCAGACAATTCATTTTTGAAAGCGATTACAACGTCATCAATATATGTTAAATCTACTTCATTTTCAGGTGCGGATATTTGTATGGGCAAGTTATTTGCGATATTATGGCAGAATGTTGCGGTTACAGAATTATAGTTCGGACGGCACCATTTCCCAAAAAGATTTTTAAGGCGGTAAACTACTACAGAGGATGCTGATTTCACCGCGTATTGCCGTACAGCTTCTTCTGCGCCATGTTTGCTGACTCCATAAGGGTTATCCAATTCAGCTTGTATAGAAGACGAGAGCACGATTTTTGCTTGTTTGTTTGTTGATATCAGGTAGTCGCAAATCTTCTCAGTTAATTCTTTATTGCCAACATTAAATTCATCAGTATTTTGCGGGCGATTTACACCAGCTAAGTGGAATATAATGTCTGCCTGATTTAAAAAGGAGAATAATTCTTCATCTGAATTATCTATATCAAATTCGAGTATGGTATCATCAGATGTTTTCAAAGCTGATACAAGATTTTTTCCGGCAAATCCATTTGCTCCAGTTACCAGAATATTCATTAAATTCCTACCTTTTCACCATTGATTGCCTGCTTTATACAATCTAACTTAAGCAGCAGTTCACACATTTCATCAACATTTTTAAGGTTTACATTGTGTGAATTATAATCATTTTGTTCCGTTACTTCTTCATTACCTTCACTGAAATATGCTGCATAATTTAAGTCTCGGTTATCTGCTGGTATACGGTAATATCCGCCAAGGTCATTTGCTATAGTCATTTCTTCGCGGGTAAGTAAAGTTTCGTATAATTTTTCTCCATGTCTTGTTCCAATTATATTAATCGGATTGCTGCTTTTTAGTATTTTGTTAATAGCTTCAGCAAGGGTGCGAATAGTGCATGATGGAGCTTTCTGCACAAAGGTGTCACCGGGATTACCATTTGAAAAAGCATAAATTACCAAGTCAACCGCATCTTCGATTGTCATCATGAATCTGGTCATGTTTGGATCGGTTATCGTTATTGGTTCATTATTTTGTATTTGCTTAATAAATAATGGAATTACAGACCCGCGGCTTGCCATAACATTGCCATATCTTGTAACAGAAATGACAGTGTTTTTACCGGCTACACGTGATTTTGCTATTGCCAGTTTTTCCATCATTGCTTTGGAAATTCCCATAGCGTTTATCGGATATACAGCTTTATCTGTACTTAGTACTATTACTCGCTTTACCTTATTTTGAATTGCTGCTGTTAAAAGGTTCTCAGTACCCAAAGCATTAGTTCGTAATGCTTCCAACGGGAAAAATTCGCAACTCGGTACTTGTTTCAATGCGGCGGCATGAAATACGAAATCAACGCCTGTCATAGCATCACGAATACTTGATTCATCCCGGACATCGCCTATATAGAATTTTAGTTTGGGATTAGCATATACCTTGCGCATATCATCTTGTTTTTTTTCGTCCCGACTAAAAATCCGAATTTCATTAATATCTGTAGCTAAAAAACGATCAAGAACAGCGTTCCCGAATGTGCCGGTACCCCCGGTTATTAACAAGGTTTTGTTTTTAAACATAATAATTAAGTTCCTTAATATTAATTTTCTCTTAATATGACAAATTTCCTGCCTTATTCAAGGTATACCTTATTTTTCAAACATAACAAGTTATAAATACTAAAGAATATTGCATGATTATTGTGAAATACAATATGCTTAATTCAAATTAAGCAGACTTTTAATTTTATTGATTACTTTCTTGATGAATGTTCTAAGATTACTATAATCGGTATATTTAAATATAATATATCTTAATCCGTATTTTTCATAATCATTCCATAGTTTATCAGTATCTTTATTTTTAGGTGAAGCACATTGTAATGTGCCGTGCATGCAATTTTCTTTCGAACTTATTTGCATTTCAATATTATCTTTTATTTTATCTATAAAAAGATTTCCTTTTTTTGAATTTACCATTACAAGTGATACTCCTTTGTTATCATCGAATTCACTCATGGTTCTTTCGATTCCCCAAAAATCACCGATAGTAATATCTCCAGGACGCTTGAAATTTGCAAAATAGCAGTTATAGCATGCAGGCATTAATATATAATTTTTAACAAATAGCTGAAAAAATGATTTTTCTCCTATTATTTCTTTCTTACTGTTGTTAAGTGATTTAATTTTTACTTTAGGTTGATGCCATCCAATAGATTTGTCTCTAAAATTAACATATATAATTTCGATCTTATTAATTATTTCTATAATATCCAAGTATTCTCTCCATATTTTATTGCTTGGTGTACCATGGCAAATTATATCTACTGTTAATAGATTTTCAAAATCTTTTTTCAAGAAGTTATTTAAAGATGCAACCTGGCATGGAGTTCCTGTAAAAAGCACCATCCTATCATCTTCCAGATCTTGCTTAACTTTTAGAAAAGTATCACCCAAATCACTTTGAATGTATTTAGATCCTTTGAATTGATCTCTTTGTTCTTTTGTTTCAGCCCTTTGATGACATACATAAAGTTTCTCTCCATAATTAACTCCATATACAACCCCACCATTTTTTATTATTTCATCAGAAATAGCAACAAACATTCCACCTGATGTACTGGTAGCTCTAATATTTTCATCTTTATTTTTAACAGCATAAACAGTTGGATTGTCACCATGATTTCGATAATTGTTGTTAAATGCGCATATCGTATCACATAATCCACATTTATTGCACAAAGAATGATCTATTTTAGGATATTTGAATCCTTTTATATCTTCGTTCATTTGAATAGCATTTTTTGGACAGATATGTTCGCATGCTCTGCAACCGCAACAATTATTTTTATCTTTACTATCTACCATTTGAGACCCCTTGTTTGTATATGTAATGGTATTATTATGTTGAACCTTTAAGTAATTTAATTCTATTTACAAAATCAGTTATGTGATCTCTATCAAATATTAAAGTAGTTACTGCTACAATAATAGTTGAATAGATTATAATACAAATTGCTATTCCAAAGAAACTAAAGTAATTTGTTGGATTAATATTAAATGCAAGGGATGTAAACCAAATAATTGAAGATAGAATAAATAATTTAATAATTTTGAATGCGGTACTTTTTACAGGTAATTTTGTTAAGTACTTTGGTATGAATATCATCAAGTCAATATCACGATATAAATTTGATAAAATAGATGCTAATAACATTCCATTTAATCCCCAATAGTGTATCAGTACTATGCCGGTAATAATAATAATCAAAGCTTGTATGGTAGTTTGCATTCTTGTTTCTTTAAACATACCTGCTGAAACCACAAGCATTCCTTGTGGTGTTTTCAAATTGTATAATATACCGTTTAACACAAACAAAAAACCAGTTAAAGGTAAGTTATAATTTGTGTCAGTAATACCACGGGTATAGATTTTTATAAAAGGGTTATACAATATCATTGTCGTTGAGTATATAATTGTTATTAAACTATAATATATAAATTCAAATTCAGAAGAAGTTTTTTGAAATAATTTCAAGTCTTTTCTCGCAATAATATCACCAAATGAAGCAGATAATCCTGAAATAAACATACTTAAAAGGCCATTAATTCCACTTATTACCATATTATAAATAGCATAAATACTTACGATTTTTAAGTTCGTGAATAATGTCGCATAAACAACAGGTATGCCAAATTGAATTGAACCTAATATTTGCAGATATAATGCATCCCAACGTTTACTGAGAGCTTTATAATTAGGTTCTTCGTGATAGTTGATATATTTATATTTCAAGTTAACATAAGTGTATAAAAGAATTGACCTTGCAAAAACAGAAAAAAGTGCAACTGTTCTTAATACTACAATGTCTACTCTTAACTTTGAAAGCACAATAATTATTGCTGTATTAATTATTAATGCAATTACTGAAGTTATAGATATTACAAAAATCTTTTGATCAGCAGTCAATAAAACTCTATATTTAGACATGGTAAAGAATTCCATTGCACCGGTAACCCCTAATACCAGTACAAGTAATCCTACATTTAGAGGCGAAACTGCATTCGTTTTAACAAAAAATGGATAGATAACAGCTAAACCGATGGTTAATGATGTGAAGATATAACCAGATAAATTATAGAAATTTTTAGCGGCTGTAACGATACCATTTATATTTTTGATATCATTATCTGCTAAAGGTTTATAAAGTGCATAGATAGCAGAAGTTGCCAGACCTGCTTCGACAAGGTTAAAGTAGGAGATAAACTGGGTAATAGATGAAACCAGTCCATTAATCTCAGACCCGTAATATTCCAGCATTATTCTGGGAATAATAAATCCCACAATCATTATTACAAATTGCAAGAATGCTGCTGATATAGAATTATATAAAAATTTCTTTGTTCTACCCATTATCTGCTTTCATAATATTTTTCAAATAGTCTATTGATTTTTGACATTCTATATTTTTTAAAATATTTACTTTATCATAATCTATTTCATCTAAGTTTAGATATTCGATATCAGTAATCACTCTGTTGCCCAAATTAAATGTATTTAATAGATTAGTAATTCTTGTCGGTGCGTGTAAGCCTACAAGTGAAAAAAACTTCTTTTCAAAAATTATTGAGAAAGCAGTGCCATGAAAAGAAGTAGTTACAACATATTCAGAATTTTTAATCAGAGATAAGAACTCTTTTGGCCCAGCATCACGGATATAGATATCACCTTTACATTTAGTTCGATTTTCTGGTACTAAAATTATAATTGGCAAATTTGTAAGCTTTTTCAATTTCTTCAATGATTCATTTAATAATTCATTATTAATTAATGGATAACATAAAATATATTTGCCTTTAATCGAATTTTCATTGCATAACTTACTCCATTGTTTTTTATCTAATAAGAAAACAGGATCTATATGAACAAGACAATTTTTATCAGTTCTTGCTTCAATATAGTTCTTTGCTTCTTCTTCTCTTAAAGAAACTTTATCAAACTTACTTATATAATTAATAAGCTTTTTTTCATTATCTATTGGGAGATTATATACACCCATACTGGCTGCATAAGAAATACGTTTAGTATTTTTATTGCCGAAATCTAAAAAGAAAGCAGGAAAACATCCATTAATTGCATTCCAAACCTGGTCACTACCCGAAATATAGCAATCTGCATCTGGTGGATTTAATTTTAATTCTTCATAAGATTTATAAGTACTTGTT